>URFH01000052.1 GCA_900547155.1 uncultured bacterium | reverse complement strand
CTTCGATAGAAAATACTGCATCGCAAACTGATTCGCAAGCGCCGCAAGCTATGCAACCGTCATTAATTTTTACTTTCATTTTTTTCTCCTTTTACCATAATTTATAAGTGAAGTTTGTTCACAAGAATTATTATACAAAAAAATTTAAAAATTTCAAAAACTTTCACAATCTTGTCGATGAGTTATAATGAATTGCTATTAATATTATTTAGAATTGTAAATTTTTTATATTTGTTTAATAAAAATAATTTTTTCTGAACTTAAATGCTATTATAAGAAAAAGGAGCGATATATGGAACTAGAAGTCGGCGGTGCAAACCGTTTTTTACAAATAAGACGAAATGCCTACTGGGCACATATTCATCTGGATTCAAGGTTTTCACTTTCTGATTCCGCAAAAGACGACATGGTTGGCCATTTGAAGGATTGTATCGAAAATCCAACCAGAGGATTGCTTGCCCGCAGGGAACAGACAGGGAAAAGGTTGAATTATCCCGGTTATTATGAGCTTCATAAAAAACAGATTGCAAAACTGCCGGAAGTTAAGCAGCTGAATGATGTTTTTGAATCAAAACTCCTCACAATGTATCCGAAAACGCTTTCGGTAAGAAATTATCTTATAAAAAATGATAATGTTGTGCTCAATCGAGTTAAAAAAGTTTCAGCAGGGTTGAAACACAGGATTTTTAAATTTCTTTATTTACTGAAGTAATATGGAGCAAAAAATGAAAATAAACGCAATAAATTCGTATAAAAAAGCCTCAAATCCATCTTTTAGAGAGATTCATCCGGCTTATATTGCAAAAATGAGCGAAAGACTGGGCTATGTGCGGCGTGATGTTTTCGACTTGAAAGAAAAAGCCGATGAAGCGAAAAAAAGAGAAGAATTGATTATAAAACAGAACCAGAATATTCTGCATTCTCTTGCTTTGCTGGGTAATATGGTAGCTCATCAAGAGGACTATACAACGAATGAAAAATATAGCAGGGCGAATCGTATAATTGAGTTGTCTAGAGAATATTTATAATTTTTAACAATCGGTTTTTCCGCTTGTCGTTAAATTAAGCTGCTCTTTTATCTCCTGCACTTCGTAGGTGAGCCTGTTTAGCTGGCATTTTACAGGGTCGGGCATTCTGTTGTGCATTAGCTGCCCGTCAACCATTACACGCTGGTGAACAACGCGCCCGGGTATGCCTACAACCGTACAATCCGCCGGAACATCATCAACCACGACCGAACCAGCTCCGATTCTGGAATTTTTGCCTATTGTGAGGTTTCCGAGGACTTTTGCGCCTGCGCCGACAATAACATTGTCTTCAAGCGTCGGATGGCGCTTTCCGTGCTCTTTTCCAGTTCCTCCGAGCGTTACGCCCTGATAAAGAAGCACATCATCGCCAATAAAGGTTGTTTCGCCTATTACAACGCCCATTCCGTGGTCAATAAAGAATCTTCGCCCGATTCTGGCGCCCGGATGGATTTCTATGCCAGTAAAAATCCGGCTCCAATAAGAAATCAACCGTGGAATGACAGGAATTCCCCAGTATCTCAGCTTATGCGCAATTCTATGCGCAATCAAAGCATGCAGCCCCGGATAACATAAAAAAACTTCGACAATATTATTTGCCGCAGGGTCTTTTTCGTAAATTGTTTTTATATCCTCTTTAATTTGCGCAATCGCACGTTTTAGCAGCATTTTTTCTCCTGTTTTGGACGAATTTTTAAGTTAATCGAATAATTTTGTTGATAAATACCGTTCGCCGTAATCTGTTATTACTGTGACAATTTTTTTGCCTTTATTTTCGGCGCGTTTTGCAATCCTGAGTGCGCCGCTGACGTTGGCTCCCGAGGAAATTCCGCAAAGCACGCCTTCTTTTCTTGCCAGCAGCTTTGCAGTTTCGATTGATTCGTCCTCTTCTGCCGTTATTACTTCATCAATGACGCTCATATCAAGATTTTTGGGTATAAAATTTGCTCCAATGCCCTGAATTCCGTGCGGGCCTGCTTTTCCCTCTGATACAAGCGGGCTGTCTTTGGGTTCGATTGCAATGATTTTTATATTAGGATTAAGCTCTTTTAGGCGTTTTCCAACTCCTGAAATCGTGCCGCCGGTGCCGAAAGATGCAACAAAAATGTCTATATTCCCGTGGGTATCTGCCCAAATTTCTTCAGCTGTTGTCAAAATGTGGGATTTCGGGTTGTCTGGGTTGCTGAATTGAGCCGGAACAAAGCTGCTTTCGTATTTTTCAGCAAGTTCAAGCGCCATGTCCACCGCGCCTTTCATGCCTGCTTCTTTTGGCGTCAAAACAAGCTCGGCGCCGTAGCCCTGAAGCATTTTTCTTCGCTCAATACTCATACTTTCTGGCATTGTCAGGATTATTTTGTATCCTTTAACAGCGCAAACAAGAGCAAGCCCGATTCCGGTATTTCCGCTTGTTGGCTCGATTATAACCGTGTTTTTGTCGATTTTTCCGAGCTTTTCAGCTTCTTCAATCATTTTCAAGGCTGCGCGGTCTTTTATTGAATGCGCGGGGTTGAAAAATTCGAGCTTCAGGTAAATTTCAGCCTCACTGTCGTTGATTTTGTTCAGCTTTACCATCGGGGTTTTCCCGATTAGCTCCAATATATTGCCGTAAATCTCAGGCATTTTTCAGCTCCATGAATTTTCGTTTTCCTGATTGCAGGATTTGTGATTTTTCTGACGGTTTTACAACAAAAGCCGTGTCGTTGATTTTTTCATTATCAATTTTTACACCGCCTCCGGCAATTAGCCTCTTGGCCTCCCCCTTGCTGGCAACAAATCCCAGCTCAAGGAGCAAATCAAGAATACTTATTTCCGTTTTCAGCGCAAACGATGGAATATCCTCCGGAATCCCTTTGTTTTGAACAACGTTTACAAATTCATCCTGCGCTTTTTGGGTTTCTTCGTTGCTGTGGTATTCGTTTGTGATTGTGTAAGCCAGCTGCATTTTTATGTCGCGCGGATTTTCGGTTTTTAGGCGATTTTCGACTTTTTTCAGCTCTTCGTCCGAAATATCCGTCAAAAGCGTAAAATATTTCATAATCAACGTATCCGGAATTGACATAAGCTTTCCGTACATGTCTTTTGCGCTGTCAGTCAGGGAAATACAGTGCTCGGGGTAGGTTTTTGACATTTTAACAAGCCCGTCCGTACCCTCAATCAGCGGTAAAAGCATTACCATCTGGGGATTTGGCTTGCCGTAAGCGGTTTGTATCTCTCTTCCGAGCAGAACATTGAACCTCTGGTCTGTTCCGCCCAGCTCAATATCCGCGTCAATCGCAACCGAGTCATACGCCTGCATTAGCGGGTAGAAAAATTCGTGAATTGAAATGGGTTTTCCGTCAGCATAGCGTTTTGCAAAGTCGTCGCGGGTCATCATCTGGGCAACTGTCACATTTGACGCGAGTTTTAGCAAATCTGTAAGCTGCATCGGATGAAGCCAGTCGGCATTGTTGACTACTTCGGCTTTTGATGTGTCAAGAACCTTTGACATCTGCTCAAAATAGGTTTTCGCGTTTTCCTCGACCTGTTCTTTGGTCAAAGCGGGGCGGGTTTCGGATTTTCCTGACGGGTCGCCTACCATTGCGGTTGCCCCTCCGACGAGAAGCACGATTGTGTGCCCGAGCTCCTGAAATTTTTTGAGTTTTTTCATAACAACAGTATGCCCGAGGTGCAAATCAGGGCGGGTCGGGTCCATACCGAGTTTTACGCGGATGGGTTTGCC
>URFH01000051.1 GCA_900547155.1 uncultured bacterium | reverse complement strand
GATTTTACGGCAGAATATTTACCTGTTCTATGTATTTCAGGCAGTACCTCATGAGTTACCCAACGGCGAAATAATTTTGCATTTACACACATCTGACAATACCCACCATGACTCTCCGCCTTTTTCTATTGTCCTAATTTCTAAATTGTCATAATTCCAAATTTTAATTTCATTCATTGAATATTTTAAAGTTTTCATAATTTAAGTCCTTTCAATATACCATGCAGAAGCAGCGCAAATTAATTTCAAAACTTTTCATTTAATTATTTTATTAAAAACATAAAAATCAATAAAATTGCAATTTCACCGAAAGATAGCCAAAGCGAAATGGCTATGTTAAATATAAATCGTCTTTTAAATAAAACTTTATTTATTTTGGTCATACAGTTTTCACAAATATATTTTTCATTAAGGACCAATTTACTTGTTTCCTTATTACAAGTAATGAAGTTTTTAACTTTACAAATTAACGGAATAAAAGTAGTAAATATCGTCATAAATAATATAATCAGTTCCACCTTTAGAATTAATTTTATTAAATACACGCATATAAAGCAATAAAAAATATTTATAAATATCACAAATACAATTTCCACAATCCTTTTGGAGATTTTAGGCTTGAAATTATCATTCAATTCCTTAATTTTACCTTGTTCATTTGAAATTTTTTTGCCGCAGCAAAGACAATAATTATCTTTCATGATATGTACTTTCTCCCTTAATATGAATATCATTATTCATATGTTTTTCATTTTTGATTTCACGCTGTTCCTGATCCTGTTTAAATACAGTATCTTCAATAATCTTTTCAAGATTTTTCTTGACTGAATCATACTCTCGAAGCTTTGCATCAATGGCTTTATTGTCAATGTAAAGCTTATTTTTTTGTTCTGCCAGACCTTGAATTTCATTCTTTAATACTGCAATATTGGGCAGAACCTTTGACCTTTCAGTCTTCTTTAATTCCTCTACAGCTTCCCGAAACATAAGAAGCTCGTTCTCATGATTACGGAAATATTTATCCTGAAAAACAGCCTTTTTATACTGCTCGGAAACAGGCTTGTACTGCCTGTAAATTTTCAGATATTTCAGCCTGTATTTATTAAATTTCAGCTTACTTTCAAGTGCGTTTATTTTCTCAGAATTTTGTAATTTACGTTCATTCAGACTTTCGTATTTGCTGAAAAAGTCCTCTGCGTTTTTAAAGCCGTTTTCATTCAGATAAGCTATTGTTTTAAAGCCTGTTTTCAGATTCTGAATTTTGCCCCATCTCTGCATTCCGAAAGAATTAAACTTATCTTCATAAAGATTAAAAAATTCTTTGATACGATTATCAGGATTGGTAATCTGCTTTGCCTTGTATTCGGATTTTCTGGTAATATTACGTTCGATTCTTTTTCTTAGCTGAGCTTCTTCATAATACCAGCCAAACTTCTGAGAATAAATAAAATACTTCTGTCCCGGCATTTTAAAGCCTAAACATTTACCGGATTTTTTTACATAATCCTCATACTTTACCTCAATGCCTTCCGCTCTCATTTTGTCGAGAAAATCATCAAAACTTTTTGAAGCCTTGACCGTTTCGTCAATGATTATTTTAAGCTTCTGCTTCCAACTCTGTCCTGCCTGTTTAAGCTCCCATTCATAATGACTAACGCCCTTTCCTTTAGAATTTTCTATTACTGAAAGACCGCGTTCGGCAGTTATTTCATCACTGTATTTTTTCAATTCTTTCCATGCCGGAGAAAACTTTCTGTCATGTTCGGTTGAAAATGCTTTACCGTTATGAAAATTGACGGAATTGATAATTATATGGTTATGTATGCAGGCTTTATCGACATGAGTTGAGAGTACAAATTCATATTGTTCGTCAAGCATTCTTTTCATAGTTTCAAGTCCGATTTCATGAGCTTGTTCCGCAGTCACCTCTCCTTTTTTGAATGACTGAATTGCATGAAAAGCAAGATTTTCAACATTGCTGTTCATTGATTTTCTTGTAAAACCAAACTCGTATTCCGCTGTACGATGTTGACAATTATGAGTAGAAATCCAAAAACCGTTTTCTGTTTTTTCTTTGTTGCAAATATAGTCGATAGCTTTGCCTAAGGTAACTTTGATAGGATGTATTTCTGTATAAGCCATATTTCCTCCAGTTTATTCTGAATATCTTTAATATCCTCTCGAAACACCGATTTAGTTTCGTTGACGCGCTTAACTATCTGATTAATATTTACCCCTATTTTATTAATCTCCGATACAAATTTTCTTATTTCTGAATAATCAACAATTTCTATTTTTCCCTCTATTGAAATCTTTCTTAAATAGGCGCTTAGATTTTTAATTCCGGCAGCTTTCATCTTCTCAATTATGAACTTTTTTTCTTCTCCGTCTACATAAAATTTTATCAAATAATTACGTTTTCTTTCTATTGACATTGCTTATCCTTTCTTGACTTTTTTCGGGGTTTGGGCGCTCCCAAAAGATTAATTTTTTCAAAACTAAACTCCGTTGAGTTTTTGTAAAAATTGCCGAGTGTGTCCACACCGGCGTTCCTTGCTATTCAGCCCTCCGAATTTTTCAGAAGATTCATCTCCGGACAAAATTCGGATTTACAGCGCATGAATGCGCTGTATTTTTTCAAAAAATCCAGGGATTTTTTGATTCTGAAAAATCAGAAATCGAAAGTCCAAAAGCGATCGCCTCAATTTGATTTTAAATTATAATCATGAATTTTTATTTTGTCAAGAGGGCAGAATTATTTTTCTATTCTTAAACGTCAATCTGATAAAATAAAAAAACACCGTAAATACGGCGTTTAAAATATATCCGAACTATTAAAAAAAATAAAGAAAAAAATTTTTTTCGACATTGCAAAAAAAATAAGGAACCGAGATTAAAATCTCGATTCCTATAATTGCTGAAAAATACCAGAAAAATATTTTTGAAAAAAATACTTGACAAAATTTTTCCTTCATGTTAAAATACAAAACAGAAAAAGCACCCCCACAAAGCATAGACCATCGCCAAATGGTCTATGCTCCATAATCAACGCAGATACAACCCTATCTGATTGACTTAGTGAGAATGCTATCTCAGCGTACGCACATGTATTCTCGAATAGATTTCATAAGCTCGTCAGATATTCCTCCATCGGAACTGGCGGGCTTATTGCTTTTTCTAAACAAAATTGAATATTTCTTTCAGGCAGCTATTCACTACCAAAATTGACATAAACTAAAATCACTGCTCACAGCCGCCTGCGGAGTTTCCTCCGTTATCAAACAACATAAATGCCGCTGTAAGCAGATGGTTTTAGTACTTACCTTTGGCTCCCCAAGTTGGACTCGAACCAACGACCCTGCGGTTAACAGCCGCATGCTCTACCGACTGAGCTATTGAGGAATATATATATACATTACACAAAACAAATAAAAAGCAAAAAGCCGGCATTGATATATTTTCCCAGGACGTCACCGTCCAAGTATCTTCTACGCAGATGAGCTTAACTTCTGTGTTCGGAAAGGGAACAGGTGGAACCTCATCGCCATAAACACCGGCTGACTCTTTTAAATTGAACAGAAAAGCAAAGATTTGAACTCTGACAAAAGGAAAAGCCCTCGACCTATTAGTATCCGCTGGCTTAACATGTCGCCATGCTTACACCTCAGACCTATCAACCTCATAGTCTTTGAGGGGTCTTACTTACTTACGTAATGGGATATCTTATCTTAAGGCCGGCTTCACGCTTAGATGCCTTCAGCGTTTATCCGTTCCGCACTTAGCTGCCCAGCTGTGCCACTGGCGTGACAACTGGTACACCAGAGGTGCGTCCATCCCGGTCCTCTCGTACTAGGGACAGCTCCTTTCAAATATCCTTCGCCCACGACAGATAGGGACCGAACTGTCTCACGACGTTCTGAACCCAGCTCGCG
>URFH01000050.1 GCA_900547155.1 uncultured bacterium | reverse complement strand
TTTTGACACCAATCCTGCGACCCTGAACCAAGTTCAGGGTGACGAAATAATGCTGTCATTCCGAACTTATTTCGGAATCGCAAGATTTGTGCGTTTTGACACCAATCCTGCGCCCCTGGACCAATTTCAGGGTGACAACTATCTTTTCTGAGTTAAGGTGGCGATGATTTTTCTGAATTCAGCGTGACAATTTACAATTTTTGCAAAAAAAAAGGAGATTCCATTCCGAAATCTCCGCATATGTGGTTAATAAGAAAGATTTTATTATGCTTCATCAGGATTATAAGCGCCGGAAGCTTTGATTGCTGCTTTAATCTGCGCGTTGAATTCGTCAAGAAGCTTGTCTGTATTGATTGTATATGTGCCGCCTGTTGCAATATTGCCGTTTGTTGTTACCCAGCTTGTTTTGTTGAGAGTTGATTCGGCTGCTGCGTTCACAAGTTTTTCAATAGTTGCTTCAGATATATTAGGACATTTTTCTTTAATCGCTTTGATTACCTGTTCTTTGTAGGGCTCAATAACATTGTTTTTTGCGTCATTTTTGTAGTTGCCGCCTGTCATTGAAACTGTATATTCGGATTTTGTGCCTTCTACGGTAACTGATTTTACATTGAAGTTGTAGAAAGTTTGGTATTCGCCTTTGAGTCGTTCTTTTTCTTCTGCTTCAGCTTTAACTTGCTCAGAAGATTTTCCGTTGTTAGCGCAGAGTGTGTTGAATTCATCGAAGAAATGGTTTACTACAGCCTGAACATTGTAAACGCCTCTGACTTTGTCTTTGCCATCATGTCTGTCACCGTATCCAAGTCTGTCATCGGTCGTGCTAAGGCTGTATTTCCCGCCGCATTGCCACTGGAAAGTGTTATCACCCATATATTGAAGTGTATTTTTTATTGCTGTTTCAATATATGCGTTCATTTCATCAGTAAGCTGGTCGCCGATTTGTGCTCTCAGCGCAGATGCCGCTGCGTTGAGGTCTGATTGCGCCATTGACAACGCTTCTGATTTTACTGCTGCGTGGTCTTCGCTTCTTGTGTCTGTGGCTCTTGAAACACCTGATGTGTAGTCGTTGCTTATTGATGAATTATACATAACAGTGCTTCTGTCGTATTGAGGAACTGTGCCGCTTGCAGAAGAATCGGTAGAACCTGATTCTGAGCCGGTTACGGAATCAAGTGCATCGGCTGCATTTTTGTTTTCTACGTGCGTATGGTCACCAAAAGACTGCGTTTGGTCAAGTTTTTCAAGAATCAAGTCAATAAGTGCCTGTTTGTACTCAGCAGAATTGGGTTCAAGTGCATTTAATGCCTCAAGTTCTGCGTCAGTAATCCATTGAGTAACAGTTGCGCTTAGATATTCCCAGTTGTTAAGGGCTTTCTGGTATTCTTCATCAGTAGCGTCCTGCAAAGCTGAATCAAGAATATAACAAGGGTCAAATTCCTGAACTGCATAAGTGATATTTCTGTATGTGCCATTAACTGTGTATTCTTCTCTTTGCTGGCCGTCAGAAAGATTAGAAAAGACGAAATCCGTTACTTCTGCAGAGCCTGCGCCAAAGACAATTGTGTCGAACTGATAATTTTCAGTGTCCAAGCCCAATGTTTTTGCGACTTCTTGTGTGTCGGTAATGTATCTGTATTCTCCGGTATCCCAGTCAATGTCATAATAGCCTTCCTGGTCTTCGGTCTGGAACATTTGTTTGTTTCCTTCACCGTTTACATGGCGTTTGCTGTTTATAGAGTTACCGTCAACACCGTCACCTTTAAGAGGGTCACCTGTTTCTACGACATTCTCTAAAATTTGCATAGTTGTGTCGTAATCTACGTTGAGTTTACGTAAATAAGCTTCAAATGTAAGCTGACCGCCCATTTTTTTCTTCATATCAAGGTAGCCTTGATAATATGATTGATAATATGTATTGTTTGCTATAGAACCGACGCTGTCAACCATGTTGGCGCTCCTTACTTACTTATTTTATTAACCACATATAAATAAAAACATTTTATATAAGCCGTATTCACGATTTATATATTTTGTTACAATACTTTACATTTTTTTAAACATAGTCGTAACCCTGAATTCGTTTCAGGGGTGCAAGGTTAAAGTCAAAACGCCCGAATCTTGCGATTCCGAAACGAGTTCGGAATGACAGAGCGCTTTTTCGTCACCCTGAACTCGATTCAGGGTCGCAAGGTTGAAGTCAAAATGTACAAACCCTGAAAACTATTGTATTTCTTTTAAAATCTTAGAAACTGCGTAAGCTTTATTCAGCGTGTAAAAGTGAATCCCTGAAACCCCGTTTTTAACCAGCTCTTCGCACTGAATTGCTGCAAATTCAATGCCCAGTTCTCTTGTATAATCCTTATCTTCACTGTGTTTTGCGAGCTTTTCGAGGAATTTGGGCGGAATCGTTACCCTGCAAAGCGAGGTCATTTTTTCAAGTTGTTTAAAGCTTGTAACAGGCAATATTCCTGGAATTATCGGGATATTTATCCCTGATTTTCTGCAATTTTCAAGAAATCTGAAAAATTTTTCGTTTTCAAAGAATAATTGCGTGAAAATTACCTCTGCACCTTTATCAACCTTGTATTTCAGCCATTTTAAGTCTTCCTCAATTGTCGGCGAGTCAATATGCCCCTCGGGGTAGCCTGCGGCGGCTACAGAGAGCTTGTGGTCTGATTTAATGTATTCAATGAGGTCGCTTGCGTGTTGAAAATCCGAAAAATAGTTCCCCTCCGGAATGTCACCGCGAAGCGCAAGGATATTTTTTATGCCGAGTTCTTCGAGATTGTTCATATAGGCGCGGATGTTGCCGTAACCCGTTGCTACGCAGGTGAAATGCGGCATAGGTGTGACTTTCAGGTCTGATTTTATGCGTTTTACGAGCTCAAATGACTGATTTGCCGTGCTTCCTCCGGCGCCATAGGTCACGGAGATTAATGACGGGTCAAAACCTTTTAATATTTTCAGCACCTCAAAAAGTCTGTTCTCTTTTTCTCCGTCAGAATCGTTTTTTGGCGGAAAAATTTCGTAAGAAATAACAGTTTTTTCTTGTGAGTAAATTTCTTTCAGCGTTTTAGTCATTTATGGAAAAATAAATCTCTTTCAGTCGTTTTTTGCTTACATGCGTGTAGAGCTGGGTTGTTGAAACGTCACTGTGCCCGAGCAGCTCCTGTACAACCCTCAAATCAGCGCCGTTTTCGAGCATATGCGTTGCAAAACTGTGCCTCATTGTGTGCGGCGAGATGTGCTTTTGCAGCAATTCGCCCTGTTTTCTTATAAAAACATAAATCTCCTGTCGTGTCACCGGTTTTCCGTTTTTTTTGATTAAAAAGCGTTTTGTTTCGAGTTTGAATTTTTTTATATAAAAATCTCTTATTTTTAAGTAATTTATGATTGATTTTTTTGCTTTTTCGCCTATCGGTATTATGCGTTCTTTTGAACCCTTGCCAAAACACCTTACATATTTGGAATTCAGGTCAATATTGCCGATTTCAAGGTTCACAAGCTCCGAAACCCGCAAACCTGCGCCGTAAAGCAGCTCCATAACCACAGCTTCCGTTTCATCAAGATGGTTTGAGAGGATTTTTTCAATTTCTGCTGCGGAAACAACTCTGGGGAGCTTTTTGCTCAATTTCGGCAGCTCAATGCTCAAACTCGGATCCTGCGCTATGATTTCGTTTGCCAGCAGCCACCTGAACCAGCCGCGTATTGCTGCAATTTTCCTTGTAATGCTCGTGGCCGTGTAGTTTTCGTCATGGAGCTTTTTTATATAGTAATTTATATGGGTTCTTTTTACCTCATCAAAAACCTCTGCCCCCTGCTGAACAAGAAATTCGCCGAACGCATTCAAATCCCGCCCGTAAGCTTCGATTGTGTTCTCCGAAAGCCCCCGCTCAACCTCCAGCGATTCCAGATATTCAGCTATATTTTGAACAAACATAATATAATTATACTCTCTTGTGCTTTTCCTGAAATTATGTAAACAAATGTAACAATCCCACCCATCAGATGTTAGAAATCCATGAAAACTGGGCATTAAATAATTAGATGGGCAATAACAAAATTGTTTCAAAAATTAAGCCCTGAAATTGTTAAGCTAATACCGTGAGGTGTCGAATTATGGAAAAGAATTGTGTAAAATCCCCTAAAATCCTTGTAAATAAAGCCTTTGCGCCCATGGGGGGGGGGTACTGGTAGGGTAAGGGTTCTCGCCCTCACAACTCCCCAAAAACCTCTTCCCACTGTCATTCTGAACTTGTTTCAGAATCTCACCCGCGTGAAAAATAAACTTTCCACCAAAACCACGACATTCTTGCAATCGCATGCCCTTTCTCGCCTTGTTGGCGGGCTTGCAGCGCTTTTTGCAGTGTTTTTTATGCTCTTTACGCCTGCATTTTCCGCAGAAACTTTCAATATTGCTGATTATACTAAGCCCGAATACGGCTCCGGCGACGGCGAAAAGTATTTTAAATGGGAAAACACCGAAAACGGCCTCATACTCACTGAAACCGACAAAGCAAACGCCCAAATTACAGCAAAATACGACACAACCCAATTTCACACAAGGCTTGAAAACACCTCTGATAACTCTTCAATGAACATAACAGGCGGGAGCTTTGTAAATCAGACGGTAGGCAATACTTCCGGTGTAAAAGTTGGCGGTGCGATTTACAATAGCGGATCATCAGCTAAGCTAGGCGATATAAGCGCAGATTTTATCGGAAACTCTGCTATTTCTACCGGCGGATACAGTGCCTATGGCGGCGCGATTTATAATTTGGTCGCTGCAATCGGAGACATAACCGGCAATTTCATCGGAAACTACGCAATTTCTGACCGCAGCTCTGCCGCAGGCGG
>URFH01000049.1 GCA_900547155.1 uncultured bacterium | reverse complement strand
ATTAAGAGATTGAGCGTTTAATGCTGTTTTTTGGCACACCAGTTGACTAGATATCAGGCATATGTATTAATATATATAATTTATGGCCTACCGAATACTTTTTGGTAGCTAACGGGTGAAAAAATGAATAAAAATGATACTTTTCCGGATTCAACGGATTGGGACGAGAGATGTACTATGTTAATTTCGGAATTAAGAAAGAAAAATGTTAAAAAGATAGCGTTGGTCGGCATAAGGGATTATATTTTTGAAACATTTCTTGCGCGGGCGTTTTGGAAAGCAGGGATTGCGACAATAATACCGGAATTTCGGGCAAGGGATGAGATTAGAGAATGCCAAAGTGGTGAAGATTTGCGTCCGTTTTTAACAAAATATTCAAAACTCGGTGCAGAAGCCGTAATTTGCGAGAATTCCGAGGTTCATAATGCGGCATGTGAATGCGGAATATGCGCCCGGATGATTAATTTAAACAAATAAAAAAGATTATTTGACAGATTTGCATGGAAAGCATTTTTTGAACCGTCATGTTGAATTTAACCGATTTTTATTCTATTAGGCGGTTTTTTCACATTTCCGGAGATATTTATAGCATATATAAACACAAAGCCTCCCCAAAGCACATAGAAATGATTTATTTATATAGTAAAATAACTGTATTAAATAAGGTTTTTTACAAATGATAAACGACATGACAAAAGGCGCTCCGCTGAAACTGCTGCTGCTTTTCTCAGTGCCGCTCCTGATAGGTAATATATTTCAACAGTTATACAACATAGCTGATATTGTGATTGTAGGTAGAACGCTCGGAATGAACGCGCTTGCAGCTGTCGGCGCAACTTCACCTGTGTTCTTTTTTCTGATGTTTGTGGTTGTGGGGCTGACAAACGGCTTTGCAGTCATAACAGGACAGCGTTTCGGAGCTAAAGACCCTGTCGGAGTAAGGCGTTCAGTGACTGTTTCGACGGTTTTAAGCAGTGTTTTTACCATTGTTTTTTCTGTTTTGCTGGGCCTTTTTATGAATGTTATTCTGGGATGGATGAATGTTCCGCGCGAGATTTACAAAGACGCTTTCTGGTACATCCAAATCGTCGTAGCCGGCTTAATCAGCGCAAATGCCTACAATCTGCTCGCAAGCATAGTCAGAGCGCTCGGTGACAGCAAAACGCCGTTGTATTTTCTGATATTTGCCTCACTTTTGAATATCGTTCTTGCGCTTTTATTCATCTTGAAATTCGGCTGGGGCGTGCCGGGCTCTGCGGTTGCGGTGGTGATTTCACAGGCGGTTTCTGCTTGTTTGTGCGTAGTTTATGTAAAAAAACGTTTTCCCATCCTGCATTTGAAGCTTGATGACTGGAAATTTGCAATAAAAAAGGAAAGTATCCCATTTGCAATGGAACATTTAAAGGTCGGAATCCCAATGGCGCTGCAGTATTCAATCCTCGGAATCGGAATTTTGATTATTCAGAGTGTTTGCAACACTTTTGGCCCTGATGTAATTGCGGCATTCACGGCAGCCTTGAGAATAGAGCAAATAGCGACCCTGCCAATGGTATCTTTCGGCGTGGCGCTCGCTGCATACACAGCGCAGAACTTTGGCGCAAACAATTACTCCAGAATCCGCGCCGGAGTAAAAAGAAGCTCGCTTATAAACATCAGTTTAAGCATTATCATGGCAATTTTGATACATTTTTGGGGAAGTAACGTTGTGGGAATTTTCCTCGGGCAGGCGGAAACAGAAATTATCAAAATAGCACGCGAATACCTGTGGATTAGCACAATTTTCTATTTTTTCCTCGGGCAAATTTTTATTTTCAGAAACGCTCTGCAAGGCATGGGCGAAGCAGTCCTCCCGCTTGCTGCAAGCATTGCAGAACTTGTCATTCGTTCGTTTGCGGCGGTTTATCTTGCCGTAAAATTCAGCTATTTTGGCATTTTTTATGCAGGGCCGATTGCCTGGGTCACAGCTTCGACAATCCTTGCCGCCGGATATTTTGCCTGCTTTTTTAAAATCATCAAAAAAGCCCGTTGTTGCGTTCGTGCGCAAAGAAAGCAGCAAAACGATGCAGCTGCATAGCTATTTATGGAAAATAAAGCACGCAGCAAGGATTATAAACACAAAACCTACAAGATAGTTCCATTTGAACTGCTCTTTTAAATACATCACGGAAAAACCGCTAAAAACAAGAAGAGTAATAATCTCCTGAATCGTTTTCAGCTGCGCAGCGCTGTAAACAGAATGCCCGAAGCGGTTTGCCGGAACCTGAAAACAGTATTCAAAAAAAGCAATGCCCCAGCTCACCAGAATCACAAGAAAAATCGGCGCAGCTTTGAACTTCAAATGTCCATACCAGGCAAAAGTCATAAATATATTTGAAATTGTTAAAAGCAAAATCGGTGCTGCATATCTAATCATAGAAAAATTATAGAACAAAAATGCTTTTAGAAAAAATCGTGATTTTTTTCGTGATTTAGTGTAGAATAGGGAAACATTGAGGTGAAAATGAGCAAAAATATACCCGAAAAAGTCACAAACCGCCTTACTCTGTATCACAGCATCCTCGCTGAATACATTGAACACGGCCAGGAGTACATTTCCAGCCCTCAAATCGCACAAAGGCTGGGGATTGACGACTCACAGGTAAGAAAAGATTTTAAACTCCTGAATAACGCGGGAAAATGCCGTGTCGGCTATATTGTCAGAGAGCTGAAAGATTCTATTGAAAAAACGCTCGGTTTTACCAAAGCAAAAGACGCTTTTATTGTCGGAGCAGGGCATTTGGGGCTTGCGCTGGCAAAATATGACAATTTTAACAGCTACGGGCTGAATATTCTTGCGCTTTTTGACAATGACCCTCAAAAAATCGACCTGACCGTCAATAACAAACAGATTTTTCACACCTCAAAGCTGCCCAATCTCGCCGAAAGGCTCAATGTGGATATTGCGATTTTAACCGTTCCAAGGCAGTACGCGCAGGAGGTTGCGGATTTTTTGATAGATTCAAACATCAAATACATCTGGAACTTCACGCCTGCGGTTCTTGTTGTTCCGGAGCATATAAAAGTGTGGAACGAAAATCTCATCGCAAGTTTTCTTCAGTTCGCCTGCAAAGAAATAGTTTAGTAAGGAGGTAAAATGGAAAAACTTTCATCAAGCCTTGAAGATTACCTCGAAACTATTTATAACGAAGTGCAAAAAAACGGTTTTGCCAAGGTTACTGATATTTCAAAAATTTTAAATGTAAAAAAAGCCTCTGTTACCGGCGCGCTCAATAGTTTAACCGCAAAAAAACTGATTAATTACGCGCCGTATTCGGCAATCACGCTCACAGCGCAGGGAGAAAAGCTGGCAAAAGAAATCTTCAAACGCCATGAAACTATGGCTGATTTTTTCTCAAAACTCCTCCATCTTCCTCCGGAAGAAGCCGCTTTAAACGCCTGCAAAATGGAGCACATCATGTCAGAAGAAATGTTTAGCAGAATTTCAAAATTTTCGGAATTTATTCAGCGATATTCCGATGAAAACAAGGATTTTGGCAAAAAAATCAAGGAATTGTATAATTAGCCGGCTTGACATTATTTTTCCTTTGATATAAAGTTAGTCATGGCTAACTTTTTTCAGCCGGAGATTAATAACAAAGGAAAAGTAATGAAAATTTCAACCATCGCCAAATATGTAGATCAGCCGGTTGTCCTAAACGGTTTGCAAAAGAAAATGCCGGTGCTTTTGATAGGCGGGGGCAGCGCATTCGGGCTTTATGACGTTTACAAACACAGAAAAGGCAAAAAAAGTGATGAAAAACGCGCACTGAAATCCGCTATCGTGATTGGTTCAACAATTGCGGCTTCAATTATCGGAACAAGGGGGTTAAAAGTCGGGGGAAAGCAGATTTTTGAAGGGCTGATGGAAAACAAGCCGCTAAAAGAAATTCTCAAAGAACAAACTGCGGCGGTTAATAAATTTATCAAAAATTCAGGCACAAAGGACAAAAAAGTACTTTCTATTCTGGAAAAATCCAAAAAAGGCAAGCTAAAAGTTAAGGAGATTGACACGCTCATTCAAAAAATACCGGATTCAAAGCATAAAAACGAGCTTTTTGAGGTAATTCTGCCAAAACCGGAAAATGTAGATTCGCATGAAATTTTTTCCGAGATAAAACGGCTTTCTTTGCTCGGGCTCGTGCCGGTTGCAGGCGGAATTGCGGGCGGGCTTGCTGCCGACAAAATTACCGGTTCCTCCAGCAAAAAATCGGTTGCAAACAAGATAAAAGAGGGATTTTATCAGTATTTTGCGAATATTTTTCTTTGTAATGTAGGCGCGGGAGCTGCGTTATACGGGGCGGAGAAGCTCCAGTCGGCGAAAATTATAAAACCGCTTTCTCCTGTAAAAAAAATGGGGGTAATTCTTGCAGGAATTACGACAACGGGCATTGTTGGCGGCAGTTTTATAGCAAATTATCTCAGCAAGAAAATTATCGACCCGCTTTTCGGTCAAAAAGAGAAGCACAAAAAGCTTTATGACGAAAGAAAGCCGGAAATGCTGGATATTGCGCTTCATGTTGATGATATTGCAACAGCTGGGGTGCTTTCAGGCTTAAAATGGATTGAGCCGGCGCTGCCGTTTCTTTATTTTATTTCCGGATACCGTGCGGGAATCGGGTACAGGAACGGGGAGAAACATCATCTTTAAAATGTTATTCCGAATGGCTCGGAATCGCAAGATTTAAGTAAATAAGCCCCAAATTTGCCGCCGGAAGCGTGATTTTCACGCCCCTGCGGCCCTGAATCAGGTTCAGGGTGACGAAAATGTGCGCTCCGTCATTCCGAACTTGTTTCGGAATCGCCAGATTGGGGGAAATAAGCCCAAATCTTGCCGCTAAAAGCCAGATTTTCGCGTCCTTGTGGCCCTGAATCAAGTTCAGGGTGACGAAAAACTGTAGGGTGGGAAAAGTGAAACGGT
>URFH01000048.1 GCA_900547155.1 uncultured bacterium | reverse complement strand
TGCGGTGGGAACCGTTTCACTTTTCCCACCCTACAGTTTTTCGTCACCCTGAACTCGTTTCAGGGTAACAGCAACATGAAAAAACAGCATTATGAATTTTCGCAGAAAAAAGCGCCCTAATTAACACAGGGCGCCTTTTATTTTTCCAGATATTATCTATTCTTCGTCCGAAGCTTCTTCGGTTTCAGATTCCGGAATTTCGTTGATTACATCTTCTTCGTCAATTCCGTATTCTTCTTCGATTTTGTTGTCTTCATCTGCTTCATCATCCTGCGGAAGGTCAATTTCCTCTTCAACAGGAGGCTGTTCAACAGGTTCTTCATAGATTCTTGCAGCTTCTGCCTGTTCAGCCTGAGATGCGCTCTTGATGTCGATTTTCCAGTTGGTGAGCTTGTGAGCAAGTCTTACGTTTTGACCTTCACGGCCGATTGCAAGGCTCAGCTGGTCATCAGGAACCACAACAAGCGCCTCATGAGCGTTTTCATCATCAGCAAGAATGTCAACAGAAATGATTCTTGCGGGAGAAAGCGCGTTTACGATGTATTCAACAGGATCTTCCGACCATCTTACGATGTCGATTTTTTCATTTTTGAGTTCGCCGACAATAGTCTGGATTCTGGAGCCTCTTGGGCCTATGCAGGCGCCTACGGAGTCGATTTCGGGGTCATTGCTGTGAACGGCGAGCTTCGTTCTGAAGCCTGCTTCACGGGCAATTGACTTAATTTCGACGATTCCGTCTTCGATTTCCGGAACCTCAAGCTCAAACAGCTCTCTAACGATTTCAGAATGCGCGTGCGAAACAATTACCTGCGGCATTCTGTTAGTTTCTTTAACATTGAGAACGAAAACTCTGATACGGTTGCCGGGTTTGTAATATTCGCCGGGAATTTGTTCCCTGAAAGGCAAAATTGCGTCGGTTTTTCCGATATTTACAAAAACATTGCGATTTTCAACTCTCTGGATAATTCCGGTAGTCAAAGTGCCTTTTTTATCCATAAATTCAGCAAGAACGAGGTTTCTTTCGGCTTCTCTGATTCGCTGAGTAATAACCTGTTTTGCTGCTTGCGCTGCGATTCTGCCGAAGTTTTCGGGAGTTACTTCGATTTTAACTTCGTCTTCAAGCTCTACTTCGTCGTCAATTTCTTTTGCGTCTTCGAGCGAAATTTCAAGATTTTCATCTTCAACGGTTTCAACAACGAGTTTTGTTCTGAAAACGCCGATTTCGCCCGTAGTTTCGTCCAGAATCGCTTCAACGTTCGGAGCTTCTTTAACTTTAATATGCTTTTTGTAAGCTGCTACGAGAGCATCGCACAAAGAATCAATAATAACCTCTTTTGAGATTCCTTTTTCTCTTTCCAGCTGCTCTGTCGCTTCAAAAAGAGCTGTTCCGATTTTAATCATTTTTTACTCCTTATTCTATTTCCAATTGTGCTCTTAAAATGTTGTCTTTTGGAATCAGAAGTGTAATTCCGTCTTCAGTTTCCACGGTAAGCCCGTTTGTTTCATCAAAATCGACAATTCTGCAAATAAAATGTTTTGTGTCGATTCCGTCAATCGGTCTTTTTATTTTTAAATTAATCTTTTTACCCTGAAAAAGTACAAATTCCCTGTCGGATTTGAGTTTTCTGTCCAGACCGGGCGAGCTGACTTCAAGATAATATTTAACAGGAATAAGTTCATCAAGAAAATCGCTCAAACTGCGCGAAACCTTTTCGCAATCATCAAGGGTAACATCATGGTCATGAGAAAAAAGAAAAATCCGCAAAAACCACTTTCCCGATTCTTTTGAAAAATCAATTTCAATAGGAATAAGGTTAAAACGCATGGCTGTATTTTCCACGAGCGGTTTAATTTTCTCAAGAATATCAAATTTGTTGACGTGTTTGTTTTCCATATCAATAATCTAATCTAGTGTCGCCTTAGCCGATTCGCCTACGCGAACCGCCCAAGGCTCACCTTTTCTAATCGTCACTCAAAAAGTTCGTTCACGTCACTTCGTTCCTTAGCACGAACTTTTCTCGGACACTCTATAAAAAAAAGAAACGGGAGCGCCGTTTCTTTCTAACTACATTAATAATTTTATCATTAAAATGTAAAATTTCAATATTTAAGAAAAATTAATTGTTACAATATAAATATTTACTAAATTTTAGCCCATAATTAATTTATTGGAGTATAATTGGTGAGTAAGAATATACTTGGAGTTTTATTTTAAATCGATGGAAGACAAAATTTTAATAAAAAACATAGATTTCAACTGCAATCTGGCGCAGACCGCGGGGGATTACAGCAATGAAACAGAAACAGGAATGATTGAATATATGAGCTCGCTCAATATCGCCTGTGGTTTTCATGCCGGAGACCCTCTGACCATAAAAAAAGTCCTCGAACAGTGCAGGCACAAAAACAAAGTAATCGGTGCACACATAGGTTTTCCGGCAATCGGAGCAGAAAAACAGTACGATGAAGACGAAATCGAAGCAATTGTGCTTTATCAAATCGGCGCAATTGCCTCTTTTGCAAAAGCATACAGCCTCGAAATTGAACACGTAAGACTTCACGGAAAAATGAGAGAACTTGCGTCCGAAAACCTTGATTTTGCGCTTTCTGTGGCAAAATCTATCCAAAAATTCAGCAAATGGCTTATTTATTACGGCGAAGCCGGAAATGTAATCGAAAATATTGCCTCTGAGCTTGATATTAACGTTGCGAGGGAAATTTATTTAAATAAAAATTACACGGAATCAGGCTTTGTTGACAAAAATCTGCCTGATTTTGAAAATACTCAAAAATCAATTGAAAGACTAAAAAGGCTGCTTGAAACTTCTGAAATCGACAATACAGCAGGCAGTTTGACCAAAATCAATTTTGATACAATCCATTTTGGCACAAAAGCAGAGAATGCAGTTGAGCTGGCTAAAGAAGCAAATGCTATTATCGTGCCGAAACCCGTTAATTATAACAGGGTCGTTGAATCGGGCTGGGTTTAATATATTTGTTTAGGGAGTGATGATGTTGAATAAACTATTAAAAAATTTGAAAGCACAAATGCCTAAAGATGCAGGCTGGCTGCTGCCCGGTTTGCAGGTAAAAAGATGGTTTGCACTGATTATAGGCGGTACTTTTTTCAGTATGCTCGGGCTTTCCATTCTTTTTGATTTAAGACCGGTAGATTTTCTGCTCAGATGGATGCGCTATTTTATCACAACCGTCCATCCTGACTTAATCGGCATACTTTTAATACTTCTGGGCGCATATTGCTTTGTTAAAGGATGGAAAAACGCGAATTATTCCATTCTCGACCTGAACGAGGATAGGGACAGGCATGCGCTTTTAGAAGACTTATACAGAAGAAGAAAACTCAACTACGGCCCGAGAATCGTTGCAATAGGCGGCGGTACGGGACTGTCAACAATGCTCAAAGGCATAAAAAAAATCACAAATAACATAACCGCGGTTGTTACAGTAGGCGATGACGGCGGAAGTTCGGGCAGATTAAGAGAAGAAATGGGCATTCTGCCTCCGGGCGACATCAGAAACTGCATTGCAGCGCTCGCTGACGATGAAGATTTGGTAACAAAGCTTTTTCAATACCGTTTTAAGACCGGAGAAGGGCTGGAAGGACATAGTTTCGGCAATTTGTTTTTGACTGCAATGTGCTCAATCACCGGCGACATGGTTCGTGCAGTAAGGGAATCCTCAAAAGTTCTTTCCATCAGAGGGCGGGTTTTGCCCTCAACGCTGGATGATATGCGGCTTGTTGCCGAGCTTGAAGACGGAACAATTGTAAAAGGCGAATCAAATATCCCCGAAACAGGCAAAAAGATTGTGCGTCTTTTCACAGAACCCGCTGATTGCCACCCGCTGCCTGAAATTATTCATGCAATTAACGATGCGGATTTGATTATTATGGGGCCGGGAAGCCTTTTTACCAGCGTAATTCCGAATCTTTTAATAAAAGAAATTTCAAAAGCTGTTTCTATGTCAAAAGCTAAAAAAATATACGTTTGTAACATAATGACGCAGCCCGGCGAAACTACAGATTTTACAGCTTATGACCATGTAAAAGCACTGCTTGACCATGCGGTTTATCCGAACATGCTCGACGCAGTTATGGTAAATGACTCAATTCCCGATGATTTGAACGAGGATTACAAAAACTCAAACTCGTTCCCTGTTGTTATTGACGCGGAAAAAATCAAAAAATTGGGAATAAAAATTGTATCGACCAGATTGTACGAAGAAAACGACCAGAAATATGTCCGCCACTCGCCCCGCAGGCTTGCGAGAGCGATTTATTACTGGTACAGAAAACAGATAAAACACTAGCCCTCCTGCTTGTGCAAGCACCGCACGATAACCGGGTGAAAGGGCACGAAAGGAATCAAAAATGTCGGTTGAAGTAAAAACAAAAAACATTACCGTTTCAACATTTTTAAAAAAGAAGCAAAACAATGAAAAAATATCAATGCTCACGGCTTACGACTGTTCTACGGCAAAATATTTTGACGAAGCGGGCGTTGACTCAATTTTAGTGGGGGATTCGCTCGGAATGGTGGTTCTGGGCTACGAAACAACCCAGAAAGTCACTATGGAAGATATGAAAATCTTCACCGGAGCTGTTTGCCGCGGCGCAAAACGCTGTCTGGTTGTTGCGGATATGCCTTTTATGAGCTACCACACAACAATTGAAGAAGCAGTGAAAAACGCCGGAAGTCTTATTCAAACAGGTGCAAATGCCGTAAAACTCGAGGGCGCAGGTGATTTTATCCTTGAATGCGTAAAAAGAATGGTAGATTCCGGCATTCCGGTTGTCGGACATTTGGGTTTCACGCCGCAATATTTAAATATTCTCGGGGGATACAAGGTTCAGGGCAAATCCTATGAAAATACCTTAAAAATTTTAGAAGAGGCGAAAAAGCTCGAAAAAGCGGGCGTTTTTGCGATTGTTTTAGAGATGGTTCCCGAAGAAGCGGCGAAGTATATTTCCGAAAACCTTGAAATCCCGACCATTGGTATCGGCGCAGGCAGATATTGCGACGGTCAGGTGCTTGTTGCCGATGATATTCTCGGGAAATACTCAGAATTCCAGCCGAAATTTGCAAGAAAATACGCAGATTTGAAAACAGAGATTTTTAATGCGGCGAAAAGCTACATATCAGACATAAATGAAGGAAAATTCCCGTCAGAAAACGAGGTTTTCCACCTGAATGACGAGGAGATGAAGAAACTTGAAAATCATACACAAAATTGACGAAATTAGAGAAATAGTTAAAGAAGCGAAGAAAAACGGCAAAAAAATCGGTCTTGTGCCGACAATGGGCTGCCTTCATGCCGGACATGCGTCGCTTATTAAAAAATCAGTCGAAAATGCTGACATAACAATAGTTTCAGTATTTGTAAACCCGATTCAATTCGGCCCGAACGAGGATTATGACAAATATCCGAGAACCCTTGAAAACGACGCAAAGCTTTGCGAAGAAATCGGAGCTGATTACATTTTTGCGCCATCTGCGGCGGAAATGTACCCTGGTCTTCAAAAATTTTCCGACCTGACAATGGTTGCGCCGCCTTATGCGCTTACGGATATGTTGTG
>URFH01000047.1 GCA_900547155.1 uncultured bacterium | reverse complement strand
GCGGAAAGTCCAGAGTCGGCCATTTTGACGGAGTTGCAACAGTTGTTACAAAACTTTTCAATCTGTCATCCCCTGATATCGCGTGTTTCGGGATGAAAGACATTCAGCAGCTGCACATAATCAAAAAAATGGTTAAAGATTTGAATTTTTCTGTCGATATAATATCATGTCCCCTCGTAAGAGAAGAAAGCGGCATCGCTCTCAGCTCAAGGAACAAATACCTGTCAGAATCTGACAAAAAGACCGCTCTAACAATCAGTAAAGCGCTTTTTGCAATAAAAAACGGGTACGAAAAAGGAATAAAAGACACAAAACTCCTTTTTGACACCGCAATGACAGTATTGGACCCTGCGATAGAATTAGATTATCTGGAATTTGTCGAAAAAGAAACTTTTGAACCTGTTTCTGAAATAAATTCACCGACAATCGCAGCTATTGCAGCAAAAGTCGGAGCGGTGAGGCTGATTGATAACATTATAATCGGAGAATAGAATGAATTTTAAAACAATAGACAGTTTGTTCTTACATATAAAAAAATTAATAACTATTTTTGTTTTTATATCCCTGACATTGTCCATTGTTTATTTCATTTACTGGCTGATTGTCAGCATGAAAATCATTTTGCCCGATTTTATAAACAATATTCTTCTAATACCCATAAATATGATTGGCTCACAGATTAAAAACGCACCTGAATTTAAGGATGTGCTGTTTTTGCTGCCTGTAGCCGTATCGTTATTGTTTATTATTTTGACCTATCTTTTAAATTGCGTATTGCAGTATGTTGAAATTTCGCATAAAAATTATCTGAAATTTGTTGACGATTACAAAGCTAACCTCGAAACAAAGATAAATACACAGCTCAAGAAGAATTTTGTACAGGAGTTGAGCAAAACCGGCTATTATGCGGCAAAAATAAAAATAGAAGTCGAATCGCCGCAATCCTACTTAAAAGAATCGCTATCAAAAGACGAACAAATCGCTCTGGAAAACAAAATTATCACCGAAATTTCGGACTCAATGAACTATGACAGCATTATTAAAAAAGGGGTTGCTGCGGATAGCGCATATTTCATCTGCTCAGAACCCAAGAATGCTGCGGATTTTTTCACTTCTTTTGTAAACAGAACAGTGAAAATTATAAACAAAAGTCTGCAAGAACATGTTAAAATCAATTTTTACTGCGCAATTGACGTTTTTGACACGCAATATGAAGCCAATTTTAAACTCATTGAGCTGGACAAAATTATAAACCTCAAAATTAAAAACAAAATCCTCGTAGCGCCAAGGTTCAAAACCTATTTTAAAGAACTTTATCCTGGATATTTTACGTTCAAACTGCTCGGTGAATACAATTTTTCTAAAAATAACTTCAAAAGCAATTATATAAATATCTATACGCTGCATAGAAGCAAATAACCAGCAAAAAGCCCTCAAAATCGAGGGCTTTTTGATAATAAATGTTGGTTGTTTCAAAAAACTTAAACAGCGTAAACGCTTACCTGTTTTTTTGTTCTTCTGTGAGGCTCGAAAGTAACTTTTCCGTCAATAAGAGCGAACAAAGTATCATCTTTGCCGATACCTACGTTATTGCCGGGGTGGATTTTAGTTCCGCGCTGGCGAACGATGATAGTTCCGGCTGTGATGGTTTCGCCGCCGAATCTTTTGACGCCTAATCGTTTACTTTCGCTGTCGCGTCCGTTTTTGGATGAGCCTACGCCCTTCTTATGTGCCATTTTATTATCTCCTTTTAATTATTTTCTTATTTTGACCGGTTTTGCCTGAACTTCTGAAGCAAATTCAGAAATCCAATCAAATTATAGCCTTATTCAGCAGGTGTTTCAACTTCAGCAGAAGCAGCTTTAGCTTTAGAAGCCGAAGTTTTGATTTTATTAATCATAACACGTGTGAATTCTTGTCTATGGCCCTGTTTTTTTCTGTAGCCTTTTTTTGCTCTTTGTTTGTAAACAATAACTTTTTTAGATTTGTCATTTTTAAGAACAACGCCTTCAACAGTAGCTTTTTCAACGTAGGGCTGGCCTACTTTTGATTTTTTACCGTTGACGAGCATTACAACTTTGTCAAAAGTAACTTTTTCATCAGCTTTAGCGTCGAGAAGTTCAATATCCACGTATCTTCCTTCTTCAAGCTTGTACTGTTTTCCGCCTGTTTCAACTATTGCGTACATTTTTGTTTCCTTTCACTTGAGGGACCGCAGCCTTTTTGAGGGCATTTAAGGCGGTCTGCCTATCTACATCTGTTTTTAAATACTAACAGGCACATACCCCCATGTCAAGGCAGGAGGGGGCAGGGGGGAGGGGTTTGTTAAGAGTTTTAAACAATCTTTTTAATCTTCGCTTCGCAAACAGCAAAAAAGACCCCTGCTAAAAGAGAGGTCTTTTTTTTCGATAGAAATTTATTCAATTATGCTTCAGAAGAAACTTCCTCGTCTTCAGAGGATTCTTCAACGAGCGCATCAGTTCTGATAGAACCTGATTTTGCAGGTTTTAAGCTTTTATCTTTGAATTTTTTAACCTGTCTGTCGAGTTTGTCAGCGACCAGGTCAATGCTTGCGTACATTGATTCAGCAGATTCTGTAACATGAACCGCGCCGGTGACAAATTTGCAGGTAACTTCGGCAGTGTGGCTTTGAGCTACGCTGGGGTTTTTGATTACGGATAAAACTATATCAATTGCCTGTATCTGGTCGTAGTGGTTTACGACTTTACCGATTTTTTCCTTTGCATAAGCTTTGATTGCGTCTGTAATTTCAATGTTTCTACCGTTTACGTAAATGCGCATGTATAGCCTCCAATTAAATTTGATACTTACCCAGTATAGCGCAATTATTGGTTAGTTGCAACGATTAAGTAAGTTTGTGTATAATATTGTCAGGTTAGAAGACTTGAGTATCGGAGTTATTATGAAAAAAATAATATTAACTGTATTTGCTGCAATCCTCGCTTCATCTCCGGTTTTTGCAGCGGCATGGATGAACGATTTGAAAGATGTTTTTGTCACAAATAAAGCAATAATTCTCGAAGTGAACATCAGAACCTTTAACGCGCAGGACAAAAACGGCAATGACATCATTGAAGCCGACAAAGGCGAGGTTTCAGGCAATTTTGTCAATGCAATATCACGCCTTGATGAGCTTAAAGATTCAGGAATAAACACAATCCATCTTTTGCCAATAACTCCGGTCGGAAAAATCAAAGCAATCGGCACAGCCGGCTCGCTTTATGCGATTTCAAGCTTTACAGAGCTGAATCCCCAGCTCGACGACCCGAACAACAACCTCACTGTAATGCAGGAGGCAAAACAGTTCGTAAATGAATGCCACAAACGCAATATTCGCGTAATTGTCGACCTTCCGAGCTGCGGTTCTTATGATATGTATCTTGCTCACCCGAACTGGTTTTTGCAGGACAAAGACGGAAACCCGGTTGTGCCGGCAGATTGGACAGATGTAAGGCTTTTCAAGGTTCAAAACCCCGATGGCAGCCTCAATTCCGAAGTTTACGGGCTTTTCAGGGATTATGTTGACATGGTTATGAAACTTAATGTTGACGGAATCAGGGCAGATGTTGCCTCGTCCAAACCTGCCGAATTCTGGTCACAGCTCATTAAATACGCAAAAGCAAAAGACCCCCAGTTCCTGTTTCTTGCAGAAGCATCGGACAGCTGGCATGACGCAGTGGCAAAAGGCGCTCCGTTCACGTCCTATGACAAGCTTCTTGAGGCAGGTTTTGACGGATTTTACGGCAGTTTTATGAATTACAAAGACTGGAAAACCGCGCAGCCGCTTGAAGAACATATTCAACTTATAAAAAGCTTAAAAAATAAATATTCGGAGCCAAAAGCCGTAATCGGCAGTTTTGCCACGCATGACGAATTAAGCCCGATTGTTACAGGGCGCGACGCATACGCAACCCAGCTTTTATGGCTCCAGTCGACTTTGCCTGTAAATTCGTACTTTGTCGATGGTTTCCAGACCGGCGACAACTTCATGTATAAATACGCAAACCAAAAAGCGCAAAAAACCTACACAGATGACGATTATTACTACGTCCACAAGGGCAAAACAGATATTTTCAACTTTTCAAGAAAGCCGGGCGGCCAAAATGAGCTGCTCAAGGACGAATTTGTTATGGCAAACAATTTCAAGCTTGCAGCCAACAGATTCCTTAACGACGGAGCGCTCTGCTTTTTAAAAACCTCAAATCCGTCCATAATTGCGTACTCATTGACCTTAAACCGTTCCACGATTATCGTAATTTTGAATAAAAATCTTACGTTTAATACCGCCGGAACAGTTTCAATGAAAGGAATAGGGCCTGATATGATGGTTGTGCCGGTCAGAGTGCCCTCCTCGCCGAAAATCAAGAAAAACGAAATTCAGGTTGACCTCCCGCCGGCAGGAATCATCGTTTTGACAATGGATAATTCAGTCCATATGGATACAATAAAAAAGAAAAATCAGAACAAATCGGCAAAATAGCTAAAAATGCCTTTATTGGCGTTCCAAAGCACTGATTTATCTTCTTTTTCAGGGAGTTCGAGCGTAATTACAGGGATATTGCGCTCAACCCCACAATATGTGCCAAAACTTCCGGGTGTCGGGTAGCCGATGTCTTTTTGCACGGGATAACCGGTTATTTGCGCAATTTTTGACGCAATTTCAGCGGCAGGGCCGTCGAAATTCACGATTTTATAGGGCTCATGGAGCGTCAAAACCGCATCAGGCGCAAATTCATCGATTATGCGGCAAATAAAGTCAGTTTCAATCTCCGAACCGGCGCACTTTCCCCCGAAATATTCGTCCGCAGCGGAAAGTTCCCAGTTTTTTGTAGGGAAATTCCGGTTTAAATCAACACCGTTCCCGTTTGTTCTGCGATTTAGCGCTTTTCCGTCAGGATTCAGGCATGGAACAACCAGCAGGCGGTTTTTGCCGTCGTAATTTTTTGCATTTTCCAGATATTTGCGGATAAGAAACTCCCCATCCGGCTCATCGCCGTGAAAAACGCCGATTATCAACACTGTTTTATCGTATTTTGCGTTTTTTAGCTCAAGCAGCTCAATTTCGTTGCCGGCAGCTGTTTTTGCGGATTTAAGTTTATTCATTATTTAACAAATCTTTCCATAATTTTGACGTTTTTTCAAGAACCGTGCGCGTTTGCGCTTTATCCAGCATAATTTCCTGCACAGAAGTGTTCAACAGTGTAATAATCTCTTTCTGGTTCCTGCTTGCACGGACAGGGTTTTCGAGGTTTTCGAGCTGTTTTGCACTCAGGCAGCGGGCTTTTGAAATTACGTCTTTTTCGTCATATTTTGTAAAATATTCGTCATTAAGCGCATAATTATTAACCGGCAGAATGGTTGTAAGCTTAGCAAGCTCCACCTGATTCTTTTTATTGGTTAAAAACAGCGCAAATTTAAGCGCAGCTTCTTTATTTTTAGCCCTTTGGGGGATAATCAGGTTCATAATTGAAACATCGTATTTTCCGCTTTCGCCGGTGAGCTGGTTTGTCACATCAGTAACCTTAAAAACGCCCGGAGCGTTATCTTTAACCATATTCAAAAAATTTGCGCCCGACTGGATAAAAACGAGCTGACCGGACATGAATTTTTCCAGTGCTTCACGGTGGGTTTGGGTTATTGATTCTTTCGGGATTAAATCCTTTTGATAAAGCCCCTTATACCCGTCAAAAATCATCATTGAAGCCTCATTTGTCAGGGTTTGCGGAGAATTTACGCCATATTTGTTCAAAATTTTCAACAGGGTGTCATTTTCTGTCAAAGTGGGCATTGTCGAGAAAACACCGGTATTTTGCTTGATTTGTGCGGAAATTTCAAAAAGGTCGGTGTAAGTTTGCGGAAGTTTTTTGATTTTTGACTTTGCAAACAGGTCTTTATTATAAAAATTCAGCGCAGAAGTGGCGTAAAACGGGACTGCATAACATTTTCCATCCTGCATGAAGTTTTTAACAATCTGCGTATTATAAGCCGAAAGTTTCTCGCAATCTATATAGTAAAGAGCCTGTTTTTGCGCCAGAACACTGGAAAACTCGGGTGTCAAATTCACCAGATCCGGCGGGGTATTACTAAGAATTGACGCAAGAGTACGTTTTTCGCCCTCAGAATAGGGAACATCAATCCATTTTATTTTTATCCCCGGATTTTCGCGCTCAAACTCCTGAATCAAAGGGTTCATATAGTTATCAAAAGTACCGAGCTGCAAAGTCCAAAAGACCACCTCATTTTCCTGTGTTTTAGGTTTTAAAGACAAAAACGTCAACACAAAAAACACTATCGCGAGAGCTAAAACGGTTTTTTTCAATATATTCATATATTGATTATAAACAATGGCACAAATCTTGGCAATTTTTATATTGGGCAAGGAGTCCGTGTCGTATATAAATTTGTTTTTTCATGTCCGGCGTGGTTGCTTAGGGGCGCAGCCCCGTCACACGGTGGGTGCGGTTTATCATGGGGCGGGAGATTCATGCAGTTTTCTCACATTGGGCGTGTTTGCTTAGGGGCGCAGCCCCGTTTCTTGTTTTGAGCAGGT
>URFH01000046.1 GCA_900547155.1 uncultured bacterium | reverse complement strand
TGGCTTTTGAAGAAGAATTCGGATGCGAAATTCCTGATGAAGAAGCTGAAAAAATCGCAACAGTTCAAGACGCTGTAAACTACATTGAATCTCATTCATAGTTTAATGTAATATTTCCCGTTTTTCGGGATATTAGCAGAAAAAGAATTATTGCGGGGAGCATGGCTGTAAAATTTATAGTCTTAAATCCCCGCAATTTTTTATCAGACGTTGGAAAAAGGTATTATAATTATGAGCAAAAGAAGAGTTGTCGTTACGGGCATGGGGATTGTTTCACCCTTTGGCGTAGGAAAAGAACTTTTTTGGAATAGCCTTGTAGAGGGAAAAAGTGGTATTTCTACCATTGAGCGTATTTCTCTCGACGGGCATACGGTTCATATTGCGGGCGAAGTGAAAAACTTTGTGCCTGAAGAATATATGGACTCAAAAGACGCTAAAAGAATGGACAGATATACGCAGTTTGCAATGGTTGCTGCTGATGAGGCGATTGCTGATTCCGGCATTGTTGCGGGTGAAAATGTTGATCCTTACAGATACGGCGTAATTGTTGGTTCTGCTGCGGGCGGATTTGATACATTCGAAAAACAGCACCACATAATCATCGACAGAGGCCCGACAAAATGCAGCCCGTTCACAGTTCCTATGATTATTGCTGACATGGGCGCCGGCAGAATCTCTATCAAACATGGCGCAAAAGGCGTCAACAAATCAATTGTAACTGCATGCGCAACCTCTGCTCATTCAATCGGCGACGCTTTCCGCGCAATCCAGTGGGATGATGCTGACGTAATCGTTGCCGGCGGCGCAGAAGCTGTCATCACAAGGCTCGGTATCGGCGCATTCACAAGCGCAAGGACGCTTTCTAAACACAATGATGAGCCGCAGAAAGCTTCCCGTCCTTATGACAAAGACCGTGACGGTTTTATCATGGCTGAGGGCGCAGGTGTGTTGATTCTTGAAGAACTTGAGCACGCAAAAGCCCGCGGTGCGAAGATTTATGCGGAAATCGTGGGTTACGGACAATCTGCTGACGCTTACGACATTGTTGCTCCCGCACCGGATGGCGCAGGCGCTGCAAAAGCAATGGAACTTGCGATTAAAGACGCAGGTTTGAAACCGGAAGATGTTGATTATGTCAACGCTCATGGCACAAGCACCGGATTGGGCGATATTGCTGAATCTCAGGCTATTGCAAGGGTTTTTGGCGACCTTTCCAAAAACAAAAAACTCAAAGTCAGCTCTACAAAATCAATGCATGGCCACATGCTCGGTGCAACAGGCGCTGCCGAGTCTATTGTTTGTATTGATGCAATCAACACTGGCATTATTCCCCCGACTATCAACCTTGATAATCAGGATGAAAAGGTTGCGAACCTTGATTATGTACCCCATAAGGCGATAAAAGCCGACGTAAAAGTCGCTGTAACGAATTCGTTCGGTTTTGGCGGGCATAATGCAACTCTTATTTACAAAAAATACGAATAGATGTTGGAAATATGGAATAAATTAAAAAAGAGGCTTCAAATGCCTCTTTTTTTTTTTATGTTTTCTACGCCATTTTCCTTATAAAAGGGGCTGGAAAAACCCCGCGTTCGTTACAAAAAGGCAGAAATTTCCATTTGGAGTGACTATGGGGGAGGCTCCATACGGCGTTAATCAACGCATTCTAATAATCGCGTAGCCGGAGGAATCGGAACGGAAAATGGAAATTTCTGACTTTTTGTCAATCCTCCTTACGCTTTTTGGGGCCTTAGCAAATTTATGCCGTCAAATTTATATATTTTGCAGAACAAACGCCGTCGATTTTTGCTATTTTTTCGAGCGTTTCCGGGGCAACCTCGGACTCAATGTTGATTATCATTAAGGAAACATTGTCATGCTTTGAGGATTTTTGCGCAACATTCATCCTGCTGATGTTTATGCCGCTGTCGCCCAGAACTGCTGCGACTTTGGCAATCATTGAGGGCTTGTTTTCATGAGGAACAAGCATCATGTGCTTTTCGGGCTCAATACTTGTGTTGTATTCGTTGATTTTGACGATTCTTGGCAGCCCCTGTGCTATCAGAGCGCCGGAAACTGTGTTTTCTCCTTTGTCTGTGCATAATTTGACCGCAATTGAGCCAATGTAGTCACAGCTTTTTTGCGATTTTGAGGTTTTAACGTCAAGCCCTTTGTTTTTGGCGATAATCGGGGCATTGACGTAGTTTACATCAACAAGAAATGAGCCCAAAACGCCTTTTAAAATCGCTGTTTCGAGCGGTGAAACGTCCAAATCGGCAAGATTTCCGTTCACTGTAATTTCTATTGATTTCAAATTGCCCTCTGCGCTCTGCATTGCAAGCTCTCCGAGGTTTTCGGCAAGCGTCATGTATTCTTTTACCGGCTCAAGCTTCTGCGGCTTCAGTGATGGGATATTTACCGCTGCTCTGGCGGAACCGCCCGAAAGCACCTCTTTAATCTGCTCTGCAACGTCGATTGCGACATTGAGCTGGGCTTCTTCAGTGCTTGCACCAAGGTGCGGGGTTAGAAGAATGTCGCCTGTGGTCTTAACCAGCGGGTTTTCGGCAATATCCGGCTCGCCCTCAAAAACATCTACTGCTGCCTGCGCAACCTGCCCTGATTCGAGCGCTTCTTTGAGCGCTTCCTCGTCAATAATCCCGCCTCTGGCGCAGTTTATGAGCCTTACGCCTTTTTTCATCAATTTTATTGTATCTTTGTTGATTAAATGCGTGGTTTCTTTTGTTTTCGGTGTGTGAACCGTTATGTAATCAGGCTTTGGCCAGAATTCTTCAAGGGTTTCTACATATTTTGCACCGGATTTTTCCACAACTTCTTTTGAGGTGTAAGGATCGCATACAAGAACCTCCATACCGAGCGCCAGCGCGACTTTCGCAACATGCGAACCTATTTTCCCGAAGCCGATTATCCCGAGAGTTTTATGAAAAACCTCATGACCCGTGTATTTTGAACGTTCCCAGCGCCCCTGGGCTGTGGTTTGGGCTGCTTTGGCAATATTTCTCGACATTGCAAGCATTAGCGCGATTGTATGCTCTGCTGCGGCATTTGTGTTGCCGTCGGGCGAGTTTACGACGATTATGCCTTTTTGGGTTGCTTTTTCAACGTTAATATTGTCAACCCCCACGCCTGCTCTGCCTATAATTTTGAGATTTTTGCCCGCTTCAAGGACTTTTTCTGTTACTTTTGTCTGGGAGCGCACCATTAAAGCGTCGTATTCGCCGATGATTTTGCATAATTCATCTTCGGACATTGTTGGGAGTATCTCCGCCTGAGCCGCTTCTTCGACGATTTTTTTTGCTGTTTCGTTGATTTTGTCCGTGATTAATACTTTCATTATGCCCTCCCGGTGGATTAAATTATACGCTTTCGATTATACAATATTTTTGAGATAAATGCATTGTCATTCCTGCGACCCTGAACCAAGTTCAGGGTGACGGCACAAAAATGTCATTCCGAACTTGATTCGGAATCGCCGGATTGAAGTCGATGTGCCTGTACTTAAGCATCTGAACGATTTCAGGACGACGGCAGGGGATAAGTGCAAACAAAGCAAAATTAATATAACTTAAACTTTTGTTTTTTATCTATGAGTAATTTAAAATATTATTATGGTTAAAGACTACGCAAAAAAGTGCGAAATAACAAAAATCCGTGAATTCGTCTATGAGCGAATGAACGCTTCTACTGTTTCTATGGAGGCTTTTGCGCTCTACTGGGTTGCTATGGAGAATAATTTCTTCAACACAGGCGATTTTTCGCTTTTTGAGCGCTTTTTCAGCGATTATTTGACCATCCAGAACAACGGTGTTGTGCCTGATGAAGACGCTGTTGCGGAAAATTTTGTCAAATATTTCAACAAAGCTTCCCGCTTTCAAAAAAAAGAAATCATACTGCGAAATATTTACAGATATTCGGTGTATTTTCTTAAACTCGAGTTTTCTAAAGTTTCTGATGATATGATTCGGGAAAAAGTTGAAATCATCAACGCTTACGGCGCAAAAGACGCATATCCTTTCCTCATGGAGGTTTTTGAGGATTACGATTATGCTCATATCAATAAAAATATGCTTATGGACATCCTGAATACCGTAATCGGATTTATTGAAGACAGAAACAGCCTCGAACCCCTGCAAAAAGCGGTTTCTTTCGCCGGTTTGAGCACTGAAATAAACAAAATGATGGTCTTAAAAGACTATGTGCCCAAATTTGTTGTTGAAGAACAATACGAAGAAAAATCTGCTGTCTAATTCCCTTGAAAATAACACCTAAAACATGTTAAAATCAGGATAAATAACATCCTGAAAGGTGGTTGGTGTTTTGAAAAAGATGAGAATAAATATTCTTCAAACCCCCAAAAGTCTTGCTATGACTGCATTTGAGCCCATGGGGGGGGGGGCTGGTAGATTAGCCTTTACTTTGGCCGAGGCATTGCTGACGCTGTTAATAATTTCAATTGTAGTTGCATTGAGTACCTCCGTTGTAGCTAAAGTGAACAAAAAACTAAAAGCTAACAACATGACGCATTACTGGTACTGCACGCGGAGCTCTTTCGACGGGGAGCATGTTTCCGGAACTAATTTTGACCCGTCACCGGGCTCTCATGGTGCGAATGGTTGCCTTTTTACACCGCCTAAGGGCGCGCATAAGTTTAATGTTACAGTTATCGGCGGCGGAGGCGGCGGTGCGTCGGGGTATTCTCTTCTTGATAATGTTCAGGTCTTTACCAGAGGTAAATATACTTTTCGCCCGCATACAAGCGGACAGTATTATATGATTCTCGTAGGCGGAGGCGGTGGAGGCGGCGGCCACAACTGGAAATGCGGAAACGGGGATCAGGGCGGCCGTTCCGGAGCTTTGATTGCCGATTATTTCGAGCTTACCAAAAATACAAACTATACATTAGAGGTTGGCGAGCACGGCAGCGGGGCAAGCGGCTCTCACTCCGGAGGCTCTGCCGATTCTACAACATTCTCTGGCGGCAGTTTAGAGCTTGTTGCCGGCGGGGGCGGCGGCGGAAGACGCAGAACCCCGAATTTCCCCTGGGGATGTAGTAACAAGGGCGGCGGTGACCCCGGTAAATATTCTCCCAGGACAGTCAATGGCCAAGATGGTTATAAAGATGGTGGAAGATATGGGGGATACATTCTTTACGACCAGTTTATGGAAAAATACCGCAATCTGGAAATCGCTAATAAACTACCATCCGGTTATAAAAATGCCGGTTGTGGCGGCAGAGGGCTTCAAAGTGATGGTACGGATGGCTGTGATGGAATTGCTTTGATTCAGATTTTGCGGGTTTATGGCGGCGGCGGCGGGCAGCCGGGCAGCGTTTCATTTGCCCAAATCAAAAATCCTCCTGAAGAAACTCTGGTTGTCGTCGGCAAGGGCGGAAAAGGCGCTGCAACTATGGATACAGATGGCGGTTCCGGAACCGCGTCAAGATTCGGTACAAAAGTGCTTGCTGCCGGCGGAGAGGGTGGCAATTCCAGAGCGCTTGCAAAAAATGAGTTTATAATCGACGGCGAAAATGGTTACAAATCAATGATTCCTACGAATTTAGTCGCAGAATATACTGTTTCTGAAATAGCAGCGGGCGGAACATATAATACCCCCGGTGCTGATGCTTCTACGCCCGGAGCAGGCGGCGGCGGAGGCGGTTCAAACGGCCAAACCGGTGAATGGGCGGCGGGTGGAAATGGCGCACCCGGAATCGTTATTGTTGTATGGTAAAAAAGAGGAGCCTTTAAAAGCTCCTCTTTTAGTTTTTGATATTTTGAATAATTTTTTATTCTACATACATCAAAACCTGCCCGTATTCAACAGCCTGCCCGTCTTCTACGCAGATTTTGGTGACTTTTCCCGAAACTTCTGATTCGATTTCGTTCATATGTTTCATAGCTTCAATAATACATACAACCTGTCCTGCTGAAACAAGCGAACCTACTTCAACAAAAGGTTTTACTCCCGGAGATGGGGACTTGTAGAACACGCCGACCATCGGAGATGTAACAGGTGAACCTGCCGGAACTTCTTCTTTTGGCTGCTCAACAGGAGCCGGCGCAGCTGCCTGCGCGGGTGCTGCTGCGGGCATAACTGCCTGCGGAAGAACCGTTTGTGCGGTTACTACCGTGTTTTCTTTCTTAATAACGATTGCCTTTTCTGCTTCTTCAAGCGTTAATTCTGATAAATTGCTTTCTGAAACCAGATTGACAAGTTTTTCAATATAATCTAATTCAAACTTCATTGCTTTGTCCTTTATTTTGTAGTCCTTGAGCGGAGTTGCCGGAACTTCTGAAAAAATTTCCCCTGAATTTATTAAAAAGGGAAAAATCCTTATTTTTACGCTCTGTCGAGGTATTCGTTGGTTCTTGTGTCAACTCTGATTCTGTCACCGTTAGAGATGAAGAACGGAACGTTTACAACTGCGCCTGTTTCAAGGGTTGCCGGTTTTGTTCCGCCCTGAGCAGTGTTGCCTTTTTCAGCCGGAGGGGTGTCAACGACTTCAAGCTCAACGTGATTCGGGATATCTACGCCGATAATACGTCCGTCATGCATAAGAATGGAAACTTCCATATTATCTTTGAGATATTTCACGCCGTCGCCGATGTGAGCAGCCGTAACAGCGAGCTGTTCGTAAGATTCGTTGTCCATCATAATATAATCGTTGCCTTCTTTGTAAAGGAACTGCATTTCTCGTTTGTCCAAAGAAGCTTTTGCAACTTTTTCGCCGGCTCTGAAAGTTTTTTCCAGAACGTTTCCGGATTCGACGTTTTTAAGCTTTGTTCTTACAAAAGCTGCGCCTTTTCCGGGTTTTACGTGTAAAAATTCAACAACAGACCACAGGCCGTTGTCGAGTTCAATAGTTAATCCTGTTTTTAAATCATTTACTGAAATCATAGATTTTCCTCATTTTCTGATGTTTTGGATTTTAACACAAAAAACGAAATTTTCCAATAATCGGGCAAATTTGTTTAGCTGAACCCCGTTTTTTAGCGGCGTTCATTGCCGCGCAACCGCAAAAACGCAATCTAGCCGAAAATCGGCGCGTCTTCCTCTAAAAAATCCCCTAAATCGCAAATATACGCAGCAGGTTTAATCGAGCCGTTATTCCCGAAAGGCTCAAAACTCATAACGTTTAAATATTTCTTTGCGCGGCTGACCGCTACGTAGAAAAGCCGCAGGGCTTCGGCTTCTTCGCGCGGTTTTTTCCAGATTTCTTTGTATAGCACGGCTTTTGGGGTTGTTTTGTCGTTGAATTTGTTCAAAATCAAGCCGAACCCGGGTTTTTCGCCGAATTGCATGTCAAAAGTCATTAATCCTCCGCCCCCGAAAGACCGCGAGGAGGAAGAAATTGCGCAAACAAACACATAATCAAATTCAAGCCCTTTGCTTGCATGAATCGTCAAAATCTGCACTGCGTCGGGCTCTTTTGCCGCAACAGACGGCAGCTCAAAGCTTTTGTCCTTTGACATCCGCTCGATGTAGTCCAAAAACGTTGCTGCGCTTACATAATCGCCTGTTTGCATAAAATCTGCGAGGATTTTTTCAAAAACAAGCAGCTCATTTTGCGCTTTATAAAGCTCAAATTCGTTCAGCTGCGGATATGGCTTAATTTCAAAAACAAGCTTGTAATAAAGCTCCAAAAGGTTGTCCGCAGTGCTTCTTGCGTTCTTTACGGTTTCAAAAAGCGAGCTTGAAAATTCAGCAATTTCACTTTTTTCAAGCTTTTGTGCAGCAACGAAATATTTTTGCGCTAAATTGAGCTTTTTAAGCTCCTCAAACTCCATTTCCTCAAGCAAAACCTTATCCAGCGCGGTTTTAAACCTGTAAATCTGCGCCTCGCTGAAATTAATCTTCAAAATGCGAACAAAAGCGAGCTCGTCGTTGATATTTTTTGCAAGCCTCAAAAGCGCAGTCACATTTTTAATCACCGGGCTCAAAAAGTAGCCCGTGTTGACTTTTTTCAGGGCGGGAATGTCCTTTTTTTGCAGATATTTCTCCAGCAAATCCGCCTGAGCATGAGATTTTACAAGAATGGCAAAATCCTTGTAATCAGCGCGGTCGCGCTCTTTCAGTTTCAAAATTTCGTCGGCAATGTGCTTTGCCTCGCATACTTTTTGCTCATGAGCGTTCTCAAAACCCTCAACCGACGTGACAAAAACGTTGTCGGGGCAGGGCGGACGGTCGATTCCCGCAAAAATCTTTTCATCTTCAAGCCCGAGCTCTTTTTCCGTAACAAAATTCACCGCATTGAGCACCTCGCTCGTCGAACGGTAGTTTAAAGAAAGATTTATCGGCTCAAACTGCCTTTTGTAGCGCTTTTCCGCGTTTTTGTGAAGAACTTCGAGGTTTTCCATCACCGCATGACGAAATCCGTAAATTGACTGTTTTCTGTCGCCCACAAACGTCAAATTCGGCGCCTGCGGATTGAGCAAAAGCTCAATAAGCTCCAGCTGCGCGCCGTTTGTGTCTTGAAATTCGTCTATGATGATATGTTTGAAAAAATCCTGATAATAAGCCCGAATCAGCGGATTTTCTTTCATAATTGTGATGGTTTTGTTGATTAAATCGTCAAAATCCGCCAAATCAGCGCGTTCAAGCTCATTCTGGTAAATTGCATAAATCAGCGCAATGAGTTTTGTCAGATGGATTTCGATTTCTTCGATTTCTTTCAAATTCTCGGGAAATCCCTGCGCATAGCCGTACTCGGAGGCTTTTCGTTTGCCGAATTTGTCCAGAATCACCTTTGTGCTTGCGATTTCGTCAAAAACCCCTGTGTCAAAATCGCAAAAATCGTCCGTATATTCTTTAAAATGCTCGCTCCAAAACTGCGCGTAATCTTCTTTTGATTCAAATTTAAAAGGCGTGTTTTCAAGAACCAGCGAGAGCCTTTTTATTGATTTGACGGATTTTTCGTAAAATTCTTTCGGTGTAAGTCCGAGTGATTTGATTTTTTTAATAATTTCTGAAATTTGCGCAAGAATCGAGTCAATTTCCTCCAGCGAAGCAAGGTTTTTCAGGCTTTCAACCCCCAGAATCGCCCCGTCAATCCCCAGATTTTCACAAATTTCTTTGAAATCTTTAATTTGTTCAACTTCGCCGTAGCGTATGCGTTTCAGGATGTTTTCGTAAAGGTTTGCGAGGGCCGTTTCCTCCGCGAGCTTGAAAGAGGGCGAAAGCCCTGCGTCAATTGAGTGTTTTTTCAAAATTCTGCTGCAAAAACTATGAAAAGTCGAAATCCACAAATCCTGATTGCCCGCGCCAGCAGCCGAATTCTCAAGCTCGGAAATAATCCGCCCTTTCATCTCGCCCGCTGCTTTATCCGTAAAAGTTATTACAAGAATCCGCTGTGCAGCGTTTTCTATGCCCTCGTTTTCGAGTTCCAGCACCAGTTTTGTGAACCTTTTTGAGATAATTTTTGTTTTTCCGGTTCCTGCGCCTGCAACGATTTTTGTGCAGGATTTGCAAGGGTTCAGGACGGCTTTTGTCTGCTGCGGGTTGAGTTCTTTTATTAAATCTTCAATCATTCGTCCTCCCTGCGGTCGCAAAGGCACGCAAATGTGCATTCTGCGCACTGAAAATCGTCGGCGCAGGCAAATTCTTCGCTTTCTCTGATTTTGTCTATAACTGTTTTTTTGAGGTTTTCCAGAATTTTGTACCTGAACATTTCTACTGTGTCAGCGGGCGCAAAATCGCTCCTGTAACCGCCGTGGAGGTTTTTTGGCCTTATGTATTCAAGCCCGAGTTTTGCGACTTTGCCTTTAAACTCCGCGAGATTTTGCGCATTCTGGCTTGCGAGGTAATAAATCGGGATCTGGTAGTCGTATTTTTTCTGATAATCCTCAATATTCAACGGTGCACGCCCTGTTTTTGTGAAAAAATTCACTCCGTATTCACTTAGCGCGTAATTCAGGTCATTGTCTTTGTTTTTGCCTGTTTTGAAGTCAATAATCGAAAATTCACCGTTTTTTTCGAGCATTGCGTCAATTCGCCCGTCAAAAACCACCCCGTTTAGCTCCGGAGCTTTGAAAGAAAAGGGCAATTCGCAAAAAGCCCTGTCTGGCACGGCTGAAAACCATCCGTTTTTGTATAATTCTTCAATTGCGTTTTCAAAATTCATTTTCATTTGCGCAAGCGCAAGTTTTTCGGTTGCGCTGACAAGTTCAATAATTAATTCTGAAAAACCTGCTTCCTGAGCGGTTTGCGGGTCATTAACGGAATTAAACAGGATATCTGAAAGCACAAACATCGTTTCCCTGTTAAAACTGTCAAGATATTTGCTCAAAAACACCTCAAACACCGCATGAACGATGTTTCCGTAGTTTGCGGCGAATGTTGACTGCTCTTTCAGGTTTAAAAGCCCTTTAAAATAGTACTTTTTCGGACATTTCAAGTATGTAGAAACCGCGGAGGGGTTGAGTTTTAAAATTTCATCTTCATTTATAACTTTTTCAGGGCTCTGCTGTTTAAAAGACGAATTTTTGTATAATTTTGTGTTGTTTTCCCCGTTTTTTTCAACATATACAGGCGATTTGGCTGTTTGAAGAAAATAAGCCGACGGCGCGCAGCTTTTTTTGTCCTCAAATTTATGCGTTGAAAAATAAATGTATTCTTTTGCGCACGCACAGGCTTCGAGGAAAATAAGCCATTCGTCTTCAAGATGTTGCCCGTCCGTTTTTGTGAAAAAGCGGTATCGCGGGTGAATTTTGCCCAATATTGAAGAAAGTTTTTTGTTCCCCTCCGGCGAAAGCAGGTTTACTGCGCTGTTTTTCTGCGGAAGCGAGTTTTCGGTCATCGCGGGGAGAAATACGTATTTGAAACTTTTATGCGACCCAAAAGCGCAAATAGAAACGAAATCCCCCTCCGGAATGCGGTTTTCGCCGGCGCTTTGCGCAATTTCCGCCAGCACTTCTGCGGGAAGTTTTGTTTCAAAAATATTTTTATAGATTGAAAAAATCCCCTTTATCCGCCCTAGGATTGCGGCGAGCGGTTCTTTTTCAATGTTGAATTTTGCTGCGGTAATTGAAACGGCTTCAAGGTGTTTTTCTTCAATATAAAGCGAGTAAAACCCTTTTATGGCGCCGATTTCCTGCAAAAGTGCGGACTTTTGGCTTTCGTTTAAAAGCTCAAGGTTAGAAAACAGCAGATTTAAAAACGGCTGACCCGCGTCCTGCAATGAAAGTAGGCGGTCGCGCACAAAACTGTCCTCTAGCGTTTCTGTCAGCAGGTTTTTCAGGTGGAAATTCAGTTCTTCATTCAAAATTTCTTCGTCTGAGCGCGGCAGGCGGCGTTTTAGGGCAAATCCGTTTGTGGAAAATTCTTCCAGCCCCATATTTTCGAGGATTTTGCAGATTTTGAAATTCCTTGCGAGTGTTCGTTTGAAATTTTCAAAATTTTCGCTTGAAATCCCTGCGTCAGTGGGTATTTCAAGGGTTTTAAAGAGCCCTGCGAGCTTCTGGCGCGTATTAAAATCCCGTATAAAAATCCCGATTTCACTTAATTTTGCGCCGTTTGTGCAAAGCGTTCTGATTTTTTCGCCAATCCCCTCAATTTCGCCGAGAATATCCTCGTAAACAAAGGCTTCACGGTTTTGTGCGGTAATTTCAGGAGGTTTTGCGGGCAGGACTTTTTCATAAAGTTTTTCAAGAAGTTCAATCTGTTTTTCGCCCAATTCATTGAATTTGCTGACAAAAACGGGCTCGCTGGTTTTGTAATTTTCAATTTTATCAATATTTTCAAGCAAAAATCCGCAGGCTGACGCATTGTCCAGAAAATCGTTTTGAATCAGAATTTTTTGGTATTTTTCATAAGTATTTATGATTGGCAAAAGTCGCTCTTTATCGGTTTTTTCGAGGTTTTCAGCCGCATTGAGCAATTCTTCTGGCGGGATTGAATTCAGGGTGAAATTTGAAAAAATTGTATGCAATTCTTTAAAAAATGCGGGTGATTTCAGGAGATTTTTAAGGATTTTGTGTTCTGAAAAGTGATTTTTGCAAATTTGTGCGAGGAGGTTTTCTGCAAGATAGTCGGAAAGCAGCGTTTTTCCTAAATCAGCTTCTTTGAAAATTGTATTCAGCAGCCCCGAAAAAAAAGCAGAATTATTAAAAATCTTTGCCATTTTGCCTCCTCACAAAATTATAGCAGATAAAATTCCGCGCATAAAGGCAAATTTTATGATAAAAAAACTTAATAATTCAGGCTTTGCGGATGGTGAAATCTGCCTTTGTCTGTTATTCTGTCATATAATTTAAAAATTTTTCGGAATAATTTATAATGCAACAAAAGGAGGTTCACATGACGGGCTTTTTGAAAAGAAATTTGAATGAATTCAAGACTTTTGCGCTGAGAGGCAACGTGGTTGATATGGCTGTGGGTATAATTATCGGTGCGGCTTTCGGGAAAATTGTTGATTCCATGGTGAAAGACGTTATCATGCCGCCGTTGGGCTGGATGATGGGAAAGGTCGATTTTTCCAATTTATATCTGACTTTGCCCGATTCTAACGGCGAAATTCTCAAATACCCGTCCCTCGAGGCTGCGCAGGCGGCAGGTGCTGTCACAATAAATTACGGAATTTTTATTAACACGCTGATTTCGTTTATTCTTGTTGCTTTTGCCGTTTTTATAATGATTAAAGCGATAAATAAGCTCAGAGCCTCAAAAACCGAGTGCGCAAAAGACGAAGAATGCACGACAAAATCCTGCCCGAGATGTTTTTCTGTCATTGACATAAAGGCGACAAAATGCCCGTATTGCACGGCTGATTTGTAAAAAAAGGCCTGTATTTACCCTACAGACAAGGGATATGACTGCTGAAATCTAAGTAGTTTAAAATTTTAACAATGTAGTGTATAATAAATAAGTCGAAAGACCCTGAAACGGTTCGGTCAGGCATCGAATACAAAGTACGGAGTAGCGGCAGGTTTCGTGAAGGCATAGTTTATATAGCCCGGGAGGCTATCCCACACAGATTCAGGTAATCTTTGTTCAATTTAATAAGCTCAAAAACATCTATTCAGGTAATAGTTATGTTTTGGTTTGTTATGCCTACAAAATTTTTAAGGTAAAATATGCTTATGAAAAAATTGTTTTTAATATTCATA
>URFH01000045.1 GCA_900547155.1 uncultured bacterium | reverse complement strand
CCCGCGCGAACCGCTCCAGCCTCGGCTCGCATTCGCTCCCGTCGGAGAGGGAAAACTACAACCCCAAGAATCTCCCACCCCATGATAAACCGCACCCACCATATGACAGGGCTGCGCCCCTAAGCAACCACGCCCAATGTGAAAAAAACGCATGAGTCTCCCGCCCAATATTAAAAAAAATTGCGAAATGTGAAATTTGTAAGATAAATAAATTCCTTTCTGTGCTAAAATCATAGTATGCAAAAGAGAAAAATCGCGTATATCGTTATTCTTGTTCTGGTAATTGTGGGATGCCTGTGGGCGTTTATTTCCGCGGGGGTTATTACGCGCAATTTTAAAAAGAGCGTACTCACAAGCGCCGGTGAAAAACAGGAATTGAATATTAAAAACCTGATTATCACAGAAACAAAAGATGATAAAAAATTCTGGGAATTATACGCAGAAAGCGGCTATTACGACAGTGTAAATAAAGTCGCAATACTTTACGACCTTATCGGCAACTTCTATGATGATGACAAGGTCGTTTTGAGCATGAAATCGACAAAAGGCACATTTGACGAGAACACAAAAAAAGTAATATTATATGATGATACCTATATAATTTATAAAGACGGCACAAACGTCAAAGCCGACAGGTTTGTCTGGACGGGAAAAGAGGATGATATTACTGCTTCGGGAAATGTCATCATAAGAAGATACGGCGAAATCAGAACTTTTAGCGACAAAGCTATTTTGAGCAATCAGCAGACAAAAGTAAAAATTATCGGCCGTTCTAAAACCGAACTTTACAGCAAGGGGAATTTTAATGAAAAACTTTAAAATATTTATGTTAATAACAGCTTTGTGCGCGGTGACAATCACTGCCGTGTTTGCAAATGACCTGTCAATTACCGCTGACAGACAATCTTTTAAAATGGAAGAAAATAAGGCTAAATTCGACGGTAATGTTAAAGTTCAATACGAAGAATTGACGGTTACCGGCCCGCGCGCCGAGGTTAATATTGACCCGAAATCAAAAAAGCTCACGGAAGCTGTGTTTTTTGACCAACCTTACGTTATTGAGGTAAAAAAGGGCAAAACAAACGAAATTAAATCAAATATTTTAAAAATGTCCCTGCTGAATAAAACCGTACGTGCAGAGGGAAATACGCAAACAACCGTCAGAGAAGACGGAAACCTGAAACCCACGGTAATTATCACCGCTGATTCACAGGAATATGATACAAATACAAAAACGCTGACCGCAGAAGGCAGTGTGATAATTTATTACAAAGATATCGAAACTTTTTCGGATAAAGCTGTTGCAAACCTGACCAAAGACGGCGATTTGAAAAAAATTACCCTCACCGGTCACGGAAAACTCAAGCAGGAAGACAGCATTATCACGGGCAACCAGTTTGTTTACGATGCAATTACCGAAGAAGCGTGGGCTACCGGAAATACCCATTCTGACGTGCTTATGGACGATTCCAGGATTAAAGTCTGGGCTGACAGGCAGCAATACAACAAAAAAACAAACACTCTTATGGCGAACGGTGCGGTTCATGTGATTTACAAGGATTACGATGCAAAAGGCCCGAAAGCAACAGTTTACCCCGACCCGAAGACCGGAAAATTCAACGAAGTTGTTTTCCTCGGGCGTTCTACGATTGTTGAATCAATGAGAAGCATAACCGCAGACCGCATAAACATGTTTTTGAACCCGAAAAACTTCTATGCAGAGGGCAATGTCCAAACTGTTATAAGAAATGTTCAGAGCCAGAAAGGGGATGTGCTTTAATTGCAGCTCCCGAAATAAAACGGCGTATCCTGCACGGGCGAAACGATTTTCCCGCAGAATTTTGCGCTGGAAAAATGGTTTTTGTAAATACTTTCAAAGTATTCGACCTTCAGCCCGAGTGATTTCAGCCCTATTGGACGGTTAATATCTTTGTTTTTCAAATAAATTAACAGTTTTATTAGCAATTTTTTCGCTTTATCCAACTTTCGCCCCTGTCAAAAATGCTTTTTGTATTGTATAATTCTTATTAATAGAATTACTGAAAAAGTCAATGAAAACATTGGCGGAAAGGATTAAAAAATGTCAGGAAAAGTAACAAAAGAAATGGGTATAATAGAGATTGTACAAAATTATCCGCAGGCGCTGGAGGTTTTTGCAAAATACGGGCTGGGCTGCATTGGATGTGCTGCTGCCAGATTTGAAAACCTTGAAGCAGGCGCAAAAGTTCATGGTGTTGACCCCGAGCAGATGGTGGCTGAAATTAACGCTTTGATTGATTAATTTTTGGTTTTATATATTTGAAAAATAAAAAAGCAGGCTCACATCGGCCTGCTTTTTTGGTATAAAAATCCGTTTTTTATTCTTTGACTTCAATAGGAACAGTCGCAAATGCGGCATGGCGGAAAATAAGGTTTTGTTTTATTTCCGTTTCTTTCTTGCTTTCTTTTGTGTATTCTTCGTTGTCGCGTGTTAACAAAAATCTCATCATTTCGGGACTGAACATTTAAACCTTCACTTTCCTTTTCCAAGCCAAGTAGCTTATATTATATTAAACACTTTGAAAGGGAGGCATGTTCATTTTTTTACATAAATTTTACAAAATCGTAACATATTTCGGGTTGTATAGGGGGGAGGTTGTTTTTCCGTTCCGATTCCTCAGGAAGTCCAACGAAAAATAGCAGCAAATAGAGCCCCAAGCCCCTTCCCCGACTTGGGGAAGGTTGGGAAGGGGGGCGAAATGATAAATTGCGTGAGAAAAGCATGTGTTCTTCTTTTCCCGTTCCGATGTCTTGAAATCGAACGCTTCGGCGGAGTAACATTCGCCTGCGCAAGGGGCGTTCCCTTTGGCCAGCCCCGTTCGATTCCGCTTCCTCCGGCATTTGCTTGTTATCCGGGGAAAATAATACCAATTCTACGAAAAACGCTTCCCTACGGGTCGCTCCCCACCCCATCCCTCCCCGAGTCGGGGAGGGAGAGTTTCAAAGACGCACACTATCCCCGCGATTTTTGACGTGTTTGGGTGAATTATAACAGGGAAATGCAGTATTCGTCGGTATCTTTGAATTTTGAGGTTTCAAAACCCGCCATAGTGTTGAAAAGATGGGTTAAAAGTATGGAAACGTACTTTGGCGGCAGGTCGCTCAGGTCAATAACGAACTCGTTTATGCCGATTTCTCTTAATTTTTCAAGATGTTCGTACAAATGCAGAATATAATCTTTAAACATGTGCATTCTGCAAAAACCGTCAACAACAAACGGAAAAACCTTTTTTAAAGACGGATCTTTGAGCGCATAATTTCCGTTGTGGCACGGAGCTTTGCATGAAAGCCTCGAAACAATTGCGCTGTCGTTGTTTAGGGGGCATAATCCAAGGCTGGGAATCCTTACATTGCCCGCAATCGTCAGTTTTTTGTTCGGAATGATGTTTTTAATCTTTTTTATGCAGTTTTTAATATTCGTGATGTTTTCAAACGTACTGAAATCAATTGTTTCAATGGGATGAAGATTGTTAAGGCATTTTATTGACATGCTGTTCAAAAGATTTATCCCCTGACCGATTTCCACGGGGATTCTGTGGAGTTCTTCGTCGTTTATGAACGCCCAGAGATAGCCTATATTATTTATTATAATAGAAGAGGGCACGGGGTCTTCAAGGCAAAGATTTTTCACATATTCATAAACACGGTCAAAATCCCTTTCAATAAGTATTCTCGGGGTGCTCAGCTGTAATTTTATCCCGTAATTTTTGCAGAATTTTTTAACTTTTTTGATGATTTCGTTAAAACTGCTTTTGGCGAGGTCGGCTGTGCTTAAGATTTCGCCGTATTCAATGGAATAAACAGGGTTGAAGCCCACTTTTGCCATAAAATTTTTGACCTCCGTGAGCTGGGCAAGCGAAGAAAGACGGAGATTGATTTTTGGCAAATCAAGTGTTGAATAATCAAAATCTTTTTGCAGCCTCGGGCGCTTGTTTTCCCATTCAAATTTCTGAATATTCCTGCTGAACTTGAAATCCGAGCCCTCAGCGCTCATTATTTCGCCGCAAAAATGGTTTGTCTGGTAAATGCTTTTTCGTACATGCTTGAACGGAAGTTTCTGGTTTTTAAAGACTTTTGGCTTTGCCATAATCTTTTCCACAAGCTGAATTCCCTCCAGAATCTCCGCAGAATCCGCAAATTTCCCTTTTATCACCACGGAATCAATGGCATGCAATTTTTTTATTTCCTCGGCGCACCACGGGATGTTGTCCGAGTCGATTGCAAGCGAAATGTTTTTATATTGCTTAATTTTTGCAATATTTTTCATATAAATTTCTTCCGTGATAATCAGCTGGTCAACCTTGTGGAACATGTTGACAAAATCAATCCCCGAAAGGTTATGAATGTCAAAATAGGAATCAATAATGACTTTGTATGGCAATGAATGTGTTTTTATTGCCTCAAGAATCGCGTAGCTGTTTATAAAAATACCGTCAATCTCTGTATCTTTGAGATAATTTATGAATTTTTTGATTTCAGCAAGATTTTCTTCTGTGATGTTGTGTTTGAATGTTACATAAATTTTTGCATCATGCTTGTGAGCTGTTTCTATAAATTCCTTAACATAATCAAAATTTTTGTTAAGAAATTTGTGATGATAAACATAGAAGTTTCTGCACTTTACCACAGGGCAGAAATTCTCAATATCTTCGGGCGTTTTAACCGGTGCTACCAGGGAAATTTCTTTCATTTTTTTATTATATCCCTTTTTTCTTTAAATTTATACACTTTATTAATTTTGTAAAAAAATTAGAATTTGCCATAATTTCAAGAATGTAATAAAATTATATTAAAATAGGTCATTCGTATGTTATTTGAAAACTACGATGCAGTTAATATGTTACTAAAGAATAGAATATGAAGAGAGTGTAGATGTTTGGAGAATTAGACGATTCGGATATATACGTAAATAATCAAAATGATAATTTTGATGAACCGTTGATAAGTGAATTCGCTGAAGATGATGTTTTGGCGAACGACACTCCGGCTGACGGGCCGGAAGTAAATGACGAATGTGCAAATCCTCAAGAGAAGCCTAAAACTGATAACAGTAAGCTTCTTATTTATGTGCTTGTGTTGATTTTGCTTGTTGCCGGTGCTGCCGGTGCATATTTTTATAAAATGAAAGCTTCACAGCAGGATGAAATTGCTGTTGTCGGTCAGGAAACCTCTGAAATGGGCGATTTCTTCTATGACAAGGCAAAAGCCGACGGTGCTGCGGAAGAAACTACAGTTGTTGATGTAGAGCTTGCTGCTCCAGCTGAACAAAAAGCAGAAAATGCTGCTGCACCTGCTCCAGGGGCAAAAACAGAACAAAAAGCTGAGGAAAAAGAATTTTCTCCGGCTGCTGCGGTTAAAGAACAGGCTAAAAAAGAATTGGAAAAGAAAAATAAATTGATGCAAGATAAAAGCAGGCAGGTAGTTATTCCTGTTACCAACGGAGGAAGGGTAAATCCCTTTATGCCCTATAACAGCGCTCTTGCTAATGCAAAACCGCCGGAATTCGATTTGATACCGCCTCCGCTTGAGGTTCCGGAAGCTGATCCTTTTGTGGATAACATGGTTTCTACAAAAATTTCAGGTATTATGTATGACAGCCAGCGCCCGTCTGCAATAATTAATTGTGGTGGCTCTGACCATCTGGTACACAAAGGTGACAAAGTGCAGGGATATCAGGTTATTGATATAACAAAAGACAGGGTTGTTCTAAAATACGGTTCTAATATTTTCAGAGCGACAGTCGGCCAGGCTATAGGCGGAAACGGCGTTGTTTTCAATGAAGTTTCTAACCTTAACCGTCAGTTTGGAGGAGCGTATTCAAAAACCCCCTCTAATGTAATAGAAATAAATGGAAGTAATTAACTTATAGGAGTTGAAAATAGATGTTTAATTGCAAAGAAATCAAGAGCTTATCTGTCGGACTGGCAGCACTGGCATTGACAGTTACCATCGGATATATAAGCACAGCAGGTGCAGAACCTATCAAAGCTTCGGTTGCGCAGCCTGCATTGAGAACAGATTATAAAAGTTCAGATAGTATCCAGCTGGACGGTGCCGTTTCTCTTACAAACGGATACAGAAAAATAAGTGTGAGCCTGAGAGATTCTGACTTAAAGCAGGCTTTGAGGATGATTGCAGACAAGGCAGGTTTAAACATCATTTTCCACAGCTCTGTTGAGGGAACTGTTACCCTGGATTTGGTGAATGTTACTCTTAACGACGCGTTCAAGATGATTATGCAGGCATCTGACCTGTCTTATATGCTGGATAAAGGCACTCTGCTTGTTATGAGCAAAGACGCAAGCCTTGAATCAGATATTTCAAAACAAAACATGATGATTATCCCGGTTAAATACGGTGATGCGGCCAAAATAGCCGAGTTTCTTAACAATAACGTATTTTCAACCAACAGACCCGGTCTTTCTAACAACAAAATCGTTGTTACAAACCCCGGTACCAATGAACTCGTTTTGTTCGGCACAAAAAATGACTATGCAATGGCACAAAAAATCGTTGCAAAGCTCGATACAAAACCTGTAACAGCTACTTATCGTGTAAATTATACAACTCCGAAAGAAATGGCTAATCTCATCTGCCAATCTCTGTTCCCTGAATCAGAAGGCGCAGCAGGTGGTTCCGGCGGTGGTGGCGGCGGTTTTATGACCGGCGGTGCTGCTGAAGTAGGCGGAGGTTCTGGCGGAGGAGCTGCCGGTTCAGGAAAGGCCATTGAAATGGGGGCAGGGAAACTTGCCTGCTCAATTAAAGTCAATGCCTCTAAAGATGGCGGCAAATTGACAAACCTCGGCGACAGAAACCTTTCTGTTATGTACTTCCCGACTACCGGCGTTATTAACGTAACAGGCGGTTCGGAAAGCCAGAGAGAAATGATTGCACAGTTTATCAAAGACAACGATAGAAAACAGCCTCAGGCATTTATGGAAATGCAGATTATTGAACTTAATGAAACAGGTTCAAAAACATTTAACAACACCTGGGATATGTTCTCTCCGTTCTTCAGCGCAGGATTTGGTAATACCGGGCTTACAACGAACAACAAATATCCTACTTTCTTCCATGGAAACGGATATGATGTTCTTGATGAAGATATGAAGGTTGACTACCGTACAAGCAGATACAAAGGACCTGTTACTCTGTCTTACAAAATCAACTACCTTATCGAAAACGGCAAAGGCAGAGTGCTTGCGAACCCGAAATTGATTGTTACAAACGGTCAGGAATCATTGATTGACCTTACATCAGACTATATCGAATCAACCGAAGCGCAAATCATGGCAACTGGTGGTATCGCCGGTGGTGTTCAGAAAACATACAATATCGAAAAAGACAACGGTATTTCTGTTACAATGACACCTTTCATCAGCCCTGACGGCTATGTAACCCTTAACCTCACTCCTAAATATGCAACTATTAAAGAGCAGGTCATGGACAACTACTATGATGAAACCTCCGGAACCTCAACACCGATTATTGCGGCAACTTTGCTCCAGAGAAGAAACCTTGATTTGTCTAATATTAGAATAAAAGATGGTGAAACACTGGTAATCGGCGGCATGATTCAGGAAACTGAAACTAAAAACGTTCAAAAACTTCCGTTCCTTGGTGACTTGCCGTATATCGGTTCATTCTTTAGAAATACAACTACCAACAATGAAAAAAGTGAACTCGTAATTATGCTTACTCCTCGTATCATCAAAGATTCCGAAGATGTAAACGTTACAGACAACCTCTAATACAATGAGCAACGAAACACTTAAAAAAATCAAAAATAATATCAACAATGAATTTGCTTCCCTTTTTAGGGAAGCAGATTTTAAACAGTACTCTTTTATCCCTGTAAACAGGCAGTCCGGATTTTTCTTTGTAACCATAACAGAAAAAGCGAACAAGAAAGATTTGAGCGCATTTTTTGCAGAAAAGAACATAAAAGAGCCGTTGAAATTTATAACCGTTGACAGCGGAAGTTTTCAGCAGCTATTGGACTCTTTTATCGCCGAAAACTATCCTGCAGGAGCTGAGCAGCCTAAAGACAAACCGGCAGCCGAAGAACAAAAAACTCCGGAACAACATCATCACAAAAAACGTGTTGGTGAAATTCTTATTGAACAGGGCCTGCTGACAGAAGCTCAGCTTACTGAAGCGCTGATGGAAAGCAAGCGCCAACATACGCCTATCGGCTCTATGCTTGTCAAAAAAGGGTTTATTACTGTTGAGCAGTTGAAAGAAGCGCTTTCTTCTCAGCTTGGCTATGCTTATGTAAGCTCGGAACAGCTCAATATCTCGGCTAATGTTTTAAAAATTCTTCCGGAAGATTTTATCAGAGAAAATCAGCTTTTGGCGCTTTCCTCTGACGGAAAATTTCTTGATGTGGGGATGGTAAACCCTGATAATAAAAAAGCATTAAACGAAATAGTTTATCTGACGGGCTTGCGTCCGCGTGTACTTTTAATAACTTATTTTGAGTTTCAAAACTGTTTGGCGCAGTATTACAGCGAATCCAGAAAAGAAACAACTAAAATAATCAAGAAGATTGAGGAAGAAAAGCTCCAGTTTGAAGTTGAAGAATCACTGTGGGAGCAGGTTGACAAAGAACTTGAGGATACGTCAGGCAATGTCGCAATGTTTGCGAATAAAATTATTTCTGACGCAATCGATATGCATGCATCCGATATTCACATTGAGCCCAGACTTAATAACTATATTGTAAGATATCGTATCGACGGTATTTTGCGCAGGGTTTTGGATTTGCCGCCAAAAGTTGAAACTTCTGTCATTGCCCGTTTCAAAGTTCTTTCAAGAATGAACATTGCAGAGCACAGAAGAACGCAGGACGGTACTTTTACAATAAAATATAACGGCATGTCTTATGACTTTCGTATAAATACGCTTCCTGTAATGGGTAAAGAAAAGATGGTTATCCGTGTACTTGCTCCTGCAGCAAGTATCAAGTCCGAGGATAAAGTTATCAAACTGTTAGGCGGAACAGAAGAGGATTTGGCAAGAATTTATAAAATGACAAGCTCCCCTAACGGTATTATCCTTGCTGTGGGGCCTACAGGTTCCGGTAAAACAACTACTCTTTACTCGATATTAAAGAGCTTGAATGATGAGGGTATAAATATCACGACGCTTGAGGATCCGGTCGAAATTAAGATTGACGGCATAAATCAGTCGCAAATTAACCCCAAAGCCGGCATTACTTTTGCTTCCTGTATGAAAGCTATCCTCCGTCAGGACCCTGATATCATACTTATCGGTGAGATTCGTGACTATGAAACGCTGGAAACTGCTATTTCAGCTGCATTGACAGGTCACCTTGTGCTTTCGACACTTCACACGAACTCTGCGGCAGCAACTATTACACGTTTGATTCAGATGGGTGCTCCTGATTATTTGATTTCTTCTACATTGACAGGAATCAGCGCACAAAGGCTTGTTCGACGTCTTTGCCCGAAGTGCAAGGTCGCATATCATGCTACACGCGAAGAAGCAATGAAAGTTGTTGCTAACAAAGAAGAAATAGAACAATTCATGAAACGCACAATTTACAAAGCAAAAGGCTGCTTTGACTGCAAACATGAGGGTTATGTGGGCAGGCTTGGTGTTTATGAAATCATGAATGTTACAAAAGAAATCAAAAAATTGATTGCGCAAAGTGCGCATGATATTGAAATTGAAGAAGCTGCGGTCGGTGCAGGGATGAAAACCCTGCAAAAATCCTGCCTCGGGCACATCCTCAGGGGTGAAACAACAATTGATGAATTCGTCCGCGTATTAGGTACGGTAACGGAATAGGATAAAATATGACGATATTTAATTACAGTGCATTAAAAAATAATAACGAAGTTGTTCAGGGGAAAATCGAAGCTGAAGACGTCAAAATGGCGCGTGAAGAAATCCGAAAACTCGGACTTCTGCCCACGAAAGTCTTTGAAGACGGTCAAAAAGCTTCTGCTCCGAAGGTAAGGCTCAGCCCGCTGTCATTGCAGGAACTGATTGACTTTACCGGAACTTTCCAGACTCTGATTCAGACGGGTGTTCCTCTTATCGAGGGGCTTGTGTTTATGGAAAAAGACGCTGTAAGCTCCAGAATCAGGCTGCTTGCTAAAGAAATCAGAAAACAGATTATTGCGGGCGCTACTTTTGCTGATACTGTTTCAAAATATCAGGAAATCTTCGGAAATGTTTACGTCGGCTTAACAAAAGCCGGTGAAGATTCCGGTGAAATGGAAAAAACAATGGACAGGCTCGTAGAACTGCTCAAAAAACAGCATGCAATCAGAAGCAGAGTTATCGGGACTTTGATGTATCCTGCTTTCGTAATTTCTCTGGCAATTGTTGTAGTTACGGTCATGTTGATGTTCGTTTTCCCGACATTTAAAGAAATGTTCGATAACGCAGGTGCAAAGCTTCCTATCTTTACGCAGATTTGTATTGATTTGGGCGAATTTTTGAAAAAATTCTGGTATATTACCCTGATAATTCCTGTTATTATCGGCGCATTGATTTATGCGGCATTTAAAAACCCTGTATCAAGAAAAATCCTTGACGAGGTTTTCTTGAGAATACCGTTAATCGGGAAAATGCTTAAATTTGCTAACTTTTCAAACTTTTTTACCGTCATGAACGTTGCTTATGAGGCGGGTATTCCTATTGTGGATTGCCTTTACCTTGCGAATTTGACGATTGATAACTGGACTTTGAAAAAGAAAGTATCTGAGGCTATTTCAAAGGTTCAACAGGGTACTCACCTTTCGACATCAATGCGTTCGGTTAATATTTTCCCGTCAATGGTCATGTTCATGGTTGCGACAGGTGAACAAACCGGTAAATTGGGCGAATTGCTTCATCAGTCAGTAAAATTTCTTGATAAAGAATTAGACAACATCATAGATGCGTTGACTGCTATGATTGAACCTTTAATGCTTATTGTAATCGGCGGCATTGTAATGTTTCTCGCATTGGCTCTTTACCTTCCGCTGTTCCAGACATACCAGCTTTCTTAGAGAGGAAAAATAATGAACAACGATTTGGATTTTGAAATACATGAAGACCCGATGGATGATTTTACGAATGGCGTCTGGTCAGAGAGGGTTCTTGTCATAACTCAGGACTATGAGATTAAGGGCTACGTTTACATGCCCAAAATCGGACGCAGGAGCCGTGTGCTTTCTGACATTTTAAACGGCAAAAAGCGTTTTGTTGCAATTAAAGACTGCGAAGTTTCATACAGGCAGCTTCCGAACAGAAGAACGGAGTTCCATGACTTTGTGCAGCTGAATATCAACTCAATTATCATTCTCAGGCCCACAACAGATGATGAATAATTTTTGAATTAAATACTTGATTTAGAATTTTGTCCATGGTGTAATAGTAACACGCACTGGACGACAGAATTGGTGCGGGCTGCTAGCTCAGGTGGTTAGAGCGCACGCCTGATAAGCGTGAGGTCGGTGGTTCGAGTCCACTGCGGCCCACCATTTAGAACAAGATAACCCTTTGGCTAATATGTCGAAGGGTTTTTTGTACGTATAGCTTAGCTTTCCGTCCCTTAGCGTCAAGTTCGAGAGTATAGAATTAACTATTTTTCTTTTTATTTCGTCATTTCCTTCAAGATACTTGTTATATGCGGTTTCCGAGAGTTCTAGAGTAGAAGTGACTTCATTCATTGTTTTTAGTTCTGCTCTGTCATAAGCATTGATTAAACTTTTATATTTTTCTATTTTTTCCGTAATCTGGTTTTGCATGCTTAGCCAAAAATCTTCCGTTATTTTACCTTCAAGCTTGTCCATGTACATTTGTTGCAGCTTATTTTTATTCTTTTCAATTTCTGCGTGAAAAGTTTTGAGCTTGTCACTGCTTATGTTTGTTTGTTTTTCATTTATGTGTTTTATTGCTCTTATTATCCATTCTTTATGTTCGGGTGTTACCTGTATCTTTTTAATTGCCCCCAGTATTTGTTCATCAATATCTTTTTGTTTAATCCAGCTTAATGTGCTTTGAGAGCAGTTGTCCTTACCTTTTCCAAAGTTGCAGTGATAATAAATATATTTATTTTTTTTGATTTCGCCTACAATTGTACAACCACAGTCGCCACAGCGCATTAAACCGCCGTATAACAAGTTTATAGAGGCTAATTTGGGCTTGTTCTCTCTTTCAAAACTTTTTTGAACTGCTTCAAATAATGAATGTGAAACAATAGCGGGGTGTTTTCCTTGATACAGTACTGTGTCATATTTAAATAAGCCTTTGTACAAAGGATTTTTGAGCAATTTATAAAGTTGATTTTTTTCAGCTTTAGGTTTGTGTGGTTTGTAAAAAATCCCCCTGCGGTATAATTCATCAAGAACACTTTGAAGCGAATGATTTCCTGTTGCGTATAATTCATATGCGGTTTTTACATATTCTGCCTCTTTTTCTTCAATTATTAAGTTATTTTTGTCATTGTATTTTTTTGTATAACCATAGGGCGGTTTATTCGGCCAGTAGCCTTGTTCCGCTTTTTCTCTCATGCCTTTTTTAACTTCATTGCTTAAGTTTCTCGAGTATCGTGCTGACATTGCGGATTGAATAGTGAACATAAAAAAGTCATCAGGCTTCGATGATTTATTTAAAATAATTCCATCCTTAACAAGGTGAATGTTAATGTCAGTACTTTTCGCCAGTTCAATCATTTTTGCGCAATCAGTTTCATTTCGCAAAAGCCTATCATTTTTTTCGACAAGCATGTTTTTAACAGTTTTGTTCTTTTTCAAGAACTTAATCATGCGCTCAAATTCAAAGCGACCGGATTCTTTCGCTGATGTACTTTCAGAAAACGACTCTACGATTTCAAAATTGTTGTTTGAGGCATATTCATGTAAGTATTTTGTTTGAGCAGGAATGGAAAAACCGTTTGTTTCCTGTTCTTTACTTGATACTCTTGTATAGATGATAGCTTTTTCTTTTATTATTTTTTCCATTTATTCATGTTAGTTCGTTTTTTCTTGTAACTTTGAAATATTAATGTAAAATTAATATTCTTTGGACCAATTTTATTACATTCAACTAATGTCATACCGCCCGACTTTCTTGCATTTAGAAACTAATATATTACAGGTGTTGAGCCTGCTTACTGCCTCAAACTCCTTATCTTTCAAATAAATCCCGTTGATAAAATACATTGGTGTAAACAACCTCTCCTTTACCTCACCATTCTCACCAACCAACGAAACCTCAGCAGCAATCGCCCTGAACGCTAACTGTAAATATGTGATTTTAAAATATATCTCATTTTTTTCGCTTGCAACTACCCTCAAACACCTTAAATAATCAAAACCTTCCTCATTCATACAATCAGCAAAACCAATTATCCTGCTCCCAGTCCTGCAATCAGGCTCCCTCATCGTGAAAAACTTCTCTCCCCTGTCAACATCACTCTCAATACTTATGCGTATCTCTGACCCGTTTTCACAACTCCTGATACCACAATAACCGCATATTTCCTCCCAAAAATTCTCAATTTTTGCATCGGTTGCCACAAGCGCCAGTGTTAACATTGTTTGAAACTGCTCTATATCACTCTTTTTGTACTGTTTGTATATTTCCTTTGTTTCCCTCTCAATAGTTATTGAACGGTAAAACGGCTGTGTGTACGTGTATAAAGCTAATGTCAAAAAATCATTAAGTACCTCAACCCTCTCTTTCTCACTCTTGATGTCATTTAAAAAAATGATGAATTGCCCTGAAAAATCCATATATTCCGCCTTTCTCTTATCTAATATATGTATTTTCACCACAACCCTGATTAATCACACGTAAAAAATTGTACAAATTTCCTACCGTTGTATCACACTCCCTCGCAATCACTGTTTTTGGCACTTTTAAACTTACTAAATACAGTATCTTCTCCCTGTGTACATCAAGCTTTGACTTCCCCTTCTTCCCTTTCGGTCGCCCTAACTTTACACCGCTTGCCTTCTTCGCCTGTAATGCTTCCTTTGTTCTCAAACTGATTAAATCTCTCTCTAACTGCGCTACAAGCGCAAATATCGTTG
>URFH01000044.1 GCA_900547155.1 uncultured bacterium | reverse complement strand
GTAGGCGAATCGCGTAACGCCGTTTAACGCGAGCATTCAAGACAGAGGGTGCCCGCAGGGAGGGTGAGGGCCTGCCCGTAGGGGAAAACCAGACCTGAGGTGAGAGTATTTGAAAGACGCGGGGGAATCGGAACGGAAAAGTAAAATCCTGCTCAAAAAGCCCCTCCCCGCGCCCAATCAAAATCACTACCTGCCGGTTCATTCTCCTGACGGAGTGAAATTTTTCGCTTTGCGGTTATAATTAAAAGATAAATTAAGATTATAATCAGAATGAAAATAATAAAAACATCACTTATCACAATTTTTGCGCTTGCAATTCTGGCGGAAATGCTTTATTTGTTTGCACTCCCGCCGGCGATAAACTACGCGCTGAAAAAAGGAATTGTTGAAAAAATTATAAAAAAAGAAACCGGATTGGCGCTTAAAACAGATGAGCTGAAAGTCAGAACAACATTGGGTTTCAATGCTGTTGTTGAGGTTAAAAATGCGGTTTTGCGCGACGCAAATAACGAAAAAATTCTGGATTCAGAACAAATCAAAACAAAAATCTCAATTCCGTCCTTGATTTTCCAAACACCGGAGATAAAAAATCTTTACATAAACCGGAGCTGGGTGCGGATTTCTAGAGATGAAAAAAATGATATCTACCTCGGCACATACAAACTCGACAAAAACCAAAAAATCAACCTGAAACTCAAGAATTTCCGCGGAGAAATTACAAATACCTCAATAATTTATAAAGACCTCCCGACAAATGACGAAATAACCAGCAGAATCAACTTTCACGTAAAAAAATACCGCGAAAATAAATACCTGAACGCCGATTTTTTTGCAAAAATCTACCACGAAGCAAATGAATCCTCAGTCCAATTCCACATAGACAGCAGGCTTCCGCTTCTAAAACACCTTGAAAAGGCGTCAATAACGGGCTCTATAGAAAATTTGGACATTTCTGCTTATTCCGGGCTGATTTCGATTTATTTGCCCGAAATAACAGGGCTGAAAGGCCACATCCGCGCGGTTTTTTACACAAAAGCAACTGAAAACGGCAAAAACAAACTCTGCCTTGTTGCCCACGTCAAGGATTCAGGCATTTTTATGAAAAATCCCGACGACTCAATCCGCGCTGAGGGCACTACAGACGTGAAATTCGAGGGATTTGCAAACGAAAAAGACCTGAATATATCAAAACTGGATGTCTATGGCGACGACTGGCAAGCTAAAATTACGGGAATTGTGAAAAAAATAGGAAAAAAAACGCCCGAGCTTGACCTGAATGTAAAAATCCCCAAATCCAGCACCCATTCCCTCGTTGCGCTCCTGCCAAATGTCCCCGATACGGACAACGCAACAAGAAAACTCAAAAAATACGGCGTTTTTGGGGAGATTGAAGCGGATTTAAAAGTCAAAGGCAACCCCGGAAGGCCCGATATTTTCGGAAAAATGGCGCTCAGCGACCTGTACATACTTTATTATGACCCGCTTATCCCGAAATGCCGTATAGATATGGAGTTTAAGGGGCAATTCTTCGACCTTTATACAAAAGTTTTCGCAAGAAAAGACCAGTTTGTCGAAATCAAAGGCTCCGCAGACAACTGGCTCGGCGGAAAAGGGAATTTCCATATTGTTTCGAGCCCTGTTGTTGACCTTAAAACTGCGCACAGGCTGCTTTTGCCGGTGCATGATGTTGTCGGGTTTGATTTGGGGCCCTTGCCTTACATGACCATTTCCGGAACCGGCAATATTGACCTGAAAGTCCATGGAACGGTTGTAGATGGGTTTGCGAACGGGTATTTCAATTTTAAAAACACGGATGCGCAAATTGAGGGGTACAATTTCAAACTCCTGAACGCCGCAGGGCGCCTTGATTTCAAAGAAAAAGACATGTTTTTTGAAACAACGCAGGGAAAAATCAAAAATTCTGCCGTAAAAATCACAGGCAACGCTGATTTGACCGGAAATGTAGATTTCAAAGTAAAATCGGACAGTTTTGACATTTCAGAGCTGCTTTCCATCGCAAAAACCAGCAAAAACCTGAAAAGCAAAGCAGAGCTGCTCGCTCCGGTTGAAAAAGCAGGAGGAAACTGCGGTGTCGAGCTTGAGATAAAAGGTTTCGGCAGAGATTTTATAAAAGTAATGGAAAAAGCCGTTATAAGCGGAAAAATCAGCTTCAAAAACAACAGCGCAAAATCCGTTTTGGCCCCGATTGAAGCCCAAAAAATCAACGGAACCGCAAATTTCAACAACGACGACTGGAATGCGGATTTACACACCGAAATTCTTTCCTCAAAATTTTTCGTCAAAGCAAAATCCTACAAAAATGAGCTTTCTGCGTCAATAAGCGCACCGGCGCTATATCTGGACGCGGTTTTGAACTCTCCGGCCTTGAGAATTTATGAAAAAGGCGATTTTAAGAATTTTCCGCCCACAAACTCGGTCATGGAGCTGAAAGCCGACTACAAAGGCAGCGCAAAAAAAATTGAAAAGAACAAAATTAAAATGAAAGGCACTTTCAAGCCCTCACGGGGTTCCGAATCGCCATTTGTAATAAGCTCGGGCTCGGTTGAGCTTTTTGACGGCGATTTGTCAGTGAAGAATTTCCGCGCAAAAGTTTTCAATTCAACCGCAAAGCTCCATGGCAAAATTATCAGGGTTTTTAGCGAAAAACCGGTTTACAACTATGACCTGTCAGTTATGAATTTTGACGTTGCGAACTTTGAGCGGCTGAAAACAATGCATTTTATGCCGCAATATATGCAAAAAATCCTCAACACTTATGAAAAGTACGCCGGACGCGCAGATGTGAACCTGACCTGCAGAAACAACTCAAATCGCGGCAAAATCAAGCTTCAGCAAATCGCTTTTGTTCAAAAATCGCTCCAAATCCCGATAAACGTTGACAGCGGCGAGATTCATGTTGACGGTGATAAAATTTTGCTTAAATCAATTAACGCAAAATTCGACAACAACCCTATTTTTATGAACTCAAGCGTCACAAATCTCGCAAAAAACCCCGGATTTAACGGCTATATCACCACAAAGCTCACAGAAAGCTTCATTAACAAATATGTGAACTCAAATCTTACTTACCCGCTGAAAGTTAAAGGCGATATCACATTTACCTCCGAGTTTTCGGGCGATGACAGGGGGATTACCGTAAAACCCGTAATAAAATTGAACGAAGACGCAGATATTTACTACATGGGCGCAAGCCTCGGCGACACAAGCGATAAAAGGGAAATCACAGGGAATATTCACATCAAAAACGGCGTTTTTGACATCAGAAAATTGACCTATTTGCGTTACATGACCTCGCAAAACGACTATTCCTACCCGCTGGAAATTTTAACCGTTTACGGAAAAGCCATCCAGGTGAAAAACAAATTTTTCGTCAAAAATCTCCACATTTTGACAAGAAACAACGCCAATGTGAAAATCTTCAACGCATTTTTCAAAAAATCCGTGCTCAAACAGGGGATGTTCAACTGCAGCCTTGTTTTAAACGGTGACATCAACGCGCCTGACATACTGGGTTCCATAAAAATGGACAGTATTGATATGCCTTTGTACGACACGATTATCAATGACATAAACATCAACTTTGCGCCAAAAATCATTGACCTTGAATTCAGCGGAAAGAGCTATGATTCCGATTTTCTGGTGAATGCGCAGGTTCAAAACAAAACAACCCTGCCTGTGAGCGTTGATAATGTAAAAATAAGCTCTAAAAAGGTCAATCTTGATTCAATTATCGACTCGATGACCAGAGTTACCCTCGGAAACATTGGCACAAGCCCCACTTCCGGCAAACTTCCCGAAGAAAAACTCCAGATTTCGCCCTCGGACATTATTATCAAAAAAGGCAGGATGGAGGCGGAAAACATTATCCTGCGCGGGCTTCCTGCAACGAATTATACGGGAAATTTCAACATTGGAAAAGACAATATCCTGAAAATCTCAAATATAAACCTCAATCTCACCGGTGGAACCGTTCAGGGCAGCGCTTCTTACAACTTTAAGAACGCAAAAATCACAGCCGAGCTGCAAGCCGAAAACGTAGACGCAAACAGGGTTGCTGACGCGTTTTTAGATGTAAAAAACCAGATTTTCGGCTCGGTAAACGCCTCAATCCACCTTTCCACGCACGGAGATTCCGAAGATGAGCGTATAAAAAACGCAAACGGGAACGTTTATTTCTCAATTTTAGACGGAAAAATGCCCAAACTCGGCTCGCTTGAATATTTATTAAAAGCCGGAAACCTTATCAAAAGCGGAATCACAGGTTTAAGCATAAATAACTTCCTCGACCTTATTGCACCAGTAAAAACAGGTTATTTTGACTCAATCAAGGGCTCAATCCATCTCAAAAACGGCTCCGCAGAAAATCTCGAGATATTTTCAACCGGCGACAACCTCAGCCTTTACATAAAAGGCAAATATGACTTCCCCGAGCAAAATGCGGATTTGATAGTTTTCGGGCGTTTGACCAAAAAGTCGCAAAACATACTCGGCCCCGTCGGAAACGCCTCATTTAACTCGCTTTTAAACCTCATCCCGGGAATAAAGCTCGACCGCTCTGAAAAATCAAAAATTCTTACAGATTTGAACAAAATTCCGGGCGTTGAATTCGACGACCAGACATATCGAATCTTCTCTGCAAAAATCGACGGCGACGTGAACGGCGAAAAGTATGTAACTTATTTCAAATGGATTGAATAGGTAAATTTTTATTAACCTGAGGAGAAAAAAACAGCAAAAAAATCAATTTTCGGTTGTTTAACCATTGCGGTACAAGGTGAAAGAGAAGAAATGAACATTCCGGCAATCAACCCCGTATCTTTTTCTGAAAGCAGGCAGGAACGGCTGCAAAAAATGGCTCGCTACTACGAAACCCGCGAGGACTACGGAAAAAATTCCGAAGAAATCAAGGGCCAGAAACGCCGCGCCAGAATCCTTATCGGTTCGTGCGTGAGCGGGGGTTTTCTGGGGGTCATTACTTATGCTATTGTTAAAATAATGAAAACTAAAGGCATATAACGGGGGAAAAATGATTTCAGCAGTAAAATTCGGGCAAACCGCCGCACAAACCGGACAAAAATCCACTCCTAAAACAACCGGAGAAAGTCAGGATTCGCCTAAAACGCCTTATTTTAAAAGCAAAACCGCCAGAACTGCAGCTATTACAACAGGCTCGGTACTTGGTGCAGCGATTTTATTTTTAGCCGGAAAAGCGTTCTACAATCGCCCGACACAGGCGGACAAAGCACTAAAAGCAGCTCTGGAAAAGAAATATGCCCCGATTTCTGAGGCAATCGGCAATATAAAACAAGAAATCAGCACATATCTTGAAACTTATAATCAAAAAACGCAGGAATATCTTAAGCCGTTTAATGAAAATCTTGAAAAACTTTTCAAAATTCCGCTTGAAATCAACAAACAAAACGCCGAAAAAATTCTCAACGACCTTGAAGAATACAAAAAATCAAAAAACTTCATATTTTCGAAAGGGAAAGTTGCTGAAATCAATGCCCTTGGTGAAAAAAGCGGTAGTTCAATACTGAAAAAAGCACAGAAAATAAAAAAGGATTGCTCTGATTTTCTGGAGTTTTCAAAACCTGAAAACCAGCCCAAAACCCGCCATTCAAAGAAAATAACCGAAGAATTCAAGTACAAAGCGAAAAATGATTTACGTTTTGCCGAAACAACAGAATTACTCTATAAATATCGTCCGCAAAAGCTATCACTGGGCTTTGAATTGCGCATTGAAGAACTAAAATCTAAAGAACTGGATAGAATTATCACAATTTTAACCAAAGTAAAAGAGGCTAAAACTAAATTTTAGAATGCTTCCTTAAAAGCACCGTTGATTTTGAAATTTGCAGGCGCGCAAAGCGGAGTTTTGTCATAATCAATCCTCATAACGCCGTAATAGTAGGGTTCTTCATAAAGCGCCGGCACTGAAAAATGATAAACGCCTTTTTCGTCCTGTTTTATGCTTGCATAGTGATAATGCCCCGAAACGACCATCAAAATATTGTTGTGTTTCTTCAAAACATCCTGATATTCACGCTCGTTAATGATATTTGCCCTTTCATTCGGCACAGGCTCAAAAGCGGGAACATGCTGGAAAATTATAACCTTTTTATTCCTGTATTTTTTCAAAGTTTCATCAAGCCAGCTCAAAGTTTCCTGCGTAAAATACCCGTGCGAGCCGAACATGCCCGGAGAAACGCTGTCAACAACAACCGCCGCAATATCCGAAGTCGGATGGAACACATAATTAGAGGTATATTTTCTCTGATTCGGGTTGTAGTCAGAAACGATTTTTCCGAACTCCTCACGATTCATTCCTGAATATTTGTAGGAGTCATGGTTTCCGACAACTATGTAATAAGGCGATTTTATAGGGCTTATTGCCGTTAAAAAGCCCTTTAAAAGCGGCGATTTTGACCTGTCAATATTATCGCCCAGAAAAACCACAAAATCCGGCCGTTCTTCGTTCATACGCTGAACAGCGCCTTTCAAAATCTTTTTTGCGTCGGCTTTTGCACCTTTTGCGTTTCCGTCGTTGTAATGTACATCAGAAATTACCGCAAAATTCACGGATTTCGCGAATACAGGGGCGATTGCCAGCACAAACACAACAAAAAACGCTAAAAGTTTACAAAAAGCAGATTTTTTCATCATTCATCTCCTTTGACAATTTGAACACCCGAGCTGGTGCCGAGGCGCGCCGCACCGGCTTTTACAAGTGCGAGGGCTTTTTCTCTGTCACGGATTCCGCCTGAGGCTTTTACTCCGAGCCCGTATGGCGCAACGGTTTTGTACATCAATTCAACGTCCTCAACCCTTGCCCCGACGCCGTTTTTCACGAATCCGGTCGAAGTTTTGACAAAATCAGCCCCTGCTGAAGCACAAATTTCACAAGCCTTTTGGATTTCGTCTTTTTCAAGCAAATCCGTTTCAAGAATAACCTTCAAAACGTGGGTTTTGCAGGCTTTTTTAACGGTTTCTATATCAGATTTCACCAGAGGATAATTTTTGTCTTTTAAGGCGCCCACATTCAAAACCATATCAATTTCATCCGCACCGTCAGCGATTGCGGTTTCAGCCTCGAACGCTTTTACCGTGGAAACGCTTGCTCCGAGCGGAAATCCAACAACTGTAACAACTTTGACCTTTGAACCTCTCAATTTTTCTTTTGCGAGCGCAACATTGCACGGATTTACGCAAACACCTTTAAATTCATACTCTTTAGCCTCCTCAAAAAGCTTCAAAAGCGCTTCTTTTCCGGCGTCCTGTTTTAGCAGCGTATGTTCAATATATTGTGAAAGGTTGTCCATTTTTCTTCTCCGGTTAATTTGTAATTTCAAGCATTTGTGACGATTTTATTTTCTTTGGCGAATGCTGCTCAACGTGGTTTTTTAAGAGTTTAAAGCAAAATTCGCACACTTTTTCGTTGGCGAGCTCGTCGTAGCGGGATTTTGTGTTGTAATCAAGCTGCAAAAGCGCAGTCAGAAAGCCTCTGAGCTTGTTATGGAGCTTCACGGCGCCGCAAATTGTGCTCATACAACCCTTGCAGACGATTCCGCCCTGCGCAGCAGAGTAATAAATCTCATCTTCTTTCGGCTCACACCCGCAAACCACGCAGTTTTCCAGCTCCATGGAATATCCGGCAATATGGGTAAGTTTCAGCTGGAATTTCAGCACGGAAATCAAGAGTTCAACCTTGTTTTGGGCTTTTGAAATGCTCTGGAGGGTCATATAAAGCAAATCATAAATCTCCTCGCTGTTCGGGTCGTTTTCAATGCCGAAGCTGTGCACGATTTCCGAGCAATAAATCGAATAAAACAGCTTGTTCATGTCGTTTCTGGTGTTTTTAAAGGTGTTTATGGCCTCGGCCTGACAGATTGTGTCGAGATTTTTGCCCTTGTGCAGCATAAGCTTGTTCGCAATGAGCATATCCATTCTTCCGCCGAGTTTGCTTGTGGATTTTTTCACACCTTTCGCAACTCCGCGGATAATGCCTTTATCCTTTGAATACATGACAATAATTTTGTCCGATTCGCTCAGATTGTATGATTTAAGATTTATTGCGTCTGTGGTAAAGTTTTGCATTTCGTCGCCTAGTAGTTGATATTAAAGCGGTCAATGGTTCCGTGGTAAGCACCGCGAAGCATTTGGTTCATTTCGACCTTATTATCGCTCACGTCAAGCGCAATTTCCTGCGTAATCAACCCTTCCTTTATCAATTGGAGCAAAGACATGTTCATCGTAATCATATCGTTGTAGCTGCCTTTTTTAACAAGGTCATAAACCTGTTCAAGTTCGTCGCGGATGATAAAATCCTTGATTGTCGGCGTTACAACCATAATTTCGCACGCCGGAATGCGCCCGTGACCGTCTTTTTTCTGGATAAGCTTTTGCGCAACGCACCCTCTGAGGGTTTCGGCGAGCTGTTTTCGGATATTGTCACGGTCTTTTATATCGTACATATTTACAATTCTGTTTACTGTTTGAATCGCGTCATTCGTGTGCAAAGAGGCGATTACGAGGTGGCCGGTTTCTGACGCCTTGAGAGCGCTGGTCATGGTTTCAATATCTCTGATTTCACCGATTAAAATCACGTCAGGATCCTGTCTGAGTGCGTATTTTACGCCGTCAGGGAAAGATGTCGTGTCAATTTCAACCTGACGCTGGGTAATTATACATTTTTTGTTTGAATAAATGTATTCAATAGGGTCTTCGATTGTGATGATGTGTTTTTGTTCGCGGGTATTAATCAGGTCGATTAAGGAGGCGATTGTCGTGGATTTTCCGCAACCGGTCGGGCCTGTGACGAGCACAATGCCGTTATGAAATTTAGAAAACGCCTCAAGGCTGGGCGGAAGCTTTAATTCTTTAAAAGTCGGGATTTCGTAAGGAATTATACGGAAAACCAGCGAAGTATTGCCCAGCTGGCGTCCGAGGTTTATTCTGAAACGGGAAACGCCCTTAATTTCATAAGAAAAATCCAAATCAAACGCTGACTGAACCTTTGTGCGCAGATATTTGGGCAAAACAATATTCAAAACCCTTGAAATATCCTTTTCCGTGACAAGCGGGAGGTCTTTTTTTACGATTTTGCCGTCAATTCTCACGACAGGTACCTCGCCAATCCGCAAATGCACGTCAGACGCGCCCTCTTTTACCGCATTTGTCAAAAACTCGTTTATATCAAAAGTGCTTTCAATTACAGACATATTCTCCTCCTGTTATATTTTACCCTATATTAGTAAAAATGGGAATGTTTTAATAATTGGACGTAATCTTTTATCACCCCGAAATCAACGCCTCAAGCACATAATACCCCATAAAATACCCCGCAACCGCAGGCACAAAGGGGGTTGAGGCGGGGGAAAATTTAGTAAATTCAAAAATTTCACCGTCGGGAGTTGCGATTTTCTCGTGATTTTCGATTTTCTCAAGACTATGCGGCCGTTCACGGCTCGCAACCGCTGCGATTCCGCTTTCAACGCCCTGTTTTTTGAGCTGATAAATCACATTTTTCGAGAAAGTACATTTTGTATTCTGCAATTCCGAAATATCCGTAATATAAAGCGCTGTCGGGTCTTTCCGGTTGCCGGCGCCCATTGAAGTTATGACGGGAATGCTGTGTTTTTTACAATATACAAGAAGTTCGATTTTTGAGCGCATTGTGTCGATTGCATCTACGACATAATCGGTTTTTTCCGCAAAAATCGCCTCCTCAAGCCGCGAATTGTAAAAATTATCCACGGTTTTCAGATTGATTTCAGGGTTTATATCTTTCAGGCGCGCCTCAAAAAGTTCGGTTTTCTTTTTTCCGATAGTTGAATGCAGGGCAATAATCTGGCGGTTGATATTGCTTTTTGAAACCGTATCAAAGTCAACAACCGTAAAATTTCCCACACCGGCTCTGGCAAGCGATTCCAGAATGAATCCGCCCACGCCGCCTGCGCCGAAAACAGTAACATGTTTGGATTTCAGGGCATTTTGTGCTTTTTTGCCCCAGATAAGCTCGTTTCTTGAAAAGATTTCTGACATTATTTTTTCACCGAGGAGCAAATGCCTTCCATAACGTTCAAATAGTCGTTTTCAGGCAAAGTCGAAACCGCACGGATTGCGTTTTTAAGGTGCGGAGCCTTGTCATACCAGCGGCGCGAATGTCCCGAGGATTGATAAAGCCCCAGAACCCTTTCCACGCCTATGCTTACAGGTGCTTCGTCATTTTCTTTGTTCACATTTTTAATGGCAGTTGCCACGTCAATTATGTCTTTTGAAAACTTTTTCTGCAAATCTTTATTCAAATCCTTTAAAAGAGCCAATGCTTTTGAAGTTTCTTCGTATTTGTCGTACCAGCGCTTGTTTTCCACAATAAAAATCCTCCCGATGATAATATATTTTATACTATTTCGGGATTTGTGGCAATTATCCCATAGAAATCCACAAAATCTGCTTCACAGGGCGGGAAATCAAAATCGCAAGAAACCCGAAAACAAAATCATAAACCATTTTTACGCCGCTTTGCATATAAATCCAGCCTGCAACATTTGAAAATGCGTCACGATGTATAATCGCCATCAGCATTAAATAAAAAACCCCGACAATATGGATTGTCAAAACGCCCAGCAGCGAGGCTTTTGCGATGTTGCCATAGGAGAATTTATCCTTTAAAAGGAAGGCAACAATGAAAATTGCAGGGATATATGCCAGAATATAGCCGAAATTGTACTCAAAAAGGTACTTAATCCCGCCGCCCAGCGCAAAAATCGGAAACGCAAACAGCCCGAGCAGGATATAAATCACAACAGACAAAATTCCAAACCTTTTTCCTATCAAAGCAGCAATAAAAAAGATAACAGGAACCTGCGGAACGTAAGAATAGTGCTTTAGAAAGAGGAATTTTCCGCTCGCAGGGTCAGGCAGCCCTATCATGTAATGCGAAAAATCAATCTGCGTAAAAGTCGCAATAACAATCAAAAACACGCACCATCCCATAACAACCAGCGTTCCGAGGGTAAGCCTCGTTTTTTTATTCGCCGCGTTGAAGTCTTCGAGCTCCTGTTTTAGTCGTTTTGTGTTATTCATTGCGCAGTTTTACCTGTTTCATCGCTTCTTTGTTTTGATTATATAACATTTTGAACTTTTCGTGCCAGATGTTTTCGGTGAACATTATCAGTGCGTTTTCATTGTTGTCCTGATAGTAGCCTTTTCTTGTACCGATTGATTTGAAGCCGTTTTTTTCATAAAGGCTTATTGCCGCAATATTGCTTTCTCTGACCTCCAGAGTCACATATTTAATCATTCCGGCATAGCAATCATCAAAAATCCTCATCAAAATAGCCTGTGCAACTTTTTTTCTTCTTGCTTCCGGATGAACGGAGAGGGTGGTTATATGGGCTTCCTCAAAAATATGCCAGCAGCCCCCGTAGCCCAAAAGTCCGCCGTTTTCATCCCATGCGCAGTAATAATGGGCAAGATTGTTCTCCAGTTCGTTATAAAAAGAATCTTTTGACCAGTGATGTTCGCCGTAGGAGAGCGCTTCGAGCTTTGCGACCCCGTCTACGTCAGTTTTTTCCATTTTTTTGATTATAATCGAATCCGGATTCATTTTTTTGCTTTCAAAATGCTTTTAATTAATTTTATCATTAAAAAGAGCATTTTGTGCCTTATGCGTTTAACCAAACAAAAACTTTCAGAGAACGGCAAATAGCGGTTCTGTTAATATATATTTAGTTTGCGATTTAAAATTCAATTTCCAATCCCGCGCCGGATTCTTTTAAATTAGTTGTTAAATTTAACCGGCACAATGCCTGAAAACCGGTGCAATGGCAAGCATATAACGAATCAAGGCTCAGATTTTTCAAATATTCAATAGTATTGCTCAATTGCGTCTGCGCGGCGTCTTTCAGGTGCAATCCGCCAATAATTGAAGATATTTTATTTTTCTTGAAAACGCATTTTGCATACTCACAAATATTCACAATGCCTGAATGCGAACATCCGGTAATAATAACTATGCCATCCTTTGTATTTAAGGCCAGCGCACTATCATCTAAAACATAGTCCGGCAAATCAAGGTTTTTCAGCAATCCGCAGGGGTTTTGGGATTCAAAGCTGTTATTGCGCGGGATTTGCCCTAAAAATACTATGTTTTCAGATATAAAACAGGGTTTGGCGTGATAGCGAACGTCAAAAGCTGCCTCTATGGCTTCCTTTGCAACAGGAGAACCAAATTCCCCGTCAATATCATCATAGCGCTGCGCAAAAACTTCAGGACAAGCTATAATTTCAGGTTTATTTATAGCATTTTTAAATAAATCAAAAATGTACTTTAGCCCGCCTGTATGGTCGTTGTGGCCATGCGAAAGCACAATATAATCAATATTTTTTAAATCTTTTTTCAACTTTTGAGCATTTTTCAAAAAGACATCAGAATATCCGGTATCAAATAGGATATTTTTACCTTCAGCTTCAATCAAAATAGATAAAGCAGGCTCGCCTAAAAGGTATTTGTCAGTAATTGTGTTGTTATCTGTAAGAATTGTTACTTTGCACATTTGTTTTATCTCTTATGTGACAAAAATATCATAACATAGACAGCGTTCGACTGAATTACGCTTGCGTTGCGATTTTAGATTTTTAACGGCAGGGAGGGCACTGGAGTTTAATTAAAAAATAGCATAGACTGGGTTCGACTGAGCGACGCTTGCGTTGCGATTTCAGATTTTTAGCGGCAGGGAGGGCACTGGTTATTTAAACATAAAAAAATAGCATAGACTGGGTTCGAACCAGTGACCTCCCGGGTATGAGCCGAGCGCTCTGACCAACTGAGCTACTATGCCATTTCATATCTTATTCAATTGTCAAAATCAATTATTAAATAAACAATAAAAAATTACAATATTTTTTATAAAAATTTGATATAATTTTGTTTGTAAAGCTTCAAATTGCGAGGAAAAATGCTGAAAAAGATTCTGCTAGCCATTTTATTTTTCTTCATCTCAACTCTAACCCTGCACGCACAAACACTTGAGGGGCAGGTGACATATACTGTTGACACTGCAAGAGTAGCGGCTTTTGAGGGTATTAATAAAAAAATTGACATGACACAGTTTGAAAATCACCAGCAAGACCCCAACCGCACTGAAAATATGAAGGCTCTGGAAACCGGAACTTCTTTTAAAGACCGCTGTGTGCAGTACTTTAAAGGCATGCCGCTAAAAGCCTACGCAGTAAATTATTACGATAATCCAAAATATACATATTATTATCCAAAATTCACAAACCAGCTTGCATTCGTTGATATAGATGAAAGCAACGGCAGAACCGGCACAAAATTCCCGTTCCGTACGCTGCGCTATGATTTTCGGGGAAGGTTGATTGCAGTCGGGATTTATGTTTCGCCGGAGGAACGATTCCTTTACAAGCAAAACGGCAAATTAATCAGCCACTGGATAGGAAATTACGGCTACAACGCCAGAGGGAGGCAGGTTGGAGAGATTGAAGGAGCGGAATACTAATCTGCATACTTGCAATAAAATTATGTAGCAAATAAAATATAAAAAGAAACCAAACTTTGGAGAGGTGTCCGAGTGGTTTAAGGTGCAAACCTGGAACGTTTGTGTGGGGGCAACTCCACCGCGGGTTCGAATCCCGCCTTCTCCGATTTCTTTACCAAAATGCCCGAATTCAGGGCATTTTGTGTTCTGTCTGGGGATATTTGAGAAAAAGTGACTGTATTTTAACGGGACATTTTGTCTGAACGAATAAAAGGATTATTCGGCAAGGTTGGCTTTGTGTTTGAATTATAGAGGTCGGAAGTAATCGTTTTATGCGTTCTGAAACCGGACGAAAAGTCTCTTTTGGGTATCACAAATGTCCTCAAAATTCCAAAATTTTTATCTAAAAAACGAATCGTCATCGCTGTTTGTCCTAATTTCACTAACTTGCACGGATAAAACGATTATTGGATTTTTGAAGTAAATAATGTCCGATTTGATTTTAATAAGAGTAATTTGTGTTGGTATGTTACAAAAGTAGGGAAACAGGAACACTTTTCCGACTTCAGAGTTAATCTGTGAGTATGGATGAATTTATTGGTATTAATGAAATAGCAAGAATAAAGGGCTTAAAAAGCACACGTTCGATAAGACTTGCGATTAATCAAGGTAAGTATATCGCAAGAGAAGTTGAAGTAAAGGGTGGAAAATCCTATGAAATCCTTTATTCTTCATTAGAGCCGGATATACAAGATAGATTAAATGAAGAAGAATTAAAAACAACAGCACTTGTTCCGTTTGAAAACAAGATGAATTTTGTATCAGAACATGCGAAATTAACAGCACTTGCAAGAGTGGATATAGTCACTGCATTATATAATATTCGTAAAAAATATCCAACTAAAAAAGAAGCTGATTCTGTATTTTTAGATTTATATAACAGCGGAATGTATCTGCCACAGATATATAAGTTTGTAGGTTCAATTTCGATAGGGACACTTCATCGTTGGGTTAAAGCTTTTGAAGATTATGGAACAGAGGGGCTTTTAC
>URFH01000043.1 GCA_900547155.1 uncultured bacterium | reverse complement strand
CCCTGAATCAAGTTCAGGGTGACAAAAATTGCCCGTCATTCCGAACTTGTTTCGGAATCGCCATATTGAAGTCCGTATACCAAAATCCTGCGACCCTGAAACGAGTTCAGGGTGACAAAAATTGGTCGTCATTCCGAACTTGTTTCGGAATCGCCATATTGAAGTCCATACACCAGAATCCTGCGACCCTGAATCAAGTTCAGGGTGACGGAAAGGGCGTGCTGTCATGCTGAACTTGTTTCAGCATCTTGCCGGTGGTAAATACGGGCTAAGGTTTATGGGGTTGGAAAATTTATATGACTTTTTGGCGGATTCTGTGAAAAAACCGGACATTTTTCACAAAATTGAAGATTTTGAAAGGTCAAACAAGTTCAGAATGACAGTTAATTTGGCGCAAGGACGGAGGTTTTCAGGGGGTATTTTTCTTGTATTCGATTGTGTAGTCGAGCACCTGGCAAATTAATTCCAGCTCATCATAGCGCAATGTGCCTTTAATGAGCTTTTGGGATATGCCGTTTCTTGTATATTTTTTGCCCGAAACTTCTGACATTCTGCGTGCTAGTTCTGTAATCGTCATATTTTCGTTTACAAGCAATATTTTTATATCTTTTTGAGCTGTCATAGTTGAAAATGCGTGACTAATTTGCCACAAAGTGAGTGTCTATTGCGGATAATAATGTCATTTTATCATTTTTAATTATTAGGTCAATGCTTTACTGAAAAATCAGAATGACAGTTGACTTTGAGCAAGGACGGAGGTTTTCAGGGGGTATTTTTCTTGTATTCGATTGTGTAGCCGAGCACCTGGCAAATAGCTTCAAGCTCATTATACCGCAGCGTACCGTTGATAAGCTTTTGAGAAAGTGAACTTCTTGAAACTTTTTTATCCAGAACCGCAGACATTTTCTCTGCCAGCGCAGTAATTGTCATATGTTCTCTAAATAGTAATATTCTTATGTCTTCCTGAGCACTCATAATCATTTAATTTATTTTATTTGACAAAAATGTACAAATAAATTACAATCAGTTATTATATTTAACAAACGTTAAAATAATTAACCATCATGTAACAAAAAAGGAGCACCCTATGCCCGAAAACCAAAAAATCCCCCCTGAAATCCTCGAAAAACTCGACGAACTCATGCACGAAGCCGGCTGCTACAACGACGCAATGAGATACGCCACAGACGACTTTCAAGACAACCTTTCCGGCGCTTATGTCAGCTTTTATGCAGCAAAAATTAACGAAACAATAAGAAAAATCAGAGAAATCTTCTGAATCCTTGCGCAAACTTACCTCCCTACTTTGAATTTTTTTGTTTTTATGTAAAAATTCTATTAGATAGCTAACCGCTGTTTAATTAGAGTAATCAGATAAAAGGAAAAACAAAAAATGGCAAGAAAAGTCCCATTGGAAAGAGTAAGAAACTTCGGTATTGCCGCTCACATCGACGCAGGTAAAACCACTACGACCGAACGTATCTTGTTCTACACAGGTAAAACTCACAAAATCGGTGAAGTTCACGACGGCGCAGCCGTAACCGACTTTATGGATCAGGAACGTGAACGCGGTATTACAATTCAATCTGCTGCTGTTACAGCTATGTGGAAAGATCACCAGCTCAACATCATCGACACCCCCGGCCACGTTGACTTCACAATCGAAGTTGAACGTTCGCTCCGTGTTTTGGACGGTGTTGTTGCTGTATTTTGCGCGGTAGGCGGCGTTCAGTCACAGTCCGAAACAGTTTGGCGTCAGGCTAACAGATACGAAGTTCCCAGAATGGTATTCGTAAACAAAATGGACAGAACAGGCGCAAACTTCTACCGTGTAGTTGACCAGTTGAGAAACAGACTCGGCGCTAACGCTCATCCTATCCAGCTTCCTATCGGTGCTGAAGACAAATTCACAGGTCTTGTTGACCTTATGACAATGAAAGCTGAAATTTATACAAACGACCTCGGTACTGATATCAGAGAAGAAGAAATTCCTGCTGATATGCTCGAAGACGCTAAAAAATACCGTGCAGCTCTCGTCGAAGCAATTTCAGAGCATGATGATGACCTGATGATGAAGTTCCTCGAAGGCGAAGAACCGACTGTTGACGAACTGAAAAAAGTATTGAGAAAAGCAACCTGCGAAAACAAAATCGTTCCGGTTTGCTGCGGTACAGCGTTCAAAAACAAAGGTGTTCAGCTCTTGTTAGACAACGTTGTTGCTTATCTGCCCTCACCGGTTGATGTAAAAGCAATCGAAGGCGAACTTGAAGACGGCGAAAAAGTTGCAAGACATTCATCAGAAGATGAACCGTTCTCTGCACTCGCGTTCAAAGTTATGACTGACCCGTATGTAGGTCGTTTGACTTTCTTGCGCGTATATTCAGGTAAATTGAGCTCAGGTTCTTACGTTCTCAACGCTACAAACGGCAAAAAAGAACGTATTTCAAGACTTGTTCAAATGTACGCTGACCAGAGAAACGAAATTTCTGAAGTTTACGCAGGCGACATTTGCGCGGCTGTCGGCTTGAAAGACACAACAACAGGCGATACTCTGTGCGACGAAAAAGCACCGATTATCCTTGAAAGAATGACCTTCCCCGAGCCCGTTATCTCGGTTGCTATTGAGCCTAAAACAAAAGCTGACCAGGATAAAATGGGTATCGCACTTCAGAAATTGGCTGAAGAAGATCCGTCATTCCGTGTTAAATCTGACACAGAAACAGGCCAGACAATCATTTCCGGTATGGGTGAGCTCCACCTCGACATCATTGTTGACCGTCTTTTGAGAGAATTCAAAGTTGACGCTAACGTTGGTAAACCGCAGGTTGCTTACCGTGAAACTATCCGCGGAAACGCTGATCAAGATTCAAAATTCATCCGTCAGTCAGGTGGTAAAGGTCAATACGGCCACGTTAAAATCAAAATTGCTCCTGCTGAAGAAAATGCCGGATTTGTATTTGAAAACAAAATCGTCGGCGGTGCTATTCCGAAAGAATACATTGAACCTGCAAGAAAAGGTATGGAAGAAGCCCTTGAAGGCGGTATCTTGGCAGGATTCCCGATGATTGACGTTAAAGTTGAGCTCTACGATGGTTCTTACCACGAAGTTGACTCTTCAGAAATGGCGTTCAAAATCGCCGGTTCAATGGCTATCAAAGAAGGTGCTAAAAAATGCAGACCTTGCATTCTTGAGCCTATGATGAAAGTCGAAATCGAAGTTCCGGAAGAAAACACAGGCGATATCGTCGGTGATATTGCTTCCAGAAGAGGACGTATCGAAGGTATGGAAATCATCGAGGGTACCGGAATCCAGAAAATCAGAGCAATGGTTCCTCTGGCTGAAATGTTCGGATATGCTACTGACATCCGTTCAAAAACTCAGGGCCGCGGTACTTTCTCTATGGAATTCAGCAAGTACGAACAGGTACCTGCGAACGTTCAGGAAGAAATCATCGCAAAATCCGGCGCTACTGCTTAGTTTGTCCGAGAAAAGTTCGTTCTAAGGAACGAAGTGACGTGAACGAACTTTTTGAGTGACGCATAGAAAAGGTGAGCCTTGGGCGGTTCGCGCAGGCGAATCGACTAAGGCGACACTAGATTAGTTTTCGGATTGATAAACTTAAAAAAGCGGGCTTTCGGGCCCGTTTTTTTGTGGCGGACAGGGAGCATTTGTAGGGTGGGAAAAGCGAAGCGGTTCCCACCAAAGAGGTTAAAATCCTGAAAATAAAATGCAAAATCCTATTTTTTGTCTTACATCATTTTGCGCTGGCGGGAATTTCCAACTCTGCAAGCTTGTTTTCCCCTAAAGGACAGGCCCTCACCCGCCCTACGGGCACCCTCTCCCATCGGAGAGGGGAAAATAATTAAGCTTTTTTTGTGTGGCCTTTCCCACCCTACAAGCCCTGCATACAAGAATTGTACGTAAAGTGAGGAGTGTTGTCTTTGGAGTGACTATGGAGGAGGGCTCAAAAATCTAAAAATTTAAACTTTTGGCATTGAGTGCCCGGCGGAATCGGAACGGAAAAGACAACACTCCTCACTTTGCTCTTTCAACGATAAACACGGAACAAAGTAAACATTTGCTTGCTAATCCCCCGTTTTTGAACTACGATTTTAAAGTAAATTGTAGAAAAGAGGAGAATTCATCATGTCAAGAAGACCTGTAATTGCCGGAAACTGGAAAATGCACAAACTCCAATCCGAATCTGCCGAACTGGCAAACGCAGTTATGAAAGAATTGAAAGATATCGACAAAGCAGCGCTTCCCGAAGTCGTAATCGCACCGGTTTATACTTCTTTGTACGCTGTAAACAAAGCCCTCACAGATTGCGGCTGCGGCAAAGTTAAAATGGCTGCACAAAACGCTTTCTATGAAACACAGGGTGCTTTCACAGGCGAAGTTTCTGTTGAAATGGTTAAAGACGCAGGCGCTGAATACGTAATCATCGGCCACTCCGAAAGAAGACAATATTTCGGCGAAACTGACGAAATGATTAACAAAAAAGCTAAAAAAATCCTTGAATTGGGCTTGATTCCTATCATCTGCTGCGGCGAATCGCTTGAACAAAGAGAAGCGGGCGTAACAGATTCTCATATCGCTTCACAAATCAAAGCTGCATTGGACGGATTGAGTGCTGAAGACGTAGCAAAATCAATCATCGCCTACGAACCCATCTGGGCAATCGGCACAGGCAAAACCTGCGATTCCGACGAAGCAAACAGAGTTATCGCAATGATTAGAAACGTTGTAAAAGAAGTTGCAGGCGCTGATTCTGCTGACAAAATCAGAATCCTCTACGGCGGCAGCGTAAAACCGAACACAATCGTTGAACAAATGTCAAAATCCGACATCGACGGCGCACTGGTCGGCGGCGCAAGCCTTACAGCTGATAGCTTTGCGCAAATCGTTAAAGGTGCTATGTAATTGAATTAAAATTACAAAATATATTGAAAAGTCCGCTTGTTTCTTGCAGGCGGGCTTTTATTATTAATTTTTGTAAACAATTTGACAAAAAACTGACAAAAATTTTATTTGACCGACTTAATACAACCGTAAACTCCTCTATAAACTCCGTAATACTAATTCTATCCATCTCGGCTCAATTAGAGCCGATTTTTTTTTGACCAAAGAGGGTAAATATGGCGCAAATGCACATACAAAGTAAAAAGGCCGGGTGATTTATTTTCGACGCCTATGAGCGCTAGCGAATCGAGCTGGAAAATAAAACTCCCAACCTTTTTACGCCCCCACCCGCAAAGGTAAAAAATAAAAAAGAATTAGTCCTTGCACTCAAAATATAGTTACTATATAATTCTTTCACTATGGAACAGAAAAAAGCAGGAAAATTATTTGTAATCTCGGGTTCGTCCGGCGTCGGAAAAGGCACTTTGCTAAAGATTTTGCTGGAAAATAACCCCGACATAAACCTTTCTATTTCTGCAACCACCCGCCATCCGCGAAAAGGCGAAATTGACGGCGTGAATTACTTCTTTGTTGATGAAGAAGACTTCTTAAAAGCGGTAAATGATGGCGAATTTCTGGAATATGCGCAGTTTAACGGTAATTTTTACGGCACAAAAGAAGCCTATGTAAGAAAAACGCTCAACAGGGGCGAGGACTTAATTCTTGAGATAGAAACAAAAGGCGCTCTGCAAATAAAACAAAAACTACCCGACGCGGTACTGATTTTTATACTTCCGCCATCTATAGAGGAACTGGAAAAGCGCCTGCGCGGGCGAAATACCGAGGATGAAAACGCAATTAAAAACCGCCTGCATGAGGCTTTTAGAGAAATCGAATGCTCAAAGGATTATGACTACTGCATTGTAAACGACAATCTTGAAAAAGCCGTCATGGAGCTGCAAAAAGTCGTTGATAAAGAAAGAAAGTAGCTACGGACGATTTTTAAAATCCTGCTAGTAGCCGGTTGGCCTGATTCCGGGCATTATCAGGTTGTTCAGCGCGCCGTATCCGGGGTTGTAGTCGTCGTAATCTTTGACTGAGCGGTTCATCGGATCGGATTCTTTTTTCTCTTCGCTGACCGGTTTGATTTTTTTCTTTTTGTTGGATTTGCCAAAGTTTTCAGGGTCGTTGAGGATGAGTTTTTTGAATTCAACCTCAGAGTTTTCTGTTCCGACCGCCATATTTATACCGAAAGTCGTGTTTTGCCTGAAAGCGTCATATCCGAGCAGAACTTTGAAGTCGTCTGGGCCGATTACGACATAGAATCTGTTTTCCTGGAATGTTTTGTCGTTCGGAGTGTCCGAAAGCGCAATCATTGCAGAATACATAACAGAAAGATATTTGTTTATGCGTAAGGATTCGCCGAGCTGTATGCTGGATTTTCCATAAAAGTATTTATCAAACCAGAATGGAGAATCTCCGGCAGAACCGCCCAGATAATAAGCTAAGAATTGCTGCCATCCACGGTATTGAGTTCTTAGTGTGGGGCCTACTCTTATAAGCCCGAAAGTATCGCCGGTTCCGTATAAAGTTGCTGTGGATTGGAGGCTCATACCAAAATCAAGTCCGAATTTTGCGTCAGAATTGCGATAACTGTAAATACCTTTGTAAGTTTGTGTTTGCCATCTGAATCTGGCTGTTGAGAAGTTTCTGGTTTCGCTCCAGTCTTTGAACAAACCTGCCGAATAACGCTGTGAAAATGTGAGTCTGAGGTCTTCGCTCTGGACAGAATCGGGCTGGAATACTAATTGTCCGCCGTATTCCGGCATTCTGCCGCCCATCCACCATTCGTTCATATAGGCATTGGAACCATATTCTGCCCAAACATGTTTTGTAAATTGATGGCGTCCCCGCATTACGAATTTTTGGCGTGCGGTGCTGTATCCCATATCTGTTCTGTTATATGCGTTTTGAAAACGTGCAAAACCACCGAATCCAATCTCGCTGTCATCGTAGTTGACCATCGGGCCGACTTTTAATGTTGAAGAAAACGGAAGCTGGAAAACATATGACGGGGCAATGAACGCACCGAGGTTTCTGCGGCCGCCGAATTCAATCATGTTTGTTTCAATGTAATCCTGCTCTTTATCCGTGTAGATTTTGATTTTTCCGGTGCTGCCGATTTTCAAATCCTTAAGAAATACATCGGATTTTTCGAGCGTAACAACATCTCTGTCTTTGTAGCTGTCGATTATGATTACTTTTGATTTTAAATTCCATTCATTGTTATATTTTTCCTTGATAAAATATGAACGTTCAAATCCGTCTTCAAGCATTGGTGTTTCAAAAGAGTACGGTGAACGTACAGCAAGTTTAAATGTCTGACTGTCAGTGAATCTTGCGGTTCCTTCCATAGCTTCGACTTTGGCTTTGTTGATGTTGCCGGATTTTGCTCTAATCTGGATATTCATATGTTCCATAACCGGTTCTGCAATCAGCGCATTGTCTTCATTAAGGTTGATGTGGACATAATCACCTGTGAGCTGCTCTCTGTCGCGGGTTATAATGATGTTGTCATAGGCTTTTATGTAGTTGGAATCATGGTTAAAAATGATTTTGTCTGCCGTCATTGTAGAATTTTGTTCAGGAAAAGTCACTTTTGCATGGCCGATTGCCTCAAATTCGTGCCTGTCGGGGAAATACTCGATTATGTCGCTATCAACCTGAACATTAGTCATTGGCGATTGTGCTTCTGAAGAGATTTCTTCTTTGTTTTCATTTTCTTTTGAGGCTTTCTCTGTTTTTTCTGCCTCTGAATCAGTATTTTTTTCAAGAATAGAGAAGAATTTTTTCTTTTGTTGAGGGGTTTCCGGCTCCGGGCCCGAGGGATTTTCCGCTGCGTTAATCTCAGGTGTATCAAGGCTTTCCGCGCAGCGGGCAAAATTAGCCCCGCCAATCAAAATTCCTAATATTAAAAATGTAAGCAGTGTTTTTTTCATTTTTTTCCTTTAATTAGAGATAATTTAGCGGATTTTGGGGTTTTCCGTTTACCCTGACTTCAAAGTGGCAGTGCGGGCCTGTGCTGTAACCTGTTGAGCCTTCGTAGCCGATAGTTTGGCCTTTTTTTACTGTTTCACCGGCGCTTACTATATAGTTTGACATATGTCCGTAGAGAGTTGTAGTCGCTTTACCATTATACAATCCGTGGTCAAGGATGACAACTTTCCCGTATCCGCCGTACCAGCCGGAATATATGACTTTTCCGCTGTTAGCTGCACGGATTGCGCCGCCGTTCGGGCCGCCAATGTCAATTCCTGAGTGGAAAATGCGGCTTTTGAATATCGGGTGTGTTCTGTATCCGAAAGGTGATGTAATCGGGCCGGCAATGGGTTTCATAAAGCCCGATGTGATTTTTACTGTTGAATTCTGGGTATTCCGGTTAATCATGCTGCCGATTTGTTCAGATTGGCGGGCAAGCTCTCTTTCGGCCTTTTCGTAGTAGGCTTTGTTTGTTCTGTATTTTTGGATGGAGGATTTGTTGCGGTTAATTGCCTCTTGAATGTCTTTTTGCTGGGAATTTATATTTTTAATTGAATATGCAATGATTGATTTTTGCTGTTCAATCTGGTTTCTGAGCGCTCTGGCGCGTTCTGTTTTTGCTTTGAGGTGTGCAAGGCGTTTTTTGTCCTTTTTGGTTATGACATTTTGATAATAAATCCTGTCAAGAAAGGTGTTCATGTCAGTTGTTGACAGAAGCAGCTGAAACATGCCCCTGCGCTGCTTTTTAAAGATTTGCCTGACGCGGTTTCTTGCTTTAAACTGGGTCTGAACAAGGTCTGATTCGACCTGCGCAAGCTCTCTTTCCGCAGCTGAAAGGCGTTCTTCCGCAGTTGAGTATTGTTTTTGGTTTTCTTTAAGGCTCTGTTCGGAACGCTCAAGTTTTCGCTGGTTTTTGTAGAGTTTGTTTGTTTCCATTGACTCGAGCATTTTGAATTTTACGACTTTAGCGTGGGTTTCTTTCCTTTTTTTCTCAATATGATTTGTCGCCAATACGCTATTGGCGCCGAAAGCGAATATAATGAGTAAAATGAAAGCAGCCTTTATAAACCGGCTAAAATTTGTCATAAATTAAATCCCAAACAGTTATTTCATTGTCAGCATAGACATAATTACGGGTGCAATAGTAAATCCGATGAAAGTTACGGCGATAACAATGATTATAACTTTCTGGTTTTGTCTGAAAAATTCCATTATTTCCCCCTCCAACGTTTGCGTGTTATTCTGAACCTGATTCAAAATCCCCCGCGAAGCGGGTCAAGATTCCTTAATATATATTTTACATGCAAAATATCCCATTTACAACTTTTAGTAACAAAAAACGGGATAAATCGCGATTTACCCCGTTTTTTATTAATTTTTCGTAAAAAACTACGCTTCTTCCGCCTCATCAACGGCAGCGAGCTGTTTCTTTTTCAAATTGTGCATAACTGCGTCAACCAGAAACTCATAGGATTTCATTTTTGTGATTTCGGGCGTGAATTCTTTTATCAAAGTTTCACGAACCATCGCCTCAAGCTTTGCGTCGGCCGGTTCTTTTTTGTCGTCCGCACAAATCATATCTATATATTTTGAATTTATTTTATAATCCTGAATCTGGGAGAACATAAGCCATTTGAGCTTAGGTTTAATGGATTTTAACTCTTTTACTATTTTCACATCTTTTAAATTGAACATTTTAACCCCACCTGTTGGTTTTCGCTTCACACACAATTATAAAGTAAGCTCAAAATTGAAATTTACTCATTTGTGCCATGCTCTTAACAATTTGTTACTTAAAAGCATTTTCCTATTTTTTTTAAAGGTTGTCAACATATGAAGAAAACATTTACCCCCTCCCCAATCCTCGGAGGGCTAAGACAGGAAGTGCAAAGTTCTTACCCCCTCCCCAACTCGGGGAGGGCTGGGGTGGGGAGCGAAAATCAATAATAATTAATCCTGAAACGGGGCTGTGCCCCTAAACAACCACGATAATCGTGAAAAAAATGAATCCGTCTGTCGCCCTATATAAAAAAAATGTTTGCAGTACAATAAAACTACGGAAAAAATTCAATTGGAGTGTAAAAATGGAAGAAGTAAGAGTAAGAATTGCCCCCTCCCCGAGCGGAAACCTCCACGTGGGAACGGCAAGAACAGCATTGTTTAACTATCTTTTTGCAAAGAAAAATAACGGAAAATTCGTTTTAAGAATAGAAGATACTGACCTCGACCGCTCTAGTCAGGCGTATATCGACAATATTTATGACAGCTTGAAAGCCCTCGGGCTCAACTGGGACGAAGGCCCTGACGTTGGTGGCCCCTACGGCCCTTATCAGCAGTCCGAAAGGTTCGACATCTACCCGAAATACGCCCAAAAACTCATCGAAGCGGGCTATGCTTACGAATGCTTCTGCACTCAGGAAGAACTTGAAGCGGAAAAAGAAGATTCCATCAAAAATCACCGCGCACACAAATATTCCGGCAAATGTCGGCATTTGAGCGAAGAAGAAAAAGCAAAATTAAGAGCCGAAGGCAGAAAACCCTCAATCCGCTTCCACGTACCCGAAGACGGCGAAACAAAATTCAACGACCTTGTTAAAGGCGAACTCAAATTCGACAACAGCCTCATCGGCGATTTCGTAATTATGAAGTCAAACGGCACCCCGACTTACAATTTTGCGGTTGTAATCGACGATATGGAAATGAAAATCAGCCACATTATCCGCGGTGAAGACCACATCTCAAACACTGCAAAACAAATCCTTATTTATGAGGCGCTGGGCGCAGAAGTTCCGAAATTCGGGCACCTCGGCATGATTCTTGCCCCCGACAGAAGCAAATTGTCCAAAAGACACGGCGCAACTGCGGTTTCCGAGTTCGTTGAAAAGGGATATTTAACAGAAGCGCTGATAAATTTCGTTGCTTTGCTCGGCTGGTCGCCCTCTGACGGTCAGGAAATCAAAACGCTTGAAGAAATTGCTGCTGATTTTAGAATCGGCGAAGTTTCTTCTTCAAATTCAATCTTTGAATACGACAAACTCAACTGGATGAACGGTCAGTATATCAAAAAAATGGATATCAAAGAACTTTGCAAGCTTGTAAAACCGTTCCTTTCAAAATACGACCTTTCTGAAATGTCAGAAGAAAATTTTGAAAAAATGGTTTTTGCGACACGCGAGCCCATCACGATTCTTTCTGACCTTGTTCATGATTGTTCATATTTCTTCGGTCAGGACGTTGAAATTGAGCCCGAAGCCCGTGAAAAAGTCCTCGACACCGAACAGGGACAAAAAATTCTCAAATACATAATCGAAAATGAAATCGACAAATGGGATTTCAACAATGATGAAAAACTCCACGAACAGCTTGCTGATTTTCGTGCGTATTTCAAAGAACAGGGCATAAAACCCAAAGAAACAATGTGGGTGCTCCGCGCAGCCGTTTCCGGCAGAACCCGCGGCGCGGATATGGTTGTTATTCTTGAAATTCTGGGCAAAGAAAGGGTTGCCCGCAGAATCAAAGCAGCAATTAAGTAAAATGCGTCAGTTTCATCTGAAAAACAATTCAAAAACAATAATAGTCTTTTTTTGCGGCTGGGGCTCGGACGAAATCCCGTACCTGCCGCTAAAAACAGACTGCGACATGCTGTTTTGCTCGGATTATTCGACTTTGCCCGAAAAAATCGACTTTGACTTTTCAAAATATGAAAATAAATACCTAATCGGTTTTTCTTTCGGGGTTTATGCTGCGGGGTTGTGTATTTCCCGCGGGCTTTTGCCGGAATTTGATAAAAAAATCGCAATAAACGGCACTTTGATGGCGGTGGATGAGGAATTCGGCGTGCCGGAGAAAAAGTTCCTGCTCTCAATGAAAATGGACGAAACCACCGTGAAAAAATTCCGCGCACGGCTTTTTCATGAGGAAAAAGATTTAAAAATCTTTGAAGAAAACCTCCCTAAACGTTCCGCAAAAAGCTGCACGGACGAGCTTCTTGCGGTTCAGGAATATGTGAGAAAAAATCCCTGCCCGAAAGCGGATTTTGACATGATTTACACGGGAAAATACGACAAAGTCATTCCTGTAAAGAATCAGAAAAATTTTTGGCAAAATAAATGTTCTTGCACTACAATTGATTTAGAGAGCGGACATTTTCCGTTCTACGGGTTTAAAAACTTTGAGGAAATTATCAAAACCCCTTGTCTGAATTATGATTAACAAAGAACTTGTAAAATTGAGATTTGAAAAAAATCTGCGAACGTACGACAATTCTGCGGTGGTGCAGCGCAAAATGGCGAAAATCCTTGCGGAAAAAATTTCCTCGCTTTGCGGCACGGAATTTTCCAAAATTTTTGAATTCGGCGTCGGTACGGGCTTTTTGACGCGGGATATTCTTGAGAAAATCAGCTTTGACGAGTATTGCGCAAACGATATCATGGCTGAATCGGGCGATTATGTTAAAAGAATCATCAAAAACGTGAAATTTCTTCAAGGCGATATCGAAAAAATCGAGCCGGAGGAAAAATTTGACCTGATTGTGTCAAATGCTGTCATGCAGTGGGTTTTGGACTTTGACGAAGTGGTTTTGAAAATGAAAAATCACCTGAATGATGGCGGATATTTTGCTTTTACAACTTTCGGGGAGCGGAATTATTTTGAGATTAAAGAAACCACGGGGCTTTCGTTGAATTACCTGAAATCCGACACGCTGCGCCAGAAATGCGAAAAATATTTTGATATTTTGTACCTTGAGGAAGAAATTGCGAGCTTGTATTTTGATTCGCCGCTGGATGTTTTAAGGCACATAAAATCTTCCGGCACAAACGGCTTAAAACCTTTGCAGTGGACGTTTTCCAAGCTAAAATCCTTTGAAAAATTCTACCTTGAAAATTTCAAAGAAAACAACAAGGTCAAACTTACCTACAACCCGATTTTTGTTGTTTTAAGGGCAAAAATGTGATAAAATTTTGTTAAAGTTAATGATGGAGTTAAATTATGGCAAGAATAATCAGACCTACATGGGCAATCAGATGTGTACAATCCGGCTGCAGAGCGCTTTTTGAAGTTGCGCAGCTCGAACCCGGCAAACAGCAGGAAGTCGTTTGCCCCAACTGCGGCGAACATTACCTTTATCCCGTTGTTGACGGAAATGACGACAATCAGGAATAATGTCCGGCAAGGCTTACAACCCTTTTAGTGTATATCTCAAAGAAAAATACGGCGCAAAAGTTTACAAAATAACTATTGACGCCGGTTTTGACTGCCCGAACCGCGACGGCACGATTTCTTCGGGAGGATGTATTTTTTGCGATGCCGGAGGAAGTTTTTCTCAGGCGCATTCAAATCTTTTGAGCGTTGAAGACCAGATAAACACCGGTGTTGCTTCGCTTTCGGAAAAATTCAAGGCAAAAAAGTTCATGTCCTATTTTCAGGCGTACACAAACACCTACAAACCCGTAGATGAGCTAAAAACCATTTATGACGCCTCTTTGAAACATCCCGATGTAATCGGAATCTCCATCGGTACCCGCCCTGACTGCGTGGACGATGAAAAACTGGATTTAATTGCCGGTTATGTTGAAAATTACGAAACATGGGTTGAATACGGGCTGCAATCAATTCATGACAGGACTTTGAGGCTTATAAACCGCGGGCATGATTACAAAAAGTTTCTCGAAGCCTATGAAAAGACAAAATCAAGAGGGATAAAGGTCTGCGCGCATGTGATTCTCGGGCTGCCGGATGAAACGCACGAAATGATGATGGAAACCGCAAAAGCGCTTGCTAAACTGGGCGTTGACGGGGTTAAAATCCACGACCTTTGCGTGATGAAGAACACCGCGCTTGAAAAAATGTATGAAAAAGGCGGTATAAAGCTTCTTGAAGAGGCTGAGTATGTGGAGCTTGTGTGTGATTTTCTTGAGTTTTTGCCTCCGGAAACCACTATTCACCGGCTTGCGGGCAACGGTTTGCAAAAATTGAAGGTTGCGCCTTTGTGGCTGAACAAGAAGTTTGAGGTTTTGAACAAGATTGACAGGTGTTTTGAAATGCGCGGGACAGGGCAGGGGAGTGCATTAAGGGGCGGGTGCTGAGGCGTCAAAAGAATGGTGGAAACCGCTCCCTCTCGCCCTCTGGGAGAGGGTTGGGGTGAGGGGACGTCCGCTTGCGGAGAACCCTGTAGGGTGGGAAAAACGAAGTGGTTCCCACCAATTCTAAACAATATTATTAAGTTGGCGGTGGGAACCGCCGCGCTAATCACTGGCATATATCTAACGTTAAAATCATAAGCTATTCCCACCCTACTATATAAATTCGCCCCCTAGTGCGGAAAAACGAAGTGCTTCCCGCCAATCAGCTAAAATGAATAACGAACGCCGATTTCACCGCTCCATTTTCTGCCTGTATCATAAGTCATTCGCGTATTTAGAGAAAGCCTTTCTGCAACTTTTGCATCTGAGCCGAAAGAAACCTGTGCGTATTTTAATGAATTTTTGCCTCCGGACGTTTTTTCCCATTTTTTGCCTGTTTCAAGCTGCGTAAAAATTGTCGTATCCCCAAAATTCCTGCCCAGATTTTGATAAACGCCAAGATTTGTGCTGAAACTTTTATTTTTTATATCCGGAGCGCTTTCGCTTGAATATTTTGCGCCTGCCTCAAAAATTGTATTACAATTATTAATTCGATAATCGCCGCCCAAAGCCGCCGAAAAATTCTTTGTATCATTTTCTTTTCCAAAATTAATGCCGGCTCTGACTAAATAATCCGTTGTTGAATTATGTTCCGCCCCGTAACGGTTATAAGCGCAGTCCAAATCCACGTTATAGCCCGAAACTTTTCCGCGGTTAAGCGCTAAACCGGTTTTAACTTCGCCATTCAAACCGCTGTTAAACTCCCCGTATTCCGTACGATTTAATTTTGCGCCGGCTTCAAGGTTCAAATTACGGTTTGTTTCGGGATTTTCACCGCCGATTCGGGTTTTTGAATTGTTGAGCCCGAAGCTGTACTGGTTTTTCGCGCCTTTTGTCATTACATTAAAAGCATTGGCGGTTGTTTTTGAGAATTCTTCTTTTGTTTCGCTATTTTTGTATTCAAGTTTTATTTTTTGCAAATCTGCGGTTGCTGAAATTTCGCGATTGGCGTTGTTTTGGGTGTATTCTGTATTTAAAAAGTTAGAATTGTCGATTCTGTACATAAGGGAATTTTGTGTGTACAAACCGTTTTGTTCTTCCGAATAACCCATTTTTGTTTGCAAGTTAAAGCGCTCGCCGGTTTCAACCAGCTCTTCTTTGCGTATTTTGTCCTGATTTTCAAGGTTGTTTATATTATCCGGATTGATTAAGAATTTTTTGTTAACACCGACCGTTAAAGAAGTGTCATCTTTGCTGTGGAATAATGTTGCATTTGCATTTATTCCGTTGTCAAAACCGTGTTTTACGCCGATTTCTGTGTTATAACCGAATTCATTGCCGGCTGTTTCAAGATTTGCCGAAATACTAACATCTTTTGCCTCTTTTGAATAAGAAACAGAGCCGGATTTTTCGACTGTGCCGTTATTTTCGGTTGTGCTGACGTTAAAATCAAAATTTCCGAGCTTTGTGGAAAGGCTGGCATTTTTGTTTTCGGTCAAATCAATATTTAGTTTTTCGTCATCCTCTTGCATTTATCCTCAATGCTCTTCTTTGTGTTTTCTACGCCATAGTATAAAGATTTTGACCCGTAAGACCGCCCAAATTTTGGTTATTTTGCTGCTTTTCGTCGTTAATTTTTGCTGCATTTGCAACCTGTGCGCGCGTATTGTCATTTTGTATAGATTTTACGAAGGACTTGCCCTCTTTTTTGGCAGCGAAAATTGATAAATTTCTATCGTTTAGTGCTGCTAATCTCGACAAATCAACAGTATCAGTTTTTTTGTAATCACTTTTCCCTGTTAATCGTCTAATTTTTGCCGGGTCAAAATTAGAATCATATTGAAACAAATCTTTAACTGTAAGTGACATAACTAATCCTTTCTTTCTTTTTAGGAGCATTTATATATAAATAAAGTAATTTATTTATATATAAATGCTCCTAACCTAACCTAACCTAACCTAACCTAACCTAACCTAACCTAACCTAACCTAA
>URFH01000042.1 GCA_900547155.1 uncultured bacterium | reverse complement strand
GCTCATCGGCTTCGACCTTGCGATTCCGAAATAAATTCGGAATGACGGTCTATTTCTGTCACCCTGAACTTGTTTCAGGGTCGCAAGGGCGCTGCATATCGGCTTCGACCTTGCGGTTCCGAAACGAATTCGGAGTGACAATTATATATTATATACTATTACAAAAACAGACTATATTAAAATTTCCAAATTTATAGTAAAATCACCAGTGTAAAAATAAAGCTGATGAAAGAGGCTGAATATGGATTTTAAAAATAGCTTTACTGCAAAAAACATAAGTTTTTCACTTTTAATTCTTTTTATTGTTTTTTGTATTGTAAAAATGCCCGATATAGCGCTTTTGCTCTTTGTCGGTTACGTAATCTCCTGCGCAATCAACCCTGTTGTAAACAAACTCTCGGAAAAAATGTCGAGAACACTCGCAACCTCCATTATGCTCACTGTAGTTATCGCAGCGACGCTGGGTTTGTTCATTCCGATAATCGTTATGGCGGTCAAAGAAATTAAAGAATTCATAACACAGCTACCCGGGCAAATTGATAACATCCAGATGTACCTTGATTCTGTGAAAATAGGCAAACAAAGCCTTTCCCAGCTTTTTAACCTCGATGCCGGACTTGCAAATTCCGGACAAATCGCCCAGGAAATCATTGATAAATCAATAAATTTCACTGTCGGTGCGCTGGGAGTCATAACTATTCTCGTCACAGTGGCGATTATCGTATTTTTCTTTACAAACGACAGGGAAAGAATCAAAAATTCCACTCTGCGCCTGCTACCGGCTTCGCTCAGGGAGGACGCATCCAGAATTATTGACGATCTTGAGCAAAAAGTCGGCGGATATGTGACCGCGCAATTCCTTTCTATCACGCAGGTCGGAGTTTGTGTGGCTGTGGGGCTTGCGATTTTACACGTAAATTATGCGGTTTTCCTCGGATTTATTTCTGCGGTTATGGATCTGGTGCCTGTGGTGGGGCCGGTGATTTCAGGCGTGGTAATTTTGCTCGTTGCAATCTCTCACGGGCCTGTGATTGCTGCTCTTGCTATCGGTGTTTTGCTTCTTGCACAATTCATTGAAAATAACTGGGCAAAACCTTATTTTTTCTCAAAATACATGGATTTGCACCCGCTAATAGTTATATTTTCATTTGTTCTTGCCGCAAAATTAATCGGTGTAATAGGTGTGGTCTTTGCTCCCGCGATTGCAGCAGTAATTGTTACGCTTTTTGACGAGATTTATGTAAAAATCATGAACGAGGACGGCAAAAATTGATACAAACACCTGACGAACTTTTTTTATATGACAGACCTTCAGACAGAGCGCCGGAAATCAACATCTGGGCGGCTTTTCCTGCAATTTATTCGTTCGGAATGTCATCTTTGGGTTATTTATCAATTTTCAAACGGCTCGACAGGCGCCCGGACTATTATGTAGAGAGAATTTTCACAGACACAAAAACAACGCAGATTCCGCTGTCAGATGTGGATTTAATGTGTTTTTCGTTCTCATTTGAGATTGATTTTCTCGGAATGTTTAAGATTTTTGAGCGCTTCAAGATTCCGTTCCTTGCAAAAGACAGAGATGAAAATTTTCCGCTGATTTTTGCAGGAGGGCCGGTGCTTACGGCCAATCCGGAGCCGTTTTGCGAGTTTTTTGATTTTATAATTATCGGTGACGCGGAATTGATGGACACAACGGTTGTTGATGTCGTTAAAACGAACCGGAACCTGCCAAAATCCGAGATTCTCAAGCTTCTTTCAAAAGTTGAGGGGATTTATGTGCCGTCCCTGACCGAATACGACGAAAATGCCCGCACAGTAACGATGGACGGAAAGCCGCTCGAGGTGCAAAAAATCTCTGCAAATTTAGGCGGCTGCATTACGACCCCGATTATCAGCGAAAAAAGCTACTTTTCAGACACTTTTATAATAGAAATCGCACGCGGCTGCTCGCAAAGGTGCGGTTTTTGCCTTGCTTCGTACCTGAATTTGCCTGCACGCTTTGTTTCTTTTGATGAAATTGTTAAATCAATAGATTTCGGGCTTCAATATACAAAAAAAATTGCACTTCTGGGCGCGTTGATTTCCGCTCATCCGGATTTTGAGAAAATTTGTGAATATATCCTAAAAAAGAAAGAAGAAATCCCCGAACTTGAGATGTCAGTTTCATCTTTGCGCGCTGACACGATTACGCCTTTAATCGTCAAGACGCTTGTTGCCTGCGGTCAAAGGCATTCGACGATTGCGATAGAAGCAGGCTCGGAAAGGTTAAGAAAAGTCATAAACAAAAACCTTTCCGAAGAAGAAATTTTTAACGCGGTCAAAATCGCGTCCGAAAACGGGCTTACAGGCTTCAAAATCTACGCAATGATTGGTCATCCGACAGAAACAATGGAGGATATCAAAGAACTGGTTGATTTGGCGAAAAAACTGAAAAAAACCTTTAAAAACTTTGATTTTACGTACTCATTTGCGACTTTTGTTCCCAAAGCCCATACTCCGTTTCAGTTTTGCGAAAGAGAAAGCGCAAAAAGCCTTGAGAAAAAATATAATTATTTAAAAAAGCATTTTCACCAGCTCGGCATAAAAATCCGCTGTTCAAGCGTGAACTGGGATTATTATCAGGCGCTTTTGTCGCGCGGGGACAGGAGATTGTGCAAATATCTTATTGAAGTTTACAAAGACGGCGGAAATCTCGGCGCTTTCAAGCAGGCTTACAAAAAAATGCGCCAGAAACGCCAGCTGCCGGCGGCAGATGATTTTGCAATAAGCGAAATCCCTTTTGAACGCGGGCTTCCCTGGAATTTTATAAAAACCATGCCCGGAGCTGACGCGCTTATCAGGGAAAATCAAAGGTTGTTGAAATAACATGATTTTCACTTCAATTTTATCTAGATGAGGCGTAAAAAGTAAAGAAAATTAATTTTTCTAGCTCGATTCGCTTCGCTCATAGGCGCCGAAAAATCAATATTCTTCACTTTTTACTTTGGAAGATGAATGGGGCCGAAAAATGCGTGTTTTTTTATATCCTGTCAACTTTTTCTTCCATTTCGTTTTTATTTATATAGCAAACATTAAAAAAATGGGTTAAAATAATTACATGGAGAAAATCATCGACATAACAAAAATTCTTGAAGAAACTAAGGAAAAACAGGCGCCTGCCGGGAAAAAGCAGGTTAAAAATAATGCAACAAACCCGATTTTGAAACAGCTTGCGCAGTTTACAAACCAAAAACTCAAGAACAAATTTGATATCGGCGATTTGCTTAAATAAATGTAATCAGCAATGTACAACCTTAAAAATACCCTCTTTTTAAACCTGACAAAAAACCAGAAAGCGTCTTTAATGAGCTTTCTCAAAAGCTTTACGAAAAAACACAACAATAAATCAGCCTCCGAGATAATCGACCTGTTTATTGAAGACGAAACTTACTATTTTGAACAAAAAAATCCGCATTTTGAGTGGATTATTGAGGAATTTGAAAAAGAATCGTTTTTGAAAGAAATCGAAAAATACATACTTGCAATAAAAAAAGATTTGGAGATGAAAGAAGCTCAAAAACCCTTTCTGGAAAAGCAAAAAGCCCTGATGAAAGAACAAAGAAAAAAACAGCAGAATTTCATCATGTCAAAACAACCTCCGACCAAAAAACAGCTTTTTTATTATGAAAAACTCTGCAAACAGCATAAAATCGACCCGAAAGAAACAAACGGGCTCTCCAGATTGGATTTAAAAGAGATGATTAGCGAAATTTTAGAGGACTCAAATGCGAAGACAATGGATTAACCGCTGTAAAAACGCCGGATTTGAAGAAAATGAAGCAGCTGCGGAAGTGGATTTTGCAATAGAAATCATTTGCGGGCTTTCAATAGAGGATTTGCTCAAAGGTAAAACAATCTGCGGCGCTGATAAAGACAAAATCGACAAAATCATCGCAGAAAGGCTAAAAACCCGCCGCCCGCTGGCACAAATCCTCGGGTGCGCATTTTTCGGGGGCAAAAAATTCAAAGTGAACGAACACACGCTCATTCCCCGCCCCGAAACCGAGCTGCTCGTGCAAAAATCGCTGGAATTAATAAAAAAATACAACTACAAGCAGGTTCTCGACATCGGAACCGGCTCAGGGTGCATTGCTTGTATGATTGCGCTTGATTCTGACGCGCAGGTGCTGGGCGTCGATATTTCAAACGACGCATTAAGGTGCGCGCTTGATAACGCAATGGGGATGGGGCTTATGAACAGGGCGCTTTTCAGAAAATCCGACCTTTTTTCCAATATTCAGGAAAAATTCGACCTGATTGTGTCAAATCCGCCCTACATCCCGCTTTCCGAAAAAGAAAATCTGCAAATTGAAGTCAGAGATTTTGACCCCGCAGCAGCGCTCTTTACAGAGGACGAAAAAGGGCTCGAATTCTATGAAAAAATCATCAAAATTGCCCCGTCTCATCTGAACAACGGCGGTTCAATCGCCTTTGAACTCGGAATAGGTCAATTTGAGGACGTAAGCAGGCTGTTTAAAACTAACGGTTTCGCTGATATTGAAATTTACAAAGATTTAAGCGGAATTGAGCGCGTAATCACGGCAAAACGCCCTTAATACTTCAAATGTATGAAAAAACCGTACAAATGTTTGATAAAAAAAGGATTATAGATTAAAATTACATTTATAATTGGAAACAGGAATTATTTATGCCGTCATTAGCAAACATTTTAATAATAGATGACAACCCCAAGTACCTTGCGGACGCACTGCCGCTGTATGGATACGAGGTTGAGGTTGCGCTGGACGGCCTGCAGGGGCTGAAAAAGCTCTCTGTTGACTCGTCAAAATACGATTTGGTGCTTCTTGACGTAATGATGCCCAACATGGACGGCTGGGAAACCCTCAAAGCCATCAGAATTAACAAAAAATACTCCTCTATTCCGATTATTATGATTACTGCGCTGAATGAGGAACAAAAAGAGATTTCAGGGCTGAAATTCGGGGCGGATGACTATATTGTAAAACCATTTATCCTGCCCAACCTCCTCGCCCGTATCGAAGCGCTTCTAAGGCGCTCAAACTGGCAAAAAGAAGAGAAAAAAGCGCCCGCTGTTGACCTGAAATTCACCCAGGAAGGCACTGTAGAGCCGCTCACAGCGCGTGAAAAAGAAGTTTTAAAGCTTGTATCGCAGGGTGCAAGCAACCAGCAGATAGCTGACAGCCTATTTGTCCGCGAAGTTACCGTAAAAACGCATTTAAACAGCATTTTCAAAAAACTTAAAGTTTCAAACAGAACCCAGGCGGTGCTTCTGGCAATGCAGATGAGAATTATTGAAGACTAAGGAGAAAAAAATGCCTGAATACACAAAAGAAGATTTATACGATTTGATAATCAACAATCCCGCCGAATTTAACGACTACAGAGAAGTAATGGGCGAGCTGGATTTGAGTGAAATGGATTTTTCAGGCACAAATCTCGCCGAAATTGATTTCACAAACTGTGATTTGTCCGGAAGCTCTTTCAGCGAAGCTCATTTAACAGAATGCAAATTCCAAAACTGCGATTTGACCTCCTGTGACTTTACAAGAAGCAATCTCGTGGAATGCGACTTTTCAGAATCCCTGCTGAACGGCACTGATTACAGCTACGCAGCAGTAAGTTATTGCAATTTCACCGACGCTGACATGGCTGGCGCAATCCTCATTGAAAGCGACCTTTCGGGCTCTGATTTTTCGGCATCGGATAACCTTAACGCAACAAGATTCGACGAATCTACCGTTTTTCCTGATTCTGATTTGCTCCCTGATGAGTTTGATACGTCCAGCACAAGGGATCTTTCCTCGCTTGAAGACGACGATGAAGCAAACATTTCTGATTATTAATTTATATTAAAATTTAGCCGCAAAGGTATCAAAAAATCCCATGTTCTGATTTATTATATCAAAAAGGAGCATTGAGATATGGAAAACAGCGTTACTTCAGTCAGCGCGTCCGGAGCGCCTGTTAAAACTATTGAACTTCTCGATCCCAGAACAAGAACGGTCAGAAAGTTCACAAATACTCCCGAAGCGGTTGATAAATATGTAAAAGAAGCCCGCGAAGCAGAAAAAGAGCTTATTAAAGATTCCTCGTTCACAGCCGCTGCTGTCGGCGGAGCAGGTTTGTGCGCACAATTGTTGTATGACGGGATAAAACGGGGCAAATTTTTCCCCGGAAAAGCCGCAGCTACAGGGATTTTTATGGGAATAATCAGTTTTGCGGCAACTGCACTTCTTGACTATAAAACGAAAATCTGCAAACTCGCTGATAATTTTATGAAAGAATCAGAAAAAAGGTTCATACACAGCGATTTGGAGGGTGAAAAATTCCCCGAATATCTAAACAGAACCGCTGAAGAATCAGATAAAATTCACGAAGCAAAAAAAGAAGCAGAAGCTGCACAACAAAAAGAAGAACCGGCAGAGCCGCAAAATGCCGAAAACATCGCCACAGAGCCTAAAAATGAAGCTGAAAAGGCCCAAAATCCAAAAGAATAGTTTTGTAATAACGCAGAAATATGCTACAATAACCACGTTATAGTTTATTCGAGCGGGTATGAAAAAAAAGCTTTCTATTGCATTTATCTGGCATATGCACCAGCCTGCATACAGAACCGGGCCTGAAGAAATTTATCTTATGCCCTGGGTGCGGCTGCATGCGGTTAAAGATTATCTTGACATGCTTGTCATGATGGATAAATTTCCGGGGTTGAAGCTCAATTTCAACCTTGTTCCGGTGCTTGTCGACGCAATTTATAACTATGGCTTCCGCGGAGCGCACGATATTTATTCAAAATTGACCATAACCCCGGTTGAAGAGCTCGGAAAAGAAGAAAAAACGTTCATTTTGAACCACTTTTTTGATGCGAACTATCAAAACATGGTTTTTCACCACGAAGCGTACAAAAAACTCTACGACAAGCGGTTTTCCAGAGATGATATCGGAATCGACGATTTCACACCGCAGGAATATTCCGACATTATGGCGTGGTTTAACCTCTCGTGGATTGACCCTCACTGGCGCGTTTATCCGAAAATAAACGAATTATCGGAAAAAACAGAAGGGAATTTCACGCTGCAGGACAGAATTGACCTCATTGAGCAGCAAAGAAGGATTCTGCGCCGCATAATCCCGACTTATAAAAAATATCAGGACGAAGGGAAAATAGAAATCTCCACAAGCCCCTATTATCACCCTATTTTGCCCCTTCTTGCCGATATGGAGGATGCGCAGCGCTCCAACGCCAATATTACCCCGCCTAAAATTGAATCGGACTTATACGAAGACGCTGTTTTTCAGGTAAAATCAGCTCTGGACATGTTTGAGCGGACTTTCGGGAAAAGACCGGCAGGAATTTGGCCCTCAGAGCATTGTGTCAGCGAAAAAACAATGGGAATTCTGCAGGATTTGGGCGTAAAATGGACAATTTCGGATGAGGGAGTGCTCGAACAGTCGCTAAAACGTGAATTTTCAAGGGATTTCAGAGGATATCTTGAAAATCCTTATGACCTGTGCCATTCGTACGAATACAAAAACGGCAAAGAACCGATTAGCATAATTTTCCGCGACGCAGTTTTTCCAAACCTTATCGGGTTTGAATATCCGAACCATGACCCCGTAAAAGCTGCAAACGACCTCTATGACAGGATAAAATCCATACAATACAAGCTCGAAAACTCTCCGGACAAGAATCATCTTTTGACAATCGCCATGGATGGTGAAAATTGCTGGGAAAATTACCCTGCGGACGGAACCGAGTTTTTAGAAACGCTATACGGCTTAATAAACAGCGATGAGGGGCTTGAAACGGTTACGGTAAGCGGTTATCTTGAAAAAATTAAAAAAACAAAATCAATAAAAACCATACATCCGGGCTCCTGGATTAACCGTGATTTTATGCTCTGGGTGGGCGAACCGACAAAAAACCTTGCGTGGCAATATCTTGATAAAACACGGCAGGATTTAAAAGAATTTGAAAAAGAAATTACCGACCCGCAGCTTCTTTTCGAGCTCTGGCGTGAAATTTACATGGCTGAAGGAAGCGACTGGTTCTGGTGGTACGGAGAGCCCAATGATTCCGGTCAGGACAACCTTTTTGACCTATTATTCCGTTCACATCTGAAAAATGTATATAAACTTGCAGGAAAACCTGAGCCCGAGTACCTTGATACACCGTTGCATGACTCTGTTTACGTAGGTTCTCGCTATCCGAGAGGCGAGGTTGAAAATTTTGAGCTCACCGGAACCAATAATGACAACTGGGCAAATGCAGGCTGCATTGAAATCCCCACCACACCGACAATGCAGGAGAAAAGGTTCTTCAACAAAATCTTTTTTGAGCATGACAAAGACAATCTTTATCTGCGCTTTGACATAAACAGCTATGTGATTGATGAAGAAATCGGATTCAAGGATTTTCATCAGATTTATATTTATTTCAAAAACGCTTCAACGCAAAATCCGCCTGTTGCAAACATCAGAACCATAAGCAAGACGGAAAATGTAATGCCGCTTTTAAAAGAGCGTTTTACAAATGAGGCAAAAATGACTTTTTTCAGAAAACTCGATTTTCCGGCACAATTTGCTAAAGCGAACTATGATAACCTCTGGATTTTGCAGATAAAACACGGTATTGAAACAATTTACAAAGATTTTGTAGAAATAAAAATACCTTTCAACGATTTAGGGGTTCAAAAAGGCGAAACACTGGAATTTTTCATTGTTAGGGCAGAACTCGGGCTTGTGGACAAATTTTACCCCCGGGATACGCTCCTTTCTGTTACCAGACCGGCTTAATAACGCTTCTGGCAGCCTACAGGAGTAGCATGGGCGGTGCTTGAGCATGACGGGGCGCCTTTTTGTCACCCTGAACTTGTTTCAGGGTCGCAAGGACTCGAAAATCACGCTTCCGGCGGCAAAATCCAAGACCATCGACTTCAATCCGGCGATTCCGAAACTAGTTCGGAATGCCGGGGCGCCCTTTTTGTCACCCCGACCATCCGATGGCACAATTTGACCAAATTACCTAGCCAATTTTTATACTTAACAATTCTACAAAGTAGCATGACAAATCTATGCGTGTTGTATATTATAAGTATATAGATTGGGACGGTTAAACGTTAAATTTTATGGAGAGAAAATTGATTAAAGACCAGCAAAATATAGAAAATACAATAATTACGGAGCAAAGCGCACTATCTGACGAAAATGATAAATTCAGCAACCTCAGCACCTCGGCATTGCTCGCAAAAGTCGATGTACCGCGCTCGCATGTGCTCGTCGCTGACAATTATATGGTAATCAAAAAGATTTACGGCTCTCCGGTTGTAAAAAGCCGCATAAATAATCAGGAAAAAGCCCTGCTGGCAAAATATGACTTCAATCAGCTCGAATACTCGACAATAAAACAGATTAACGAAGAACTTGCGCTGTTAAAAAAATGGTCAATGTCACAGGACGCTAATCTGAAAAACGATTCTGACGAAATTATCAATATCCGCTGCAAAGAATTGAAATACCTTGCCGCAAACCGCTACACACTCATAACAAATGAGATTTACAACGGTTATATGGCTCTGGAAAAGTATTTTGAAGATATTTCAAAATACAGATACTAATCAGCTTAACATTTGGTAAACAATTTTTGTGCATTCACGTTGTTTAAACTATAATCAGATAAAAGATTAAAATGAAAAGGATTTTTTAATGATTAATTCAGTCGTTGTTGTTGGAAGAGTAGGGCAAGACCCCGAAATGAAATATTTTGAATCAGGAAAAGTTAAAACAACTTTCTCCCTTGCTGTGAACAGATGGGATTCTAAAACAAAAGGCGAGGTAACGGACTGGTTTAACATTGAATTGTGGGATAAACTGGCAGAAATCGCCGGCGAATACGTAAAAAAAGGCAAACTCGTCGCTGTTGACGGAAGACTTGCGATGAGCAAATGGAATGACGCTTCCGGCTCATCAAGAGAACGCTATTTTGTACGTGCGCAGAACATGAGGCTGCTCGGCTCTAAAAATTCACAGGAATAATTATGTTCGTTTCAAATAATATCGGCATAGTTGCAGATGACCTTACAGGGGCTGATGATACAGCATTACAATTCCATCTGCGCGGTGCAAATACACAGATTATACTTGATTCTTCGGTAAAACCGGAAAATAGCGCAAATACGCAGGCGTGGGCGATTTCTACTGAAACAAGAAACATCGACGCAAACACCGCAATAGAGCGCGTAAAGCTTGCTACGGAATTTTTGCGCGACAACCTCAATGTTGAATATTTTTACAAAAAAATGGACTCTACGCTCAGGGGAAATATTGCCCTTGAATGCCTTGCAATGCTGGAAACGCTTGAATGGGACGCAGCAGTGATTATTCCTGCATTTCCGCAGGAGGGCAGAGTCACAATAGGCGGATATCATCTTCTTAAAGGCGTTCCCATTGAAAGAACAGAAATGGCAAGGGATCCGCTTTCACCGATTGCAGAATCCCACATCCCGACGCTTCTGGAAAAGCAGCTTGATGAAGAACACCATGATTTAATCGGTTTGCTTGAATTAAAAACAATTATTAAGGGCGCAGGGCCGATTTTGCAAAAATTGAACGAGCTAATTGCCTGCGGAAAAAAATTGATAGTTGCAGACGCAATGTCAACGACCGATATTGAGCAGGTTGTGCTGGCAATGGAGAAAAGTTCATACAATATTCTCCCCTGCGGCTCCGCAGGCTGCGCGCAGGTTCTCGGAAACGTATGGCTGCCCGACCAGGAAATGCACAACATAACAACATCCATCCCCAAAATGCCAAAACTCTTTGTTTCGGGCAGCGCAACACAGATTACCGCTTCTCAAATCCAAAAACTTGATGATTCGGACGATTTTGAAAATACTTATTTCATTTCTTTAAAACTGGAGGACATTCTCGCGGGCGTAAGCGATGAAATCGTTGAAAGGGTTTCAAAAAACCTTGTGAAAGACAATTCCGTAATTGTTCACACGTCAGACTTGACGGTCGATTCCAAGGTTCTCGGGCAAATGCTTTTTGAAAACGAAATGTCAAAATCCCAGCTTCTTTCCAAGATTTGTGACTATTTAGCAACCCTTACAAAACGGGTAATTTACGACAAAGACGTGATTTTGCTCACTATCGGCGGCGAAACATCTTTTAAATGCTGCAAAGCAATAAACAGCAACTCTTTGCAGGTTATTGACGCCGTAAGCCCCGCGATTCCGCTTTGTATGGACGTTAAAGCGCAATGGATTGTCACAAAATCCGGCAATGTCGGAAACGCAAATACGCTCATCGACATTCTGAGGTATTTTGAAGCTCACGAGGAGTAAATTCTGATTTTTCAAAACGACAAAAAAATCATCATAACAATGGGCGATTACAACGGGATTGGCCCGGAAATCATCACCAAAGCGCTTTATCGCATGCGGCCGCCCAGAGAAAAAATTCTCGTTATCGGCAGCAAACGTTTTTTGCCCGCTGATTTTGCCTATGAAGTCGAGGAAACACCCGCAGGCGAGGCTGATTTTGGCAAAGAAACGGCAGCAGGCGGCGAATTCTCCTATAAATGTATAAAAACAGCCTGTGAAAAGGCAAAAGCAGGAAAAGCGCTGGCTATAGTCACCGCACCTGTATCAAAAAACGCACTTCACCTTGCCGGGTATGATTTTTCCGGTCAGACTGAAATTCTTGAAAAAGAGCTTGCGCAAAAAGGGCAAAAAGCCGAAATGCTTTTCGTTTCAGGGGATTTCAGGGTGATGCTTTTAACGCGGCATGTTGCATTAAAAGATGTAAAAATCACAAAAGAGTTGATTGTTGAAAAAATCAGGCGTCTGGAAAGCGTGCTAAAGCAGCGGTTCAAGATTCAAGCTCCCAAAATCGCCCTTTGTTCGCTCAATCCTCATGCCGGAGAAAACGGAATCCTCGGAAACGAAGAAATCAGCGAATTTGAGCCTGCATTAAGGGAGCTCAAAAACATAGATATCACAAAGCCAATGCCCGCAGACACGCTCTTTATAAAAGCGGCAGAAGCCATAAAAAACAACACTTCCCAGCCTTTTGACTGTTATGTAGCCTGCTATCACGATCAGGGATTGATTCCGATGAAGGTTCTGGCGTCAAAAAGCGCCGTAAATATGACAATCGGGCTGGACATACTCCGCACCTCACCTGCCCACGGCACAGCCTACGACATAGTAGCAAAAAATTGCGCAGATCCTTCAAGCCTGATGGCAGCAATCGAAATACTTTTGTAAAATGCAGGATAATCCAAGAGAGAAGCGAAAAAAGCAAGGGATTTGCCTTTTCCGTTCCGATTCCCCCGGGCACCCGACTGGGAATTCAGGCTTTTCAAAACTTTTGAGCCCTCCTCCATAGTCACTGCAAAGGCAAATCCCTTGCTTTTTTAAAACACATCACAAATTCGGCAAATAAAAAACGCACAAACGCGAGGTCTGTGCGTTTTTTCTCCATTGGGAGGAGATTAAGTTTTGAATGTAAACTTCGGGCAAAAGGTTGGTGCATATCAGCTTCAATCTTGCGATTCCGAATCAAGTTCGGAATGACAATGGCCCTTTTGCCGCGCTGAATTAGTAGTTGCTTGCCTGAATGAAGAAATAAGATTTCGGGTGCTGGCAAACAGGGCAGATTTCCACGGAGTTTGTACCCTCGTGAGAGAATCCACAATTTGCACATTCCCAAACAACCTTTTCTGATTTTTCAAAAACTTTGCCCTCTTTTACGTTGGCTAAAAGCTTCTGATATCTTTCTTCGTGGTGTTTTTCAATCATTGCAACCTTTTCAAACAAGAAAGCAATATCGTTGAAGCCTTCTTCTTTAGCTTCCTGAGCGAATCTTGCATACATGTCTGTCCATTCGTAGTTTTCACCGGCTGCAGCGTCTTGCAGATTGGTCATAGTGTCCGCAATGCTTCCGCCATGAAGAAGTTTGAACCAGATTTTTGCGTGTTCTTTCTCATTGTTGGCAGTTTCTTCAAATATTTTGGCAATCTGAACATATCCGTCTTTTTTTGCCTGAGAAGCGTAATAAGTGTATTTATTTCTTGCCTGTGATTCACCGGCAAAAGCTTCCATTAAATTCTTTTCAGTTTTAGAACCTTTAAGTTCTTTCTTTTGAGCAGTTTCCATATTGTCTCCTTTAATTTTATGTATAAACGGGCGGCGGTTTATTCTTTTTCAAATTGGTCTTTACCTACGCCGCAAAGGGGGCAAACATAATCATCCGGCAAATCTGCGAATGCAACATTGTCATTTTCTGCGGGATCGTAAACATAACCGCATACAGTACATACAAATTTTTCCATAATTTTTCTCCTTTTCGCTAATTGTCCTTGTGTTTTTTCTTACATTTGTTGCAAATTCCTCTGATTTGCAGATTTAAGTCTTTTATTTCACCAAATTCAGCAGCATGTGCGGGTGTTTTTAAATTTTCATTTTCATCAAGACAAACATCGTAAACTTCGCCGCAATTCATGCACAAAAAGTGATGATGAGGGTTTCTGTCAGCGTCAAAGCGGGCTTTGGGGAGCTGGTTATCAACCCTGAAAATCATCCCCATCTCCTCCAGCGAAGCAAGTGTGCGATAAACCGTGTCAAAAGAAATATTCGGCAGCTCTTTCTTAACCGCCTCATACACAGCTTCCGCGTCCGGATGCTCGCAGGACTTTGCAACCTCGCGATAAATAACAATACGCTGCGGTGTAACCCTCATATTGCGCTTTTTGCACTCATCTTTCAGTATTTCTATTTTTTTATTTACGATTTCTTCTGAATGTTCCATAGTTTTTCTTATTAAGAATAATTCTTAATAACAGTATATCAGATTTTTTTTATAATGCAAGCAATATTATTCTTGCATACAAAAAAATATTTCATGTTACCCAAAAGGACTAAAAACAAAGATGGTTACAAAGTGGAATGAAAGAAAGCCGGCAATCGATTATCATAACATAGTAAATCCTCAACTCTTCTGATTGCTTGTACTTAGTGCTCACCTCTTTCTTCGGAAAGAGGTTTTTTTTGCCCGATTTCTGCAAAAACATGCTTTTATTCCCCGCTTCGCAGCCTTCTGAGTGCGGAATTCGCAAAAAGAGGAAAAACTACCTTTCTTCCCTCAATTTTTTCACAAACTTTTCAATCCTTGAGATTGCCTCTTTCAAATTCTCAATAGAATAAGCATAAGAAATGCGCAAAAAGCCCTCACCGCAATCGCCGAAAGCACTTCCGGGCACCACAGCGACTTTTTCTTCGGTCAAAAGCCTTGTTGCAAACTCCTCAGATGTCATATTGAACTCTTTTATGCAGGGAAACACGTAAAACGCCCCGAAAGGCTCAAAACAGTTCAGCCCCATCTCCTTAAACGCATTCATCAGGAACCTGCGGCGCTGATTATAGGACTGACGCATTTTTTCAACCTCTTCATCGCCTTTTTTCAACGCCTCAACCGCAGCATACTGGCTTGTGGTGGGCGCGCACATGATTGCGTACTGGTGAATTTTGGTCATTTGCCTGATTATTTCCTTTGGCCCGCACGCATAACCCAGCCTCCAGCCGGTCATCGCATACGCCTTTGAAAAACCGTTAATCAAAATCGTCCGTTCTTTCATTCCATCCAGAGAGGCAATGGAAACGTGTTTACCTTTGTAAGTCAGCGCAGAATAAATCTCGTCCGACATAACAAGAATGTCATTTTCAATAACAATTTTCGCAATTTTCTCCAAATCCTCATTTTCCATAATCGCACCGGTCGGATTGTTCGGAAAAGGAAGAATCAGAACCTTTGTTTTGTCCGTAATCGCGCCCAAAAGCTCATCAGGTGTAAGCCTGAAGTCATTTTCCGCTTTCAAATCAATTATAACGGGCTTTGCATCGGCCAAAATTGCACAGGGCTCGTAGGAAACATAGGACGGCTGGGGGATTATGACCTCATCACCGGGGTTTATCACCGCACGAAGCCCTATATCAATCGCCTCAGAGCCTCCAACCGTAACAATAATCTCCGAATTCGGGTCATAATCAATGTTCTGGGTTCTTTTAATGTAATTTGCGATTTCCTGACGCAAATCTTTCAACCCCGCATTGGAAGTGTAGAACGTTCTGCCGCGCTCAAGCGAAAAAATCCCCTCATCACGGATAAACCACGGCGTATCAAAGTCCGGTTCGCCAACTCCAAGCGAAATTGCGTCTTTCATTTCCGTAACTATGTCAAAAAATTTCCGAATTCCGGAGGGTTTCAGCCCTGTGACTTTGTCTGAAAGGAAGTTCCTCATGGGGTGATTACCTCTCTTTCGTCTTTTGACGTTTCGTTGATAATTGTGCCGTGATCTTTGTATTTTTTCAGGATAAAGTGCGTTGCAGTGCTCAAAACGCTGTCCAGTGTGGATAATTTGTCCGAAACAAACCCTGCAATCTCTTTCAAACTCTTTTCTTCAAGCGTAACAAGCAAATCATAGCCGCCGGAAATCAGATAAACTGATTTTACCTCCGGATATTTGTAAATTCTTTCTGCAATCCTGTCAAATCCCTGACCTCTCTGGGGGGTAACTTTCACTTCAATCAGAGCCGAAACCTTTTCTATATCTGTTTTTTCCCAGTTAATGAGGGTGTGATATGCACAGATTATATTTTCTTTTTCAAGCCTTGAAATTTCGCCCAAAACCTCTTCTTCAGAAGCTCCGAGCATTACAGCGAGCTCTTTAAAGTCGATTCTGCTGTTTTTTTCCAGTATAGAAAGCAATTCGTCTCTCATAATCATCTCCGTATTAATTCCGATTCAAAAATTATATTACATCCTGCTGAAAAAACAAAGCAGCGTAATAATTCACCCAAAATCCCGCCCCCGCCCCAACATTTCACCTTTCCCAACCCCCGCCAAGTAAAAAGCGAAAGATTTTTCTTTGCAGTGACTATGGGGGAGCCCACTTTTTTGTGACAAATATACTTTTCTCACTGATTGGGCGGAGGAATCGGAACGGAAAAGAAATATCTTTCTCTTTTTACGCAAAATCACCAATCCTCCACCCCGCCAAGTAAAAAGCGAAAGATTTTTCTTTGCAGTGACTATGGGGGAGCCCA
>URFH01000041.1 GCA_900547155.1 uncultured bacterium | reverse complement strand
TGTACCAATGTTAACGTGCGGTTTCGTACGTTCATACTTTTCGCGTGCCATGAGATTAATCTCCTTTTTTGTATATCTACTACGTGTTCTATATTGCCTGTTTAATAGGTTTTACCTCTATAAAACATTTTTAGACAAAAATACATCGTCTTATACCATATTATATGCTCATTTTATTTTGTCAATAAGGCTCAATCCTTTTTCTGACATGTTATTTGACATGATTGGAATCGTCATTATAAATAATTTGTAAATTTATTTTAAGGGGCAAAATATGTTATTTTTCAAAAAAAAGTCAGAATGCACTCATGACAGGGTTTCGACCGAAGCAGAAGCAGGGTACTGTCCGGATTGCGGAAAATACGTCGAAAATCACTGGTATTTGACGCGCTGCGCATGCTGCAACGTAAAAAGAAAAACCATCATAAAACGGGGAAAAATCCTCCCTCATACAAAATTCTGCCCCAACTGCGGAGCGCAAGAATACCTTGTAGAGCGCGTTGGGGCAATAAATTTCATTGATATTAACTTTGCTGTGCTCCTAAAAGAGGTAAATGAGGCCATAACCCCCTCAAGAAGCCAGGTTTGGCTGGACAGAGAGCCCGAACCCGTAAGACTTTTAGGGTTGTACAATGCCGTATAAAAAAATGGGGCTGAAATAGCCCCGCTGTCTGGAATTAAGAATAGTTGGAAGTATGAAAAAGATTTGATTATATTAAATGCAAAACAAATCTCCGGAACAATTAGACAATCGGGCAATATTTTGCAAAAAGCGCCTCATTTCCGGTGCCGGTCGGGCTTACTCCGTCCGGTAAACGGGTTGCACATTAAGTGTACGAAATCCCATTAAGAAATATTAACCGCGCGGCTTTACAGCTGTTTGATTTTTTAAAATTAAGTCATATTCAGTATTGAAAGGATATATAAATTATGCTACAATAGTAGTAGAAAGGATAGTAAAATACAAGTTAATCATGAACACTACGCTTTATGAAAATCCGAAGAGTATAAAAAGAATTATCAATAATTCATTGTATGTTACTATACTCATAAGCGTATTCACTGCTCAGTATCTTGTTATTCACAATCCTCTTGCGGCAATCGGGAACGAAATCGCGAAAACCGCCTATGTAAATGCACCTAAAATCGAGAACACGGAGCCGCTTGTAACTTCCCAGCCGATGAGCCTCACCGAAGAGAAGCAAAGATGGGAAACAAGGCTCAGGATGCGCTACAAAAACGGGGCAATTCTCACAGTCGCCGATGGGGTTAAGCATGTACGGCTCGTAAGGTACATCAACGGGCGGCCTGTGAGGATTAATGTAGTCGAAGTAAACCGAAAACTCAACCCCAACATTGAAATTGCACCACAACTAGCATCCACCACCTTAAAACGCAGGGCAACAATTAGAACTATTGCACAAAAAAATAATTCTATCGCCGCAGTAAACGGCACTTATTTTAAGCCCCAGACAGGAGTACCTTTAGGCACACTGATGATAGACAAAAAAATCTACACAGGCCCTATTTTCAACAGAGTTGCCATGGGAATCTCAAAAGATGGTTTCAAAATGTCAAAACTCGGGCTTATTTCTTACGTCAGAGCAGGAAGCACCCATTTAAAAGTCGACAACATCAACCAGCCCAGAATACTTTCCACATACGTACTTATTTATACGCAGGACTGGGGTCAAACCTCGCCGACGCCTCCAAAATACGGCATAAATATTGCAGTCGACTCCACAGGAAAAATTATATCAAAATCATACGGCTCAACAACAATACCGGCGCAAGGATATGTGATTTCCGGCCCGAAAGACAAGTTGCAGCCGTTTTTTGATGCAAAAGAAATCGTGCTGGATGTCAAAGTCAATCCGATTTGGGGCGAAGTTGACCATATAATAAGCGGGGGGCCTTATCTTGTAAAAGACGGTCAGGTTTTTGTTGACGCAGCGGCCCAGAAGCTCAATTCCGTAACCGGCAGAAACCCCAGAACCGCAATCGGTTACACCCGCGACAACGAATTCATAATGATAACCGTAGACGGCCGCGAACACGCTTCAATCGGGATGACGCTGGGCGAAACAGCCCGTTTGATGAAAGAATTCGGCTGTGTTGAGGCGATGAACCTTGACGGCGGCGGCTCCACCGTTATGTATGTGAGCGGAAAGGTCGTAAACAAGCCAGCGCAGGCCGGAGGGATTCCGATTTCAAACGCGTTGACCATCAGCGAGAAAATTCAGGTTGCTGCGGGGGATTTGCCGCAGAATAATTAGAAGTTTATTTAAATTTCAAAATGAGATTTTTGGGTTTTCAAGCTGGTTTGGAGCTGTTCCCCACCCGCATTCGTAAGCAACACTAACGTATTGCAACGACTGCTCCCTCCCCGAGTCGGGGAGGGCTGGGGTGGGGAGCGATTTTAAGAAAGACTGCGGATTTGCCGCAGAATAATTAGGAAATTTTGGATTTTATTTAAAAATCTAGCAATTCAGACAAGCTGACTTTCAATGCTTTTGCAATTTTATTAAGCTTGGACAAAACAATGTCATTTTGTGCTGTTTCAAGATTTCCTATTGTCGAACGAGCGATTCCGGAATAAACAGCCAAATCATCCTGAGAAAATCCGTTAATTTTTCTCAATTCTTTAATTTTTTTTGCCAATTTTTTTAACAAAACCTTGTCCATATACAAATTGTCCGCTACAATGACAAATATGACAATCCGTGGTACGGACAAAATTGGCACAAACAAAAGGAGGACAAGATGTTTGAAGAAAAAAATATAAAAACAAATAAAATACTAAGCCAAATTTACAAAGACCTTGAGTCTATATATACAATGACTGAAATTGAACAAGAAGTGCTCCATTCTTGTTATGAAAATGATAAAGATTGCTTTCATGTAACATTTCTCATTGATATAATTCTGGAAAAATTTCAAAAAGCACTAAGCGATTTCAAAAATTGTACCAAGTTTTGATTTAACCGAAATATGAAGATTAAAAGAAAATAGATTTGTAGGGTGGGAAAAGTGCAACGGTTCCCACCGCATGGTTGTGAAAAAATGTGATTTTTGGGCTTTCAAGCTGGCTTGGGGTCGTTCCCCACCCGCATTCGTAAGCAATACTGACGTATTGCAACGACTGCTCCCTCCCCGAGTTGGGGAGGGCTGGAGAAAGTAGGATGGGTTGAACAATTTCATTCAACCCATCCCAAAGACTATTCAACCCAATCCGTCGAACCCTAAGACAAAATCTGCACATGAATATTGCGCGCGCGGGGCTTGTTGTCGAAGTCAATGAGGACAATTTGCTGCCATGTTCCGAGCAAAAGCGCGCCGTCAATCAACGGAATCGTAACAGAACTGCCCAGAAGCGCCGCCCTGATGTGTGCATAGCCGTTTCCGTCGTGCCATGTGTCGTCGTGGTGGTAATTTCTATCCATCGGCGCAATATCATCGAGGATTGCGGGCAAATCTTTAATTAAGCCCGGTTCATATTCAATCGTAGTGATTCCGGCGGTGCTTCCGGCGAGAGCGACGATAATTGTGGCATTTTTAATGTTGTGGTTATAAACTACGGACTTTACTTTTTGCGTAATATCAATAATATCGGTAAATCCGCGGGTATTTATCAAAAATTTCTCATTTATAACTGCCATAAAAACTCCTCCGTGTTAAAACAACATGTTAGCGCACACATTTTCATAACACAATAGTTTTCAGCAGTTAAATTATAAATCGCCCGCCTCGATATCAGCCGCCTGTCCGGTGGTTAATCCATTTTCGGGCTGTTTTTCGTCTTCTGTTTTCTTTTGTTCGGGCTCGACAACTTTCACACCCATATCTTTAAGCGCTTTTGTTGCTTTTGGGGCGAGTGCAGTGTCGGAAAAGTTCTCAAGGATTGTCTGGTAGCAATCAATGGCTTCTTTTCTGTATTCACGGGCACGATAAAGGTTTCCGGCTTTGTAATACAATGGTGCAAGGGAAGCTTCGGGCGCGATGAGCATTTGGTTGTCCAGTTTTATCTTAATTTCAATCATTTGCGCGTTTTCCTGAGGTGAAAACAGCGACGCGGCATAGACTTTTTTCGTAAGCGTATCGATTGTAGTGGACATTTTGTCCATATCTTCCTGCGTAATCGCTCCGCCGCCTTTTTTAGAACGCCGTGCAGCCATACTGTCTTTTGCTGCGAGCGAAAATATTATCATCCCTATTAAAAATAAAACTAACGTTTTTTTCATTTTTTTAAGTATACTCCCCTTGTGTTATCTCTGAAATCCGTCACCCTGAACTTGATTCAGGGTCGCAATGACTTTCAAGATAAAACTAATATTATAATACGACAAAAATTTGCGTTCTGACCTCAATTAAATGTATGATAATTTTATGAATTTAAGAGAAAAAATATACAGAATGTTCATTCTGGGGCCGGAGGGGGAAGAAATTTCGCCGAACCTGTCAAAAGCCATTGAAAAAGGGCTTGGCGGGGTAATATTTTTTACGCGCAACATTATTTGCGAAAATCAGTTCAAAACCCTCATAAAAACCATCAAAAATAAGGCAAACCGTCCGATTTTCCTGAGCATTGACCAGGAAGGCGGGCGCGTAGAGAGGACACTCAACCTCCACAACGGCTCAAAATACCTCTGCGCACGCGAGGCAGCGAAAAAAGGCGGGGATTTTGTGAAAAAACAAACCGGACAAATCGCCAAAGAGCTAAAATCGTTCGGAATAAACATGAATTTTGCGCCTGTTCTTGATGTGGATACAAACCCCGAAAACCCTGTAATTGCGGAGCGTTCGTTTTCGTCAGACCCTGAAATTGTTGCGAAGATGGGTGAAATTTGTGCAAAAATTTATCTTGAAAACGGAATAATCCCTGTTGGCAAGCATTTTCCGGGTCATGGCGAAACTTCGGTTGATTCTCACAAGGAAATGCCCGAACTTTTTATGAATTTTGAGGAGCTTGAAAAAACGCATATTGCACCGTTCAAAACTTTGATTAATGCGGGAATTCCGGCAATAATGGCGGCGCACATTCATTACAGCGCGTTCGATGAGGACAAAACGCCTGCCTCAATTTCAAAAAATGCCCTCGGTTATTTGAGAAACACGCTCGGATTCGGGGGGCTGATTATTTCTGATGACATGGTTATGGGCGGAATTAAGGGTTTTACGCCGCTTGAGGCCTGTATGAGGGGGATTGAGGCGGGGATAAACATGTTTATTTACAGAAATTCGGATGACGCAACGATTCAGCTCATTGAAACGCTTGCGCAGAAAGCAGAATCGGGTGAAATTGATTTGAAAAAGGTTGATGAATCGGTCGCAAAGATTGAGAATTGTTTGAAGATGGTTTAAGAGAGGCATTTTGCGTGTGCAGGCAGGTATTTCCCTTTTCCGTTCCGATTCCTCCGGGCATTCGACATAGATTGCCAGATTTCAAAATTTTTGAGCCCTCCCCCATAGTCACTACAAAGGGAAATACCTGCCTGCACACTTTGGATTCTTGTTTGTAAGGAATCAGCAGGTTTTCATTTTTTCAATAATCGAAGTTGTCGATTTTCCCTCGACAAAGCTTATAAATTCAATCCTGCCGCCATTTTCCATAATTGCTTTTGCCTCGGGCAGCGTTTCTACCGTGTAATCAGCGCCTTTTGTATGGACATCGGGTTTTATCTCGCACAAAAGCTTTTCTGGCGAAGATTCGTCAAAAAGAACCACATAATCCACGCAGGAAAGCGCGCAAAGTATCTCCGCGCGGTCGTTTTCGTTGTTCACGGGGCGGTCGGGGCCTTTGATTTTCTTAACAGAAACGTCAGAATTCAAACAAACAAGCGAAATATCCGCAAAAGTCTTTGTTTTTTGCAAATATCTGACATGCCCGACATGCAAAATGTCGAAACATCCGTTCGTGGTTACGATTGTTTTGCCCTGTGAGCGCAAATCCGCCAGAAGCGGCTGCAATTCTTCTCTTTTTATTAGTTTACCCAATGTTTGCTCCGGAGTTGTTATATGCTACTTTGACCAGTTCTTTGATTTGGACGGGTTTTATGGCGAAAGTGCCGACTTTTTTGACCGCAACGGCCGCTGCGTAGTTCGCGAGCATGAGTGATTTTTCATAATCCATGCCCGAAACCGCCAGAGCAAGCCCTAAAGTAGCGACAAACGTATCGCCGGCGCCGGTTGCGTCGTAAACCTCGGTGGAATAGGATTCCATGACGATTTCGTCGATTCCGTCGTAATAATAAGCACCGTCAGCGCTCATGGTGATGATTACTTTGTCCGCAAGGCAAATTTTTCTCAAATCAGCCGCAATTTCCTTGATAGGACGGATTCTGGAGGATTTTGTTGCAATAAGCGCTTCATCCATGTTGGGTACGAGAATATCCACGCCCGAATATTTGGAAAAATCTTGGCCTTTGGGGTCCATGAGGATTGTTTTGTCGTGGCGGTTTGCGAGTTTTACGATATCTTTTACCAGTTCTCCGGTCAAAACGCCCTTTACATAGTCGGAAAGTATTATCAAATCGACTTCATCAATGACTTTTTCAAGATTTTTGTAGATTTGTTTTTGAATTTCGGCGGAAACCGGCTCGTCCGTTTCGTTGTCAACACGGGCAAGGTGCTTGTTGTTCTGGGCGATAAGCCTTGTTTTAACGGTTGTGGGGCGTGACGGGTCATTTATCACAAAATCACTGTTTATTTTGTGTTTTTTGAGTAAATCCGAGATTACGCTGCAATACAAATCCTCACCGAGAACGCCTGAGAGATATACTTTTGCGCCGAGTGACGCAATGTTGTTCGCAACATTCGCAGCACCGCCCGGGAGGTAGGTTTTGCGTTTTACTTCCAGAATCGGCACAGGAGCCTCGGGCGAATAGCGGTTTGTTTTGCCCCACAGGTATTCGTCCAGAATTATGTCGCCGATAACAAGGATTTTTGCCTTTTCAAACTTGTCTATCAATTCATTCAGGCTGTTTTTTAGTGCTTTGTCCACGGTGTTTCCTTTTCATAAAATAAATACGCGGGTTTTGTTTTCCCGCGTATCTGTTATTCTCTCATTTGCTCACTGTGTGAGGGTGACAATATTTTATTCCTTAGCCGATTTTTGAGAATCCATCAATGCAGGATTATTTTTTGATTGTTCCTTGAGTTTTTTCTGAATAACTTCAGGATTGAAACTCGGGTCGTTATAGACTATTTTAGCATTTTTTTTCAGAGTTTCAACAAATTGCTGAAGAACTTTCACTTTTTCCTGATTTTCAAGATAATCTTTTATCTCGGGTTTTACTTTTTCAAACGGCTCAATGCCCGCTTTCACGCGGTCAGTAACCATAATAATGTGATATCCGTAAGGTGTGGTAACGATTTCGGAAATCGTGTTAGGTTTCATTGAAAAAGCAGCTTTTGAGAACGGTTCGACCATTTCTTCCTTGCCGAAGAAGTTCAAATCGCCGCCATCTTTTGCACTTACTGTGTCATCAGAGTTTTCTTTTGCGATTTTTGCGAACTGTGATTTGTCTTTCTTAACTTCTGCGAGGATTTTTTGAGCTTTTTCAAGCTTTGTTGCCATTTCTTTTTTAACTTTTTCGTTAATTTGCGCTTCTGTAAGGTTTTTGTCCTCGTTAGCGAATTTAGCTTTCAATTCCTCTTCGTTTGCGCTGATTAGGATGTGAGAAGCGCGAACTCTGTCAGGGAATTTGAATTTGTCTTTGTTTGTATCGTAGAATTTTTTAGCGTCAGCGTCGCTAACAGCCACAACTGAAAGGCTGTCCACGAGTTTTCTCACTTTTAGCTCGTCAGTGAGGTCTTTTTTGAACTGTGCGGTGCTTACGCCGTTTTGTTTAAGGATTTCGTTGAATTTTTCCTTTGAACCGACCTTGTCAATAATGCTTTTCAGCTCATTATTGATATCGTCGTTTGTAACTTTTATGTGTTTTTTCTTGATTTCCTGATCAAGCAGGGTTTTTATTGTCAAATCGTTCACAACCCTTTCTTTCAGCATTAAATGAAGAAAACTGTCAGGTTCTTTTTTAAGGTCAATGCCCATTTGTGAGAACATCGAGTTGTTGGCAATCGCGTCAAAAGCCTGTTCGTACTGCTGTTTTGTGATTGCTTCGTTGTTTACGGTGATTACCGCGTTTTTGTTGACACATCCGCAAAGCAACAGTGAAAATGCTGCTGTGGCTGCCAATAATTTAAGTTTACGCATTAGCGCTCCTCTTTCTATTTCAATTCTGATTATTACTCATATAATCGTAACTTATTTTATTTATATAATAGAATAAATCGCTCAATATGTTAAATACTTCTTTAAAACTAAGCACACCGGTGTTCAAAAGCAGGATGGAATTGCCCTCTTTGCACGACTTGGGGGCAATTGTATATTTTATATATTTTGTAATATTTTTGTCCAAATGTGAAGCGATTATGTTCCATTCAGCCTTGTTATAGGGCATGTAAATCCTTATATTTTCGCTTGTTTCACGGATTACGGGGATTTTTGCCTCACCGGCAAGAAGCCGCAAATGAACAAGCTTTATTAAGTTTTCGACTGACTCCGGAATCTTTGAAAAACGGTCTTTCCACTCCTCGTGAATCGCCTCGAGCTCAACCGTGTTTTTTACATCCGCAAGCCGTTTGTATTCAATCATTTTTTGCTCTTTTGAGCCGACCCATTCGTCGGGAATGTACGCTGTGACGTTGATATCAACGATTGTATTCACGGTTTCTTCGCATTTTTCGTCGTTCAGTTCGTTGATTGTTTCCTCAAGAAGCTGACAGTACGTGTCAAAACCGATATTTGTCATGTGCCCGTGCTGTTTTGTGCCGAGAATGTTGCCCACGCCTCTGATTTCAATGTCACGCAAAGCCACCTGATACCCTCCGCCGAGCGTTGAGAACTCTTTTATTGCCTTTAAACGCTGCACGGCGTCCGCGGTGAGCTGTTTTTGGGGTTTGTAGAAACAATAGCAATAAGCCTGCCTGTCAGAGCGTCCAACGCGCCCCCTGAGCTGGTAAAGCTGCGCCAGACCGAACCTGTCCGCGTCAAAAATCATCATTGTGTTGGCGTTGGGGATGTCCAAGCCGGATTCGATGATTGTTGTGCTCAAAAGAATGTCATATTTGTGCTCCGCAAACTCAACCATAACGCGCTCAAGCTCTTTTTCCTCCATTTGACCGTGCGCAACGGCAATTCTGGCGTTAGGTACGATACTGTGGAGCTGTGTTGCAAACTCAAAAATCGTTTCCACGCGGTTGTAAAGGCAAAAAACCTGTCCGTCACGCTCGAGTTCGTGGTTTATGGCATTTTTTATATAAGTTTCGTTGTACGCGCCGACATAAGTCTTTATCGGCAGGCGATTCATCGGGGCGGTGTTGATTACGCTCATATCTTTTATGCCAGAAAGCGACATGTAGAGCGTTCTCGGGATGGGTGTGGCTGACATGCTCAAAATGTCAATATTTTTGCGCAGCATTTTGAGTTTTTCCTTGTGACGAACGCCAAAGCGGTGTTCTTCGTCGATTACTAGCAGTCCGAGGTCTTTGAAAATTATATCGTTCTGCAAAAGCCTGTGCGTGCCGATAATTACGTCGCATTCGCCTGTGCCAAGGCGTTTTACGGTTTCTTTCTGCTCTTTTGCGCTGCGAAAGCGCGAAAGGAGCTCAACTTTCACAGGAAAAGGCTTAAATCGCTCTGAAATCGTCTGAAAATGCTGCAAAGCAAGGATTGTGGTCGGAACAACGATTGCCGCCTGTTTTCCGGTCATAACCGCCTTAAAAATCGCCCTGATTGCGATTTCTGTCTTCCCGAACCCGACATCGGCACAAATCAGCCTGTCCATTGGCTTTGGATTCTCCATGTCAGCTTTTGTATCCTGAATTGCTTTCATCTGATCGGGCGTTTCCGTGAATTCAAACGCCTCCTCCATCTCATACTGCCAGACTGTATCCGGCTCAAACGCAATCCCCTCGGCGACTTCGCGTTTTGCATAAAGCCGCAGCAAATCTTTTGCGATTTCTTCGATTGCCTTTTTAGCGCGGGTTTTCGTGGTCTGCCAGTCGTTTCCGCCCATTCTGGAAAGCTTCGGATGAGTTGCGCCCGCGCCTCTGAAACGGCACAGGAGGTTGATTTGCTCGGCAGGCATATGGAGTTTGTCCCCGCAGGCGTATTCGATGGTCAAATAGTCCTTTAATTGCCCGTCAATCTCCTGTTTTGACAGCCCCTTGTAAAGCCCCACGCCATGCACCTGATGGACAACGTATTCGCCCTCTTTTATGTCGTTTATTGACTCGATATATTCGGCTTTTTCCTTGTAATAGCTCTTTTTCTGGGCTGTGATGTCTTTTGATTTTTTGTTGAAAAGTTCTTTATCCGTCAGGACAACAAGTTTTAAATCTTCGACTTCTGACCCGCCCAGAGCAAGGTTTTCGGCGAGCATAACGCCCTCATCGGGTTCATTTGAATAAGGAATCTCAAAATTCCTCAAAATTTCTTCGATTCTGTTTCTGTAATCGGTTGCAATGACGACCTTGTAGCCGTTTTTCATTTTTTCGTCAACGAACGCGATTATTTCCTCCATCTTCGAGGAAAAGCCCGCAATCACGGAGCTTTGGAACTCCACGATAAAATCCGAAACCGTATCAAGGAAATTATCAAGGTAAACTTTCACGCGCGGAGCAATTTGCGCCATAAACTCCTCAAAATCTGTATGCGCGCGGTCTTTTAAGGGCAAATTCAGAGCTTTAGCGCTGTTTTCGAGGATTTGTTTATCGTAGTTTTGAGCAATCTGGTTGAAGCGTGAAAAAACCTCGGTCGATTCGTCAAAAACCAACACAAAGTCGTCATCAGCAAGTTCGATAAGGTTTTTCGCGTTTTTATTAAAATAGCTCTGGAAATATTCGATTCCCTCGAAATAATTTTCGTTTTCGGCTTTTTCGGTTAGTTCACCGGTCATTTCGCGTAAAATGTCGGCGTTTTCCTTGTTTTCGGCCTTTTTTGTTTCTTCTTTAATATCTTTTATGAAAGATTTTACGCTTTTTTCGTCCGCCAGGAACTTGTAAACGGGCAGTATTTCTGCTTTTTGGACTTTTTCTATGCTTCTTTGGGTTTCGTTATTAAAAAATCTTATGTCCGTGACCTCATCGCCCCAGAGTTCAATCCTCACGGGGTTTTTAGCGAATGAGAAAACATCGATTATGTCGCCGCGAACGCTGAATTCGCCGATATCGCTCACCATTGTAACGCGTTTATAGCCGAGATTTACGAGTTTTTTAGCAAATTCGTTTGTATCGATTTCATCGCCGGTTTTGATTTTTATTGTATTTGTTTCGTAGAAGTTTTTTTCGGGAAATTTCTCCAGAAGCGCTTTTACGGGCACGAGCAGGAGTTCTTCGCTGTTGAGGTTTCTTAAAATTTCGGTTTGTTCGGCGTATTTGTAGAGGTTGGGCGAAACACCGTCATAGATTGAAACATCCTGATAGGGGAAGATTTTTGAGTCGATATTATAGAATTTTTCGAGGTCGTGTTTGTATTTCAGGCAGTTTTGTTCGGTTGCGGTAATGAAAATCACGCGTTTTTGCGAAGCCGCAAGTGCAAGTGAGGTCAGGCGCAAAAACGAGGTGAGCCCCGTCACGGTAAATGAGCATTTTTTCGACAAAAATGCCTGTATTTTTTCGATATTCAGGTAGTTTTTTTGTTTCAGATAATCTAGAAGCATATTGATAATTTTAGCACTGAAAATATGGAAAAACACCCCTATTGGGTGGGGATACGGGAATGCGTCAGGTTTACTTTTCCGTTCCGATTCCTCCGGGCATTCAGCGTAAAAATTGAACTTCCATGTTTCAAGAGCCCTCCCCCATAGTCACTCCAAAGTAAACCTGACGCATTCCCTCGTTTGTTGAATATCATTATCATTTTGTCACCCTGAACTTGTTTGACTGCTTTTTCCAAAATCTTTGATTTTGTGAAAAATGTCTGGTTTTCCACAGGGTCGCAAGGGTAATGTCCATCGACTTCAATCTTGCGATTCCGAAACAAGTTCGGAATGACGGCTTCTTTCTGTCACCCTGAACTTGTTTCAGGGTCTATTCAATGTGAAAAGTTGGTATTTAACGCCGGCAAGATTCCGAATTACCCTAAAGGGCACCCTCCCTTGTATTGCTCGTTCCTCGCAAACAAGAGGAGCTGCAAGTTCGGAATGACATCTTATTAAAAGCCTACCACATAAGCCTTTATCTTTTGAGTTTATAAACAGTTTACAAAGGGTTGATAAACCCTTTGCAATTGCGTTTGCGACGTTTCTACAGTAAACTGGATTAATTGTCAAACCAAGGAGAAATAATATGAAAAAAAACATTAACAAAAAGTATCCAAAAACATTATCCAAAATCTATGATGAATTCCAGTCCATATATACACTCCACAAAATCGAACAAGAAGCGCTTTATTTTTGTTATGAAGAAAATAAAGATTTCGGTCATGTTTTTTCTCTGGATGAAATATTCACCGACAAATTTCAAAAAGCGCTATCGGATTTCAAGAAATTCATAAACACACCGTAGGGAATCGGCAAGAATAAAAATATTTGCGCTTAAAATCACACCGGCTGCCCCCCTCTCAGCCTAAGGGTGGGAATTTGGACGGTTTTTGGGTTAGCTCAAAACCAAAAATCTATAAATCGTATAAACTATGCTCGAAATAAAAATACAAACCGGAATAGTCAAAACCCACGCCCAGACAATGTTTCCGATTACGCCCCATTTTACGGCATGCGCTTTGTAAGTTGTACCTACGCCCATGATTGCGGTCGAAATTACGTGGGTTGTGCTCAACGGAACGCCAAAATGCGACGCAAGAAGTATGATTGTAGCCGCAGAAGATTCAGCAGCAAAGCCGTTGATGGGCTTGAGTTTGATAATTTTACTTCCCATGGTTTTGATGATTTTCCATCCGCCGGACATTACGCCGAGCGACATAACAGTAGCGCAGGCGAGGATTACATAAAGCGGAATTTCAAAATTTCCGTCAGTACCGCCCTTTAAAACCCCTCCGGCAAGCAACGCCAGCGTGATAATACCCATTGTTTTCTGAGCGTCGTTTGACCCGTGGCTCAAAGCCATTAGTCCGGCAGAAAAAATCTGGCATCTTCTGAAACGCCTGTTTACTTTGTCGGGGTTTGCTTTGTAAAATATTCGCAAAAGCACCGCCATAACCACAAATCCGGTGCCAAAACCGATTACAGGCGCCAAAAACATCGGTTCAATGACTTTATCAAGCAATTCAGCAAAACGAACGCAGCCCCAGCCCGCATTTACCACCGCAGAACCGATTAAACCGCCGATAAGAGCATGCGACGAGCTCGAGGGCAAGCCGAAAAACCACGTAATAAGGTTCCAGATAATCGCAGCAACCAGTGCACAAAATATTACGTGAAGCGTGATTGTGTCAGGGTTTACAATGCCGGCACCGATGGTTTTTGCAACGTGGGTGCCCATCAAAGCGCCCGTAAACTCCAAAGATGCACCGTAAACAACAGCCTGACGCGGGGTTAAGACTTTTGTCGAAACAACAGTGGCGATTGCATTGGCAGCGTCGTGGAAACCGTTAATATATTCAAAAACAAGCGCTCCAGCTACTACCAGAATCAATAATCCCAATGAAATCGTCATACTTCCAATCTTCTCCGTTGCCTAGCTCTGTTTCAAGACCACGTTCACGACCTGGTCAGATACGGAAAAGCAGCTGTCGAGCGCGTTTTCAATATCTTTATGGACGTCGCGCAGTTTTAGAACGTTCAGCGCGTCGTATTTGCCCGAAAACAGTTCGTCCATTGCGTGATAAAGGATTTCGTCCCCGTGGGATTCGATTTCTTTCATTTTAAGGTTGGTTTCGGTCATTTCTTTGATGGAGCTTGACTTTTTAAAGTTGTGGATGATAATCGTCAATTCCTCTGTTGCCTGAAGCATGGTCGTTGCCTGTTTTTTCATGTTTTCAGTGAATTCTTCAATTCTGTAAACCCTGAGATTCACGCAGGCTTTAACAATTCTTTTTGTAATTTTATTCAGCAAAGACGCAATGCACTGAATATCTTCGCGGTCGATAGGGGTGATGAGCGTAATATTAAGCTGGTGCAGCGTTTCTTTCAAAAGATCGTTGCTTTTGTGTTTGAGGCGTTTTGCGGTGATGATATGGTCTTCTGTAAGCCCTTTTGTTACGATTTCGTTGAAAAGAACCGCAGTTTCGTGGCAGACCTTTGTGCTTTCCTCAAACAAAGTATAAAAAACTTTTTCTTCAGGGGGTAGGATGTATGCCAGCAGGTTGAATTTGCTCATTTATAATTCCTCTTTTGCATCTACACAAATAATATACTATAAAAGTTTTAATATAATTGTTTATATTAAATTTTATAAACATTTTTATACAACAGGCTTTTTTCGCGGCCTTAAAACCGTTGAAAACCGCGGAATTTGCAGATTTTCCGCTTTGTAAACAAAATTATCCCGAACAATTGTAATGTAGAAAATTTGTTTAGGCTATAATGGTGTTAAAAAATTACCCCCGAGGGATGAGGAAGAAAAAATGAGCGAAAAAAAGAAGATAAAAGTAGCATTTCCCCACATGGGAACGATTTACGTCGTATGGGCGACAGCTTTGAAAAGACTGGGCGTTGAGCCTTATGTACCGCCTTATACGAACAAAAAAACCCTCTCTCTGGGCACAAAACACAGCCCCGAGTCGATTTGTCTTCCTTACAAGCTCATTTTAGGCAATTTTATCGAGGCAATTGAGGGCGGAGCTGATTATGTAGCAATGATTTCGTCGCCCGGAATCTGCCGTCTTGGCGAATACGGAAACAGCATTCAAAATGTTCTAAAAGATTTGGGTTATGACGCAAAATACGTTGAGCTCCAGCTGTACGACGGTTTTAAGGGCATGTACAAATTCATGTCCGAAATAAGCGGCTGCAAAAACCCGATTCTCGTCATAAAATCCATTGCAAGTGCAATTAAAAAGGTATTTTCGCTTGACAGGCTCGAAAATCTTCTTGCATACTATGCAGCAAGAGAAATCACCCCCGGAGAGGCGGAAAAAGCCTTTAACAAGGGCGTTAAGCTTATTTACGACGCAAACAACAGCAAAGAACTCAAAAAAGCTGAAAAAGAAGCAACCGCGTTAATTAAAAAAGTCGAAATCGACCCGAAACGCGATGTTGTTTATGTTGATTTGACCGGCGAAATCTATCTTGTGCAGGACAATTTTTCAAACCAGAACATTGCCCGCGAGCTTGCGCGGATGGGCGTTCAGGTAAGGCGCACATTGACGGTTTCCAGCTTTTTAAAAGACGCGATTATCCCGAAAATCTTCAAAAAAGGCGAAACTCACCTCGAAAGAGCATTCAGGCTTGCAAAACCGTACCTTGCAAGGGATATCGGCGGCGACGCTCTGGAATGTATCAGCGATGTTGCATACGCAAATGAACGCGGAATCGACGGAATCATCCACATTAGCCCATTCACCTGTATGCCCGAGATTATGTCGCAAAATATCTTCCCTGCAATGCGTGAGGATGTGGATATTCCGATTTTGCCGCTTATTATGGACGAGCAGACCGGACGTGCCGGTTATATCACGCGTCTTGAGGCGTTTGTTGACCTTATGCGCAGAAGAAAACGCAAAAAGGAGGCTGCTAAGGCGGCTGTTTAACGCTTTTTTGCGAAATTTTGCCCGGCTGCGGTGCGGTTCGCCCGCTCATGCCGATTTCTCCCGCAAGCGGAAAAGTATTTAGTTTAAAAAGCATATATGATTTATTTTTCAACGCCTATGAGTGAAACGAATCGAGCTAGAAAAATAAATCATATATGCTTTTTAAGCCAAACCGCCCGAAAAATCTTACTGAGCCTTAAAAAACCGCGCCTCGACGCCACCTTCGCCGATTTTTATACGAACAGGGCGCATGCACCTCGGACATCTGCCGACATATGCCGTTCCCTCTTTATTTTTGTAGATTCTGGCATACACATTGCAACAGGTGAACATTATCCCGATAAAATTTTTTCTGGATTCAGTCATAATCCCATTTTCACCCGTAAATAAAAATGTGTCAAAAATTACTCGGCTAGCACCTGCGGAACTTCAACATCGGGTTTGCCCAAAACCCTTACCAATTCAAGAACTGAAGCTTTCATCTGGCATTTTTGAGATGTGCCGTTAAAGAAATCAGTGTAAAAACATCCCTCGCACACACACCCTCTTTTATAACATTCCAAAGCCGTGTTCGTCCATCTTCTTACGGCTATTGATCTTCCCATATCTCTGCTTCTGAGCACGTTTTTCCTCCCAAAACTTACCGGTTTCCGGTTTGTTAATATTTTACGGCGGCTCCCTGACCGCCATCCCCATAAGGTTCGTAAAGGGGCGCTTTCTTGACAATACTCATCGCGCTAACCCTTGTTATGTGCGCCTGCCGGCGCTCCTTGTTATCTATTATATAATTAACCATGTTTATTACAAGCCAATCATGTTGAAATGTTACGATATATTGCGAAACCGGAATCAATTGCTGTTAAAAGATTTGAGCCCCATGATTCGGGTAAAAATCAGACCATGACATGCTTTTCATGGTCTTGCATGGCTTAAACCATGTGAGAACGCATGTTTCCATGGTTTTTTAATATTTTAAGAAATGTAAAAAAATCGGCATGTCCTTTATTTTTGACCATATCAGGTTAGGTCAAGCAGGTGAATATGATATCCGTCAGCCTTAAAAACTCCAGCGCAATCCGAGGTTGAAACCAACGCCGTTTCTGCCGCCAGAGCGGAACATCGTCTGGATAAAGCCCGTAAATCTCTCGCCCCAACGTTTTTGTACGCCTACTCCGTATAGAACATACGGTTTTATGGACATTTCCGGAA
>URFH01000040.1 GCA_900547155.1 uncultured bacterium | reverse complement strand
GTAGCGCACTACCTTGGGGTGGTAGGGGTCGCAGGTTCAAATCCTGTCGTTCCGATTTTTTTTATTATAAACACACCAGAAGGACAGGATTTGAACTTTAATGCGGACAAGCCGCAGAGGCTGCGCCTCGCCTGTCGTTCCGATTTTTTTATATTCTTTCCTCACTTGTTTTTCGGGGAAAGGATATAATTTTAGAATCACCTCTTTTTTCTTTTATGCTCACATTTTGCTCACATTTTTGGAAGATATTGTTTAGCCTTTCAGTTGCGTTTTTGACCATATCTCCATTATTGCGGGCGTAAATATTCAGCGTTGTTTCTGCTCTGGCGTGACCCACCTGATTTTGTGCAAATTTTACAGATAATCCGCTGGATAGCACCATATCAATATATGAGCCCCTTAAATCATGTAATCGTACTCTTTTGTTTATTCCGCAAAGTTTAAGAAGATTGTAAAAAAAACGTTTTCTGAAATTTGCTGCATCTATGTAACCACCCGATTTGTTCGGAAATAAAAGCGCGCATTTATCATCGGATTTCTCAATATGCTTTTTGATTTCTTGTTTCAATTCATCAAACAGAAAAATTTTTCTTTTTGAATCTTCTGTTTTTGTATTTAATACGAGGCGCCTTTGAGTGTATTGTTTGCTAATAGTTAAAGTGCCCTCCTTTTCGTCAAAATCATCTTTGATCAATGCAAATATTTCACCCTCTCTTGCTCCCGTGCCAATGAATGTATATAGCAAAACATAATACTCCGGGTAAGATTTTTTGCATTCTTCCAGAATCATTTGTAATTCATTAACTGTTAAATGATTAATATCTGACTTGGGCAGGTTGATTTTTTCAACTTCCTCAAAAATGTTATGTTTGATTATCTTGTGTTTTTTTGCATAGTTACATGCTGCCCTTGATAGTTTTAAAACGTGCTGTGCAACAAAAGGCGAGGAGCTTTTTTCTAAATCATCGAAAAAACTTTGCAATGCGATAGATGTTATTTTGTTGTATTTAATTTTTTTTATTTCCTGCAAATATTTTTTATAATAAGTATTGTACGTATCATAAGTAGATTGCGCATATTTTGTTTTCGCTTTGTCTAAAAACAGCTTATATATTTGCTCTAAGAGGATTTCGTTGCTATCCGGTTTTATTTCTTCAAATTTGTATAAGTGTTTTTTAGCTTCTTTCAAAGTCTCATAAACGCCGGATGTATGCTGCTTTCCGAATACATCACGATAAGTAATTGTATATTTTGTGATGTATCCTTTTTTAGTTTTAATTCTTTTCTTGCTTATTCCTGCCATTTTATTAATCCTACATTGCTTTTAAAGTTTCTTTTTCTGAAATTTTCCAGTAGCCCCGTTTGTGGCGTTTTATTTTGCCTGCATAAAAAAGTTTGTACAGATAAGATGTGCAAAGTCCATACTTTTCGGCAAATTCTTTGAATGTCATTAAATCATTTGGTGTTTCATTCTTGTTTATTTGTACAATGTTCGACATTTTTACCTCCGGTTTTTAAAATAACTTCATGACTTTTTGTAATTAGTTGGCAAGCGTCTGATTCCGCGTCCGATTTCGCCTCTTGAAATCGGACGCTACGGGCTCCCTGGGCGTGAGCCCTCCGCAGGGGCACTGGGGCTTACAGCCGCGGCGTGCCCGTCCGATTTCGCCTCTTGAAATACGGACGCTCGCGAAAAGCGCGGTTTCCGCTCGCAAGGGGCGTTCGCTAACGCTCCAGCCCCGTCCGATTTCGCTATTTCCGCGACTTTAGCAGCTCTTTGTAAGACAAACCATCCTCTTTCATCTTCCGCAATAAATCCACCCAGTTCTCAAAATCCTCCTCAAGCACATACTGCGCAAGAAACGGCTCAATCCTTATGCCGTTCTCCTTGAACAACCCGTACACGCAACGATGAACAGGATTGCTCGGAGTGAGCTCGTTCTTGTACTGCCAGTAAATGAATTTCGGAATGAATATCTTGTTTTCTGTCAAAAAAACAAACTTGTCCTTAAACGTTTCCTGAATCAATTCAAGGCTCAAAGCCGTTGCGGGCTTTATACGAAATACCATATCCTCAATATCTATGCTCAAAATACCCGCATGATTGCACACACAGATACAATAATCATAAACACATTTCAAGTCCGGCGACAGGTTCCGGAACCAGGCTTTTTCATACTTGTTGCTGTCGTAGAATCGTTTTGCCATAATTGTTTCCTTTTTTAAAGAAAAGAGGCGCAATCAACTGCGCCTCAAGGGTTAATTATTTAATATATTATTTCCGGTTCTTCTTTTGGTTGTTCTTTTTTTGCAGAAAGATTTATAGTCCAGCTGAGAGCTCACGCCCAAAAGGGAGCGCAGCGTCCGTATTTCAAGAATTTTTCCATTATGCGACATCGTCTTCCATTGCTTTACTGACCAGCCTTTGGAAATCGCCGTTTTGCTTTAATCTGGCGATTTCTTTTTCTGCCAGAAGAAAAGGCGGGATATCTATTTTCCCGAAGCTAATTGTTTCGTAATAGTCAATGATACGCTTTCTCAACATATCTTCTTTCATCTTTTCCATTCTAATTCTTGCCTCTGCGACCAATGCCTCACGGTTCATTCTCTGATAAAACCTGTTCATCGGCCGGAAAACCCACAAAGGCATGTCTACATCGAAATATCTGGCTTGATTAAGCCAGTGCCAGAGTTTTTTGAACATTGTATACTCCTTTTTGTTAAATTGAGTTTTACTTCTTAATAAACTTTAAACAGCGGTTCTGCTGTTTCTTTCTCTTTCTCTTTCTCTTTCTCTTTCTCTTTTTCTTTTTCTAATATCTGTTTCTTTCTCTTTTGCCCCACCCCCTGCTCCGTCGCCGTCCCGTACGAGATTAGGATTTATTGGGTTAAAAACCTTTATTGGTGGGCTGTCACGCTTTTAACGTGCAGCCCTGAAATAAAAGTTCTTGTCTTGGATTTTCTTCACGTCCGAAAATCCGCTGAAATCACACGCCGTTTTTTGCCTGCCTTTAGCGACTGCCGATAAGTGATTTCGTTCTTATCCGTCGAGGCTCAGCCGGTCGTTTTATGTTATTCAATTGTCAATGTGCAATTTAAGTTGTTGGACGTCTTGCCCCGTGCCTTGTGCAATATCCTGCCGCGGCTGTAAAATTTATTTGTTTTCTAAATCTCAATGTATGATTATGCGCAGCAAAACAACACGCCAAATAGAGTATTTCTCTTGCGTTTGAAATGCTTTTTTAGTAAAATTGGTTTAAGGATAAAATACTGAGGAGGAAGCTTAATTAAGCTACTTGCTCAGTATTTTTTTCTACATAGTCAGAAATTAATTCTCTAACTATGTCTGCCATATATTTATTTTTTCTGATAGCGATTAAGTTAAAAGAAAGTTTTAAATCTTTTGGCAATTCAAAATTAAATCTGTCCATAAATATTAGATTCCTTGTCTAATGTTTGGTAAAATAATAATCACACATTTGTGTGATTATGTCAATACCTGAGTTAATATTTTTTAATAAAGGACTAAAATATATGTATAAAAGGCTTAAACAAGTAAGAGAATATTTCAATTTAAGTCAGCAAGAAATGGCCGATTCTCTCAACCTATCAAAAAATGGCTACTGGTATTACGAAACTGGAAGACGAGAAATACGGGCAGAAGAAATTTTTTCTATCATACAGTTGTATAATATCAATGCGAATTGGCTGCTGACAGGAGAGGGGGCAATGTTTTTGGAACAAGAAATAAAACCTGCCCAAATCCCATCAAGATTTTTAGATGTTAAGGCTATGACGTTGAATCAAGGTAGAAACTTATATCTTGTGCAAAAATTTAATGGTAAATCCAACGAGGAGATGGCTGAGATTTTGCATACTTCTGTTGATGATTATCTTGGGCTTGTTACAGGTCGTTTAGATTTTACTTTAGAAATATACGACAAAATAAAATCAAATTTTGAAGTAAGCATAGATGACTTACGCTACGATGAGAAAGGTTTGTTTGATAAACTTGAGAAATCACTACAAAACCAAAAACAAACATTTGATTCTATGTCTGCAGCAGAGCGGGAAGAATTTTTAAAATTTATAAAAAACAAGAAATAAGTTATTTGGCGAAAAATAGAAAAGATTTTTGAAATAAATTTTTTCTTTTGTATCTTGGCTGATGGGCTTTATAAGCTTGGTATTCTGCTTTATTTTTGAAGGTCATTCCTGTCCTCTCATCTACCCAGATATTGTGTGTAATCGCCGTGGCTTCTTTTAAATCAAAGTACCTCATATCTGTCTTGTTTTCGGCTGAATATATGGCAATCCTTAATATAAATGTGAGCATAAACAGAGAAGCTAATAAGATAATTAACAACATTTTTATGCTAAATAGGTTTTTATTTAATTCCTTGAGTGTGCTTAATTCTTTTTGTTTTAGCACAGCAAGCTTCATTTCTTCCGTCAACATTTTTGGCTCCCTTATTGCCGGACTTTAATATTATGATTACATTTTAAATATTATTCACTATTTCCAGCAAAAGAAAACACCTGAATGAATCTTTTTAAAAGTCAACCTAGGTCGTATCATGAACGCTTTTTGTTTCAATTCCCCACCTGGGCAATCCTGAATCATAGATGAGTATTAAACGCCTGATAATTTTTCATGTTTCTACTATTTTCAGCCTCATTTGCCATTCAAAAAGATTTTATCTGAAAACTAACAAAACTTCATGAAGTAAAGTAAACAATTTTGTGATTTTATATCGGTTCGTAATAAAATAATGCTATAATAAAGTTAGCCTTGGAAATCTAATACCGGACTTAAATTGCACGTAAGAGGCGGATCGGGGCTATGGTTTCCAGCGGGAATTTTCCCGTAACAAAGGGCTTTGTTGTTGTCTATATGAGGATGGTTTATGTATTGTTGCGGTGAACGGCTCAGGGTTACCCGTTTGGTTTTTAATACAAACGGATATTACAAACGCGTTGACTTTGGATTTTGTCAGGGGTGCGGAACTGCACATACCTTTGTTTATGTAATAAGTAAGGGCGGCAGAGAGAGAGAACGAAAGTTCTCCGGAAGCACTGCAATTAAAGAATTCAAAAAGTACCAAAGACTCAAAAACAATATTAGGCAAGGAACGCGTAATAATCAGAATGTATGCTACGGCGACTTTTTGAAAACCAGAAAAGTTGACGCTAATGGTTTTCCTGTTTATTTACAGATTCGCAGAGATTTTAACAATCAGTATGAAGTACTAAATCAGGTTGAAACAATTTATTCGACAATGTAAACTATCTTGAAATACGGATGTTCCACCGAAGTAACCCCGGGCGTAGCAAGGGGCGTTTAACTGCATTACAGCCTCGCCCGATTTTGCCTCTTGAAATCGGGCGCTACGGGCTCCCTGAGCGTAAGCCCTCCGCAGGGGGCGTTCCGCTACGCTCCAGCCCCGTCCGATTTCGCCTCTTGAAATCAATTGCTCACGAACAGCGCGGTTTCCGCTCACAGATGGTGCTCGTTTCGCCCAGTTTCCCCGTTTTACTATCTTGTTAATTGCCGCCGAAACACCATTTGATGTGCATATCCCGGAAAATAAGCAGGTCGAATTTCCCCCGATATGTAAATGCCCAGGAAAATGAGCAAACAAAATAGAAGAAAATGAATGCGGAATAGGACATTGATTGGTTATAAAATCCAACATTTTTTGGTGTTATTTCATCAATGTCGTATTTTCTTAACATTCTTTTTGTTCTTTTGTTTTAAACGGCACCTTGACATAAGACCAGAGGCCTTTTGTGTCAGTTGCGAAGACAAGAAAGTCTTCTTCTAGTTTATCAATATATCATCTTTGTTTATAAAGTTTATTATGCCTTTTTTACTACCCGATTGGAATAGCCGGTATGGATAACAACACACTTAAAGAGTTAATAGAAAATTATGACGAAAATATTCTTTTTTTAGAATCGCTTGAAGAAGAGAAGAATAAAAAAGAAAGTATTCTGTCAAAACAACTGAAAAACTGGATTTTTAGGTTTGCTCAAAACGAAACAGACGCGGATTTTGTTATGCGTGAGCTTTTGTTAAATCTGAAAAAGTTTACGCGCACGAAGCAGAATGCACAAAAGGAACTGGATTTTGTGCGTACTCAATCAGACAGGCTGGGCTATGAGTTTGAGCCTGTGGCAAAGGTTTATACACAGGAGTTTTTTCCGGCTGCAACAGGAGATGGGCTCAATAAAAAAGAGATTCACAATCTTTTTCGTGCAATTGGTGAGTTTTCTGCCTCTCAAAATGCTTCGACCGATATGTTTTGCAAGCTTTTGCTCCATATAGCGGATTCTTTCAAAAACGGCATAAAACCCGACAGGAGTTTTTTAAAAAACAGTATTTTGCCGGATATAAATATTGAGGTCAGAGAAACTCTTGACAGGACAAAGAGTAAGAGTACTCAGATTTTTTATGAAAATTTTGCAAACCTTTTGCATTTTAAGTACAAAAACAGCAGTCTTGAAAATGTTGATTATTACATAGCAGAACGAAACAGACAAAAAAATGAAGTTTTTGACCACGCCCCTATTGGTATAGGCTTTAAAAATATTCTTTTAAGCTTAACAGGTATAACCAGTGCTGGAGAACCCATTTTAAAAAAATTAAATGTTTTATCAAAAACTGGATTATCACCTTTTTTGATAATGCTTTTATTTGGTACTTTAAGTGCAGATATACTTTCATCAAAATCCAAGCGCAAAGAACGCTACAAAAACTCGTTTGAGTATGACAATTTCACAGGAGAGCAAGGTTTTTTCACCCCTGAAGAAGCTAAAAAAATCTACGGAACCATTGAGATGTATGTGCCGTTCAAGGGGACAAAAATGTATGCTGACCCGAATTTTCCGAATGTTGCACCTGTTTTGAAGCAAAGGATTGAGGAGTACAATGAGCGCAGTTCTTTGCCGCTGAATATTTCAAGCGGTGCATTCAATTTTAATATTTCAAGCTTATCTCCTAATGACACAGCGCAGGAGGTCAGACAGGTGCTTGTATCGGTGTTTGACGATATAGCAAGGGTGCGGGGATATCAATCATACAGCAATGATTAGCGAAAATATCTGCGGCCCAAAGCAAACACTTTCATTTGGAATAGTCATCTACGATGGGGTAGCCCTATAAAAACATGAAGATTAATGAAACAAAACAGATAATTTATACATTTTTTAAAACAAAGCTTGAAGAGGCATATTCGGATATTGAGCTGCCTGTATTCTGGCGGTATATAGAGCAATCCGAACCGCAAAAGCCATATATAATGCTTTCGGAAGCTTCTGTTGCAAAACTTTATAAGCGTTTTGAAACCTTTCAAAACGACGGACAAGGTTATGTCCGAAAAGAGATGAGGCTGCTTGTGACTTTTGGAGTTTATACTCCTAACAGCGATGGAAGCCTTGATGAAGCGAACAATCTGGCAACAGAGCTTGTTGAATACATACAGGATTTATTTACTGAGACACAAAGCACTTTCGATACCTTATCCGCACAAGGGATTACGGTAAATGAGCTTGAGTGTTCTGATATCAGAGATTTGAGCCAATTTTCACAGACAAATCAGGAGTTTCGAAAAGAGATTGATATAGCGTTTGAGTATGACGACATTCAAACTTATACGCCCGAACTCTGTCAGGATTTGGATATGGAAATAAGCAATAAATAGCGGAATCGGACAGGCACGCCGCGGCTGTAAGCCCCAGTGCCTATGCGGAGGGCTTTGTTGAAAAGGCTGCAGCGTCCGATTTCAAGACAGCGGAAAGAGCTGTGCCCCTAAACATACAACAATGATAGTAAAACGTCCACCAAGATAAGGACGCCTTATGAAAAATAAAGGAGAGAAAAAATGAGTGTTTATGACAACTTAATCAGCATTTTGTTCAAACTGCCGGACGGTAGGTCTTTGAACGAATACTACAAAAACGTTTTGCTGGTCGGAAAGATTACAGAGGACGACTTACAGACTGAAGCGGAATTCCCGTCTGGAGGTCTGGGCAAGTATTCTTCTTATGACGAAGTTATTGCCGTGTTCAAACCGACTTCACAATTTGCAGTTGAAGCAAATGCAGCATTCAACCAGAAAAGCAATACACAAACCACATCACAGATTCAATATCTGATGATTGCAAAGCAGGATGACTCCGGAACCCTCGCTGACGCGCTCAACAGAGCAAAAGTAGCGGACGGCAGATTTGCAAAGGTTGTGCCGATTTCGCGTGTGGCAGCTGATTTAAAAGCGGTTGCTGACTGGTGTTTGACGAACAAAAGATTCTGCGACCTGCCTGTTACCGATGTTGATGACGTGGCTGAAATTGTCGCAGGCGGAAACGATTACGCTTACGGCGTGTTTTCAAAATCCGCAACAAACCCGATTGCTTCGGCTGTTGCTTCTACTTCTACCTGCGGATATTTCGGAGGCAAAGACGGTTCTGCACAGTTTACACAGCTGACAGGGATATTGCCTGAGACTTATACAGGCGAAGAAATCTCTGAAATGAACACAAACAATGTTGCTTATTACGCAAACGTTTCACCCATAGACGGCGGGCAAACAGAGGGGTTCGGGTATAACTGGATCATAGGTTCGAGAATGCTGGGCGGTGAGTTGAGACAGCGACAGATGATTAAGGATTATATTGAAAAAGATATGGGGCTAATGGCTTTGGAGTTCTTTAATCAAAAGCCCGTTTATGACGAGACAGGAAACAACCTGCTTTTGACAATGGCGCAAAAACGTTTCAGAAGCTATCAGACGTACAAACTTGTAATTGAGACAAACAACGAGCAAACAGGGTTTGAACTAAAGGTTATTCCTATCAGAACAGGCGCTGACAGCATTATGAATACCGATGTTGAAGCTTATAACGCTAAAAAGTTTAAGCTTCAAGGGTATTATTATGACGCAATTGTCGGGGAAAAGGTGGATTTCTTATTCTACGTAGACCCGTCAGACGAACAAGTTGAACAGATTTTAGGGGAGGATGAATAATGGCAGTTTATGACGCTAAGAATATCCAGTTTGTCTGGAGAGGTTTAACGCTCACAGGAACAGGTGACGACCACGCTTATAACATTACACAGCAAAACGACAGCTTTACACCGTACAAAGGTGTGCAGGCCGAGGGATTGAACATTGTAAACAACCAAAGACAATGGCAGATCACAAGAACATTTAAAGCGGACAGTGTATCTTTACCGATTTTGATACAGGATAATCTCAATAATGTAGAAGACACATTAGTTGTTCGTGACTTGAATACAGGCATAACAGACACCTTTACTGACTGTGTTATCCTGAATATTTCTGGCGAGCAAGATTCAGGAACCCGCACAGTAACCTGGAATGCTTTGTACAGAAACGGCAAGTAATTTTTTGATATAATAAACTCAGGGTAAACCCACACTCCCTCAGCACACTCATTTAGTGGAGAAAATGGCTGAAAGGGGGTGATACTATGGATAACCGAATAATAAAAGGCGCTATAACGGCAATTATAGCAGCTTTAAAAATTATTATTCTTTATCTGTAGGGGGTGAAGTCAAGCTCCGAAGAAGTAGTGATTCTTTGGGGCTTGCCCCTATATGTTTATTATAACCTATTTTAAACAAAAAACAAGTGAGGTTATAATGATAGAATGCACAGTAAACGGACATAAATACGAAACATCACCGCTGTATTTTGAGGATTTTACAACACTGGGCTTTATGACAGAGGAAAAGGTTTATCCCTTTTTAACCTGTCTGACAGCGTGCATAGCAAACAACCTTTCCGATGCGGAACTTTTAAAGGCACTTTACGTCAGCTGCAAGGATATTTTTAATAGAGAAGATTTAAAGTTTATTTCCAATCTTGTGTTGAATCGTGAGCACATGACAATTGACGGCAAGAAACCTGATCAGGCAGCGTGGGAAAAACACTGGCAGGAGGTTGGATTTATGGATTACAGAGTTGTTGTATTCCATTTTATGAGGCAAAACCTCGGAAATTTTTCGAGTTTGTCCGCTCTGTTACAGGACGGGTGGACGGACAAAATGAAACAGCAAATAGAAAAGAAATTATCAATTCTGTTTACAAACTTAAGCGAACAAATACAAAAATAAAAGTCGATTCCGTAAAAAACACAATGAATCTTTTTATGGCGAACAAACAGCTCGGTTTTGGTGTAAACCTTGAAGAGTTAAAGCGTATGACTCCGCAAGAGGCGTATTTGTTCATGCAGCAGGTCGCAGAAGCCCTGCGCAAATTTGAATACAACCATTAATATCACAACAAACAATGATAATCCATAAAGGTTATCCTAAGACAGAGGCGGTATAAATTATGACCTACGCAGCAATATATATTAAAAAAGACAACAAGGTTGCAAATCCAGTTGATGCTGTTCAATCCGCAGGGATAAGGGCAGAGCTCACCCGGGCTTTTAGCAATGCAAGAACTTCTTTGCAAAACTTTGATTTAGGCAGAATGGCACGGAATATAACTCTGCAAAGTGCTACTGAGTTTATACAAAAGTATGCAGTCGGTGCTTTGACTATGATTATCAACCAAAGACCCGTAACCAATCAGATGATGTTAGACTGCCTGTTTAACGGGCTTGCACCTGCATTGAATCTTACTGTTACTCAGGCAGGATTCAACAGCATTATGGAAATGAAATCCGCTATTGAGTCCGGGAATATAAATGTTGCTAACTTTATGCAGGGGTTTGCAAACGGACTTGATGTTGTAACAGGGACAATGACCGGATCTCAAGATTACAGCAAATACGGAGAAGAAATCCCTATTGACCTTACAAGCAACATAACCAGAAACTACATTGCCAAAACACCTGACAGGCGTGTTCAAAGCGAGCAAATATACAATGAATATGTGTACAATCTGCCTTTAACCTTACAATTTTCAGGAATAGTAAAAGACGGTTTGAATTATACAGCAGATGAGTTTGCTGACAGACTTGAAGAAATTATGAATTCAAAAGAGCCGTTTACTTTTCGGGCAGGTGAAAAGATATTTGAAAACTATGTTTTTACATCTTTTACCCCGAAAAGAGAAACTGAAAACAGGGTGCAGTTTGTTGCGGAAATCAAATTTATACAAGAGGGCGAGGTTGAATATGTAAAAGTGAACATAGCCCAACAATCAACTGCAAAGGGGACAGGTGCGGGCCTAAGAAAACAAGTAACAAACACAAAAAAAGGACAAAGTGTTAAAAACAAAACATCACCTCAAAAATATGCAGGTGCTGTCGGATTTGTAAACAGTATTTTAGGCGGAGACGGTGTTACTAACTTGCAGCTACTTAACAGTATCACAAACAATTTAAACTCTTACAAATAGTCAGTTTCAGGCGGGGTAGCTTCCGGCAGCATATTTTTAAGCTTTTGATAGCAACTTCCAAAATCAAACTCATAACCTTCAATATGTTTAAAAAACAACTCATATGATTCAGTCGTTATTTTTAAACAGTAGTCTTTTTTCTTTTTTGTACCCATGCCCGACATACCTCCTACAACCGCACCTGCAACACCAAAGACAAGCCCGCCGACAATTGCCCGCCCGGCTACGGATTTATCTTCTTCTGTTATCTGCTTTAAAATTTCAACATTTTTCATTCTTATCTGATAAGTTTTACTCTCTATATCAAGCCAGATATCAGAACCTTCAACTCTGATTTCGCAAGGTTTATTCTCCAAACCTTCAACACCTTGAACAAACAAAAGCTTATAACCCTTTTTTTGCTCAAACGGATGAAAAATTGCATTTAATAGCATCAATACAAATATTATACAAACTGCAATAATCCAGGACATAAAACACTCGCTTTCTAGTCTTCTTCCTCTATATTTTGATTTTCATTTATATCAAAACTTCCATCTTCCGGATTATACCAATAACTTTCTGTAACATATTCAACCTCTGAATCTTCTTCATTTCTTATATGACTGTGTTTTTTGTCAATTTTTACAGTATTATCTCCTGAAACAATTTTGTTTTTTTCTATTAGTTTTCTTTTTATATTCAGATTTGATAATATTTCTAATGTTGCAGAATCAATTTTATTTTCCCAATCAGGTTCTTTTGCAATCATTTTCAGTCCCTTGAGTAATTGCTTATTATTTTTACCAACGACATTTTTCCCTTTTTTTAAATCGTCAATCAATTCACGTGCATTAATCAATTTTTTATCTTCAATAAAATTTTGTGTATCTTTTTTATCGTCATATTCACGCTTGAGAAATTGTTGAATATTTTTTGTAATTCTATTAAAAAAATAACCTGATAAAAAACTAAGAATTATGCATAATATGCCTATTATTAAAACAATCACATATCTTATATCAATCATTTTTCCAACTTCCGATCTTGCGACCGTAGCGGTCGTATTCAGTTATTGAACCGTCGTTGTTCTTTTTGAAACTTCCTGTTTTTCTTCCGTGTTTGTCTTTTTTTACAACATAGCCGTTTGACTGTTTTTCATAAGAACCGACTTTACGGCCGTATTTGTCCCGCTTTACCGCTGCAAAACAGGGTAGGGCAAAACACATAATACAGAATATTACAAAAAGTTTTTTCATCTTAACACCTCTATGTATTATAACACATCAATTCTATTATAAATTACTTTTAAGAAACAGAATTTAATATATTTTCCGCTATGAACACATTTACATTACCAGATATAAATACAAACCCTGATATAAGGGTGTCATATACTATTAACAATCAATCGTATATGTTTCATTTCCAATGGTGCGATTCTTTTTGCCTGCTTGATATTTATATGATACAGGATAATGAAAACGTTTACATCGCAAAAGGCGAGCCTCTTGTGCCGGGACGTAATCTGACAGCCCGCTCTGCTGATATGCAGGGCAGTTTGATGCTGGTGAATAAATACGGACAAAACGCAGAACTGTTGCAAGAAAACTTTTCTACTGATTTTGTTTTGGTTTATATAGCGGATTTTGCGTAGGCTGACTGAACGAAGTGAAGGAACGCCGAAGTAATGAGGACAAAAACGAACGACAACGAAGTGAAGTGAGTACTTGTCCGAATGGAGCAATAATCCAAGACGCGGAGAACGAGTTAGATGGCTGAGACAAGAACCTGGAAACAAAACTCATTAAATTTTAATATAATGCTGCAAGTTGCAGGTGCCGATCTTAGTATACAAGATCTGGATATAGATTTTGATGTATACAAAAACAATAAATCAGAAAACAATAAATCGACAATCACAATCTGGAACCTGAACGACACAACATATCAAAGATTGTTGGAAAAAACCTATGAAGTAGATTTGTACACCTGGTACGGCGATGACGAACCATCTTTAATGTTCAGAGGCTTTGTTGACAAAGATAAAACCTCAAAACGCAACATAAACGGTAGGATAAATACAGCAAAAGGCTTTTTGGAAAGCCCTGTAAGACAGGACATAAAAGGTTCTTTTGATATTCCTACAATAATTGAACTTGTGGACGGGCACGTTGCCTACACACAAACAAAAATAAACAAAGATTACCGAACCAAAGTAACCTCAACTCAAATTCTAAAAGACTGTATTGAGGCAATGGGAGTGGGCATTGCAAAATTCAGCGATAAGCTCCCTGTAAAAGAATATCTGACTTTTAAAGCCGTTGGTGCACCTCAAGCTGTTATGCAGCAGGTTTGTAAACCTCTCGGCATCAAGTTTAATATATCAAACGGGTTGATTCAGGTGGTTGCCCCTGATGAGGAATTTAACGGGGAGTTTGCTATACTTTTAAACCGTGAAAATTCAATGAGGCCCGACAGGGTAGGAGAAAATGAACTTGTTATAACAACAAGGCTTATTCCGTCTTTGAATCCATATGACTGGGTGCAATGTGATTTTAATGAGTTTTCGGGTGTTGAAAGTGTCCGTCAGGTGCATTCCAAAGGAAATAACTACGGTACACAGGGCTCAACGGAAATTATTATAGGCTTTGATAAATTAAAGAAAAAAACTAAACGCAAGAAAAAGAAAACAGAAAACTTATGAGAGATTGTAATGATTCTTTTAATGACATATTAGACGGCTTTTCCAATGCAACTCTTGTTGAAAAGCCTTGTAAGATTGTGAAAGTAAATTCGCAGTATTGCGTTGATGTTGAATATTATGACAACAATGAGCCTTACTATCTTTATAATGTGCCTGTTAAACATTTGCAGACACAAAACGCATTTGTCTTCTTAGGGCTAAAGGCAGGCGACTGCGGGACAGTAAGATTTTTTGATAACGATGTAACGGGTTACTATGCTGATGACGAGTATGTAAGCGATGAAATGAGAAGCCACGATATAAACGACAATTTGTTTTCTTTCGGGTTTTATCCTGTAGCTTCACAGTATGTTTTTCCGCAGGGTGATGTGGTAATAGGCACGACCTCGGGAGCTGTTGTCAACCTGACAGCTGCAGGAATATCTATCAGCGGCGGTGATGTTTCTATAACCGGGAGCGGGAATATTACAATCTCAAGCAGCAGCGTTTCAATCGGAGCAGACACAACAATTGACGGCAAAAAGTTTTTGGAACACACACACTCAAACGGAAACGAAGGTAAACCCACAGGCGGGGTGATTTAAATGACGGATATATTGATGAAAAACAATCGTTTACCGATGTACAACGGTGATTTTGTGCTGACAAACGCAGTAGACGAAATCAAACAGCATATTGCTACGGCGCTAAATACGTTTTATACAGACTGGCTGCTTGATTTCACAAAAGGGATTGATTACGCCTGGGGCCTGAGACATGAGGAATTTTTACGCCACGACATCAAAAATCAAATTCTCGGAGTGGAGGGGGTTGTCGCATTGTCTGCGTTTAGTATGAAGTTTGATAAAACAAACCTGTGCTGGCAGGTAACAGCAGCGGTAAAAACGATTTACGGAAAAGTTGAAATTAATGAATCAATACGTGTATAGAAGAAGATAGTCAACCAAGATAAGGAAACCCTATAAAAAAAATGAAAATAGATGAAAAAGGAATTGGTCTTTCAACCTTAAACGATATTTTAGACGCTTATGAATTGCAACTGCAAAGCAAATACGGCGCTGATTTTTATATAAAACCCGAGGGCGTAATTGACAATATTGCCCAGTCATCAGGCTTTATGGAGATGTTCTTGCAGGAACAGATTGCCTTTTTAGGAAAACAATTTGACCCTGAAACAGCAGAAGGAGTCTGGCAGGACAAGCTTTATGAAAGAATAAACCTCTACAGATTGGAATCCCAATCCACAGTATTTACCAAAGGCATAATCGGAACACCGGGTTTTAGTGCGGAAGCAGGCTCTGTTACTATCCGTTTAGAGGCGACGGGTGATGAATTTGTCAACAGTGAGGCCTTTACCATAGAAGACTCGGGTACGGCAAATATCCAGTTTGAGTGCGTAATCACAGGTGTGATTCCTGTGAATGCTGCTGATACTTTTCAAATAGTTGAAGCACCAAACGAAATCACAGCAATATCTCAAGAAGATGCAACAGACATAGCCACAGGCAGAGAAAGAGAGTCTGATGACGAATTCAGGATACGTTATCGAACAGCAAAAGCAATAAACGCAAAGGCAACAAGGAATGCTAATATCGCAAACCTGTCAAAATATGTTGATAACATAGCATTTTTAAAGATTTTCGACAAAAAAACAGATTACACAATGGAAGCGGGCACGCTGCTTGTTATAGCAAAGCACAATACAACGGATGCAGCTTTTGCAAATGCAGTTTTTGAAAGCGTAACAGACGGAATTGACTTGTTAGGCGATGATACACAGGTGGTCAAAGACAGAGCGGGGCAGGACGTAACGATAAACTGGAAAAACGCTGACGAAATCCAAATTGATATAACAGGAATAATCAAAGTGCGTGACGGATATTACCCCAACACAGTAATAGCGAATGCAAAACAAAGCATATTAGCTTATATAGAAAAACGTGTGTTCGGGCTGGAATCGATAATTTATGCAACGGAATTTATTATTCCTGTGCTCCAAACTGACGGAGTAGAGGCAGTTATCGGCATTCAGATAAAAAAACACGATGACGAAGAGTTTACAGACAGCGTAAGCTTGAGCCGTGAAGAGGTTCCGGAGTTCGCTTTGGAGCGTATAAGTTTAACAGAGAATAACTAAAAAATGAAAATATTGGATTATCAGATTGAAGCATTGAAATACGTGCTTCCGTATTTGCGCGCAAACGAGGATGTCGCTGTTGTGCTAAAAGCTATCGGGGACAGATTCAACAACTTGCAGACGGCAATAGTTTATTTGCTTGACACTCTTGATATCAGAAAAGCAAGAGGTACCTGGTTGGATTATGCCGGAGCAGAGGTCGGCGCTCAGCGTGATGAAATGGATTTTGGCGATTATTTTTGTGTCAATAGATTGCATATAAACGTCGCAAAAAGGTTTTATTTCCTGACATCAGGGCTGGATCCCGAAACACCCTTGAGCTTGAACGACGCAGAGTTTATACAGAAGATTTTTGCATATATAGGTGCAAACTCCTCGTGCGGGACGAGAAACGAAATCATCGATATTGTAAAAACTATCACAAACGCGCAAAAGGTAATTGTTCAAAAAACAGGCAGATGCGTTTTGAAAATAGATTTAACGGGCGATTCATTAATCATTACACAAAATACGGTTAATTATATCCAACAAATTATAGGCGACGGAATTTATTTAGAGGAGATAACATTAAATGGCAAAACCAACTGAACCTAATATTTCAATACCTCAAGGCTTTGCGAACGAAGGTCAAAAAACAGATTTTCTTGAAGAAAAAATACAAAAAGGCTTTGACCCTGTAGACCCTGATGTGCTGGCAGGGGACAACCTTAACAAATTTATTGACGATACATATAAAGGCTTGAATTATACTATTGACGGCGTAAACGACCTTTACAAGGGCGTTGTTTTGTATGATTCATCTGAAACATATTCCTCAACATCAATTGTTTTTAGCATTGCAGATGATGAGATTTCAGCTTACAAATCCCTCACCGACGACAACCTGGGAAACCCGCTGACAGATGAAACAAAGTGGAAAAAAGTCAACCTTGGCTCAGGTGGCGGAGGCCTTGAACTATGCGACATAGGGATGAGCCTGTACGTTGATGAGACAAAAGGTTTGCGCAGGAGGCTTAACGGGCAGGTTGTTGCTATTAACGCCAATACGCAGGCGTTTTTGAACAGGTTGAAGCAGATTGTTGCGCTGTATCCGTCGCTTTCGGTGACAGAAACTGCGTGGCAGGCGGCGAAGACTGCGAGCGCTTACGGGCAGGTCGGGAAGTTTGTAATTGACGAGGAGGCGGGCACGGTCAGGCTGCCTGCGGTGGTTAATGTGCAGGGGGCGCTGGATTTGCAGAATCTGGGGTTGACTGTGGAGGCGGGGTTGCCGAATATTGAGGCTTACGTGGATACAACTGCACAGATGGGCGGCGAAACCGGTGCGTTTAGTGTTGGTTCAGCAAATCAATACTTTACCGGAGCAGTCGGACAAGGTAGTGACACATTAACTTTCGACGCCTCTGAATCCAACCCCATCTACGGCAATTCCGACACTGTCCAGCCCGAAGCAATTCAATATCCTTACTTTATCCAGATTGCAACCGGTCAGGAAACCGAAAACAACATTGTGAACGAGCTTGAGTTGTGTGACCCTTTTGTGCTGCTGGAGCCGAAATATTCGGAATCGCTGCTTTATAACGAATCCTGGCTTCGCTCTAACGGGCAGTGGAACGCAAAGGCGCTTTATGTAAGCGTTTATGAGGCGCTGCAGGTTGAGTACAATTCGGAGATTGACGCGGGGAGCACGGTAACTTTGCCCTCCGGCGGGGCTTACGCTAAGCGCGGCCTGCCTGTGAAGCTTTCGACAGAGGAATACACGGATTATGACCATGTTTTGAACACGTCGGAGGAAACGTTCAGGTTGGCGTTGAAAACAATGTTTAAGCCGGTTAAAAATGGTACTGTGCCGGTTGTGGGTACTGGAAAGTCACTAGGACTAACAGACGGAAATAGTAACTACGCATTATTCTCATCATATGGAAACAACAACCAAGGTGTAAACGATGGAATATTAAGACTAAGTAATCTGACTAACACCAATGCAGGAACAGATGGCTCAGTAGACACATACACTTTAAATAAAACAATAGGTATATCAAAAGACGCAAACATGTCAGGATTAAGCGCAGATTTAACCGATACAACCGGCTTGTATCTTTACTTCTACGCAGGCGCAGTGTCGCAGAACGCGGGGATTATTAACGCGGGACGGCTTGAAGAGGCGCTGGCGGACAAGCTAAACTCCGACCACTCAAACGACACAAAGCCCTATCTCGTTGAAGCCTACCTTAACGGTAAAAGCGGCTATAACGTCTGGTCAAACGGCCTCATTGAACAATGGGGAATGGGAGTTACTGTCAATGGTGCGGTCAAGGTTACGCTTCCTAAAAGTTATACCGATACAAACTATTCGATACTGACTACCGGCAGAGGAGGCGTGGAAAGCTTTGGAACATGGGTCGTGTTGACAAGAAATGAGGATGGAATAAAAACAACCTCTACCTTCAACGTGTATTCATCCGTGAATAATAGTGCTTTGTCGGGTTATGCAAGCTTCTGGTGGTACACAAGAGGTTATTAAGGCGCAGATAATAGTAGGCTGGGCATACTTGCATAACAAAAAATTAGAAAGGTAGAAACAAATGTCATACAAACTGGAAAAACCATACACAG
>URFH01000039.1 GCA_900547155.1 uncultured bacterium | reverse complement strand
CCCGCCCCCAACGCACCCCGAATCCGACGTGTGACGGGGCTGTGCCCCTAAACAACCACTACAATCATGACGAAGCTGCACCAATCTCCCGCCCCCAACGCACCCCGAATCCGACGTGTGACGGGGCTGTGCCCCTAAACAACCACTACAATCATGACGAAGCTGCACCAATCTCCCGCCCCCAACGCACCCCGAATCCGACGTGTGACGGGGCTGTGCCCCTAAACAACCACTACAATCATGACGAAGCTGCACCAATCTCCCGCCCCCAACGCACCCCGAATCCGACGTGTGACGGGGCTGTGCCCCTAAACAAACACTACAATCGTGCCGAAGCTGAATTTATATACGGCACGGAGATACTTCGTATCTCACTTAGCCTACCTCCATCCGAAACGATACTCAATCGTTTCGCACGGAGTCCTTGCCCATTATAAAAAAACAAAAAAAAGCCCGAGTAAATCTCAGGCAAAACTAGACTAATAGGGAAAAATTAAAAACTCCAAAATCTCCAATATATTCATCTGTTGATGATAATCATGTTAAATTTAAAAATGCTTTGTTTGTTACCGAAATCAATTGCATTGCTTTCCAAAAGTCTTCAGGATCAAGCTTTGATTGGTTGTCCAGATTGACCGTGACTTTTTCGGCGTACATCTTGGCAAGTTTTTGGTCTATTGCATTGTTTGCTGCTACTGCCATATCGGTGAACCTTTTTCTTACTTACTGCTTACGTATATATAAAGTATATAAAAATTATCGAATTTCAGTTTTTGTTCTTTTTGTTACATTGCTTTACATTTAATAAAAATATTGGTTTAAGCTTTTTCTCCTCCACATAGATGATATTTCTAAAGAAAAGTAGTTAATGTGCCGATAAAGATATTGTTAGACAAAAGGTCTAACAAACCTCCTCCCCAAGTCTAGTAGCCGGCCTCAAAATGGACGGCTTTTTTTTGGTTATTTTATAATGGGCGGGAGATTGTGACAAAATTGTAACAATCACCCGCCCCCAACGCACCCCGAATCCAACGTGTGACGGGGCTGCGCCCCTAAACAACCGCTTCAATTGTGACGAAATTGTAACAATCTCCCGCCCAATATTAAAAAAAAAGGCAATTTTGTGAGTGAAAAATACTTTATATAAATATGAAAGCTCTCTCTTCTTATTTAAAACATTCAGACCCTGTATAGGGTCTTTTCTTTTGATTGGGCATGAAAAAATAGGGAGTTTTTTGTTGATTGTACATTTGCGCATTGACCATCTGGTCAATACATTTTTTTAACCCCCCGGTTGATGTGTTCGGTGCCCAAAAAAGCTATTCTTAGTTTGTGAGGAGGAGAAAGCTCCGGAAATTAAGGAGAAAGTTGAGTAAAAGAGAACATGAGTATTAAGTTGGGGAAAAAATTAACAGGATTGGCACTTTGTTTAGCGTTGAGCGCAGCAGGGGTATATGCAAATACGTTGTCAGAAGTACAAATCAACGCAGCTGATTCGGGATATGCTATCGTTTTAAAAACAGACTCCGAAGCCCGGATGAAAAAAGTCATCTCCTCACCCGACAAAATGTATATCGAACTCAAAGATGTGCAGGCGTCCGATGAATTGAATACGGTTTACAACAATGTCGCAAATATTGAAAACGTTACTATTCAGCCTGTTTCAAAAAACGACCTGAAAATCACTTTGCAAGGAAAAGACATTTCCTCCGGCAAAATTCTGTTTGAAAATGCAAAAACCGCACCTGCGCCGGTTCAGCCCGAAGAAGAATCTATTGAATTGAGCGCGCCTGTTGTAAATTATACGCCGGTTTATGACGCAGAAATTGAAGAAGTTGACCAAACTGCAAATCCTCAGCTGAATTCCGCTCTCACTGCAATGAATATCGACAGAGAAAAGGTTGTAACAACAAAAAATTTCTTGAAAAAAGCCGCAAACAAAGCAGGTGATTCAAATATCCTGATTGCACTGGGAATCCTTGCACTGTGCGCAATTTTTATGTTCAAACCCCAAAAACAACAAAAACAACAGATAAAAATCGGGCTTTCTCAAAGCTTAAAAGACCCGAATATGGGCAGAGAACTGGCTATTGCACGTAAAACTTCCACGCCTGCTGCTTCTCTGAGATATTCCGGCGCTGCAAAAACGAATTACGGGATGAACGCTTACAAGCAAAGCCAGAAAAACCCTTACATGACCGCAAACACGGCTCCCGCGCACACAGGAATCTCCGGAATCCCCAGAAAACCTGTTACGCCCCGCAAATCACCGGTTGTTTCGCCCTCGCCTGTCAGAAAAGCCGGGCCGAAAATGACAGCCATGAATGCTCCGATTCAAAACCCCATCCACGCAGTTTCTGAAAACGCTGCAGTTAACCACAGAGCTGTTACCAACATTGACAGTGTGAAATTTCTTGAGTCAATCACAAAAATTTATGAAAAGAACGGGAGAAAAGACCTCGCAAAAGGGCTGAAAGACAACCTCAAAAAGGTTCAAACCCTCCCGCACGGAATTTAAGAGAGATTTTTTATAGACGATACTCAACAAATTAGACCGAGGCTTTTTTTAGCCTCTTTTTTTTGTTTTTTATATTGGGCAAGGATTCCGTGCGAAACGATTGAGTATCGTTTCGGATGGAGGTAGGCTAAGTGAGATACGAAGTATCTCCGTGCCGTATATAAATTCAGTTTCGTCACGATTGTAGTGTTTGTTTAGGGACACAGTCCCGTCACACGTTGGGTGCGGGGGTGCGTTGGGGCGGGAGATTGTTCCCTCTCCCTCAGGAGAGGGAAATTTCCGCTCCCTCGCACCTACTTATTTACCCTTAATTATTCTCCCTCCCCAAGTGGGGGAGGGCTGGGGTGGGGGACAACCCGGAGGGGAAACCAGAGAGGCGGGGTGAGGGGGGTGGGGCGACCGCCTGCGGCCTAAAAAATTGACATTTCAAAACAAATGCGTAATCAAATTCTCATACGCAAGCTTTTTAAGCCTGCTGATGACTTCCCTGTTATAACCCTGCTCCATAGCTTTTTCTAGCAAATCAATAACATAATCCGAATCCAAAAACTCCTCCTGTGAAAAGAACCAGCCCTCACGCTCCAAAAGTTTTGCAAAATATCTCTGCTTTTCTTTCCAAAAAACCTCGACAAACGGTATATCCAGCGCCGCAGCCCCTATTGCGCAGTGCATTCTGGCTCCGATTACGGCTTTGTATGTAGAAATCCTTTTTGCGAGATTTTCGCCTGTTTTCGGGCATGGGGCAAGGTATTTGGGGTTCCCGTTGAGGTTGGATTCGTCCAGAAGCTCTTTTGCAAACTCTTCATCTGCTGCAAGCCCGTTTGTAAAGAGCTCTATTTGATAACCACGCTCAAGCAGCCTGTTTATAACACCAATATAAGCCTTTTTCACGGCAAACGGCGAAAGTTTCCCGCCGTTGAACTGAAAAATCCCGCTTCTTATTACATTTACGCCGATTATGCTGCTATCGGCTTTTTGTATTCCGTAGCATTCGCTTACCCAGAGCGCAGAATCGCCGGCAAGTGCGCATTTTTGACGGGTTTTGCAGTATTTTAGCGCTGTTTTTATGTCATCGCGTACGGTCATGTGCTTTATACATTTTTTGTTAAGAATATTTTTGAACAACAGCGAAAACGCACCCGATGGCCGCTCTATTCCAATACAGTTCACGTAAACCGGCGTATTTTGTTCTTCGCAGGCGCATAATAATGCATAAAAAGGCGCCCAGAGATTGAGATTCAGGTGGGAAAGAAAGCCCCCTCCCGCTGTTACGACGATATCTGAAGATTTTGCGATGTTTGTGTAATAATTTTTGATTTCCGGATTATTTTTCTGCTCAAAATGCCATTTTAAAATCGCAATAAGCTCCTCAACAAAGCACAAAAACGGTTGTAAAGCCGGAAAGAACTTCTTTGCCAGCAAAATCCGGCTGCGCTCCAAATTCCTCCTAAAACGCGCAAATGAGGGAAATCTTTCTTCCCGCGGGAAAAGATTTTGCACAGTAACTTCAATTTCAAGCCCGTTTTCTTTTGCTGCTCTTTCAATGAGGTATTTTGCGCAGTCTTTAATAAGTTCTTCGCCCAAATTTGTGTCAAAAAGAGAAATTAACGCTATTTTAATCATCCAAGCAGCCTTTCTATAAAATCCGCAGCCCTTTTTGAAGCGTTTCCGTCCTCAAATGCGCCCTTGCCTTTTAAAAAGGCGTCTATTTCTTCGAGATATTTATTTTCATTGAATTCCAGAAGATTTTTTACCAATTCGTCTGTGTTTTGCGCAATCGGAAAAGGCGTTTCGCTCATAGGAAAATAAAATCCCCGCTCCTGATTGTATTTTTCAATATCCTCCGCATAGAAAAACGCGGGCTTTCTTGAAAGCATAAAATCGAATATGCAGCTTGAATAATCCGTAACCATAATATCCGCGGCGCATAACAGCTCCTGAATATCCGGATATTTTGTCACATCAATGATTTTTGGCGATTTTGGAACCAATTCCTTTGCAAATTCTGCCATTATCGGGTGAAATCTCACCAGAAAAGCGTATTTTCCGCCATTTTCCCGCTCGAGCGCTTCAATAACCCTCAAATAATTCAGCCCGTAACAGTTCGTGCGGATATCCTCTCTAAATGACGGCGCATAAAGGAGGATTTTTGTGGTTTCGGGGAGGCCAAAAGTCTTGCAAATCAAGGATTTGTATGGTTTATCTTTTTTGAAGAAAATATCATTTCTCGCATGACCGAAAAGCAGGATGTTTTTCTTGAAAAGCCGCTCATTTCTGTATATTTCCGTTTCAAAATCGCTGTTAGAAATCGCATAATCAACTGCTGCCGAATCTTTAAGGTTGAATTTTAGCCATTGAGCGTCGTATCCGTAGAATCCGCGGGAAAAATTAACCTTTTTTATCCCCAAAGAGCCGTGCCACGTGTTTATGTAGACCTGATTTCTCTTTTTTACAAAACCCGCCATAAAAAGCCTCGTCAAACAGCTGTTTGTGATGAGAATTTTCGCTGATGAGGCAATTTTAAGCGCTTCTTTTTTGTTAGAAAAATCAATAACCCTGATTTGTGCCGGAAACTCTTCTATCGAGGCTGTTTTGCAGCCGTTTATCCAGTAAATTTCCGCATTGCCGCGCTGTATGAGCTCCTGCGCAATGTATTTCAGATTGCAGGTGTAGCCGTTCATAAAATTGCAAAAAACAATCCGGTTTTTCTTCACCGGCGTAAAAAATGACGCCAAAAGCATAAAAATCCGCTTAAATTCCGCTTCGCTTTGTTTTAAAAATCTAAAAAATTTCAGGATTTTGTATTTAATGCTCATTTTTTCCTTCCTGAAAATATTTTATCGTCCGTTTTAACATTTCTTCCAGCGGGATTTGCGCTTTCCAGTCCAGAGCTTCCAGCTTTTTCACATCCAAATCCATCGTACATGCGGGAAAATAAATCGAGCCGTCGTTTTTTTCAAATTTTAGCTTTGTTTTTGGGAACATTTTTGTGAGCATTTGCGCAATCTCTTTTATTGAGGCAAAAGTTTCGGGATTTGCCGCATTGTAAGCGTTAGCCGCCTTGCCTTTTGTCAGAATCGTCAAAATTGCAAGCACTGCGTCCGCACTGTAACAGTAATTTTTCGCAGAAAGCCCGTCCGTGTGCAGAATTATCGGTTTTTCTTCAATTACGCTCCTGACAAACTGCATTATGACCCTTGAATCGTCATAATTTATGCCCGCCCCGAAAGTTTGCGTCAGCCGTGCGGACATCACGCGCAGATTGAACTCTTTTGCATAAGCAGCGCACAGATTTTCGCACATTCTTTTGCTTTCCGGATAGCTGGAGCGCGGATTCATCGGGTCAACCGTGCTAAAAGCGCTTTCTGTAAGCTTTCCGCCCGAGTGCGCCCCGTAAACCTCGAGCGAGGAAAGATAAACCATCCCTTCTGTGCCTGATTTGACGGCATATTCTAGGATATTTTCCGTTCCTTTCAGATTTGTTAGTGCCGTGCGCACCGGCCTGTTGAAAAAATTCTCAGAAGATGTTTCGCCCGCAGCGTGGATTATAAAATCCGCTTTTTCATCCGTTTTAACCGGCTCTAAAATGTCTTGCACAAGGAATTTCAGCCGGATGTCAGCGGGCGCGCCAAAAATGCGTTCAGCTTTTTCAAAATTTCTGATAAGGGCGAGAATTTTCACATTTTTGCATGCAAAAAGCAGGCTTTTTACAATAATGCTCCCCAGAAAGCCGCTTGCGCCGCTCACAAGAACGATTTTTCCCTCAAAAGGGCTGAAATCAAAATTTTCTTTAATATATTCCAAATCCGCTCTTAAAACGGGATTTTTTTCATAATATTTCATTCCTGCCCCGCATTTTCTTTATCTTTAAGCATTTTTAACAGCCCTTTCAGGATATAAACGTCTTCTTTTGTCGTGACTTTAATATTCCCGAAATTTCCCTCAACCATGTGCGTTTTTTGCCCGAGAGTGTGGTAAATCGTGCAGCAATCAATCATATCCTCGTATTTTTGCGGGCGTTTCCGGATAATTTCGTGTGCAGCAACGATTTCGCCCAGATAAAAGCTTTGCGGCGCCTGCCCTTTGTAGATTTCACGCCGAAATGGCACTTTGTCAGGCGTTTTGCCGTCTTTGCTCACCAGAATCGTTTCATACGCAGGAATGCAAGTGATTGCGCTGCCGTATTTTTTTACGGACTCGATATTTCGTGAAATTACTTCTTTTGTAAGAATCGGGCGTACTCCGTCATGAATCAAAACCGCAGAATCCTCAGGATTCTCGTTCAACGCGCAGGTCAGCGCGTTGAAAATCGACTCCTGAGCAGAATCCCCGCCGTTCACAATGCCCTTTACCTTATCAATCCCGTAACTTTTCACAAGATTTTCCATATGTTTGTAATATTCGGGCAAAATCGCAATATAAATCTTGTCAATTTCCTCATGATTTTGAAAATTCATAAGAGTGTGGATTATTAGCGGTTTTTCGTCGATATCAATAAACTGTTTCGGTATGGAATCGGCGCTTAGCCTTTCGCCCCGCCCTCCGGCAAAAATTATTGCAATATTCAAATTTTCAACTCCATATCTCTTTTAATAACTCAAAAAACGGCCTGTCAACAAGCGGCAAAACCTTGATTTTTGAGGCAGCAAGGTCTTTTTCAAGATTTTCTGTGATATCAAGATAGCGAAATGTCGCAACCAGTACAAAATCCGCTCCTGACGTGCTAATATCGGAGATTTTCAGCTTTTTGTACCCCAAAAATTCCCCGTCAAAATTTTCAAAGCTCCTGTCGCAAATTCCTGAGATTTCAATCCCGCCGAGGTCATAATTTTCGCAAATACATCTGAAAAACTGCCCCGCGCCGTAGATTATTGCGGTTTTTCCCTTTAGTTTTTTCTTAAGCTTTTTGAGCTGTTTTTCAAAATTGACCTTTTTAAGGTACAAAACCAAATCTTCACTCATAAATAATCAAACACTCTCTTTTCTAAAAAACATTGTAGCAAAAAAGCCCGACCTTTGAAAGGGTTCGGGCTTTTTTGGTGAAATTGATTTCTTATTTTTGGGAAGCTTTGTAAGCGTCAATTATTTCTCTGCTTGCGTCAATAACTTCCTTATCAGCCGCGATTCTGTCCTGCATTGTTGAAATCATTTCAGCCTGTCTTTTAACAGCATCGCGAAGAGCAAATTTTTCTGCATCATTTTGTGCTGACGCAATGGTTTTCATCAATTTTAATTGGAATTTTTGCTCATTTTTTTTTTCAACCAGGTGTTTGATTCCAACACCCAGAAGAACAACTGCTGCTCCGACTCCTGCGGCTGCTGCGGTTTGTTTTGGATTTTTCTTAACAAATTCGACTGTGTCTTTTTTCAATGTTTTTGCATATTTAAGACCTTCGCCGAGTTTTTGAGAGGCATATCCGTAAGCGGCTTTTGATTTTTTTGAAACGTATTCAGCGCCTGTTTTTACGAATTTCGGCATTTTTACAGAGGGCATTTTCATTTTTTTGTTACTCCAGATTCTTGAACTTACATTCACATGAAGTCGGGTGAAAAATTTATTTGCTATTTTAAACATTTAACTTAACAAATCGTTACAAAACCTGCAAATTATTCACAAACATGCTCGAGCGCCTTTTCCAGAATGGATTTTACATGGTGGTCGTTGAGCGCATAATATACATTTTTCCCCTTTTTTTTCGCGCGGACGAGTTTTGCGGTTCTGAGGACTTTTAGCTGGTGAGAAACGGCTGATTTTGTCATATTTAAAAGCACTGCAAGGTCGCCCACGCACATTTCGCTTTCCTCAAGCGCCCATAAAAGCTGAATCCTCGTTCCGTCTCCCATTACCTTGAAAAAGTCCGAAAGTTCGTACAATAGGTTCATTTCGGGCATGTTGGGCTTAACTTTTTCAACTATTTCTATGTTTATCGCTTCACAATCTGATTTTTTGTTATCCATATTTGAATTATAACACAATTGAACGGTTATTCAACTGTGTTAAGTTTGTAAATTAATCTCCTTTTTTAGGGTTGACAATTGAACAACTGTTCAATTATACTAAAAATATAGTTGAACAATCATTCAATTAACGAGGTAATAAATATGTGCGAACATCATCACGAACACGGCTCCGGACACCACAAAACCGCTCCTCTGGTAAGAATTTCCATTGCACTGGCGGTTTTTGCTGCGGGTATGCTTTTTCATCTGCCAGCTGGGGCTGAATTTGTCGTGTTTTTGGTTGCTTACCTTGCTGCGGGCGGCGATGTTTTGCTTGCGGCTTTTAAAAATATTGTCAAAGGCCATGTTTTTGACGAAAATTTCCTGATGGGGATTGCGACGCTGGGCGCTTTTGCCATAAAAGAGTACCCTGAGGCGGTTATGGTTATGATTCTTTATCAGATTGGTGAATTTTTGCAGCACAGGGCTGTTGAAAAATCCCGAAATTCAATTGCAGAGCTGATGGACATCAGGCCGGACTATGCAAATATTGAGCGAAACGGTGAAATAGAGCGAGTTTCGCCCGAAATCGTGCAGGTCGGCGAAATTATTGCGGTTAAAGCCGGCGAAAAAATCCCGCTTGACGGTAAAATTGTGGAGGGGACGGCGGTTGTCGATACTTCTGCGCTTACAGGCGAATCTATGCCGCGTGAAATCAAAACCGGCGATGACGCAATCAGCGGCTGTATTAACACGAACGGGCTTATCAAAATCCGCGTCACAAAGCCTTTCGGCGAATCCACCGTGTCCAAAATCCTTGAACTAGTTGAACATGCAGGCTCAAAAAAGGCTAAAGCCGAGAATTTTATCACCAGATTTGCAAGATATTATACCCCTGCGGTCGTTTTAGGGGCGCTGCTGCTGGCTGTTTTGCCTCCATTGATTGCCGGCGGCGGATTTTCGCTCTGGTTCGGACGCGCTTTGACTTTTCTGGTTATTTCTTGCCCGTGTGCGCTGGTTATTTCCGTGCCTTTGAGCTTTTTTGCGGGGCTGGGAGGGGCTTCCCGCGCCGGAATTCTCATAAAAGGCAGCAGTTTCCTTGAAGCGCTTGCAAAGCCCGACGCTGTGGTTTTTGACAAAACAGGAACATTAACAAAAGGAAGTTTCAATGTCACTAAAATTGCGCCCTGCAAGGGTTTTTCCGGGGAAAAACTGTTAAAATACACAGCAATGGCTGAAAATTACTCAAACCACCCCATTGCAATATCCTTGAAATCCGCTTACGGCAAAGAAATCAACCTGTCTGAAATAAGCGCTGTTAAAGAAATTGCAGGAAACGGCGTCAGTGCAAAAATCTGCGGCGTTCAGGTTTTTGCGGGTAACAGCGGGCTTATGGAGAAATTTGGAATTGATTACGCAGCCGCAAACGCGCAGGGGACGATAATTTACACTGCAATAGACGGCCAATACGCAGGTTATATTGTGATTTCCGACGAAATCAAGGCCGACGCTGCGCAGGCAGTAAAGGATTTGAAGAAAATTGTTAATAAAACCCTCATGTTGACGGGCGACTCGCAAAGTGCGGCTGAATATGCAGCGAAAAAGCTTGGTCTGGACGGCTTTTTTGCAAATTTGCTTCCTGCTGGCAAAGTTGAAAAAATTGAAGAACTCATTGAAGGCAAACAACGCGGCAAAACCGTGATTTTTGTCGGCGACGGCATTAATGACGCACCTGTTCTGGCCGGAGCTGATGCGGGAATCGCAATGGGCGCGCTGGGTTCGGACGCAGCGATTGAGGCGGCGGATATTGTAATTATGGACGATAAAATCTCCAAAATCCCGCTGGCAGTAAGGATTGCCAGAAAAACAATGAACATTGTGAAACAAAATATCGTTTTTGCTATCGGCGTGAAACTTTTGTTCCTTGTTTTAGGCGCAATGGGATTTGTAACTATGTGGGGAGCTGTTTTTGCCGATGTGGGCGTAACTTTGATAGCGGTTTTGAACTCTCTGCGTGCCCTCGGAAGTCACGGATTAGAAAAATCCTCTGCGGGCGGAGCTTTTGACGCTGCAGCGGGCCGGCTTAAATAGTTTTGAGAACATGAAAGCGCGCTTTTAGCCGTCTGCTTTCATGTTTTTGAAATATTTATCACTCATCACGAAATACCTTTTGCATTGCAGTATTTTGTCATATCCGAGCATAATTCCCAGCATAAAATCCTGTTCGGGCGTGAGCCTGTTTAAGGGTTTGTCAAAAGTTGATACAACTCTTATGCAGTCTTTGTTTCCAAAGAAAACATTTATATTTTTGCTGTTTACTTCTTTTATAACGTAGGGAATTTTTTCTCTTTTCAATTTTGATTCAATTACGGCGCGGTTGTCTGATTTTTCAGTTGTTAAAACAAGGCTTCTCAACCCTTTTTTATATTCGTAAATATGATGATAAAATACCCGCAAATCATTGTACTGGTCTTTCGTCGGCATATCAGCAAGTCCAAAACCGGGCCTGTAATTTGGGGCAACACAGGATTTTGGGTTTAAAGCGGAAATACTAACGCTGTTGACGGCTTTGATACTCATCTTTTCTCCTGATGTAAGATTATCCGCAAATAAATGTAAGGCAAACCTAACTTTTTGTCAAGCAAAAACCGCCCTATGATTTTTTTGCGTTTACAACTTCCAATTTTCGTAAAATTCTTTATTTTGAGCGGTGATGTAATCGGTTTTTATTTTGTCAATAATCAGGTATAGTGAATCGTTTGTTTCTTTTTGTTTTTTCAGCAGTTTTTTTGCCCGCTCCCTGCTAAAATCGGGATTTGCGGCATGTTCTTGAACAAAATCTCCGGCTTTTTTGCGGTATTTTTCTGAAATTTCATCGCATTTTTGTGTAAGTTTTTCGTATGCTGCGTTGATTTCTCCTGCCGGGGGCGGAAGCTGATTTTTGTTTTCTTTTACGAATTTTTCAATGTCTTTGCGGTTTTCGTAAAAAAGTTTCCGGTCTTTTGCTATATTCCGGGCGGTTTCCAGAGCGTTTTCAATATTTTCAAGTTTTGTGTACGCGCTTATTGCGGGATTTTCGACAGAGGATTTTAGCTCCTGATATTTGAGTTTTAGTTTTATGGCGTCATTGTAGGGGGTGATAAACATAAAGTATTGCGCAGAAATCTGCTGCTCTCTGGTCTTTTCAAACTTTTTGAACAGATTTTCATCGCTGCGAAGATCTATTTTTTCTAATTCTCTGCCCAGTTTTTCATAATTATTGTCAAAATAATCCGAAATCGGTCTTATTTTCACAAGTTCGTTGTCCTGAGCAAAAACGGTCGCTTTTGCAGCGGAGATTTTTTCTTTCAAATCAGGATTTTTGTACATGGGGCGGTTTGACATTTTTTCAATGCTCTCAAAATCGCTCAGATTATTTTTGTATTCTTTTGCAAGCTCCAAATCTTCGGAAACTTCCGGCGAAAGAGCGTTGTTCAGGGTGTTTTGGAGGCGGAATTTATGCTGATAAAGCTTATTTTCTTTCAAAGTTATAAAATTTACTGCTTCTTGCGCCCTGTAGCCGATTTTTCCTGTTTCTATGTACAAATCCCTGCTATCGTTCACAAAAGGCGTAATTTCATTGTTGATAATGTTTTCAAGCTCTTTCATCCCCTCAGTGAAAATTTGGGGAGTTGATTTGAAGCTTACCGGCTGCGCGTGCCTGATACGGGCCGGGGTTTTTGTTAGGTTGGTGATTAGCGGTGCGATTTTCATGATTTGTTTCTCACTTTTCGTTGAATTCTTCTTGTATCACTGAATATAATGTGCTTTCGGGTATTTGTTTTATTGATTTAAAGGGTTCCGGTTCGGGCGTGTGCGGGGCAATTGTTTTTTCATACCAGCTTACATCCAGCCATTGACCGCATTTGTATCCTGTTTTGCGGTATGTGCCGGCAAGAGAAAACCCCAGCGATTTATGCAGCTTTTCGCTTTTAACATTAGGTGAAGTTACGCCCCCGTAAACTGTTTTTACATTTTGAATCTTTAAAATTTCCTCTAAAATGCGGTACAATTTTTTGCCAAGGCCTTTTGAGGTGAAATTTTTCTCCAGATATACAGATAATTCTGCTCCCCACTGATAAGCTGCGCGTTCTTTGAACCGGTGGGCATAGGCGTAGCCAACTATTTTCCCGTTTTCTTCGCAGACAAGATAAGGGTAATCCGCGCTGATTTCTGTTATTCTTGCGGCAAATTCCTCGCATGGCGGAAGAACATACTCAAAAGTTATCGGTGTATCAATGTATTGACCGTAAATTTTAAGAAGTTCGGCGCAGTCTTGCGGTTTTGCGAATCTAATTTCCATAGATTCATTATATCACGGCAAAAAATTACGCATGTAGCACAATTTTGTTTTGTTCAAGCGTGCTTTTTATGTCAATTACGCGCTGATTTGAGCTTCCGACCCAGTGAAGATTGTTGTCTTTCAAAGCTTCGACAAATTCTCCTTCTGCGATTACATCAATCAGGTTTAAATCAGGAAAATCCCTGATTTCTTCCCATTTTGAACCGGTGTAAAGCCAGATTGATTTTTCAGGATAAAGCTCGCGGCATTTTTTGATGAGCCTGAAAATTTCTTTTCGATTGTACGGCATTAACGGGTCGCCGCCCGAAAAGGTTATGCCGTCTATGTGAGGTTTGTTCAAAGCCTCAAAAAGCTCGTCTTCTGCGGCTTTGTCAAAGGGCAAGCCGCCGTTTTTATCCCACGTAATCGGGTTCTGGCAGTTTTTGCAGTGGTGTTCGCAGCCGGAAACCCACAAAACCACGCGTATTCCGTCGCCGTTGAGCATATCTTCTTTTGTGATGTTGTGATAATTCATTTTACATACTCACCCTGTCTTTGATTTCTTCCATTTTTGCCTGATTGAGGCGGGTATCGCCTTTTACGCGGGAATATGAAAGATATCCGTTCATTCTGTCGATTTTTGTGAGGTTTTTGCTGCCGCATTTCGGGCAAACATCCATAGAAAGCTCCTGATGGCCGCAATCGTCGCAATATGCGAGCGAAAGGTTGACACCCTCGTAAAATCCTTTGTCCATCGCCCTTTTTACAAGGGTTTCAATGGCTTTTGTGTTGTACGAAACAGGATATTTTACATACTGGATTTTTCCGCCGTTTAAAAGGTTCCAGAATCTGCCCTCCAAATCCTGTTTTTCAATCGGGCCGATATTTTCTGAAACATGGCAGTGAAAACTGTTGGAAACATATCCGCGATCGGAAACATTGTTGATTTTTCCGAATTTTTTGCGGAACTGTTTTACCTGCAGCCCGCAAAGGTTTTCAGCGGGGGTTCCGTAGATTGCGTAAAGGTTCCCGTCTTTTTCTTTGAATTCATTCACTTTTTTGTTGATGTATTCCATTACTTCCAGAGCGAATTCGCCGTCTTCAGCGAGCGATTTTTGGTTGTGCATTTGCTGCAATTCGTTGAGGGCGGTGATTCCGAAAGAAGCTGTTGCTGATTTTAAGAGCGGTTTTATCTTGTCATGAATGCCCAGATGTCCGCCATAAAAACCGCCCTCGCAGAAAGCAAGCGGGTTTATTGAGGCGCGCATTTCTCCGAGATATTCGTACGTTCTGATGTGCAGCTGCCTGATCATTTCCATGTAATAATCAAGAATTTCGTAAAAATCTTTGCCCTCCTGCTTTGCTTTTGCGTAAATCATCGGCAAATGCAGGCTTATTGCTCCGATATTGAATCTACCGACGAATACGGGCTTGTCATTTTCGTCGGCCGGCTTCATTCCGCCTTTTTCGTACCAGGGGGAAAGAAAGGCGCGGCAGCCCATGGGTGAAATCACTTTTTTGTACTTTTTGTACATACCCGCAACATATCCCTCGCCCGTCAAAGAAAGCCAGTCCGGATACATTGCTTTTTTCGAGCATTCTACGCCGGCATTGAAGAGTTCTTCCAGCTCGCCGCCTTTTCCATGGAGATTTTCGTCGTAGAGAAAGACAACTTTCGGGAAAAGTACGGGTTTTTTGTTTCCTTTTTTGCCCTGCCCCTCTTTTCTTACCTCGAGCATAATCAAAGACGCCATTTTCGCAAATTTTTCCGTGCCAAGCCCCATTGTCATTGTGATAAACGGATAATCTCCGCGGCTGGAAGCGACTGTGTTGAATTTATATTCCCAGCCCTGAAAACCGTCATGGAAATCTTTTTCAACATCTTTCAGCGCTTCATTTTCGGCTTTTTTGCTTTCTACGCCGAGCTCAAGGTATTTTTCGTAATTCTTTTCAAATGTTTTTTGTGCGTACGGGGCAAGGATTTTGTCCACTTCGGGAACGGTAAATCCGCCGTATTGCTGGCTTGCAGCCGCCATTACAATATCCCCGATTACGTCAAATGCCACTTCAAGCGATTTTGGCTCGTTGTACCAGAGATTGCCCATTTCAAACCCGCCTTTTAGCACGGTTGCGACATCAAAAAGGCAGCAATTCATTGTATCGCGCCTTGCGGACATGTCGTGGATGTAAATATAACCGTCGCGAATCGCCTGAAGCTCGGGAACCGTTAAAAAGAACTTTTTGTATAGTTCTTTGTTGAGCTGGTTAAAAACAAGCGAGCGTTTTGTCGAAACCAGCGCAGAATCGGCGTTTGAGTTCTCTTTGTCGCCAATGTACATGATTTTTTGGCTTTCTTGATAAACCTTGTCCAGCATATCGACAAAATCGATTTTATAATTTCTGTAATTCCGATAGCTTTGCGCAACTTTCGGATTTAGCGCCTCAAGTGCGTTTTCCACTATGCAGTGCATTTTAAAAATCGGAATTTCTGTTTCTTTTGACTCAAGAACGCTTTTGTCGACGAAATTAGTTATATTTTTGATTTCCTCTTCGCTAAATTCGATGAGCATTCTCGCTGCAGATTTTTTGACCGCTGCGGCTACTTTGCTTACGTCGTAATCTTCTTTTGTTCCGTCTTTTTTGATTATTTTTACCTGACTCAGCGCTTGTTTTGAGGGGATTTCGAGGATTTTGTTTACAATCTTCGACGGTTCAAGCGATTTAGGCTTTGTTACAAGCGCCCCCTCTATTTTTGCCGGTTTTTGAGGTTGCTCAATGCTGATAACTTTTTTGTTATCGAATTCGTTCATACAAATCTCCTTTTTTTACAAAAAGGCAGAAATTGGCTAGCAAAAAACTATTTTTTCTCCCAAATTCCTGTCTCGAGGTTGTCTATGGACTAAAGCATTCCGACTTTTACGGCTGCGGACCAGTGTAGGATTTTCACCATGCTTTCCTTTAATCCTTTTTATTATTTTATCAAAAATTTGAACCGGAGGGAACAGATTTAAAGAAAATTAATACTTATAGTGGAATTTTCTTATTTTTTATTTTTTCTTTGATATTTGTTGAAAGATTGGTATTCTTCCTTGCTTATTTTTTGCAATTCTTTAATCGGTATGTCGCAGATGCAGTCTTCTTTTTTTGTTTCGTCAAAATATCTGAAACTTATATTTTCGACCTTTTCAAATTTTGGTATTTTCTTTATTTTGTTTAGGGAATTAAGGATTAAATCAAAAACCTCGATTCTGTGTTGAGTATCATTAAATAAATCGGAGTTTATCCACATTGTTGTGTTATCTACTTCGTTGCTATTGTCGTAATATGTAAGATACAAATCCAGCTCTATGCCTAAATCGGTATTGACCATTTTTATTCCATTGAAAATATTAAAAAATTCATCTCCGTATAATTTTTTAATATCCTCTGCTCGTTTGTTCCAGGGATTTTCGTAGGTTTCATTTTTATCCTCAATGGAGGTAATAGATTTTAATTCGGCAGGATTATCAACATAAAATTTGTGTATTGCATTAATTTCCTTGTCAGACCATTGTGATTTGTGGCATTTTAAAGAAGAAAGTATCTGTTTTTCAAATTCTTTAACGTCAACTTTTATAACGTCATCAGAATCAACATCTGCTCCCTCCTCTACAAAATCAAAAGAATCCGAGTTTTCTTTAACTGCATAATCATGAAAAGCAGCAGCTGTTTTATGCGTCAGAACAGGCTGGAAAATTTCAATTTGTTTTTTATGAGTTGAATTGTACAAATTCATTGAGTCAATAGCAGCTTTGGAAACCGCTTTATGGTCAGGGTGCCCGGTATAGCCGTATGGCGCAAATGAGAATATAACATCGGGCTGCACTTTGTTTATTATGCGATTTGCATAGTCTTCCAGCTCTTTTTTGTGCAGGTGCAAAAAATCATCCTCAATTGAGAACTTCAGCGGACTGCGGCTGACGCCCAAACGGTTTAATGCGTTGCAAAGTTCATTTTCTCTGTATGCTGCCAAATCTTCCGGGTTTGTAGGGGCATAATCTCTATAAGCACCTTTATCTCCTTTTGCAAAATAGACAAATTGAACCGATTTTCCCTCTTTTATGTATTTCAAGACAGGAGTAAAAAATACTTCGTCATCAGGGTGTGCAAGCAAAACAAGCACATCTGCTTTTTTTAATGAATTTATGTCATCAGGTCTTAATATTTTTAAGTTATGCTGATTTTCCGGGGATTGCAAACTATTTAAAGAAATATTATTTAGTTTTTTCCGGTTTATTGTTTTGTTGTAAACATTGTTTAATTTAGCACACGAACTCTTGTAAGAACTGTCAAACATCATGCAATTTTTAACCATTGAGTTATAAAATGCCGGATTGGAATTGTAAATGGAGATTGCTCTTAACAATGTATTGGCAAATATAGTATCTGCTTTTCTTGTGTCAAAGTTAAGCGGGGTTAGATAACCTGTTGCATTTTTGCGGGTTTCTCTGGGCTGTTTTACAATGGTTGTCATAATCCCGACAGGAGTAGAAACAGGAACCGCTCCCATACGCATTGATTGAAAACCTATAAGACCGCAAGTTTCAGAGCGGCTTGTCACAAGTGAAAAATCAGCACCTGCAAAATACTGATTTACAGGGACATAACTATCTGTGAGAACTACTCTTCCCGCGTATTTAGGGTTATTCACTACATTTTTAATGAATTTCTCCATAGTTTGGTAGTCTGAATTTCTAAAACCGGGCATTGCTATAACAGCGCAGGCATTAGTTTTGTTTAGAACTTTATCTATGGCTTTCAGGGCGATATCCTGACCTTTTAACTGAGTGTTATACCGGCTTATATTTACGATTAGTGGTGAATTTATATACTTTTTGTCAAGATATCCAAATACTTGTGAATTGTTGCCGTTAATTACTTTGGGACTTATTTTGTCTGCTTCGACATTGGCTTTAGAAAATTGTTCAAAAATATAGTTTTTATTTTTCCTTTTGCCTTCTTCAAAATTTGAAATATTATAAGGAAAAACGACTTGTACGGGATTGTTTGGGTTGTATAAGCTCAAGTCAATTGCATTAGCAATCCCGCAACCGTTGTTCAGCCTTAACATTGCAATAGAGCCGAATTCACCCGAGCAATAGTCTTTGGAGGTTATTACTTTTTTATAATAATCATCTGATGGCACAAACCAGTTGTCGCAGTTTCTCAGTGCATTAATCATGCAGCTGTAGTCTATGTTTGCGTCGTAATACACGCTGGAGCTTGTCATTTGTCTTATTACGTTATTAATTCTTTCAATAATTAGCTTGTTTTTTAAATCCGTGCTCAGGTTTTTATAGTTATCTGCAATCCTGACTAAAATAGATGAATAGAACTCCGGATCTGAGTTTAATTTTTCTTTCACAGACGCCGGGGTTGCTACATCTGATGGTTTTGGGGAAAGGTTCTTATTTTTGCATACCAATTCGGCAATGCTGTCTTTGAAAATAATGTTATTTTTTATTTCTTCAATTTGCTTTTTGGAGAAAATGTTTAACATAGCCTCGAAAGGTGCTACATAAGAGTCTGACTCACGATGAGCGTCGGTAGCTTCATACAGGCAAGGTCTTTCACCATTTTTTGATATTAAAAATGAAGCTGATGCGTCGACAGCATGAAGCAAACCGGGGTTGAAATTTTCATTTGATTTCCCCATTTTTTCAAACAAGGCTAATAATGCTTTGCAAAATACATTGTATTTTTTCCAGTGAGGGCAATTCCTCTGGTCATACTCTTTTAAAAAATCATTAAATTCCGGTGTATAAACCAGATAAAGCGGTACTCCGTTTGCCGGATTTTTGATTTTGTATAATTCTGCTTTTGACTTTCTTACTCCATATTCAAATTCGGTTTCTATGCCTGTTTTTTCTACCGGAAAAGCCAGCAGTTCATTTGTTAATGGGTTGCGAATAGCCGTGGATTTATAAATGTCTTTATTTTGAGGATTATAAAACGGTATAAAAATTCTCACATCTTTATGAGGATACATTTTTTTGAAAAAAGAACTTCTTTGTTCCATAACGCTGCCAGCACCGCCGGTGATTGCATAAGGTGCGCATTCCGGTGTGATTATAGCTATATGATTTCTATTTCCCGAAGCACGAAATGCAATAATACCTGTTCGATTTGGCTTGACGGTTTTTTTATTTTCGGGGGATTGTATATTGTAGCGTGACGAATACGAATAAATCGGTGAAATTCTCATAAATACCTCGCTTTTGCATAATAGAAAACCCTAGGAAGATTTTTTTGTACATGTTAGCAGATATTTTTTTACAATTTTTAACAGGAACGAACAAAAAGTTCTTGAACTTGATGATTCTATCAAATAAAGTTAAAATCATGGTTTTGTTCAGAAATATGTTATTATCTCTGTATAATATGCCATATACAATCCTGCCTGCAAATCCAAATAAGGCCTCATTTACAGGAGATAACGAATGAGAATAGAAGAAATAACTAAAAACAAAACGGATTTTATGAGGATTTTGTTAATCGGAGATGAGGAGGAATCGATGGTTAACAAGTATTTGAACCGGTCAACACTTTTTGTTTTGTATTACGAAAATACTCCGACCTCTGTATGTGCGGTTATGCCTATAGACGACAATACCGTGGAAATAAAAAATCTGGCTACCCGCCCTGAATATCAAAACAAAGGCTGTGCGTCAAAATTATTAGATTTTGTTTTCAATAAGTACAAGGAAAATTTTAATTCTGTAATTCTCGGAACCGGTGAAAACGAAAAAACTCTCAGTTTTTATAAAAAGCGGGGTTTTGTTGAAACACGCAGAATAAGAAACTTTTTTATAAATAATTATTCACGCCCTATTTTTGAAAATGGGAAACAATTGACGGATATGATTTATCTGGAAAAGCGATTATTATAACCAGACAGGACAAATTCAAAAAAATGTAATTTATAGGGGTGCAATTGGCTTGGTGTTTAAGTTTGAGGCTGCTTCCCCTAAAATTTATGAGACAATGTAATTTTGTCCGTTTTGTCCCTTTCGAGGGTGTTGGGCGAGGAAGTTTTGAGGCTGAAAGTTCTCTATTTATCTAGAAAAAAGCTTTAATTACATTTTTTTGAATGAAATTAAAATAAATTACATTTTTGAATTTTCCCACTTTTGAGGGAAGTACCTGCTTTCCACTTTTAGCAACAACTTCCGACTTTTTATAAAATTTTCAATAAATTACAAAAAATGTAATTTATTGAGCTTTAATTACATTTTTGTAAAAATAACTAAAACATATATGCTGAAAGACTTTGAACCCAATTTTGCTAAATTTTAAAAATTCAACAAAATCAGATATTTTTTATAAAAAATTTTATGTTATACTTTTT
>URFH01000038.1 GCA_900547155.1 uncultured bacterium | reverse complement strand
TTTTGCATTTTATTCAATTTTCAAAGTCTTCTTATCTTCGGGACTAGCGCAGCTAGCCCCTCCTTCTCGCACGATACTTAATCGTGCTCGCGGAGTCCTTGCTACGTCCCGATTTTTTGCATTTTATTCAATTTTCAAAGTCTTCTTATCTTCGGGACTAGCGCAGCTAGCCCCTCCTTCTCGCACGATACTTAATCGTGCTCGCGGAGTCCTTGCTACGTCCCGATTTTTTGCATTTTATTCAATTTTCAAAGTCTTCTTATCTTCGGGACTAGCGCAGCTACCCCCTCAATATAAGGCTTAATTGCTTATTCATTTTAAACAAAAGAAATCCGTTTTTCAAGTCTTATTTCTTAATGTAAATTTCTTCAAGATTGTGCGTAACGCCGCCAAGCTCCGTGGGGTGGATGTTTCCGAACTTTTTGCGAATTGCGGTTATCCTGATGGGCGAATAAAGATAAATCATGGGCTTCATGTCATAAATCAGCTGCTGATACTCCTCATAAAGCGCACGGCGCCTGTCAAAATCCAATTCCACTGCCGCTTTGTCAAAAATTTCATTAAGCCTGCGCTCCCATGCAAAAATATTCTTATTATCACTTTCAGAATGCCTCATGTTGAACAAATGAAGCGAACCGTTGGATTGCCAGACATTTTTTCCGCTGTATGGCTCCAGAGGATTGCCCGTAAAGCCCATAATCACAACATCCCAATCAAGAGTGTTCGTCAGACGGTTCACAAGCGTGTTGAACTCAACTGGCTTGAAATTCACGCTCATACCGAGGTCTTCCAAATCCTGTTTAACCATAACGCCCAGAGATTCTCGCTCAGTGTTCCCTGCATTTGTGTAAAGGTCAAATTCCACCCTGTTTCCGTCTTTGTCAAAAAGCTTGTTGTTTTTATCCCAGTAAAATCCTGATTTTTTAAGTAGTTCACGGGCTTTTTCAACATCTTGCGGATGACCTTTGGCAACTTTTTCGTTCAAATAAATCGAAGAAAGCGCCTCGGGCGTGAAAAGCGGCGCCCCAACGCCATTCGCAACGTTAAAAACCATATTTTCACGGTCAATCGCATAATCAACCGCACTTCTGAAATTTATATCCCCGAACCACTTTTGTTTAATGGGATTTACGTAATATTTTCCCTTGTCATTCTTGCGGGTGTTGAGATTGAACCCGAAATACATCGTGCCCGTATCCGGCCCGAGATTGTAGATTTTGTAATCGGAATTTTTCTCTTTTTCCTTAAAAATCGACACATTTGCCCCGCGAAGCGACACTACATCGAGCTCTTTTGACTTAAATTTCAAAAGCTCATTATTCAAATCGCCCACAATCAAGATAATATATTTGTCCAAATAAGGCAGCCGCTGCCCTTTTTCATCAATCATCGCATAATTCGGATTTCGCTCATACACAATGCGCTGCGCAGGCACATATTCCTTGAGTTTGAACGCCCCGCTCACAACAAAATCCTCCGGCGGGGTTGATGGCCCCCAGAAAGAATCAAAAGCGCGTTTACCCTTGTCAGAAACAGGTTTGAGCACATGTTTCGGGGCAACCGGCACGCTAATTTGCCGCAAAAAAGGTGAAAACGGCTTTGGCGTGACGAATTTCACGGTATATTTATCAATTTTCGTCACTTTCGGCAACTCACCGTCAATATACATCGCGTCACGCGTGCTCGTGTTTCCGTAACCGCCAAAAACCAGCGTATTCCAGGTATATTCGACGTCATCAGCGGTGATTTCTTTTCCGTCCGACCATTTCAGCCCTTTTCTAAGAGTTATCAAATAAGTTTTTTTGTCCGGCATTGTTTTAATGGTTTTTGCCAGCCTCGGGATGACTTCACCGGTATAAGGGTCAGTTGTAACAAGGCTTTCAAACATTATATCGCTTGCAACGCTTGAAGTTGCATCTTTTGAATTCCATGAGTTGAAAGTTTTCGGCCCCTCGCCGATAGTGCTGACGACCATTGTCCCGCCGTACTTTCCGGCAGGGCTTCTGGAAAGCAGAAAATCGGTTCCGTCAATGGTTTTCAGCTCAACAGGTTTTGGGGTAAAAGAATCCTCTTGATTTTGGGTGGATTTTACCGCAGTTTTATCTGCTTCGGGCTTATCCGCGCGGATACAGCTCGCAAGCACTATGACAACAAATAGGATTACAGTAATTAGCAGTGTTCTTTTTTTCATAATAATAAATTAGCATAAATTTTAGCAAACGAACACAACCCGAATGAACTACTGCTTTTTCCTACCAGAAATTGATGAAAAAGCTTAAATTCCCAGCTCTTTCAAAATCCCGTTCAGAGCAATCTTCACATGCGCATAATTCAAGCCGCCCTGCATGTATGCAGCGTAAGGCGGGCGCATCGGGCCGTCAGCGGAGAGCTCAATCGTTGACCCCTCAATAAAACTTCCGCCTGCCATAATCAATTTATCATCATAACCGGGCACCTCATCCGGAATCGGCGTCAAATAAGACTCAACCGGCGAATAATACTGCAAAGCCTTACAAAAAGCCATCAACGGCCCGGGTGCACCGAATTTTATTGTTTGAATCAGGTCACATCTGGGTTCCTCGGGCTTTGGTGTTGACACAAAACCGATATCCTCAAACACCTGAGAGGCAAGAATAGAGCCTTTCACGGCCTCTGCCACAATCGAGGGTGCCATAAACAGCCCCTGATAAATCAATCGCAGCTGATTGAGCATAGCACCGCCCTCAGCGCCGATTCCGGGGGCGGTTAGGCGCATTGCAGCCTGCTCAACATACTCTTTTTTACCGGCAATATAACCGCCAGCCTCAACAATCCCTCCGCCCGGGTTTTTTATCAAAGAACCGGCAATCAAATCCGCTCCTATTTCAAGGGGTTCCTGCTCCTCGACGAATTCGCAGTAGCAGTTGTCAATAAAGCAGATACAATCGGGATTTTTGGATTTTACAATATCAATAACCTTTTTTGTGGTCGCAATATCCAGTGATTTTCGCAGGGAATAGCCGCGCGAGCGCTGGATTGTGACCATATTTACGGATTTGTCGATTTTCTTTTCCAAAAGCTCAAAATCCACATAAGTTTCGTCTTTCAATGGAATTTCCTCATACAAAACCCCATGCCCCATCAAAGAAGCCCGTTTATTTCCTCTTGTGCCGATAACTTCTTCCATTGTGTCATAAGGCGTTCCGACAACGGAAACAAGTTTTTCCCCGTACCTCAAATTCCCGAACAAAGCGCAAGCAATCGCATGCGTGCCTGAAACAAAATGATTTCTGACAACAGCGGCTTCGGTTTTGAAAACCTCAGCAAAAACATTGTCCAGAGCCTCCCGCCCCATATCGTCATGCCCGTATCCGCTGACCGACGCAAAGTGTTCAAGCCCGATTTTGTACTTTTGAAAAGCGTTCAGGACTTTTTCCTGATTATATTCTTTGATTTTATCAACTCTTTTAAACTGCGCAGCAACTTTCGCTTCCGCCGCCTCAATTATTTCATTCATGTTCAAATTCCCTCTCTAAAAACATCATACCAGAAACAAACCCGCCCCTGTACTAAGAAAAGCAAGTGATTTGAACAAAAAACATTTCCAAATATCCAAAGCAGAAAGCAGGGAGGCTTCTTTTCCGTTCCGATTCCCCCGGCATGCAATGTTGTTTTACTTAATTCCCGCTTTTCGAGCCTCCTCCATAGTCACTCCAAAGAAGCCTCCCTGCTTTCTGCGCCAAAACTCAACAAAACCAGCCCTCACCCCCGCCCCTCTCCCATCGGAGAGGGTGAATGACAGGCTTTATTCGGTTATTCGCAAAATATATTGATAATAGTTGCTGTTTTTGTATTTTGCGGCATTCTCGCGGATAGTTTCTTTGTCAATAAAGCCCATGCGCCACGCAACTTCTTCAAGACAGGCAATTTTTATGCCCTGATTGTTCTCAATCGTCTGAACATAAGAGCTTGCCTGCAAAAGCGCGTCATGAGTACCGGTGTCAAGCCATGCAAAGCCTCTGCCGAGCACTTCAACATGCAAATTGTCATTTTTGAGATAAATATTGTTCAAATCAGTAATCTCAAGCTCCCCGCGGGCCGATGGTTTCAAGGATTTTGCGTATTCAACGACTTTGTTATCATAAAAATACAAACCTGTTACTGCGTAGTTGGATTTCGGGTTTTTCGGCTTTTCTTCGATTGAAAGCGCCTTTTTATTTTCATCAAAATCAACAACGCCGAATCTTTCAGGGTCTTTTACCTGATAAGCAAAGACAGTCGCCCCGTCGCCGCGCTCAGAAGCGTTTTTAAGAATGCTTGAAAAGCCCATGCCGTAAAAAATATTGTCCCCGAGCACAAGTGCGGCATTATCATCGCCAATGAACTTTTCTCCGATAATAAAAGCCTGCGCAAGCCCGTCAGGAGAGGGCTGAACAGCGTATTCAAAATGAACACCGAGATTTGAGCCGTCACCGAGCAGTTTTTCAAACTTCGGAGTGTCTTCGGGCGTCGAAATAATAAGAATATCACGGATTCCTGCCAGCATAAGCACAGAAACAGGGTGATAAATCATCGGTTTGTCATAAACAGGCAAAAGCTGCTTGGAAACAGTCATTGTAGAGGGATACAGACGTGTGCCGGAACCGCCGGCAAGCACAATACCTTTAGTTTTTTTAGTCATCTTCGCGTAATTCCATATATTGTTTTAGTGATACTTTCCAATCAGGGCAGATTCCGTCATTTTCCATGACAGAATACGCAGGGCGCTTGGCCGGTCTGGGAAATTCTGCCGTAGTTACGGGGAGAACGGGTGTTTTTACTCCCGCAAGCTTAAAAATTTCCTTTGTAAAGCCGTACCAGCTTGTTTTTCCGCTTCCGCAAATGTGATAAATTCCATATTCCGCTTCTTCATCGAGCAGACCGATAATTGCGTCAGCCAGCGCAACTGTCCACGTGGGGCAGCCGATTTGGTCATCGACGACACGGACTTCGGGCATTTTTTTCGACAATGCAATCATTGTTTCCACAAAATTCTTTCCATGGTGCCCGTAAAGCCAGCTTGTGCGGGTTATATAGTACTTTTTGCAATGTTTTTGTACGGCCTCTTCGCCTTTTAGCTTTGCAAGCCCGTAATTGTCCACAGGATTGGTTTTATCGCCGGGTTTGTAAGGAGTTTTTGCATTTCCGTCAAAAACATAATCCGTGCTGATATAAACCATCGGAATATCAGCTTTTGCAGCAGCAATTGCAACATTTTCCGTGCCTTTTTCGTTAATCAAAAGCGCAGTATCAAAATCCTCTTCTGCTTTGTCAACATTCGTGTATGCAGCGCAATGGATTACAAAATCAGGCTTTTGCGCCTCAAAAACAGCCAGAACTTTTCCGGAATCGGTAATATCCATCGAATCCGCATCAGTTTCGATTACTTCATAGCCGTCATCCTCAAGCATAGGGCACAAATCCTGCCCCAGCATGCCTTTTGCGCCTGTAACAAGAACTTTCATTAAACAGCAGCTGCCTTTCTTGCTTCAATGTGCTCAATCCAATCCTGATTTTTCAAATACCAGTCGATTGTAAGCTTTATGCCCTCTTCAAAAGTAACCGACGGCGACCAGCCGAGCTCTTTTTGGATTTTTGAACTGTCAATTGCGTATCTTCTGTCGTGTCCGAGGCGGTCTTCGACGTATTTAATTGAGCTTTCGTCCTTGCCAAGCTCTTTTATCAACAGTTTTGTGATTTCAATGTTGGCTTTTTCGTTGTTTCCGCCGATATTGTAAACCTCGCCGACGCGCCCTTTGTGCAGAACCGTATCAATCGCCGCGCAATGGTCATAAACATACAACCAGTCACGCACATTCATGCCATCGCCGTAGACAGGAACCTGTTTTCCGTTCAAAAGGTTGGAAATAAAGAGCGGAATGAGCTTTTCAGGGTACTGATAAGGCCCGTAGTTGTTTGAGCATCGAGTTGTCAAAACGGGCATTTTGTAAGTTTCATAATAAGCTCTCACAAGCAAGTCCGCACCGGTTTTTGACGCAGAATAGGGGCTGTTCGGGGCAAGCGGGGTTTCTTCCGTAAAATAGCCGGTTTTTCCGAGGGTTCCATAGACTTCATCCGTCGAAACCTGCAAATATCTGTCAATTTTGAACTCTTTAGCGTTCTGCAAAAGGTTCAAAGTTCCCTGAATGTTAGTTTCTACAAAGATTTCAGGGCCGGTTATGCTTCTGTCAACATGAGATTCGGCAGCAAAGTTTACGCATGCGTCAACTTCAGCCATAAGTTCGCGTACAAGCTTTTTGTCGCAGATATTTCCGTGCACGAATTTGTAATTCGGGTTGTTTTCAACATCTTTCAGGTTCTCAAGGTTCCCCGCATAAGTAAGAGCGTCAAGGTTTATCACCTTGTAATCGGGATATTTGTTCAAAATGTGCCTTACAAAACAGTTTCCGATAAATCCGGCGCCGCCGGTAACCAATAATCTCATATTCACCTCTTAAAAATTATTATCTGCATCTTTTAACAAAGGATGTTTTGAATCCTTTTCCGAAATAACCGGATTTGTGTCCAAATTCCAATCAATACCTATTTCCGGGTCATTCCACATAATCCCGCGGTCGTTTTCAGGGGAATATTCATCCGAGGATTTGTAACAAATCTCTGCAACATCCGACCTTACGCAAAATCCATGCGCAAATCCCGCAGGGATATAAAGCATTTTTTTGTTTTCTTCCGTAAGCTCGACGCCAACCCATTTTCCGTAGGTTTTTGAGCCTTTTCTGATGTCAACGGCAACGTCAAAAATTGCGCCTTTAATACATCTTACGATTTTAGCCTGAGCTTTGGGGGCTTTCTGGTAATGAAGCCCGCGCAAAACGCCTTTTGAGGATTTTGAATGGTTATCTTGAACAAAATCGTCCTTTATTCCGTTATTAATAAAGTCAGAGCGTTTATATGTTTCCATAAAAAAGCCTCTGTCATCATTAAAAGCACTGGGAGTAATCACAATGACATCATCAATAGCGGTTTTCTCAAAACTAAACGGCATTTTCCCTCTCAAATTCCTATTTTTTACTAAATTATATCACAAGACCTATAACAATTTAGCACAAAAAGGCTTTAAATAATGAATTGTAACAAAATATTTAATTATGCTATAATTACACTATCAAAAAGGAGGATTTACAATGAAAAAACTTTCAGCAATCGCTATCGCAGCAGCATTTGTTCTTACTTCGGCATGTTCATTTGCAGCAACATCTTCAAATACAACATGGGACCAAAAAGTACTCCAGAAAAGACAACAGCTTTTAGACAAACAAAATGCTGCAATTAAAAAACAAGACGAAAAAATCAATGAATTAAACAAAAAATCAGAAGAAGCAAAAAAACAGCGCGAAGCTCAACAAAAAGCCCGCCAGGAAGCTTTGAAAAAACAGCAGGAAGAAATTAAAAAGAAACAGGATGCGCAAAAAGCGGCCATAAAAAAACAGCAGGAAGAAGCTAAAAAAAGACAGGAAGCCCGCAAACAAAGCGCTGACAACCTGAAAAAAGACATGAAATCTATCAAAGATTCCTTCAAATTTTAATCAATTATAAATATTTTTAAACGATTTGCCCGATGTGGGAAATATGTTTAATATTTAATATGAATATTGATATTATTCTAAAAGAAAGAGAGACACAAATGAAAAAATTCTTAGTAATTCTCGGATTGCTCGCAGTTTCAGCACCGGTATTCGCAGCTGACAAATATGCGTCCGTAGATTTGGACAAAGTATTGAGAAGCTACAAAGAAACAGCTGACGCAACTGCTCAGTTCCAGAAAGAAGAAGCTGACATCAGAATTTTCGTTCTTGATGCACAGAAAAAAGTAGTTTCTGCAAAAACCGACGCAGAAAAGAAACTTCTTGAAGAAAAATACAACAAAGAACTTCAGGGCAAAGTAGACGCGCTTCAGGCTAAAAAAGTTGAAGCTCTGAAAAAAATCGACGCAGCTGTAAAAGCACAAATCGACAAAATCGGCAAAACAGGCACTTATGCTTTGATTCTTCCGGCAAACAACACTTTGTACGGAACAGTTGATATCACTGATCAGATTATCAAAGGCTTAAACGCTGCAAAATAGTAATTGAAAATGGATTTTATTAAAAATTACATTAAAAATTCTATTGATACAAAAAGAAACATCCTTGAAAACGAGAAAATCCTCTCAAAAATCAGGGATGTTTCTCTTGTTATCGTAGATTCTTTGAAAAAAGGCGGAAAAGTTCTCATTTGCGGAAACGGAGGCAGCGCGGCAGATTCCCAGCACATTGCAGCAGAATTCGTAAGCCGCTTTTATTTTGACCGTCCGGGTCTTCCTGCGATGGCGCTTACTGTGGATACATCGATTTTGACCGCAATCGGCAATGATTACGGCTACGAAAAGACCTTTTCGCGGCAGGTTCAGGCTTGCGCAAACAAAGGCGACGTTCTCATCGGAATCTCGACCTCGGGTAGCTCTAAAAACGTTGTAAACGCAATTTTAGAAGCCAAAAACAAAGGCGTTTACACTGTCGGGCTGACCGGAGAGAAAAAAGCCCTCATCTTTGACAACGCAGACGTAACAATCAACATCCCCTCCGCTGAAACGCCCATAATTCAGGAATCTCACATCATGGTTGGGCATATAATATGCGCTCTGGTCGAAAAAATGATGTTTTCCGGCGAAAATTAGTTGTTATTTGACATGCAAAGCATGCTTTCTTTCACTGCTTCCGTGTACATATTGTCAAATTCATCAATACACTCATCCAGCACCTTAATCAGCTTTATTAAGTCAGACTGGAGCTGAATATGAAAGTTTTCTCTGTCCATACGCGATATCCTTATCAGATTACTAATAAAATATCGGCATTTTGTGCAAAAAACTTTAGATTTGTGAAATAATCGTTACAATCAGTCAGAATAAATGTGCATAATCGTGTTCACATCGCGCCTTGAGGTATGGACGCCGATGATGTTCGTCGTGGGGAACATAATATCGTTGTTATTTTTGCTGTGCCCCATTATTCCGAGAGCATGCCCTATTTCATGCAGCGCAACGCCGTAAATATCTCTTTGAGAAACTATTTGCCCTCTTACCCTTGTTTGGAGGTAGATATTTGATTTGCCGACAAAATATTTTCCGCTGCAGGCAGGATAAGTTGTATAACCAACAGCGTTTTTGTTGCTTAAGTCCATGGATTCCTTAAAATAAACAAGAATTTGCCCCTGCGCCTCGCTTTTTGTGGAAATAAAGCGGATTTTATTTTTGCTGACATATTGCCACTCATTAAAAGCTTTAACAACCGTTTCTGTGTATTTTGAACCGGGCTGAATCCATACCCGAACCGGCATTGCGCCCCATTTACAATTGTATGTAATATCAGAAAGGTAATTTCCGTAATCTGTTTTATTCGCCGCTGCAGAACTCTTGTGGATTATTTGCGATTGCTTCATATATTTTACAGATTCCTGACCCAGCTTTGAATTCGGGGAAATTGTTCTTATTGTATCAAATTGTGCGTAAGCAGCGCCTTTTTCGCCCAGATTTAAGAGCGAATGGGCATATAAATATCTTGTTTGCAAATCAGCGCGGTTTGTAGTTTGCAAAAGGCGAGCAGAACACGCTTTTGAACTTTTATAATCGCCTCTGTTGTAATAATTCAGGCACGTATCATAATTCAGAGCCGCAATCGCCGCTCCTGCTGTGAAAAAACAGAGCAAAAAACATGACAAAAACCTTTTCATAACAGAATAATATGATATTTTCGCACTTTCGTAAAGAAAAATCCCCCGAACTGCCCAGTCACATAAAAAAGACGCTCTTTCGAGCGCCTTTTTCATTTATGAATAATTTGCACTGCTAAATGCGCATTATCTCATCAATTCGCCTACTGCTTTGTAAACAGCCATTCTCTTAGCTGCGTCTTCTTCAGCCTGACAGTAGAGGGATTCACAAGCTTCGGGGTTAGTTTTCATAAGTGATTTGTAACGACCTTCGCTTCTGATGAATTCCTGATAGCTGCCTTTGGGTTCTTTTGCATCCCATGTGAAAGGCTGTTCGTTAGCAGGGTTGTATCTGTAAAGCGGGAAGTATCCGGCTTCAACAGCACGTTTTTGCTCGGTTTGAGTTTTGCTCATGTCGATTCCGTGAGCAATACAAGGAGCATAAGCAAAGATGATAGACGGGCCGTCGTATGCTTCAGCTTCCTGGAATGCTTTCAGAGTTTGAGCTCTGTCAGCGCCCAGCGCAACTGATGCAACATATACATAGCCGTATGACATGCTCATCAAGCCCATGTTTTTCTTGTAAGTTCTCTTACCGCCGGTAGCAAACTTCGCAACCGCACCGGTAGGTGTAGATTTAGAAGCCTGACCGCCTGTGTTGGAGTAAACTTCGGTATCAAGAACGAGGATATTTACGTTCTGGTTCTGAGCGAGAACGTGGTCAATACCGCCGTATCCGATATCGTTTGCCCATCCGTCGCCGCCGATAATCCAAACGGATTTGTCAGTGAAGTAATCCTGAAGTTCTCTTACTTTTGCAAGGTCAGAGCAGCCGCAGTCCGCATATTTAGCAATAACTTCTTTTGCTTTATTTTGAGCTGCAACAGCTTCTTCTGTTTTTGAGTTGTCAAAGTGAGAGAGTGCTTCAGTGAGCGCTTCTTTCAAATCAGCCGGAGTTTTTTCGTTAGAAATAACTCTTTCAGCGTAATTTTTCAAAGTAGACCTGTTCTGGTCAACTGCCAATCTCATACCGAAGCCGAATTCAGCGTTATCTTCAAACAATGAGTTAGCCCATGCCGGCCCTCTGCCATCCTTGTTGGTTGTGTAAGGAATTGTCGGGAAAGTACCGGAGTAGATTGAAGAACAACCTGTTGCGTTAGCAACGATTACGTTTTCACCGAACAACTGTGAAACCAGTTTAACGTAAGGTGTTTCACCGCAGCCTGCGCAAGCGCCTGAGAACTCGAACAACGGTTTTCTGAGCATAGCGCCTTTGATTGTTTTGGTAGTATTTTTGCCCATTACATTATCAGGCAGCTCGTTGAAGAATTTTTCGTTTTCGCATTCGCCGCTTTCGCATTCTGCTTCAATGCTTGACCAAACAAGAGCCTGTTTTTCAGGGTTTTTGTTAGCAGGGCACTGATCTACGCAAACGCCGCAGCCTGTACAATCTTTGCAGTAAACCTGAACTTTGAACTGTTCATCAGCCAGAGCCGGTTTTGCAGGGATTGTTTTAAAGGATTCCGGAGCGTCTTTCAGGTCTTTAGCTTCAATCAATTTAGTTCTGATTGCAGCGTGAGGACAAGCAGATGCGCAGATTCCGCACTGAATGCAGTTTTCTGAATTCCATTTCGGAACTCTCGGTGCGATTCCGCGTTTTTCGAGGCAGGCAGTTCCTGTCGGGATTACGCCGTCAACTGACATTGCAGAAACAGGAATATCGTCGCCTTTTTGTCTCATTGAGGGTTCAATGATTTTCTTAGCGAATTCGCAAGCGTCATCAGAGATTAATTTAACATCTTCTGCATGAGCAACGCCATCCAAAGAAGCAGGAATAGCAACTTCTTCACAAGCGTCAACAGCTGCGTCAATCAATGCAAGGTTCATGTTTACAACATCGTCGCCTTTTTTCTTAAAGGTTTTCTTGGTCATTTCTCTCATGCCTTCAAGAGCCTGTTCAAAAGGAATGATTCCGGAAACTTTGAAGTAAGCAACCATCATAACAGTGTTTGCACCTTTACCGCGCAAGCCGGGCTGTTTTTTAATAAGAGCTTCAGCATCAATATTGTAGAATTTGATTTTCTTATTGATGATGGTTTCCTGCATATCTCTGGTCAGGTGTGAAAATGCTTCTTCTTTTGACCAGGGGCTGTTAAGAAGGAATGTTCCGCCTTCTTTTATGCCTTTCAACATATCATATCTGCCGATGTATGCGTGCGCCGAGCAAGATACGAAGTCGGGAGCCGTGATAAGGTATGTTGATTTAATCGGTTTGTCGCCGAATCTCAGGTGAGAAACAGTTACGCCGAAAGATTTTTTAGAGTCATAAGCAAAATATGCCTGAGCGTCTTTGTTTGTGTACTGGCCGATGATTTTGATTGAGTTTTTGTTAGCACCGACAGTACCGTCTGAACCAAGGCCCCAGAACATGCAGTTTGTAGTCCCTTCGGGTTCTGTAACGATGTGTTCTTCAACTTTGAGTGATTTGTTGGTTACATCGTCTTCGATACCTACTGTGAAGCCGTGGAATCCGTTGTTTTCAAGGTGTTTGTAAACAGCGAGAACCATTGACGGAGTGAATTCTTTTGAAGAAAGACCGTAACGGCCGCCAATGATGTTGATTCCTTTGTTTTCGAGTGCAGCAACGACATCGAGGAAGAGAGGTTCGCCGATTGAACCGGGTTCTTTTGTTCTGTCGAGAACTGCAATACGTTTTACAGAAGCAGGCAGAGCAGCCTTGAATCTTTCAACGTCAAAAGGTCTGTAAAGTCTGACTTTAACAAGACCGTATTTAGTTCCGCGTTTTGCGTTCAAATATTCGATAGTTTCTTCGATAGTTTCGCAGCCTGAACCCATAGCAACGATAACGTCAGTAGCGTCGGGCGCACCGACGTAATCGAATGGATGGTACTGTCTGCCTGTGACTTTAGCGACTTTGTCCATGTATTCCTGAACGATTTCGGGAACAGCTTCATAGTATTTGTTGACTGTTTCACGTCCCTGGAAGTAAACGTCAGTGTTTTGTGCACCTACTTTGCAGATAGGAGCTTCAGGTCTCATCGCTCTTTGTCTGAATTCTTCGATATATTTGGGTTCTACGAGTTTTGCGATATCTTCGTAGGAAATTTCTTCGATTTTGTGTACTTCGTGAGAAGTTCTGAATCCGTCAAAGAACTGGAGGAAAGGAACTTTAGCTTTGTAAGTGGCTAAGTGGGCAACCAGAGCCAAATCCATTTCTTCCTGAACAGAGTTAGCAGCGAGCATTGCATAACCTGTATTACGGCAGCCCATAACGTCAGTATGGTCGCCGAAAATTGATAAAGATTGAGCCGCAAGAGCACGGGCCGCAACGTGAATTACTGACGGGAGCATTTCACCGGCTACTTTGTGCATTACGGGAATCATCAATAATAAACCCTGAGAAGCTGTATAAGTAGAAGTCAAAGCGCCTGCTGCCAGAGAGCCGTGAACGGCGCCGGCTGCACCTGCTTCTGATTGCATTTCTGCAACTCTTACAGTTTCGCCCCAGATGTTTTTCTTGCCTTGTGAAGCCCATTCATCAATCCATTCACCCATAGTAGATGAAGGAGTGATGGGGTAAATTGCTGATACTTCGCTCATCGCATAAGCTACATGCGCTGCTGCGTAGTTTCCATCAACAGTTATTGTTTTACCTGACATAATTTAAATAGTCCTCCTTATTTAAAACTATTACTTAATTCTAACTACACATTAAATATGCTAATACAAAAAAATATTTAATACAAACCGGGATATGCACTGTTTTTAATTTTGAAAATAAAAAAATAATAAGTCCAAACGGGTTTAGTACCACTGAATATTTGCTGCCGCCCCCACAGTCACTCCAAAGAAAAATCACCAAACCTTTCGCAAAATTTTGATTAAAAAAAGCAAAATAATCTTCCTGATTTACAAATTTTAAAGTATAATCAGTTTACTGATAACAAAGTAAGGTAAAAAGTTCATGAATGTATTAATTGTCGGCTCCGGAGCCAAGGAATATACGCTTGCAAGGCTAATGAAAACTTATGAAAATGTAGATCTGGTTTTTGTCGCCCCCGGGAACGACGCAATGAGCGAATTTGCGACCTGCATTGACATAAAAGCCAACGATGTTGATGAACTTTTGGAATTTGCAAGAGCAAATGAAATCGACCTTACTGTGGCTTGCTCGGAAAAGGCCATTGAATGCGGAATTGCAGATAAATTTAACGAAGCGGGGCTGATGATTTTTGCGCCCTCAATTGACGCGGCAAAAATTGCCATAAGCAAATCCGCAGGAAAAAAATTCATGTACAAAACAAAAATTCCCACCCCGAAATTCGGAATTTTTGACAGGGAAAACATGGCAGTGGATTATGCAAGAAAATCGCCAATGCCGCTTCTCATCAAGACCGACAACCACCAAACCGGTGAAAATGTTGTTGTCTGCGAATCTTTCAAGACAGCAAAACGCGTTATAGAAGAAATTTTTGACAGCCAGAACAAAAAACTCGTCATGGAAGACTACGTTCAGGGTCAGGAATTTTCTTATTACGTAATAACTGACGGATACAACGCAATGCCGCTCACATCGGTCGTTCCGTACAAATATTCGCTTAACGGCGATGGAGGGCTTGTAACCTCCGGAATGGGCGCATATTCGCCTTTTTATATGATTAATCATGAAATCGAAAGAAGAATTTTTAAAGAAATAATCTACCCCGCTCTTGACGAACTCGGAAGAAACAACAACCAGTACATAGGTATTCTAGGGGTTGATATAGTTCTGGACAAAAATGACCGTCTTAATGTGCTTGAATTCAACCCGTTTTTAAAAGAGCCCGATGCAGAATGCGTTTTTGCACTCATAACTGAAAATTTTGCTGATTTGATGAGGGCTGCGGTTATGGGAACCTTGATGGATATGTTCCCGGAAATCAGAATAAAGCACCAGTATGCAGTTTCTGTTGTTCTGACCTCGGGAAATTATCCCGTATCAGGAAAAAGCGGCTGCATAATAAAAGGGCTCGATGAAATCGACGAAGAAATAATCACCGCCCATTACAACACAGTAAAAAACGAAAATCAGGACTACGAAACAACCGGCGGGCGCACGCTTTCACTCACAGCCTGCGGAGCAACGCTCGAATCAGCAGCTGAAAAGGTTTATGAAAACGTAAAATCAATACAATTTGACAGCAAAAAATGCAGAACGGACATCGGCAAGGTTCTTCCGTCAAGGTTTCAATTATGAACGAACATATCAGAAAATGTATAGGCTGCAATGAAAAATTTAACAGGGACGGAATGCTGCGGGTGCTGAAAAACAGCGCAAATGGTGAAATTGTCCTCAATCCTGACAAAAAAACATTCGGACGTTCGGTTTACCTGTGCAAAAATCCGGCCTGCATTGAAAATGCATTCAAAAAAGGCAGAATTTTCAAGCTTTTAAAAACAAAGCCCGATGAATCCTTAAAAGAAAAGATTTTATCGTTTTAATCTTCTTGCTGCTTTATTTCTTCAGCTTTACCGATAACTTTTCCGTCTTTATCGTATGCAGTATTGCCGACCCAGTGGCAATTTAGCGAGCCGTCTTTGTTATAGATATATTCTTCATGCGGCGACACCTGAAAGCTTACAGCAGTAAGCTCACCGCCCGGGTTGTAACGGTAAATGGCAAAAGGATATTTTTCTCCGTTTTTTGGCACGGTTTCAATTGCCACGGCTTTTAAATAGCCCGAAGAATGCCAATAAAAATAAGTCGTGCCTTTTTCCTTTTTCATATTAACACCGTATGCTTTTGAAAAAGGCAGCTTGTAGAGGATAACCTCCCTATCGGGAAGTTTAAGATTATATTTCATCGCATTTTTATTTTCTTCGATATCTTTATCAAAAAAATGCGATTGGATTTTTGATGCCGGTATCTGATAAACCACGTTTTCAAATGCAGCTTTTCTTGCCATTTCCGCGTTATACTCAACCGAGGCATGGAGAATTTCACCCGAAGCGGGCAATGAGGTGATAATGACGGCTAATACCAGACTAATTAAACTATTTTTCATATTTCCTCTGCTCTGATATAATATCATCATAATTCAAGGAGCTCAAGTTGAAAAGATTACTTACCGGAATATTAATATTCTTTGCATTGAACAGCTGCGTCTGCGTGTCAGCAGCTCAAAACCGTGTTATTTTGACGGATTTTCGCAATATCAATCTTTTTGACGCTTTTTACGCTTATGACAAGGCTGAAAACGAATACAAATTTATAAAAATCGACAAAAAAGCATACAAAAATCTCTCAAAAGAAAACAAGGAAATTTACAAAAACCTGCTGAAATCAAGCAGCCTTTACGAAAGCACAAAAGGCGCCATGCCTGAATTTTTGAAACAAAGCAAACGCCAGCGCGCCTTTCAAATGAATAATTACAATCTTCCTGCTGCAAACGCTCTGGTAGGCGATTTTCAAAAAGAGAAAAAATACTCGACAGCGCTCTATTATGCACTAAAAATAAAAAAATATGACAAAAAGAATAAATATTCTGACATGGATTACAAAATAGGCGAGCTTTATTATCTGATTGAGGATTTTGAAGGGGCAATTCCATATCTTGAAAAAAATATCAAATCTTCAAAGCCTGTTTTTAAAAAGGATTCTTACATCATGCTCGCCGATGCGTATTATCAGCAGGCCCAAAAGCTGAATCAGCCCTACGAATACTACAAACAGGCGCTTATTAATGCAGACAAAGCGCTCAATCTGTCATCTCGCGAAATAAAAGCGCTCGAAATAAAGTATGATATTTGTTTTCGGTTAAAAAGCTACCATTCTGCAATGAACACTGCTGCAGCGCTGATGAAAGCAGAACCAAAATCTGCAGATTATGCGTTTAAATATGCGAATTGCCGCGGAGCCCTGAAAGATAAGAAAACCGAGCTTATTTATCTTAAAAAAGCTAAAAAGCTGGCGCTCGAGGGCAATGAGAATCAGGATTTTTTAAAGGAAATAAGCAGCAGAATTGAAAAATTCGGTACCGGAGCTAATTGATACTTGAATTATCAATCTGATACAATATAATAATAAATATCAAGCCGATGTAGCTCAGCTGGTAGAGCAACTCATTCGTAATGAGTAGGTCGCGGGTTCGAATCCCTTCATCGGCTTGTTTTTCATAACCATTGCGTCTCTTCATCGATTTGTTTTTTAGGAAGATTTATGAAAATTAGCTCAAAAACAACAAATACATGCAATCATCAGTCGTTTGGAGATAAAATTTTATCTCAATCAAATAAAAACACTATTTCTGACATAAAAAGTAAATTTAATAATATGAGAAAAAACGGAATTTCTGTGGGCGACTGCTTTTACAAAATCGGAGCAGATGAGGGGGCAAATCTCACCACTAACGACAAAAAGTATTCTATCGTTGAAAATAATTGGGCTAATAATTTGCTTATTATTGACAACACAAGAGAGGACAACGGGCGTTTTATAATAAGTGAGGACAACAATGTCAAATGGTTTGATAACCTGCAAGATGAAGTGAATATTAAAAAAAATTCCCGCGAAGCATTGCAAACCAACCAATTTTTAGCTGATATTTTAAAAAAATTTTTATAAAATTTGTCATAATGCAATATTTATGACCTGCAACAAGATACAAACTCTGCCTCATGCCGAATCTTGACCATCCTGATATAATTAAAATATGCATTACAAAGGATTTTTATTCAAAAACAAAAAACCCGATTTCACAAAACTGGAATCATATGGTTTTGCCTGTAAAAACGGGGTTTACAAATTCAAGACCGATATTTTGGACGGTTTGTTTGAATTTGTCGTTACAATCGATAAAAACGCCTCGATTGACACAAAAATCCTCGAAAAATCAACAAATGAAGAATACCAGCTGGTTTATGTCCAAAACGCAACAGGCGAATTCGTCGGAAAAGTAAAAAATGAATATGAAAAAATACTCACTGACATCAGTGAAAAATGTTTTGTCATCGACGTATTCAAAAGTGATTACGCAAACGAAATAATCCGCTACATAAAAGAAAAATACAACGCAAATCCTGAATATTTATGGGAAAAATTTCCGGACAATGCTGTTTTTCGCAATCAAAGCACAAACAAATGGTTCGCAGCAATACTCACAACCACCCGCAAAGCCATCGGGCGCAATGAAGACGGCAAAATTGAAATAATTGACTTAAAAGCCCCACCTGAGGAAATTCAACAGCTTGTTGACGGAAAAAACTACCTGCCGGGCTACCACATGAACAAAAAACACTGGTTCACCATCCCGCTGGACGGCACTGTAGAAATAAAAAAAATCCTTAAGCTCATTGACAACAGCTACAAAACAATAATTCAAAAAAGAAAGATTGAAAAATGATTTACAAAACAAATTACCAATCGCCCATCGGCAATATTCTTCTGGCAAGCGACGGCAAAAATCTTGTCGGGCTGTGGATTGAAAAACAAAAATATTTTGCGTCCTCGCTCAACACGGAAATGGTTGAAAATTCTGATTTAAAAGTATTTCAAGACACAAAAAACTGGCTCGAAAGGTATTTTTCAAACAAAAAGCCCGAAATCACGGAACTCCCGCTCGCACCGGCAGGAAGTGATTTCAGAAAAGCGGTTTGGGAAATTCTTTGCGAAATCCCTTATGGAAAAGTCACAACCTACGGCGAAATCTCTAAAAAAATCGCAAAACAAATGAAAAAATCCACAATGTCCGCCCAGGCAATCGGCGGCGCAGTAGGGCATAACCCCATATCAATCATTATCCCCTGCCACCGCGTTATCGGCGCGAACGGAAATCTCACAGGATATGCAGGCGGGCTGGATTTGAAAATTAAGCTGCTTGAGCATGAGGGTGTGGATTTGACGAAAATGTTTTTGCCAAAAACGGCAGTAGGGCGGGGAAAGTGACATATTTCCACTTCAAAATTGCGCAAAAATGGGATTTTTTTTAATTTTAAGATGGTTTAGAACTGCTCCCTCCCCGAGTTGGGGAGGGCAGGGGTGGGGAGCGATTTTAAAGATTATTTAATCGTAGGGTGGGAAAAGTGCAACGGTTCCCACCGCAAGATTGCGCCAAAATGGGATTTTGGGGATTTTTAAGGTGTTTTGGAGTCAATCCCCATCCGCATTCGTAGGAAATACTGACGTATTGCAACGACTGCTCCTTCCCCGGGTTGGGGCAGGGAGGTGATTAACGAAATTTAACAAGATTAAATTAAATATAACGCTAATTTAAATGAGCCGCAGCCTCATCCCGCAAACATGTTACCTGTTCCGACGTATCAAGGTTCTTTATCGTAACCTTGTTGTTCTTAATCTCATCTTCCAGCAGAATTAAAGCGTATTTCGCTGTTTTTGAGGCTTTTTCGAGCTGTTTTTTAAACTTCTTTGAACCAAAATCAAATTCGGCGCTAAAACCCTTTGAACGGAGCTCTTCGGTCAATTTCATTGCCTCTGCTGCGTCTTCGGAGATTACATAAGCGTCAATCCTTGAGCTTTCGGGCTTTGAAATCAAAGAATTGAGCCTTTCCATCCCCATAGCCCAGCCAACCGCCGGAGTAGGCGCTCCGCCAAGCGTTTCCACGAGAGAATCATATCTTCCGCCGCCGCAAACTGCATTCTGTGAGCCCAAATTATTCGATTTTATCTCAAAAACCGTTCTGTTGTAATAATCCAGCCCCCGCACAAGAAGCTTATTAACAGAATATTTGATTCCGAGAATATCAAGGTAACTTTTCAATTTTTCAAAGTGTTCCGCGCAATCAGGGCAGATAAAATCAGAATAAATTACCTCCTGAATCGCTTTTTGTTCAAAAATCTTCTTGCAATCCGGATTTTTGCAGTCCAGAATTCTCAAGGGATTTTTTTCAAATCTGTAATTGCAATCCTCGCAAAGTTCGCAAAGATGGGGTTTCAAAACCTCTTTCAGTGCGTTTTTATAGTTATTTCTGCATTCAGAGCAGCCGAGTGAATTGATTTCAACATCCAAATCATTCAAACCGAGCTCGTTTAAGTACTTCACAGCAAGATTTATTGCCTCGGCATCCGCAGAAGGCTCGGACGCGCCGAACATTTCAATCCCGACCTGATGAAACTGGCGCTGGCGCCCTGCCTGAGGACGTTCATAGCGGAACATCGGGCCTTTGTACCAGAGTTTAACCGGTTGAGGCAGCCTTGCAAAGCCGTTTTCAATATATGCACGCACAACGCCCGCGGTATTTTCCGGACGCAAGGTCAAAGAGCGGTCGCTTTTTTCAAAAGTGTACATTTCTTTATTAACAATATCCGTAGAATCGCCGACTCCGCGCGCAAACAGCTCTGTAGCTTCAAAAATCGGGGTTCTTATTTCTTTAAAATTCGCTTTTGAAAAAACTTTATTTGCTGCATTCTCCATCCTGTGCCAGTTTTCGACTTCTGACGGTAAAATGTCCTTTGTTCCTTTTTGTGCCTGAATCACCTGTTTATTTTCCTCTTTTGCTGCAATTTAGTACTAATATATTCGTCGTCCCGCACTTTTTCAAGGGATAAAGCCTTGAAAAGCTGAATTCCGGCGGCAAGATTTGTGCTTATCGGCCTCAACCTTGCGATTCCGAACCAAGTTCGGAATGACGGTCTGTTTTCGTCACCCTGAACTTGTTTGACTGCTTTTTCCAAAATCTTTGATTTTGTGAA
>URFH01000037.1 GCA_900547155.1 uncultured bacterium | reverse complement strand
CCGGATTCGGCTGATTTTTGAAGTTTTATGGCAAGTTCATTAACTCCGCCCGGCAAAAGTTCGGCGCCTCTGGAGATTTCCTGCGCCTGTTTTATAAATTCTTCTTTTAGTATAAATTTTTCTTCCATTATTCTTTCCTTTTTTAATTTTTGTTTTCATTGTAGCAAAAAATCGAATATGAATCATGTTTGAGCGGATTTTGAAGAAAAATTCCTCCCTGTGCGCCTCGGAATCAAGTTCAAAGCGCACAGGGTATCTAACTCCCTGACATCAAACCAGTAGCTGCAGCAATCTTTCTGTATCTTTATCGCCTCTGCCGGAAAGATTAATCACAATAATGTCATTTTTTGAGGTTTTTGGCATAAGTTTTTCAAGATAAGCAACTGCATGCGCAGATTCAATTGCCGGAATAATGCCTTCCAGCCTTGAAAGCCTTGCAAACGCCTGAACGGCTTCGTCATCTGTAATCGGCTCATATTCTGCTTTTCCGCTATCATGCAAATAACAATGCTCCGGCCCGCAGCCCGGATAATCCAGGCCTGCGGAAATAGAATAAGATTCGCCCACATTTCCGTCTTTGTCGCACAAAACATACTGGCGTTTTCCGTGAAGAATCATCTTTTTGCCCTTAGTCAGGCTTGCTGCGGTTTTTCCCGATTCAATTCCTTCGCCTGCTGCCTCAATTCCGATTAAATTCACCTCCGGATTGTCCATAAATGCGTGAAATGCCCCGATTGCATTGCTCCCCCCGCCAATGCACGCCAGAATGTAATCAGGAAGCCTGTTTTCTTTTTCCAAACATTGATGTTTTATCTCGTTGCCGATAATTGACTGGAAAAAACGGACGATTTTCGGGTATGGATGAGGCCCGACAGCCGAACCGAGTATGTAAAACACTTCATCGCTGTGCCGGATCCAGTAATCTATCGCTGCGTCGCACGCGTCAGAGAGCGTTTTTGTTCCCGTATCGACTGAATGAACTTTTGCGCCGAGAAGTTTCATTCTTTCGACGTTCAAATGCTGGCGAATAATGTCTTTTTCGCCCATAAATACTTCGCATTCAAGCCCCAGCAAAGTCGCAGCAGTCGCCGAAGCAACTCCGTGCTGTCCAGCGCCCGTTTCTGCGATAATTTTCTTTGCGCCCATTCTTTTTGCGAGCAGAGCCTGTCCGATTACGTTATTTATTTTGTGAGCGCCTGTGTGGTTCAGGTCTTCTCTTTTTAGATAAATTTTGCCTTTTCCGTAATATTTTGTCAGATTTTTCGCATAATACAAAGGCGTTGGCCTGCCTGAATAATCTTTTAGCAGGTCGTAGACTTCTTTTAAGAATTCTTCATCAGCTTTTGCTTTTTCAAATTCATCATCAAGCCGGTTCAGAACTTTTTTGAAGTCCTCCGGAACAAAAGCACCGCCGAATTCCCCGAAAAACCCCTCTTTGTCGGGAAGATTGTATTTTAAAGCCTTTACGAACATAGTTTTCTCCTTTGTACAAAACTATTTTAACAAAAAGGCAAAAAAAGAGAGCTTTTAAAGCTCTCTTTCTAAAATTTGTTTTTAACAAAAACTAGTTGTTGTTATTATCAGTCAATCTAACTTTTGTTCTTAAACCTTTACCTGACAAATCAGCTTTTCCTTCGTGTGACAACCAGCCGATACCCATATTTACGAAGTTTTCGCTAAGGTCTAATTCTTTTTGAATTTTAGAGATAGTTGCTTCGCTATTTTTTTGATCTGCCAAAAATTCGTAAACTTTTCCAGCTGCTTCGCCAATGTAATAATTCATTCTTAATCTCCTTCTGTTCTTGTTCCTAAATGAATAATTTGATACTATTATTTATAGTATAAATTTTGACATTTGTAAACGGAGTTGAAGATGAATCATACAAAGAGAGGATTTTGTCACAAGTACGGAAATAATGTTGATACGGACGTAATTATTCCGGCCAGATACCTCAACACTTCCGACGAAAAGGAGCTTGCTTCGCATTGCATGGAGGATATTGATAAATCGTTTGCCAATCGTGTAAATGGAGGAGATATTATTGTCGCGGGAGAAAATTTCGGCTGCGGAAGCTCGCGTGAACATGCTCCGATTGCCATAAAAGCCAGCGGAATTTCTCTTGTGATAGCGAAAAGTTTTGCGAGGATATTTTTTAGAAATTCAATTAACATCGGGCTGCCGATTCTTGAACATCCTGCGCTTTCTGATGAAGCAGAGAGCGGCGATGAATTTGAATTTGATTTATCCACCGGAATTGTAAAAAATATTACAAAAAATAAAGAATATCAGTGCGCAAAATTCCCTCCGGCGATTCAGGATTTGATTTCAAAAGGCGGATTAATAAATTACACAAAAAACAAGCTTGGAGTTTAAAATGAAAGATTATAATATTGCAGTTTTGGGCGGCGACGGAACGGGGCCGGAAGTAGTTGCCGAGGGCATTAAGGTTTTGAAGGCAATCGGCGAAAAATTCAGCATAAATTTCAATTTTGAATACGGATTAATCGGCGGAAGTGCTTATGATGTGCACAAAACCCCGCTGCCCGAGGAAACAATAAACCTCGCAAAAAATTCTGACGCGGTTTATCTTGGCGCTGTTGGAGATTGGAAATATGATTCGCTTCCGCCCGGGGTTCGTCCGGAAAAAGCGCTTCTTGGCATAAGAAAAGCCCTTAATCTCTTTGCAAATCTGCGTCCTGCAATAGTTTTTGATGAATTGGCCGGTTCGTCGCCTTTAAAACCCGAAATTGTGCGCGGTGTCGATATAATGATAGTCAGGGAGCTTACCGGTGATGTTTATTTTGGCGAACCCAGAGGAATTGAAACGCAAAACGGGCAAAAAATCGGATTCAACAACATGATTTATTCAGAAAATGAAATCCGCCGCATTGCTCATGTTGCTTTTGAAACAGCAATGAAGCGTTCAAAAAGGCTTTGCTCTGTTGATAAGGCCAATGTTCTTGATGTTTCGAGATTGTGGCGCGAAATTTTTATTGAAATTTCAAAAGATTACCCCGAAGTTGAACTTTCGCACATGTATGTTGATAACGCGGCAATGCAGCTCATCAGAAACCCGAAACAGTTTGATGTGATTGCGACCGGAAACATTTTCGGTGATATTTTGTCGGATGAAGCGTCAATGCTGCCCGGTTCGCTCGGACTTTTGCCCAGCGCAAGCCTTTCTGCGGCTAATCTTGGCATGTATGAACCGATTCACGGCTCGGCGCCGGATTTAAAAGGCAAAAACGTTGTGAATCCGATTGCGACGATTCTCTCGGGCGCTATGATGTTAAAATACAGTTTTTCGCTCGAAGAGGAATCAAATTTGATTGAGGCGGCCGTGAAATCTGTTCTTAAAAGCGGTTATCGCACAGAGGATATTTATTCTGACGGCATGCAAAAGGTTTCCACTTCGCAGATGGGCGATTTGATAGCAGCGGCAGTGCTTAAAGGTTGATTTCTCATTCCAGAGGATTAATTATAAAGTTAAGTTTTAAATTTTAATCCCGTGATTAAATTATCCTTTCGGGTGGTGAAATCTCATGAAAAATTGCTTATCATGTAAATGGCAAGTGAATCCACACCAGGCACGTTTTTCGGGGTTGCTGAAGAAAAATTTTTTTGGTCTGGTCTAAAAGTAGATTGGCTTGCCGCTTTTTTGTGTTTTTCTGCTTTTATTAATTTTTATGTTAATTTGTTGACAAATTTACCTATAAATTTTATTATCATGAAACTTAATAAGGAAAGCAAGGGTGAAAGTCCCTCACTGGTCCGCAGCCGTAAAGTCGGAATGCTTATTAGGTATTTACCTCGAGACAGGAGATTTTTTTCTAAAAAATACTCTCCTACTTATTGAATCATCTGATTCAATCGATTTATATATTATTTAAAGGGAGCGAGAGAAATGAACAAAACTGTTGAACTCAACAAAAAGGTTGTTGAACTGGCGTCTGTACCTGCAAAATCACCCGTACATTCCAAAAATTATGTTGGGGGGCAGACTTTTTCAGCCGGTTCTTCAAATTCAATGATGGTTGAAAAATACCTGCGAAAACTTGATTGGAAAATTAAAGAAAATTCAAACATGACTTTTTCTGTGCAGGGCCTGAATAATTATATTTCCTCTGAAATTTGCAAAAACTATTGGCTTGAAAAAATTTATGATGAAAAAATAAGAAATGCCCATGAATCCGGGGATTTGCACATACATGATTTGAATATGATTTCTGTTTATTGCGTGGGCTGGGATTTAAAAAATCTTTTGGTTGAGGGGTTCAGCGGTGTTAATGGAAAACTAAAATGCGCACCTCCAAAACACTTTCGTTCAGCTCTCGGTCAGGCTGTAAATTTTCTCTATACAATGCAGGGCGAAGCTGCAGGAGCGCAGGCGTTTTCTAACTTTGATACACTCCTTGCACCATTTATCCGTTATGACAACCTGAATTATACGCAGGTTAAACAAGCAATGCAGGAATTTGTCTTCAATATGAATGTTCCGACACGGGTTGGCTTTCAGTCGCCTTTTACAAACATCACAATGGATTTAAATGTCCCTGATTATTACAAAAATGAAGCCGTAATTATCGGCGGTGAGATGATGGACAAGACTTACGGCGAATTTCAGCCTGAAATGGATATGATTAACAAAGCATTCTTTGAAGTAATGATGGAGGGCGATGCGTCAGGGCAGGTATTTACTTTCCCGATTCCGACTTACAATATCACAAAAGATTTTGATTGGGATAATCCCGCTCTTGACGGGCTTTGGGCAATGAGTGCAAAGTATGGGATTCCGTATTTTTCAAATTTCATAAACTCTGACATGTCGCCGGAAGACGCGCGCTCTATGTGCTGCCGCTTGAGAATTGACAACAGGCAGCTTGAATATAGAGGCGGCGGGCTGTTCGGGTCAAATCCTTTGACCGGTTCAATCGGTGTTGTGACTATAAACCTGCCCAGAATAGGCTATATTGCAAACAGCGAAAAGGATTTCTTCAAATTTTTGAAAGAAAAAATGGAGATTGCAAAAGAATGCCTTGAAATCAAACGGGAATTCCTTGAAAAGCAGACAAATGCAGGGCTTTACCCTTACACTAAATTTTATCTTAAAGATATAAAGGCTAGATACGGCGTTTATTGGAAAAATCATTTTTCAACAATAGGAATTGTCGGTCTGAACGAAGCATGCAAAAATTTGCTTCACAAGGATATTGCGTCGGCAGAGGGTCGTGAGTTCGGACTGAAAGTTATGGACTTTATGAGAAGTGAAATTGAAAAATTCCAGAGAGAAACGAAGCATAACTACAATCTCGAAGCCACTCCCGCCGAAGGAACGTCATACAGGCTTGCAAAAATCGACAAAAGTCAGTTCCTGTCGCCTGCTTTTGCGCTCGGAAAAGATACGCCGTTTTATACAAACTCTTCGCACCTGCCTGTGAACTATACTGATGATATTTTCGAGCTTCTTGACCATCAGGACGAATTCCAGACAAAATATACCGGCGGAACTGTCGTTCATATCTTTGCCGGCGAGGCAATTCAGGATATTTCTGTTATGAAAAATCTTGTTAAAAAAGTTTGTACAAATTATAAACTTCCGTATTTTACATTCTCGCCTACGTTCAGCGTTTGCCCTGAACACGGCTATATTTCAGGAGAACATTCAACTTGCCCTGATTGCGGTGCAGATTGTGAGGTTTTCTCCAGAATTGTAGGCTATTTGCGCCCTGTCAACCAATGGAATGACGGGAAACAGGAAGAATTCAAAAACAGAAAAACTTTTTGTGTCACATGCAAATAGGCGGTATCCAAAAAACTTCGTTCATAGACTACCCCGGAAAAATTGCGGCTGTTATATTCACTAATGGCTGCAATTTTTCCTGCGGTTACTGCCATAATGGCGATTTGGCGCAAGGTTCTTCAGAAAAATCCCTTGAGGAACATGAAATTCTTAAATATTTAAAATCAAGAATTAATAAGCTTGACGCTGTTGTAATTTCCGGCGGCGAACCTACATTGCAAAAGGATTTGGCTCATTTCATAAAAGAAATTAAAGCTATGAGTTTTCCGGTAAAGCTTGATTCAAACGGTACAAATCCCGAGATTATAAAAAAGCTTGTTTCTGAAAAACTGGTTGATTATATTGCGATGGATGTGAAAGCGCCGTTAGAAAAGTACGAATTAATTACTTCTCGCAAAATTGATATTAATAAAATTAAAGATTCAATTGATTTTATAAAGAATTGCGGGATTGATTATGAATTCAGAACTACTGTTGTGAAAAGCCAGCTTTCTTTTGACGATTTTGAAAAAATCGGGAGGCTTTTGAGCGGGTCACGGCTTTATTTTTTGCAAAAATTCAAAAATAACAGCACTCTCAACCTTGATTTTTCAAAAGAAGAAACTTATTCTGATGAGGAATTTTTGAAGATAAAATCTATGCTTGAGAAATATATAAAGAATATCGGGATTCGATAAAACCTAAGCATGTTTTACCCAGGCAACCCTGTAAACGCTTCAGGGTGAAAAATAAAAAAATCCGCCTTATTCAGACGGATTTTTTATCACAAAATTGCAATTATACGTGTTCTTTAATTTCAGCTGCTACGTTTTTGGGATCGAGCTTAATGCTGGGGCCCATTGTTGTCGTAAGGAATACCGATTTGAGGTATGTTCCTTTGGCAGTTGAGGGTTTTGCTCTTAAAATTGCGTCAGCAAGTGTAGAGTAGTTTTTCATCAAATCTTCTGCTGAAAATTTAACTTTTCCGATAGGTACGTGAATCATACCCTGCTTGTCAGCACGGAATTCAACTTTACCTGCTTTAGCGTCTTTAACTGCTGCAGCAACATCGAATGTAACAGTTCCTGTTTTCGGGTTCGGCATCAAGCCTTTGGGGCCCAAAACTCTACCGAGTTTACCGAGCATACCCATGCAATCAGGAGTTGCAATCAATGTGTCGAATTCAAACCATCCGCCTGAAATCTTTTCGATTACTTCTTCTGCTCCTGCTTCATCAGCGCCGGCTTCTTTAGCTTCAGTCGCTTTAGGGCCTTTTGCGATTACACAAACACGGACTTCTTTGCCCAATCCTGCCGGAAGAACGGTGGTTGAACGGATTTGCTGTTCTGCTCTTTTAACATCAATACCAAGACGCATGTGGCATTCAACGGTTTCGTCGAATTTTGCTACTGCTTCTGATATTTCTTTTAATTTAGCAATGGCGTCTGCTGCTGAAGCGGGCTGTTGAAACCCTTCCAGAAGTTCTTCCATTTTCTTTTGTCTTTTTGTTAATTTACTCATTTTTTTCCCTTTCCGTGGTATAACGGGGCATTTTTGAAACGATTCCGGCTAAAAAGCCCTCGCTGCAACCCCTTCCACAATTAGTTATTCTTCTACGGTTACGCCCATTGCACGGCAAGAGCCTTTAATCATTTTTACCGCAGCTTCTAATGTAGTAGCGTTCAAGTCTTCCATTTTTGTTTTCGCAATTTCTTCAAGCTGAGCCTGATTAATTGTTCCGACTTTAGTTTTGTTTGATTGAGCAGAACCTTTAGACAGGTTGAGCGCTTTTTTAATCAATACAGCAGCCGGAGGGCTTTTTGTTACGAATGAAAAACTTCTGTCTTCATATACATCAATAACAACAGGGATAATATATCCTGCCTGTGATTCTGTTTTAGCGTTGAACTGCTTACAGAAATCCATGATGTTAACACCGTGCTGACCCAGAGCTGGACCAACCGGAGGTGACGGATTTGCTTTTCCGGCTTCAATTTGAAGCTTGATTTTTCCTACGATTTTTTTTGCCATTTTTTTCTCCTTTCGTGGTCTGGCAGGGCTTTGAACCCCTTCCACAGGCATCGTGCCTTATTAATTTAGAGCCGTAAGCGCTCTATACTTTCTGAATCTGCTTATATTCCAATTCCACGGGCGTTTCGCGGCCGAAGATTGAAACAGTAGCTCTGAGTTTTGATTTGTCGGGATAAACTTCTGTAATATCGCCGATAAAGTCTGCAAACGGCCCAGAAATGATTCGAACTTTGTCGCCGACTTTGACGTCGAGTTCGATTTTTGTTGTTTGGGTTTGTACTCTGTGGATGATTTTCTTAATTTCAGCGTCTTTTGCTGGAATCGGTTTTTTAGCGGAACCGACGAATTTAGTAACGCCCGCTGTGTGGCGAACTACGTACCAGCTGTCATCATCCATAATCATTTCAACAAGAACGTATCCGGGGAAGATTTTTTCTTCTCTGTCTTGTTTTTTGCCGTCTTTAACCTTGGTTATAGTCTTTTGCGGAACCTCAACCCTGAAAATTTTGTCGCCCATGTTCATATATTCAATACGTTTTTCAAGGTTTACTTTAACCTTGTTTTCGTGTCCTGAATATGTGTGGACAACGTACCATCTTTTCTTTGGTTCTTTGGAAGAATTGTGAGAAGCGTTGAGCTCGGCCTGTTTTTCTTCCAGGAGTTCCTTTTTCTCATCTTTTTCAAGACTTGAAGCGTTTTCCATAACTTCTTCGTTGTTTTCTTTAGTCATTATTACTTCCTGCTTTGTATTAAATACTTATGCCTGTTTCATAATCTCTAGCTGAGATGTAAGAGTTTCAAAATTCCGCTAAAAATAAAGTCCATAAACAAAATTGCAACCGTAAAAATAAATACGATAACAACTACATAAATGGTTTCGACAAAGACCTGCTGCCTTGATGGCCAGGTAATTTTACCCCATTCGAGCTTTACGCTTTTTAAATAAGCGATAAGTTCTTCTTTAAGGTCTTTTTTTTCTTTAGTTTGATTAGCCATTTTTCCCTCTGATTTTATAAGAATCGCGCCCTGAAGGACTCGAACCCTCGACATCCGGTTTTGGAGACCGACGTTCTACCAACTGAACTAAGGACGCTTAATCCTTTTTAATTTTTTGCTATTTGTTCAGTTCGCATGCTGGCGCACGCTTTGCAACTGAACTAAAAAAGCTTAATCCGGCGTAAAAACGCCGGTCAAGACTATTTTGTTTCCTTGTGGTTAGTGTGTTTTTTGCAGAACGGGCAGTATTTGCTGAGTTCCATTCTGTCTTTCAAGGTTTTTTTGTTTTTTGTCGTTGTGTAGTTTCTTCTTGAGCATTCTTCGCAAGCGAGAACTACCATCTTATCGTTTTTTCCTTTGATTCCCATTTTTGCACCTTCTTTATATTATGTCTTTTATTTTTTACAAGGCAAAATTATAGAATGTTATTTTATTTCCCAACATTCTACCTGAATTTTCTTTGCTGTTACTACATATTACTATAAACAAAATATTTTCAAAGCATTTTTTTATATTTCTTAAAATTTCTTCGCTGCATGTAACTTTATATTTACAAAACTGATAAAAAATACTAAATTGTATATAATTTTTATAATTGTAATTTTTTATGAGGATAAAAACCATGCCATACAGAGGAAAAGCGTTTAAATTCGGTGACAATATTAGCACAGACCACATTGCACCCGGAAGATTGTTCCACCTGCGTTCTGATTTGCAGGAATTTGCAAAACATGTGCTTGAGGATGCTGATGAAACCTTTGCTTCGCGCATGAACAAGGGGGATTTTGTTGTGGCGGGTAATAATTTCGGGCTGGGGTCTTCACGCGAACATGCGCCGCAAATCATAAAAATTGCCGGCGTGCGTGCTGTTCTGGCAAAATCCTTTGCAAGAATTTTTTACAGAAACGCGATAAATATCGGGCTTTTGCTCATAGAATGCGACACGGACAAAATCGACGCCGGCGATGAGCTTGAAGTCGATGTAAAAGAAGGTATTGTTAAAAATCTTTCCAAAAACCTTGAAATCAAAATCGCTCCTTTGCCCGAAGTTATGATAAAAATGCTTGAAGACGGCGGATTGATTGAGCATTTGAAAAAACACGGTGATTTTCAGATTTGTTAGAGGAAAAATGAAACTTATCTCCGAAAACCTGCATATTATCTCAAAAAACACAAAAGAAGCGGTAAAAAACAGGGATGAATTTTATATTAAAAATCTCCTTAAACGTCAAATTGCCGCTAATCCCGACTGGATTGACCTCAATATCGGGCCTGCGCGGGGGGCTTTTGCCGGTGCAATGGAATGGATTGTAAATATTGCGTCAGAAATGACGGATATTCCTCTTTCTTTGGACACAACAAATATCGATGAAATCGAATCGGGCTTAAAACTCGCTAAAAATCCCCAAAACTGGATAATAAACAGCACAAGCGCTGATTTTGAACGTCTGGTGGCCGTAACCGATGTTGCTGTGAAGTACAATGCGAATATTATTGCGCTGACAATGAACAGTGAGCTCGGAATCCCCAAAGAATCTGACGGCAGGCTTGAGCTGGCTTTTGAAATTAACGAAAAAACACAGGAAAAAGGCATTGAAAACGAAAAAATCTTTTTTGATCCGTTGATTTTGCCCGTTGCGGTTGAACAGTCGCAGGCTGTTGAGGCTCTGAACACGATAAGAATGCTTAAAGAAAGCTTTGAACCGCCGGTTTTGACTACGATTGGGCTTTCTAATGTTTCAAACGGCGCCCCTGCTCATCTTCGTCCGTTGATTAACAGGGTGTTTTTTGTTCTGGCTGCGGGCTGCGGGCTGGATAGCGCAATTGTGGACAGTTTTGATTCGGAGCTGCTCAGAATAAACGGACTTTTGGAAAATCAAACGCCCCAAAATGCCGCTGATGAGCTCATTTTGTCGATTTATGAAACAATGCGTGATTTTGGGGAAATTGATGATGTTGCTTGTGATTTGTCAGACAGAAACCAGCTGGAAATCTTTAAAACCGCGCGTGTTTTGCTGAATAAAACGGTTTATTCAAATAGTTATTTAGAAATATGAGGAGAATTTTTATGAAAAAACAATTAAAATACATTGCCATTGGAATTGTGGCGGCTGCGGTGCTTGGAATTGTTCCTGCATTTGCCCAGGAGGCTTCCGTGCAGAATGCAGAGCCGGTAATTAAGTATGGTTTTGTTGATGTAAACAAAGTTGTTGCTGCTTCAAAGGCTGTTGAGAAAGCGAATAAGGAAAGAGCTGCCGAAAAGAAGAAAATTATCAAATTTATTGAAGAATCAGCCAACAAAATGAACAAAGAAGAGGATGAAAAGAAGCGCGAGGAGATGAAAAACCAGTTTGATTTGGATTTGACAGCAAAAAAATCCGAAATGAATAAATCTTACGGCGAAAAACTCATGAAAATAAATAACGATATCAACGCGGAGCTTATAAAAATCGCAAAAGACAAGGATTATCAGCTTATTCTTACAAAAGACGCTGTTCTGTACGGCGGAGATGATTTAACACAGGATTTGATTAAAGTTGTCAAATAATATTCAACAGGAAAAAGAAATAAACGAAACTTTAAAGCCGATTTTTAAAGATATGGCAAAATACGCGCCATCAAAGCTCTTCGGGCTGCTGGGGAATGCGCTTATCGTGCCTGTTTATACAAATCTGCTCTCCCGTGAACAGTATGGGATTTATACTGTTTCACTTGCGGTTTTGAGCTTTTTGTGTATCTTGTTTTCGGATTGGGTCGGGCTTTCAGGGCTGCGATTTTTCAGGCAGCACCAGATTAAGCTGGAAATTCCCAAATATTTATCGACGCTTGTAATGCTTTTAGCGAGCAATGTTTTAACAATGTTTCTTCTGGCGTTTCTTTTTAAAGGATATTTTTACAGCTTTTTCAAAATCCCGCCTAAAATTTTCTTAATAATTCTGATTTTGATTATTCCTGTTGCAATCAGGGCGCTATTGTTCCAGATTTTAAGAGCGCAGATAAAACCCAGCGCTTTTACGATTTCAACAATAGCAAACCAGATTATGACCATTGTTTTTTCTGTTTTAATAATAAAATATCTCCATCTTGGCGGAATTTCGATACTTCTGGGGATGTTTGTTTCAATTTCAATTATTGATGTTGTTTTAATGTTCCAGAGTAATATTTTTGAGTATTTCAAATTTGAAACCCCGAAACTTGATACGCTAAAATCCCTTTTTATCTATGGAATACCAATTGCAATTGCGTCAATAAGCATGTGGGCAATAAATCAGAGCAACCGGTTTATTTTGAGGCATTTTAACGGGTTTGAGGATGTAGGATTGGTCGGTGTTGCTTACGGATTGAGCTTTCCTCTGCTCATGACGTTGTTTTCGATTATTACTGTTGCCGCATTTCCGCGTATTATCAATATGTTTGAGGATAAAAAGGATGTCCGCCCCGTAATATCAAGGCTAACAGGGTATTATCTGCTTGTTGCGCTGCCTCTGGTTGTCTTAATGGCGCTTTATTCGGTTGAAATTGTTGATATTTTTGCAAATTCAAGGTTTATCAATGCCTCCGTAATCCTTCCCTACCTTTCAATTTCGGTGCTTTTTATGGGGTTGGCTGATTATACGACAATGCAATACCATCTGGCGAATAAAATGTACATAAACACGATATTAAAGGTTTCTGCAGGGGGGCTGGGGCTTGTTTTGTATTATTTTCTTATAAAATATCATGGAATTGTCGGGGTCGGGATTGCGGCTTTGATTACGAATTTTGTATATTTCGCTTTGAGCGTTGTCGTTACTGTTGACGGGTTAAAATGGCAGGTTCCCTGGGCGAGAATTTTTCAGCTGGGGCTTTCTTTTGTTCCTTTTGGCATAATCATGGCTGTTTTTCATAAAAATCCGGTTTTGCCTCCGGTTTATGAAATGTTAATTTTGCTGGCGGTATATTACGTTGCTTATTTTGTGCTTTCCTTTGTGAGAGTAAGGCGCGTAGGCGGGATTAAATAAATATTAAATATATACGTAACAATTATTTAAAAATGGTTTACCTGATTGCTTTATACCGCTAAAATTAGTATATCTGTGAAGTATGTAATGTCAGGAGAAATATATGCACTTTTTTAAGTTGAAATCCGGTGTTGAAAAGCAGGCAAAAAGGCTTGTGGCTTCATTTCTTGCTTTTACAATGCTCGTAATGCCCGCTTTCGGCGCTGTGGTCGGCGCTGACGGCAATACCGGCAATATAGTTACCAACGGTGATGTAACGAACATCAACGGCGGGTACGTGAGCGGAAATAACACTTTTAACCATTTTACCGAGTTCGGAGTTGACGCGGGCCACACTGTCAATCAGTATTTCAACACAAATAACGCAGTAAACATGGTAAACAGCCAGGTTAATATTCAGGGTATATATAATTCCTTTATGAATGGCGCTGCGGGTGCCGGTAACGTCGTATTTATTTCCCCTCTGGGCATGATTGTCGGCGCCGGAGCTCAGATGAATGTGGGCAGTTTGCATACTATCGTTCCGACTCAGGCTGCATATGACAATATGACCGCTAATTTCCAGAATCTGATTAAAAACTACACTATGCCGACCTCCGGCGCTTCAACTGATATTCCGGACACCGATTCTAACTGGTCTGCATTCAATACTGACTTTACAAATCTTCTTAACGGCAATAATATAAGCACTTCGGCCGGAGTTGAAATTGCAGGTACAATCACTGCCTCAGGGCTTGTTAAAATTGACGCAAACTCAATAGAATTCGCCAATACAGGCTTGATAAAAACCTCAAATATGGGCGGTGTCGAGCTTCTTGCGAACACCGGAGGCATTCAGGGCAGCGACAGCGTAAATATTGACGCAGCCGGCAATATAACTTTGACTTCCAAGGGCGGAAATATTGGTTCAACAAACGCTTTAAAATACAAATCCGGCGGAACCTTGAGCGCTTCTGCTGAAAACGGAAGTATTTCCATCGCAAGCAGCGGTGCAAATGCTCAACTGGGCAATATAACCGCGAAAAACGGAATCAGCATTTCTTCTGACAAAGGTATAATGCAGACGGATTCTTCCGTAATCAAAAATACTTCGTCAGGTGTTGTTTCTCTTGCAAATACCTCAAATGATTCTGTTACTTTGAAAAATGTTTCTAATTCGTCGGGGAATATTGAGGTGCAGTCCTCAGGCGATGTTCTTTTGAACGGTTTGTTGCAGGTTACTGCCGGTGATGTACAAATTCAATCTCAAAACGGCAATGTTCTGTTTGCAAATAATGCGCAAACTTCCGCAGCTGGCGATATTACTGTTTCTTCGGGCAAGAATATTGAACTTGGCGGTTCTTATGCCGGCAAAAATCTCTCTTTCACTGCTGCACAAAATATTGATGGCTCAGCTTCCTCAATGACTGCTGACAGCCTGACTTTAACGGCTACTTCTGGCAGCATTGGTTCATCTTCTGCTCTTGCGCTAGCAGGAACAATCTCGGAAATTTCCGCGGAGGCAGCTTCTAATATAAACATTACAAAAACAGGTGATTTAAACCTTAAAACAGTATCTGCAGGAGGAAATGCTGCTCTTGCAAATACCGGTTCCGGCAATGTTAAAATTTCTGACAGTGTTTCCGGAAATACCGTAAATATTGTGAGCACAGGTGCAATTCAACATACAGGCAGCGGCAGAGCAGTTAATGCAAGCGGCGACATAACCCTCAATTCTGCGGGAACAATCTCCGGCGCGGACGCATCATCAAATTTCAATGTAAATTCAACTAACGGTAAAGTTAATATAACCTCAGGCGGGGCTGTCATGCTCGGTACAAGCGGTTCTGATGCCGTGAAACTCGGAAATATTTCTGTTTCAGGCTCTGATTTTGATTATTCAGGCAATGACGTCAAAATAGACGGAAATATTACTGCTGACAATGTGAACTTTACGAATATTAATTCTTTCACCCAAAATGCAAACACTACCGTAACGGCTTCAACCGGAAATATTGTTGTTGATACGGCGGGGAATGCCGTTTTAAACGGTTTATTGCAGGCAACTTCGGGTAATGTTAAGGTGAATGCCTCAAATATTACCTCAAATTCCTCAAATGCAATCACTGCCTCAACAATCGAGCTTGTTGCAACAAACAGCATAGGCTCGGAGTCTTCTGCTTTGAATTTCACCGCGACAGGCAGCGTAAATGCCCAGTCAGGAACGGGCATGAATCTTAATTCCGCTTCAGCTGTTACTTTTGGCGATTTGCTCAACACTTCCTCCGGAAATATCAAAGTTTCCGCCGGCGGGAACGCGCAATTTGCAAAAGTAACAAACACAAACGGCAATATTACAATATCTTCAACCGGTTCGGCGGCTTTGTCTGACAAAGTGCAGGGTGTTGACGTCACATTTAACACAGGAGACATAATTGCCTCCAATGCAAATTCATTAATCAGCGGTACAAATATAAACCTGACATCCTCGGGCTCTGTGGGCTCATCTTCGGGTGCTGTTGCTGTTGAATCGGCAAACGGAATCAATGCAGTGGCAAATAACGGCAGCATTTATCTTGCAGGTGCCGGAGCGACTAAATTTAATAATGTAAGTGCAAAAAACGCGGTAGAACTTTCCACCAAAGCCGGAAATCTTGAAACAACAGGCGCTATCAGCGGCGGAACCGTAAAAATCACCTCTGCTGCAGATACAGTCGTAAATTCAACCGTTAAATCAACCGGCGCAACGGAAATTATTTCCGCCGGCGAGCTTACAATCAATGCTGCAAGCGGAACTACCGCCATAACCTCGGGTTCCACTGTAAACCTTTCGGGAACTAACATTACCCAGTCAGGTCAGGGCACTGCAGTAAGCTCTTCGGGCAAACTCACGCTGAATGCAGGCAGCGGCAGTATCAAAAACAGCTCTGCGGATTCGGCATTCAATGTAAATGCTCCGAATATGGAAATAAACGCTGCACAAGCGGTCAAATTGAACTCGCTTGCTGAAAACAGCGTTCTTGACTCAATTTCAACCGCTAATGCAGATATTACCGCGAAGAATTTGACAATAAATTCTTCGGCTATGGGTACGGCGCTTATAAATGCTTCAAAAGTTGTTTTGGGTGCTGATTTGACCACTCAAAACGGTCTGACAATCACAGCAGGAACGATTGACGCGACAAATCACGCAATCACAAATGCTGCTGCAAATGAGATAAATATTACGGCTTCAAACAGCGCAAATTTAGGCAATGTTACAAATTCAGGCAGAAATATAGTTCTTAACGGCGATGGCGCTTACACTTTAAACGGAACTGTTGCCGGAGCCGATGTTTCAATTAGTGCAGGTTCAATTTCCGCAGGCGCTTCGGGCTTGATTGATGCAGCTACTGTTTCCCTTGCTTCAAAAGGGGCAATCGGCTCTGAGTCTGCTTCGATTAAGGTTACAAATTCATCCGGCGATGTTAATGTAACCTCCGCTTCTGCGCAAAACGGCGGATTGTACCTTTCTGCTGATAAAAATGCAACTTTTAACAATGTTTCTTCTACAGCAAAAACGAGCCTGACAACAACTTCCGGCACGCTTTCCGCAACAGGTGCTTTGAGCGGTTCGGAGGTGCTGCTGAGCGCTGCTGATAAGGTAAATGCGCAAAATTCCTCTATTTCCGGTAAAGTTAGTGCAAATGGCACCAATGGCGTAACTTTGAACGCTTCTTCCGGAAATCTTGATATAAAAGATGTAAATTCTTCCTCAGGTGAGGTCAACATTACGGCGGCTGCCGGACAGGTCGGGTTTAATTCCGGTTCTTCAATTTCCGGCACTAATGTGGCCGTAAGTGCGGCTAACGATGTTGTTCTCGCAGGCACATTTAACAGCGGAAACGGAAATATTTCGCTCAACGGCGCAAATATCACCGGCAGCGCGGACATGACCGCCAATAGCCTTGTGATGAATGCTGTTTCCGGTTCAATCGGTTCATCTTCTGCATTGAATCTTTCCGGAACAATCGGTGAAATCACCGCAACCGCGCAAAATTCCGTTAATATTTCCAAATCCGGCGACTTTAATATTAAAGATATTAACGCAGGCGGAAATATCTCGCTCGCAACAACAAATTCCGGAAATATCGGCATAAACGGTACTGTATCGACCACTTCCGGAACCGTAAATATTGACAGTGCCGGCAAAATCACCCAAACAGGAAGCGGCAGAGCTGTTAATGCGACCGGCGACATTACGCTGAAATCGGCCGGTGAGATTGCCAATGCGGATTCTTCATTAAAATTCAATGTAAATTCGCCCGGAAAGGTTAATATCGAATCCGGCGGCAATGTAAACCTCGGTACGCTGGCAGGTGACAGCATAAAACTGGGCGAAATCACTCTGAATTCGTCAGATTTCAATTATTCCGGCTCAAATATAGTTATTGAAGACAATATTACTGCTAATAATGTAAGTTTTACCGATTTCACTTCATTTGAACAAAAAACCGGCACAACTGTTAAAGCAAATGGCGCGTCAGGAAATATCCTGCTTGACGGCACAGGAAATGCTGTATTAAACGGACTTTTGCAGGCTACGAACGGCAAAGTCACGGTAAATGCCGGAAATATAACCTCGACTGCGGCAAAAGCTATTGACGCAAAGTCAATTGAGCTCGTTTCGACAGGAAGTATAGGCTCTGGAAGCGCGTTGAACATTGCAGCTTCTGATTCAATCACTGCTCAGTCAGCTGCGGGCATGCAATTGAACTCGCTTTCTTCAACAACCAGATTTGGCGAACTCAAAAACACGACCTCCGGCGATATAACCGTCTCAACCGCAGGAAATGCAACTTTTGCAGCTGTTACAAATACAAACGGCAATATTTCGCTCGGTAAAAACGGTTCAACCGGAAATTATACGCTCGGAGGCCTTGTTGACGGCAAAAATGTTGCGATTACCACCGCAGGTGCTGTAACTTCGGCTCTTGCCAAGGCAATCAATGCAGAAAATATCACTATTGCAGCAGGCTCTGTCGGTTCGGCTTCTCAGGCGTTGAATCTTGCGGCCGGCGGTTCTGTTGACGTCACAGGCACTAACGGAATCAATATTAACAGCGTTGACAGCAATATTAACGTAACAAATGCTGTTTCTTCCAACGGCGCTGTTACAATTACTGCTTCCGGCAGCGATTCAAACATGACATTTGAAAATGTAAGCGCAAAAGAGGACATTACACTTACAAATAATACGAATGGCTTGATTACGCTGGGTGATTTGGCTGTAAATTCGGGCAAAACTGCAACAATAACAACATCTGCCGGCGCAAATTCCGGCGTAGTTCACTCAGCCGGCAAAACCATTACGAACAAAGGTACGCTTAATATCAACAACAGCGGCGATAAGGGGGTAAATATTGCCGGTTCGTTCAACAACTCAGGTACAGCCCGAATAACCTCCTCAAACGGGGTTGCAATCTCCGGCGCTGTCACAACTGCGGCAAATTCCCAATTGTCTGTAGAAAATACAAACGGAAATCTCAATATTTCTTCAACTTCTGTTGATAATTCCGGAAAAATAACCCTGAACAACTCCGGAAACGGCGCAATCAACCTCACCGGCAGCGTTGAAAACAAAAAAGGCGCCATCTTTGAGGCAATAAATAACGGTACGGGCGGTTTGAACTTTGCTAACACCGCTGTTATTAACAACAACGGCTCACTTCACCTTGCAAACAAGGCAGGCTCTTTCAACATGGATGGAACCGTAAATATGGCTAAAGGTTCTGAAAACACCTTTGAAGACGGAACTGCAAATGACTTCACTATCAGCTCCGACCTTACGAATGACGGTGCAGTTGTTTCTTTCCTCCAGACCGGTACAGGAAATCTTGTTGTTGAAGCCGGAACAAGCATTACCAACAACAATTCCGGCACAATTAACCTCACAAACTCAAACGGCGGCTCGTTTGAACTCCGGCAGGGGGCGGTTTTGAACAACAATTCAAACTCAACTCTTAATATTACCAACTCCAGCGCGTCCGGAAATGTAAAAATTGACGGACAAATCACTGCTGCAAACGGCTCAACAAATAACAAAGTCAATATAACAAACAGCGGCGTAAATGTTGATGTTGCAGCAAATACAAACATCTCAAATATCAGCGATTTGAGGATTACAAACACGGAAGTCTCAACAGGCAGCCTCAATATCAACGGTACATTAACAAATAACCATAATGTCACGCTTGAAAACCTCAATAACGGTGCGACCGGCATAGAAATCGGCTCAAACCCGCTCTCAACAACAGGACTTTTGTCTATGACAAACTATGGTCAGTCAGGGCTTGTGGTGAACGGTGATCAGATTTCTTCAACAGGCGGTATTCACCTTACAAGCAACAACTCAATTACAGTAAACGGCACGCTTGTAAACAATGAAACAACCACAAATAACGGTTTGCAAATTACCAATATTGTAAATGACGGAACTGTTAATAATTCGGGAATTTTGATTAACGGAACCGTTCAAACAACTGCAAAAGCTGATTCTCAGGGCAATAATGTCAACAAAATTGTTAATCACAACACTGACGCTGCTTCTGCGGTAAATATTGCAGAAACTGCGCAGATTATTTCTGATGGCGGGATTGATATTGTTTCTGACGGCGGACAGGGCGTTATCCTTGACGGAACTGTCCTGAATACGGGTAATTTGGGCGGAGATATCAATATTACCGCAACAAATACCTCAATTGACTTAAAACATTACGATTTCGACCTGAATTCTCAGGATTATGCAAATACTCCCGTTAGAGTTAAGAATGAACAGGGCGATATCTCAGTAACCGCAAAAAGCATAACAAACAGCACCCAAAAAGAGGGTGTAAGCCTTATTGCTACGGGCAATATCAGCCTAAATGCGACCGGCGGCAGCGTAGGAACTATGGACAGCGTTGTTAATAATTCCAAAACAGATGGTTTTGTAAATATTGACGACACACTGTCAGTAAATGTTCTTGCGGGCGGCAAAACTTCCGCAAGTGCAACCGGCGATGTGAATGTTCGCGGTTATAAAATGGTGAACGAACTTACAACAAAAAATATGGAATATGGTTCTGTAAATGCAGGCGCAACAGCGTTTTTACCTGCCGCAGATGGCTACATCAAGGCTGACAGCGTTGCTGCAGTTGACGCATATATTTATTCCGGCCAATCAAAGGCTGACGGCGGTTTTATTGAAATCGGAAAAGTCACCATGAACAATGATTCCGGATATTTCTCGCTGGAGGCCGATGGTGACGTGGTAGTAAAAAGCTCTGCAGCCAACAAGCCTGTTGATTTTGATTTTGTGATAAGCAAATCAGGAAAAGTTGATTTGGCGTTGAACGGAGATTCCTCTATAAACACGGTTACAGCGCCCGAATCTGTTAAAATCCACTCCACCGGTGACAATCTCGGTATTGAGTATCTTGGCAAATTCGTTGACGATGACGGAAATGTAATTGCGCGCGGTGAGGGGATTATTCCGGCAACTCTCGATTTAAAAGTTACCGGAACCGAGTCCGGCACAAAAAACAGCACGCTTGGCATTATGCATGCTTATGTTAAGGATTCTGTGACAATGCGCGCTGACAATATTTATGCTTATGAAGACGCTGCGGAGGGTTCTACCGGTTTCCACAGTGCAAATGAAAAAGGCGAGTTGATTACTTTTGATATTCAGGGTGTAAACACGCCTCAGTATGATAAATTCTCGCCGATTATCGACTTCGGAAACCCGAATTATCATCCTGAACCCGGTGACGCAAGCGTCCGGAATTTGAAATTGACTATCGGTGATGTTGAAAACCCTGACGCGCTTTTCGGGGCTCAATTTGATAGGGTTTACACTGAAAATGCCTATATCAATGCGACTTCTAAAGTAGATGCAGATACCGGCCTCCCCGTTGCTGCAGAAATGGATTTCAAAAACATCACTGTTAATCAGAAAGGTCGTTTGCAAAATAACAAATATACAATCGACATAAATAACGTCGATAAAAATTATGATTACAGTGCGGATGCGACATTGTATACAAAATTGACCGGTTCATTCCAGACTTATATGGGTGAAAACGTTACAATAGACACAACTGCGCCGATTGTTGTTTACAATCCGCACAGAATCTTCAATCTGCCTCAGACAGAGAACAGTTTCCAGCGTTTGACCAACAAATCGAACAGAATCGAGGAGGAAACGACACTTTACAGGTTCCGTGACGGAAGAAAAAACACCAGAACTGCAAAAGACAGAAAAGATATTCGCTGGTCAATCAGCGACAAGGAGCACAAGGTTCTGGGTTCTTCCACCAGTGAGTCAGGAGCAATAATTACGGATATTCTCGACATATCCAAAGGCGGTATGCTCGTAGCAACCAACAATCCGCTCAAAAAAGGCGAGTTGCTCAATGTGAACTTCATGTACAAGGGTATTCCTTTTGATGTTCAAGGCGAGGTTGTAAGAGTTGAAGAAAACAACCGCGCGGGCGTCAAATTTGTGGATATGGACAGATTTACGTCTAATATTATCCTTTATATGGCTATGATGACGGAAAATCTTTAATAAAATCAAGTAAATTTAACTGAAAAACAGGTCTTGATAGGGCCTGTTTTGTTTTTATCGGGAGTTGTTTGGCCGGTATGGAGGAATTCTCTTTTCCGTTCCGATTCCTCCGGCATTCGGCGTTAAATGTAAGCTCCCGGGCCCTTAGAAGCCTCCCCCATAGTCACTACAAAGAGAATTCCTCCATCCCTCGTTGGAAAAAGGTGTTTCACTCCGAACCAGACGTGTGGCGGGGCTGTGTCCCTAAGCAACCACACCAATCGT
>URFH01000036.1 GCA_900547155.1 uncultured bacterium | reverse complement strand
ATATACCCGATATCTAGTCAACTGGTGTGCCAAAAAACAGCATTAAACGCTCAATCTCTTAATAAAAATACACAAAAACCATTTTTGCCAATATATGATACAATAAAACCAGCTAATTAAGGATCGTGAAATGACTGGATTAACAGGCAATCAGAGAAAATATCTCTGCGCTATACTTGCTGTTGAAAACGAAAAAAAAGCAGCAAGAATAAAAGACATTGCACAAATTTTATCGCTGGGAGCAGCCGCAGTATCAGAAGCGGTTAAAAAACTCAGCGTAAAAAACTTCGTCAACTACGAGCCCTATGGCGTAATCTCTTTGACGGAATCCGGAAAAAAATCAGCACTGGAAACCATAAAAATGAATAAAACCGTTGAAAAATTCCTCCTGAAAGTTCCGGAAATTACCCCTGAAGAAGCAGCCATAGCCGCCTCTGACATCTCATCGCTGCTTGCACCGGATATAATCAAAAAAATTGAACATTTTGTCAACAAATAAAAAAAAGGGACTTTTAACAAGTCCCCTGGAATTCTTTTTGTAATTCCTCGTGTGTAAGTAAGTGTAGGTTAGTGTGGTAGGTTAGTGTGTATGAAGTAAGTAAAATTATTTATCTTGTTTATCTTTGTTGTGTCTTACATATATATAAAGTATATTCGGCTCAAAAAATTGCCTTTTTCTTTCAATTTAACTTAACATTTCTTCACAATGGCATGCAAACAGCGTTTATAGTATGATTTATCGTATGAATATAAGCGGAGAATTTGAAACAATTTCAGCAATAATCACTCCCATGGGCACAGGCGGCGTGGGTGCGGTGAGGATTTCCGGCGCAGAGGCTTTTGAAATAGCAAAAAAAATGTTTTCAAAAAACGAATTTGAGCCCGGAAAAATCGCTCATGGCTGGGTAAAAGACGGTGATGAAGCCGTGGATGAGGTGATTTTGTTGCCTTTTAAGGCGCCTCATAGCTTTACGGGGGAGGATGTTGTGGAATTCCAGTGCCACGGCGGGATTAAAATTGTAAAAAAAATACTGGATTTAACGCTGAAAAATGGCGCCAGAATGGCTCAGCGCGGAGAATTCACAAAACGCGCATTTTTGAATAAAAAAATGGATTTGTCGCAGGCAGAAGCGGTTTTGGATTTGATTCATGCAAAAACTGACGATTTTGCCAGAAAAAGTGCGGGAAACCTCTCCGGAATGCTTTCAGGCGAAATAAAAGAAATCAAATCCGGCATAATTACGCTTTTGTCGAGAATCGTTGCGGCAATTGACTTTCCCGAGGATGTTTCGGAGCCGAAATATTCGGAAATTGAAGCAGAAATTGAAAAAGCAGTTGAAAGGATAGAAAATCTCCTGAAAGGCGCAAAAGCCTCGAATGTAATGCGTCAGGGCATAAAAATCGCGATTGTCGGGCGCCCGAATGTGGGAAAATCCTCGCTTTTTAACAGACTTTTGAGCCTCGACAGGGCTATTGTTACAGAAATAGCCGGCACAACGCGCGATGTGCTGCAAGAAACCATGGATATCCACGGAATCCCCGCAACGCTGATTGATACAGCCGGAATCCACGCTGGTGAGGGAATTGACAAGGTTGAAGCAATCGGAATTGATTACACAAAAAAATGCGCTGCCGAAGCGGATATTGTTCTGTTTCTTTTTGACGCAAGAAAAGGGTTTACGCGCGAAGACAAAGAAATCTACGACCTTATTAAGAACAAGCCCCACCTGAAAATCGCCACAAAAGCTGATTTAAGCCGTTTTCCGCTGGTTTTGAATATTTCAACAAAAACGGGCGAAAATATTGAAGAATTGAAAACCCAAATCACCGATATGGTGCTGGATTCAAATTCACTTGAAAGCGAATTCACAACAAACCAGCGTCAGGAGGAATGCCTGAAAAACTGCCTTTATTCTTTAAAAACCGCGTATTCTGCGGCCAACGCAAGGCAGCTTCAGGATTTGATTTCAATAGATTTGAAATCTGCGCTTATGGCGCTTGATGAATTGACCGGAGAGGTCATTACGGACGATATTCTGGATAAAATTTTCGATAATTTCTGCATTGGAAAGTAGGAAAACGAATTATGCACACAAAAGAGGAACTTTTAAAATTATATAATTCAGATTTGGAAGAACTTTTGAAGATTAGCGCAAAAGTCTGCTCAAACCGCGTTGAACTCTGTTCATTAATCAGCGCAAGAACGGGCAAATGCTCGCAGGACTGCAAATATTGCGCACAAAGCTCGCATTATCGCACAAATATCGAAACAAACCCGCTCCTGACGCCGGAAGACGTCAAAAAAGCCGCATTGAGGGCAAAAGAGCACCATTCATCGAGGTTTGCAATCGTAACTTCGGGAAAAACACCCGATGAGAGCGATTTTGATACGATGGTTGAGATGATTAAAGAAATCAACAAAATCGACGGGCTGAAAAGCTGCGCTTCTATCGGGATTTTGAACGAAAATCAGGCAAAACGCCTCGCTGAAGCGGGATTGAGACGTTTTCACCATAATATCAACACCTGCCGCTCATATCACCCGCAAATTTGCACAACGCACAGCTACGAAGACCGCATAAACACGGTAAAACTCGTCCGAAAGTACGGAATGGAGCTTTGCTGCGGCGTAATTATCGGAATGGGCGAAAGTATTGAACAGCGGGTCGAAATGGCGATGGAACTTGCCGAAATTCATCCGGATTCTATCCCCTTGAACATCCTTATGCCCATAAAAGACACGCCTTTTGAAAATTATCTCGGTAAAATCGACGAAGAGCACATTATGAGAACGATTGCGATTTTGAAAATTGCAAATCCGGACTCGATTGTGCGTTTTTGCGGAGGCAGAATGCGGCTTTCGGAAAAAAATCAGGAATTAATGCTAAAATACTGCGTTGAGGGTATTTTGACAGGCGATTACCTCACGACAACAGGCAAAACGCCCGAAAAAGACCTCGAAACAATCAAAAAACTAAACAAGGAACTCATATGTACGACTACATCAAAGGTATAATCATCTCAAAACAGCCCTCTTCGTCAAAAGGGGCGCTGCTCGTCATCGAAAACGGCGGAATCGGCTACGCAGTGAACACAACAGACCGGACAATCAGCAATCTCGCTGAAATCAACGAAGAAGCAAAGATTTATGTGACTTTGATTCACAAAGAGGACGCAATGTCCCTCTGCGGGTTCGCAAACCGCGAGGAACGCGACATTTTCAACATTCTGCAAAGCGTTTCAGGCGTGGGGGTGAAATCTGCGCTGGTTCTTTTGAACGAATTTTCAGGATGTGAGCTTATTTCAGCCGTTATCAGGGGCGATTACAAGGAGCTTTCGCGCGCAAAGGGAATCGGGCCGAAACTTGCGCAAAAAATCATCATTGAGTTGAAAGACAAGCTCATAAACTGGCAAAAAACCGCGCCAATCGACCTTTCTGACATTGCGCCCGACGTAAATGCGCCTGATGAAACGGTTTCAGAGGTTCAGGCGGTGCTTTTCTCGCTCGGATATTCGCCTGATGAGGCGAAAAAGGCAATTAAGCTTGCTTTTTCGAGCACAGAAAAGAAAGATTCGCCCGAGGAAATTTTGAAAGAAGCGCTGCGTTTTCTTGCGCAGGGCGAGCTTGAATAGTACAAAATAAGGAAAAAATTATGGGAAAAACAGCAATAATTATACCGTCACGCTACGCCTCAACAAGGCTTCATGCAAAACCGCTTATTGAAGTCGGCGGAAAGCCCATTATTCAGTGGGTTTATGAGAAAGCCACAAAAGTGAAGCTTGCGGACACGGTAATAATTGCGACCGACCATGAAGAAATCTTCAATTGCGCAAAATCTTTCGGCGCGAACGTTGAAATGACCCGCGCTGACCATAAATGCGGCTCCGACAGGATTGCGGAAGTTGCTCAAAGGCATGAGGATTTTGAATATATTGTAAATTTGCAGGGTGATGAGCCGATGATTACGCCCGAGAGCATAGATGGCGTGATTTCTGCGCTCCACAACAATAAAAATGCGGATATAGCCACGCTTCTAAGAGAAATCAAAGACCCGGAAGAAGCTGAAAACCCGAATCTTGTAAAATGCGTAAAGGACGAAAACGGTTTTGCTCTTTATTTTTCGCGCTCAAAAATCCCTTACGAAAGAAACGCAAATGAGGCTGTTTTTTACGGTCATATCGGGCTTTACGGTTACAGGCGCGATTCTTTGTTCAAAATGACATCACTTTCGCAGACAATGCTTGAAAAAGCCGAAAGTCTTGAGCAATTGCGCGCTTTGCAGTCCGGAATGAGGATTATTACGACGGTGGTTGATTTTATTCCTGTTGGTATCGACACAAAAGAGGATGTAGAGCGTTTTAAGGCGGCTCTGGCAAAAAATTAGGGCAAAATTACAGGCTAAAAGGAAAATCTCCGGATTTCTCTTTTCCGTTCCGATTCCTCCGGCATGCGCGAATGGATGGCAAAAATCGTGCTTTTTGAAGCCTCCCCCATAGTCACTCCAAAGAGGAATCCTGAGATTTTCCCACACACGTCCATCAAAAAATTAGCCCTCTGGCATTAAATAGTGCTTTAGCGTTAAAAGTACCGCAAATTCATTTTTCGACGCCTATGAGCACAGCGAATCGAGCCGGAAAAATGAATTTTCAGTACTTTTAACTTTGCATGATTTGTCTTGTGGGAAATTGAAAATTTTTGCTACCATTAGACCTTGTGATATAATATCACCAAGAGGAGAAAAGTATGAAGAATCGTTGGTATGACAAAGAACCTACCCTTAGCCTGGCAGTCAGCCTCATGAAGAACGAATCCGTAAACATTCAGGTTGCATGTGCCCAGCTCATCACCGAAAAAGCCAAAAACCTCGGCGTAATCAGACAAAACAACCTCCTTGACGCATTTAATTACGTTGTTCTGCGCTGGTACGAAAACGATGAACGTATTTCCGAGGCATTTGAATACCTCAAAGCCGCTTCCGACGAAGTTAGGCGGGAAATTGCCATCGAGGTTATTGAATATCTTCAAAAAATCGAACCTCTTAAAAGTTAAACGGAAACATTAATATGAGCAAAATTATTCTAAAATACATTTTTGCTTCAATTCTGCTTGTATTTGCCCTGAATCTGGCTCCCCAAAGGGCAGAAGCGATTAAAATCGGCATTGTGGACAGCGCCACCGAGGTCGTAATCGGAACCAGCAAACCTGCAAGCCTTTTTAAACCCGGTATGGAAAAATCCATCTACCAGCTCGAAGCAATGAAACCCTACAGGGTCAAAGCAATGGGCGATTCTATAGGTTTGCAGATTCAGGGTAAATATTTCAACCTCGGCATGTCAAAAATCATCATCACCCCCACTTCAAAAGGCTTTATTTCAACAAAAAAACGCTGGTATCGCGGAGAATTCATAATAATCAATAAAAACGGCTCGCTTATTGTCGTAAATAACATTCCTCTTGAAGAATATATTCTAGGGGTTGTTCCCTCTGAAATGCCCTCAAAATGGAATATTGAAGCCCTTAAAGCACAGGCAATCGCAGCAAGAAGTTACGCCATCGCAAACCGCGGAAAAAGAGCCTCACGCGGATATGACCTGAAAGACACGCCCGAAGACCAGGCCTACGGCGGTGCAAGCAGTGAAACAGCATCAACTAACAAAGCAGTAGCCGAAACAAAGGGAATAGTCGTTACTTACAACAAAAAAATCATCCCTGCCTATTATTCAGCCTCTGCGGGCGGCCACACAATCAATTCCGGCGAAGTATGGAACAAGGATTTGCCATTTTTGCGTTCTGTGCCGTCGTTCGATGACGGAATCTCAAAAAACGGGCATGGAATCGGCATGAGCCAGCATGGAGCCAACAATTTGGCGTCGCAGGGGTACAATGCTTACCAAATTTTAAGCTATTATTACAATAATGTTAAGTTCGGGCGGCTTGATCCTTCTTGGGCGCTTTAAAACTCCGCTGCGAAACCCTTGCAGCACAAGGCTTTTAGACTCAACCTCCTGTCAGCCCCTTATAGTGTGCATTTTGTTTAAAAATTTTAATAAAAATACTTGTCAAAATGCGAAAAACCGCTATAATAGGTCATGTAACATTAAAGGAGGTTCTTATGAACAAAGAAGAATTAGTAAAAGAGGTTTCTAAAAAAGCTAAAGTTTCTCAAAAAGCTGCTGCAGACGTAATCGCTGCAACTTTGGAAACTGTTGAAAAAACTGTTGCTAAAGGACAAAAAGTTACTTTAGTTGGTTTCGGTACTTTTGAACCCAGAAAAAGAGCTGCTAGATCAGGACGCAACCCTCAAACAGGTGCAACAATTAAAATTGCTGCAAAAACTGTTCCTGCTTTCTCAGCTGGTAAAAAATTCAAAGAAGCTGTTAAGTAGTTTCTTATCAGTTTTTATAAGCGAAGAGTCCCGTTCGGGGCTCTTTTTTTTTTCGTTCAATTAGCCGATTTTTTTATAAAAACTAAAAGTTTGCAGCAAAATCAGCCGTCTTTCATTAATAAATAAAGAAAGAAGGTCGAATATGCAGATTTCCACCGTCGAATATCCCGCATTGATTTACAAAAGTGCAAAGAATAACGGCTTTGTAGCAAATTGTATCATCAAAAAGCTCATAGGCTTCGGCAGGACAGAAAAAGACGCCATATCAAATCTTGAGTCCGTGCTGAATTCCATGAATGATGAATATTTTGTGAAAGTAAAGCCTATGTATAACCTGATGGAAGCCTGATTAAGCAGGAATCAGGTTAGCCTCGAACAGCATATCGAACGCTCCCAGATTCAAAGAAGGCATTTTTGCTGAAATTCTCGGCATGCTGATTTTTATCTGCGGAAATGTCAGCCCTTTTTGGGTTTCTTTTTTTGCACAGCATTCTGCGCAGTGTTTTGTTGCTCTTTTCATTTTTTACCCCGTATAGTCTTTTTATATATTGTATATATAAATAAAAACATTTAAGCTAAAAAAATTGCCATTTTATTTAACATCTTTTAACAAAATCTTTTTCAATTTTTTCAGCCCGACACCGAGGTAGGTTGTAATAACCATGGTCAGAACAAAATAAAGATAAGTAGTTTGCACAGGGTTGTATATCCAGTAAATATCGTGGTTTGCACGCTCAGAAATCGGGATTCCATTAATATACAGGAAAATTGCCGTTATAACGTACATAACCAGCAGGTGATTTGCCATTATATGATAGGTAACATTGCCCATTTGTTCAAAAAATTTCACATCTTTTAAATACGGATACAGAATTTTAACAGTAAATAGCGACGCCCAGATTCCGGTAATGCTTGTAATCACGGGAACGATAATCTGCTGGTCAAATCTCGCCCAAACAAGCACATAGCTCAATCCAATTCCATGTTCGGGGTCAAAATCTCTATTAAACAGCCACAAAACAGCCTGAATCGAAACAATCGCAAAAAACCACTTTATTGTGAAAATGTCATGCTTTTCTTTTATGTAATTGTTGTAAAAATAGCCAAGATAAACAAAAAATAGCGAAAACATTGTCCTTACCAGCACAAGCAAGAGCGGCGTAAGCTCAAAAAGCTTTGAAACCGGTATTGCCATAAGGCCGAGAAGCGCAAAAACCGCCAGATGGAAAAATTTGTTATCTTTAATCTTTTTCAACAGGATAAAAATAAACAAAAACGAAATCATCGTCATAAAAAGCTGCGTAACGAACCACAGCGGGCAGGACAGGTCAAACTGGTGCCCGTTCAGAAAAGGGGTTATGAAAAAGTTTTTAAGGCTCAAAGGCTGACCCCAGAATTTGCCTGTAAGCTTGAAAATCAGCACTGTGACGCCCAGATAAAACAAATTATACAAAAAATAAGGCACCAGCAGGCTTTTTACCCTGCGTTTCACAAAATCAGCTGTATTTGTTAAATATTTGTCCTTGAAAAGGCAGCCGGATATAAAGAAAAACAGAGCCAGCTGGAACGAATACGGCGTAAACATTCCCAGAAGCGAAAATTCAAGGTGTCCGGAGACAACAAGCATTATCGCAAGTGCTTTTAAAAGATTCATTTCGTTTGAAAAGAGTTTTTCCATGGGAAATATGTTATCACAAAATCACAAATAACTCCCGGGTTCCAAAATTAGTTTAGAATCGCCCCCCATCCGCATTCGTACGCAATAGCGGCCTACTGCTGCGACTTCTCCCTCCCCAACTCGGGGAGGGCCGGGGTGGGGAGCGATTTTAAGGTTGTTGATTTGTAGGGTGGGAAAAGTGAAACGGTTCCCACCGCAAGATTGTGCAAAAATGTAGATTTTTGGGATTTCAAGATGATTTAGAGCCGCTCCCCATCCGCATTCGTACGAAATACCGGCGTATTGCTGCGACTGCTTCCTCCCCGGGCTGGGGAAAAGGAATAAATATTAAAAAGAGAACCCATAATAATGGGTTCTCTTGAAGTTGCGTGGTTTATGTAAGGAGCCTAGGCTCTTTTTCTGCGTTCTTCGTCTTCTTCGGATTCGGCAGCTTCAGGAAGAAGATTTAATGCCATAATTTTAGCCGATTTGAGAAGAGTAAAATCGTTTGTAATTTGCGTTCTGGTGTCGTTCACGCGTTTTGTCGTGTTTATGACATCATAGATATCTTCACTTATATTATATGAAAGTTTTGAAGAATCAGCCAGACCGTCCTCGGTTGCAAAGCGTCCAACTCTTTCAGCTTTGTCTGTGAACATATTGCTGTAATTTTTATCGAGCCAGTTCACTGTATCAAGTGTATTGTAACCATCATTAGAATATTTACCGTTGAGCGTGAGCCCGAATGTGCCCAGAAGCTGGTTATTGTTGCCAATAGATTGATTTGAGCTCTGATAAGAGCTAAGATCAATTTCGTCTATGCCCAAATCCGCAACTGAAACTATCTGCTGTGAGCCATCTTCATTTGTAACAAGAACTTTAACGTTTGCATTCTCCATTTCTTCACGGGAAACTTTTCCGTCATTGTTTCCGTTCTGGTCAAGCGAAATCATCTCAAACCAGTTGTTTTGAGCGCCGAGAAACTCTGTTTCGTTGTTGAATTTGCCGTCATTGTTTCTGTCAATGATAAAATCGCAAATTTTTCCATCAACAACAAATCCTATCGGGTCGCATTTTCTGGCTTCTTCTGCTTCTTCAATTGCAGTCAGCTGGTCGTTCAGCGTAGCCAGCCTGTTTTGCTTGCAGGTAATCTGGTTGGAAAGTTTTTCACCATATGCGCAATAATTAGAAAGAAGCTGGGTTTTTGCGCAAAGTTTGCCAAGAAGTCCGTCTGCTTCGGTCAAAGAAGCCAGCACAGAGGAGGGAATTTCTGTGTCAACATCACCGAGCTTGTCAGAAAGTTTTTGTTTCATTTCTTCTTTTGTCATTTCGCCGTTGGAAGCTACATATTCAGCAGCAATTTCAACAGATGCAGCAAGGATTTTGGCAGATTGTTCAGCCACGAACTCCTGTGACTCTTTGAGCGCATTTTCAATAGCGTCATTAATCTGTTTTTTTATTTCCTGAAGTTCTTGCTGGGTTTTTTGGATATTTTTGTCATTATCAGCCTTTTGCGAAGAAAGAGTTGCGATTTCCTCTTCAGTTTGCTCGATTTCTGCCTGAACATCTTCTTTATTTAGACCTGAAATGTCAACTGACGGATTTGAAGCCGCATTTTGTGAAACTTCGGGGAATAACTGCTCAACAACCTGTTTTGACTGGTCAATTCCGAGCGCTTCACGGTTTTCCCAGGCTTTTTGAACATTTAAACTTACCGTATTGAACATAATCAGACCCTTTACTTACTTATTACCTACTCTTATATAAAAACAAATCAACATATACTATTTCAATAATCATTATATACGTTACATAACTTAACAATCATGACAAAATAATTTATTTATACGCTTTACTAAAATATGAAAATTCCCGATTTGAGCATATTCAAAAAGTATTCACAAACACCGGTTCTCAAAAACTGCCTTAACTGCAAAAGGGTAAAACCGGTTGCGCAGCTGGAAAAAGACGTTTTTTGCGCCAAACCTGCCCTGCAAAAAATAGAAACAACGGTTTACAACCCTTACACATCGCAAATGCAGTCCGGAATTTTTAATATTGACTTAAAAAAGCCAGCAGAACTTGTTTTTGACCGCTTTAAAAGGATTTCGCAAAGGAACAAGCCCGTAACCCTGCGCTACAACCCCGAAAACACGGCATATGTTTACAAAAAAATCCACACAGCCGAAAACGGGATTAAAAAGCAAAAAATGAAAGTGAATGTGCTCACTTCGACCGACGGTGAAAGCATAACGACTTATCATTTTTTCACGCCCGACTTAAAACGCGAAATCGGTTATGTTTCCATCGCTGATTGCAGGCTTTTGAAGAAAAACAACTTTTATGAATACTCAAAAGAAGCCTATTTTAACAAACCCCTCCATGTTGACCACAAAAAGGAGGGAATTGTCGGTGACAGAATCAAAATAGATTATCTTCAAAACTGGGATGACAAAAAATACGGCGGAATCGGCGAGTTAGCCGACAGGCTCTCCGTCGAATACTGCATAAACAACAATTTGCCGCTGAATATTGTTTCAGAAGCCGATATAAATTCTCATATTGCGCACTACAAACGCGGAAAAAGGTTTTTTATGCCCGCCACCGAATCAAATGCAGGCGATTTTTTCAAAAACCGCTACGGAACGAAAAATCCCAACCAAATTATAAAAAAACTCCTTTCCGAATCCCGGGACGCAAGAATCGACACAGGCAGCTGGGGCTGTTTGCCAATGTATATGCCGCAGGAGCTTGCACAAAAGTACGCCGGAATGGCAAAAAACAGCCCGATTATCAAGGATTTCAAGCCTCTTGATTAGAAACGGGTGGATTTAAAGACCATTGTATATTTGTAATCCCCGTAGCACATAATAACAAGGAACATATTTCCGTCGATGTAATAAGACTGGATATAAGACCCGGGCGGAGGTGATTTTCTTGAGGAATTACGGAAAACCGTATAAAATTTATCCCTCGTATTCTCGCAAAAGCTTTGCCATTTAGACTTTTTGGCTTTTGGCACCATCGTGTCATAATATCCGGGCGCAACAAGCTCTTTTTTCACAACAGGAATGATGAATTTAACTTTTCCGCTTTCTTTAAAAAGCACGTATTCGCGCTCATTTATTGTTCTTGGGGTTAATATATAATAACCGGCCGGAATCGTCTGGTTTTTGAAGTACAAATCAACAGCCAGCCTGAAAAGCGGGTAGGGTGACCAGGCGTATTTTTGATAATCCTCATTCTGGTAAGGGTCAAGCTGGTGCACAAGCTCAAAATCAGGAATATTCGCAAATTTGTACAGTTTTGCATAATCTTCACTTGTAGATTCGGCAAAAACAACATTCGCGCAAATCAGCATGGAGATTATCAACAAAATAAGTTTATTTTTCATAATTTTAATATAATGTATTTTTAATAAATGTCAAAAGGTTTTATAGGGGCCAAAAGGTTTTATCCGGCCCCAAAAAGGCCCTTATAGCGCAGAATTAATCTTTCTGGGCGCGTTCTTTGAAGTTCATGCGGATTGGCGTGCCGAAAAATCCCGCAGCTTCTCGGAGTTTGTTCTCAAGATAGCGCTTGTAGCTATCCTGCACTAAATCTTCGTTGTTTACGAACATAATAAAGGACGGAGGCGCGGTGCGAACCTGGGTTGCGTAAAGAATTCGCAGTTTTTTGCCTTTTTTGGTTGTTGGTGGGTTCATTGCGAGCGCTTCAAGAAGAATTTTGTTCAAAATGCTTGTTGAAAGGCGTTTTGTGCACTGTGCCCATACGTCTTTTGCTGTTTTATAGATATTTACGAGCCGCTGCTTGGTTTTTGCGCTCACAAAAAGCATAGGGAAATTGCTCAAAAACGGTGCGTCGTTGAGGAGTTTTTGCTGATATTTTACGGTCGAAGTCGTGTCTTTTTCGACCAAATCCCACTTGTTTACGGCAATAATCATGCCTTTTCCGGCTTCTACGACGGTCTGGGAAATCTTTTTGTCCTGATCGGTCAGCCCCTCGAGTGCGTCAACCACCAGAACCGCCACATCGCAGTCACGGATTGCGCGGATTGCGCGGTCAACAGCGAATTTTTCAACACCCCAGTCAACTTTTGCCTTTTTTCTAATACCGGCAGTGTCAACAAGGATGAATTCTTCGCCCTCGTATTTGACTTTTGAGTCAATGCTGTCGCGGGTTGTGCCGGAAATGTCGCTTACGATTACCCTGTCTTCGCCCAAAAGCGCATTTACGATTGAGGATTTTCCGGCGTTCGGTTTTCCGACGATTGCGATTTTTATCAGCTCGGATTTTTCATATTCTTCATCAGAGGGGAAATCTTTTGTTATTTCTTCAAGCAAATCACCCACGCCGCCGCTCCCGTGCAGCGCAGAAATCGGCATAGGGTCGCCGATAGCCAGCGAATAAAAATCACCGAGCATTGCGATTCTTTCGGGCGAATCAATTTTGTTTACTGCGAGAAAAACGGGTTTTGTGCTCTGGCGAAGAATATTTGCGATGTCATAGTCAATCGGATTTACGCCGTCTTTGCCGTCAACAAGAAAAATCACGGAATCCGCTTCTTCACAGGCGATTTTTGCCTGCGTAAAGATGTTGAGCATGATTTCGTCTTCATCGCCGGGGATAATCCCGCCTGTATCGATTACGGTGAATTCCTTATTCTGCCACGTTACATCAAAATAGAGCCTGTCGCGCGTAACGCCCGGCAAATCATCAACAATCGACTGTCTTGCGCCCACAAGGCGGTTTACAAACGTGGATTTGCCCACATTTGGCCTGCCAACGACCGCAACTATCGGTTTTCTTTTCATAAATCGGATTCCTGTCTGACTTTTTTCTTATTTTAATATAAAAATAAGAATATTAAAGCCATAATTATTCCCCCTCCTCCCCTCCGGCTATATATTTCGGAAATTTTTCCCTCTCCGATGGGCGAGGGTACCCGCAGGGCGGGTGAGGGCTTGCCCGTAGGGAAAACCAGAACCAACAAAATTCTAATATTCAATCATCAAAAATTAAAATCCCGCCCGCCATTCTCAATTTTTTTGAGATTTTCAACGAGCGTAGCCTTAATTTGGTCATTATCAAAGGTTTCCAGCTCTTTTTCTATGAGCAAATTCCCGACCCTTTTCGTTTCGTCGGTCGCATAATCGGTTAAATACTCTTTCAAAGTCATTAACGCGTTCGGATGGCAGAAATTGTGAATTTGCTGTTGTTTGCAAATCTCCATAAACCTGTCGCCCGTTCTGCCTTTGCGATAGCAGGATGTGCAAAAACTCGGCAAATATCCGATGTTCATAAGCCATCTTACGACTTCGTCAAGGGTTCTTTTGTCGCTAACTTCAAATTGTGAGGAATCTTCGCCCTCCGGTTCAGGCTCGGCATAGCCGCCAACACTGGTTTTCGAGCCTCCGCTCATCTGCGACAAGCCCAAATGCAAAAGCCGTTCGCGGCATTTTTCGGATTCTCTGGTAGAAATAATCATGCCCGTATAAGGAACCGAAATTCGTATGCAGGCAACGATTTTGGCGAATGTATCGTCGTCAATTCCGTTATCAAAAACGGACGGGTCAATATCGTCGGCTTTTTTGATTCTCGGAACGCTTATTGCGTGAGGCCCTACGCCAAAAGCCGCTTCAAGGTGCTCGGCGTGCATTAAAAGTCCGGTAAATTCGTACTTGTAACGCTCCAAACCGAACAAAACGCCCAGACTTACGTCATCAATGCCCGCTTCCATTGCTCTGTCCATGGCTTCGGTGTGATAGTTGTAGTTGTGTTTCGGCCCGGTCGGGTGCAGGCGCTCGTAGGCCTCTTTGTTGTAGGTTTCCTGGAACAAAACGTATGTTCCGATTCCGATATCGTGGAGTTTTTTGTAGTTTTCGACGGTTGTTGCCGCGATATTTACGTTTATTCTGCGGATTGCGCCGTTTTTGTGTTTTACGTCATAAATTGTTTTTATTGATTCGAGAACATATTCAATCGGGTTGTTCACAGGGTCTTCACCGGCTTCCAGCGCGATTCTTTTGTGTCCCATGTCCTGAAGTGCGATTACTTCATTACGAATTTCTTCCTGCGTCATTTTTTTACGGGGAATATGCTTGTTTTTTGCGTGATAAGGGCAATAAACACAGCCGTTTACGCAGTAATTGGAAATATACAAAGGCGCAAATAGCACGATTCTGTTTCCGTAGTAATCTTTTTTTATCTGCTCGGCAAGTTTGAAAATTTCTTCATTTTTTTCAGGAATTTCGCAAGCCAGCAAAACCGCAGCTTCACGGTGTTTCAGGCCTTTACCTTTTCTGGCTTTTTCAAGGATTTCATCGACCAGTTTTGTGTTATTTTTATTATTTTCCGCAAAATCAAGGGTTTCGAGAATTTCTTCGTGGGAAATGAATTCTTCTGCTTTGTGGGACTTAGGATTGTACATAATTAAACTCCTCCGCTCACAATCATAGAACTTCAAGCGCCAAACTCAAGCATATTTGTAAACAAATGTATCATTTTTATATATTTTTTATAAACCTTAAGGCGATTGATTCAAATAAGGTTTAAAATAAGAATATGGAAATAGTTAAGAATATATGGGATATGAATCTGAACGAGGATCAGGAATTCTTCGCGTCGCTGTTGCTGGAGGAGTTCGGGTGCAACACGCGTATGGAAAAAATCGGGAATCCTAATTTCATAAGCCATTATGTTCAACCAAAACATGATTTTTTGATATACACAACCGCGCAGCCCAATGCCGAAGGCAGAAGGCTCATAAGCTGGAATAACAGATAAATAAAATCAGCACAAAACCCGTCCGAATTAAGTCAGGACGGGGTTTTTGTATTTTGCAAAGGCGTTATTCGCTGTTTTCGTTCTTCATATTCGCCTGAATTTCAGCGCGCTCGTTGAAGCAGTCGATAAAGTGCGAATATCGCTCCATACGCAGTTTCAGCCATGCCAGCATAGTATCCGAGCCATAGACCTCGATTGTTCTTGTCCTCGAAAAGTTTTTAGCGCTTCGATTGTAAGTTTCGTCGATGTAGGTCTTGCATTTGCAGTTCAGCTCTTCGATTAAATCGTAGAGCGTCTTTAGCCATGCCGGCTGGACGTTGATTTCGTTGACTTTGTACTCGAGAATCATAGTTTTGACCTTCTGTCTTTCTTATTTATAACCTTTCCGAACTTATTTCGTTTTTAATGGCAGGTTTTTATGAAACTTTCTGCTTCACATGATGTATATCGGCAGGTTTGGTCAAAACTTTATAGATTACTATCCATGTCGTAACAAATGTTTACAAAATATCTTGAAAATCTTTACTCCAGCGCTCCGAGAACCTCATCAACATGCCCTTTGACTTTAACTTTTCGCCATTCTTTTTTGCATTCGCCTTTTTCGTCAAAAAGAAATGTTGAGCGGATAATTCCCATGTATTTTTTGCCGTACATTGATTTTTCGCCCCATGCGCCGAGCTTTTCTGCGAGCTGATGTTCGGAATCAGAGAGGAGAATAAAATTCAGCCCGTGTTTTTCCTGAAAATTTTTGTGGCTTTTTATGCTGTCAGGGCTTACGCCGACAACGCGGGCTTTTGACGTCCATCTGTTCTTATTTTCTTTAAAATCGCAAGCCTCCTGCGTGCAGCCGGAGGTGTTGTCTTTCGGGTAAAAATAGATTATTGTGTTTTCGCCTGAGAATTCGGAGATTTTGTATTCTTTTTCGACGCCGTTTTCGTCGATTCCGGCTAATTTTATGTCGATTTCGTTGATATTCATTGTTATGCCCTTTCTTTTTTGAACATTATATCATGCAGGTAAAAATCATATTCGGGCACAAGACAAATCTTGACGTAAAACGTCCTATTATGTAAAAATAAATTTAAAATCCACGGAGTTGTATGAAAAAAATTCTCGTTTTATTAATTTTTCTGATATTTACAAGGGGCGTTTTTGCGCTTACATTGGAGGGTAACGTTAGTTATACTGTAGAATCCGCACGCAGCATAACTTTTGAAAATGTGCGCGCTGAACTTCCATTATCAATGGTACAACCGCATTTAATAGACGAATCTTTCGGCGCAAACAAAGATTATATCAAATACGGAGGCCAGCCCGTTGACAGGTATATAGAGGTGTTTAAAAAAGGCCCGTTCAGGCTTGCCTACGCCATACAATACAAAAAACACAAGGAAATCACATATTATTATTTGAAAATGGACGGCACATTACTATTTATTGATATAGAAGAAGTCCTCAACAAAGCGAAAAATCGTTACCCGTTAAAATTTTACCGCTACGATACAAAAGGAAAGCTTATTGCCGGCGGCATTGCCGTATCAGAGAATGAAAGTTTTCTATTTGATAAAAATCAAAAATTAATCACCCATCGCAAAAACAACACAGGCTATAACGCCAGAGGCAAAGAACAATGGCAGGCAATAGAAGTGAAATTTTAGCATTAAAATCTGTTTTTACCGCGCTCTAATTTTTTGAATTTAAGCAGATTGTAAAGCGTATAAGCGTCGCGTATTTTTTCTTTATTCATTGGCAGTAGGATTCCTTCTGCGGATTTGCCTAATTTAGTGTCCTTTATCAAGAAAGAAACATCTCCGGCCTTTGAAGCTTCAGAAACCAGATAAGCCTCACGGTCTGTGAGATTTACCCGGGCATAAACACGGCGTTTGTGCGTATCATAGGAGATGAGTTTGTCATAAGAAGAAAACGGCTTAAACTCATATCTTTTTCCGTCAGCATAAAGTATTACCAAATCCGGATACATTCTGGTTGGCGAATAGTATGTTGTTTCAAATTTGAGTTTATAAATCGGCCCGTCCGAATACGCCAAAACATATGGAATCATACTAATAAAAATAGTACTGGAGGGTCTATAGATGAAATAATCTTCATATTTGTTATATTCGACAAGAAAATATTTAACCGCGTCATCCAGCTGTTTGTACTCAATCGCAAGCGTCATAAATACTTCAAGCAATTCTTTTTGTTCTTCATTTAACTCTTCTTTTTTTGTTTTTGCAGCCAGTTTTAGTGCCTTGTTATAGGCTTTTTCCTGATAATACTTTTCCATTTTTATCATATTTTCTTCAAAAGAAAATTCACGCGCAAAAACCTGCTGAAAATTAATGGAAAACAGCAAAACAAATATGCAAACGGGCAAAAATCTTGACATAATACGTCCTTATTTATATTTTTTTATAAATTATAGCATAATAACGTCTTAAAGCAATCTATCTTTACAAAATGAACACAACAGGTGTTTAAATCGTTTAAAATATGTGATAATTAAAATTTCACAGCATATTCGAAAATTCAGAAGAAGGAGAAAAGATGAAAAAGTTTTTATTGCCCGTATTAACGGCGGTTTTGGTTTTAGGGCTGGCGTCGGGAGTTAATGCTGATGTTGCGGAAAAGGGGTTTGTTTCTGTTTCCACCAGCGCAAACACCGAACTTCCGCCTGATGTTGTGGAAATTAGCATTGCAGTGCAGACAAGTGACGCCAAATCCCTCCAGAAAGCAACCGCCCAGAACAAAGAGATTTCTGACAAAATATATTCGGAACTTTCATCAATGATTGACAAAAACAACGGCGATTACATAAAAACAGCAAACTTTAACGCATCGCCTGTTTACAACTACAAAAACAACAAAAAAGACCTTGTAAAATACGAAGTAAACAACAGCGTAATCGTTCACACAAAGTCAATTAAAGACGCAGGAAAGATGATTGACAAGGCAATCTCGCTCGGAGCGACGAATATTAATGATATTGTTTTTTCTATTTCATCTTATGACGAACAGTGCAATGATTTGCTCGGGATTGCAGCCAAAAAAGCTTATAAAAGAGCCGGAATTCTCGCTTCTTCCGCAAACGGTTCGCTTGCAGGCATAAAATCGCTCAACGGCAGCTGCTCAACCTCTGACAACGCCCGCGTTCAATACAGATTGCTCGCAAAAAACATGTCCATGGGCTCAATGGCTGATTCCGCAGCAGAATCTTCTGCCAGCCCGATTCAAGGCGGGGTTATCAAGCTTTTTGCCAATGTTAATGCCTCTTATTTTGTGAAATAAACAAATCGAAAAAGCCTCTTAACTCAAGTAAAGAGGCTTTTTAAATAATATTGTTTAGTAATACGGATTTCTTCCGCAGGGGCAGCAGGATTTTCCGTTTTTCTTGTCTTCACGCATTTGTTGAAGTTTGGCTTTTTGTTCATCAGTTAGATAAGATTCAAAAATGTCGTTATGTTTTGCTTTGATTTCTAGCTTTTTTTGCTTCAAATCAGAGATTTTTTTCATATTCTTTTCTGATTGTTTTTTGTTTTTTAGCAACTGTTTTCAAAGTATGAAAGAACAAAAAATTAATTTGATTATCATATACTGGTTCAAATTTAAACTTTTTCGGCACTATTGAATTTATAAAAAACTTGTAAATTAATTCCATAAATTTCAATATTAAAAATGCTCTTAAATAATTTTTCTTATAAATTCTTCTCGCCAATCAAGATTAAATGTATCTTTTGTATTTTTAAATAAATCATGAACATTTTTTATGATTTTGTCATAATTTTCAGACTTATACATAAGTTTAGATAATTCCAATAAATTTAGAGGCATTATTACAACGTTATCTGTATAATTTTCTCTCTTTGCTGAAGATTGCAAAGGTACAGACGCAACAGCTTTCCAAATATTAATTGTATTCGTATCGAATTCATCAGCAATAAAAAATGTTGTTACTATTCTATCTGTATTTCTAGACTCTTCTGCTACTTTTAAGTTTACAGAATGCCTCAAAACAGGTTCCCATTCTCCACGTTTTTGGCTATTAGAATTCATTAAAGTTGCTTCTAGCATAGTTACTTTATCATTTTCATATATTATAATATCACCTTGACCGCCTCCAGCATGAACCAGAGGCTCGAAATCCGCAGATAGTGTTAAATTATAACTGTTTAACAAATCTATTTGTTTACCAGAAAAATAATACCAAGCAATTCCCACCATAAATTCAAATATAGTTGGAATTGTTGCTATTGAACTAACTTTATCTTTTATAATTGAATCATTGCTACGTTTTTTAAATAATTGCAGTATATTTTTTGTTTCTGCAATAGGGAATTTTGTATTTATGTGATTAATAAATTCCTCTTTTCTTTTTTGTGCAATAAGAGCCGTGATATCAATTATATCTTCATTCTCAAATTCCCGTCTTATTCTTTTAATAATATTTTCAACATTTTCTTGAGAATATTGAAAAATTTCGGATATAGATTTCACAGAGCAAAAATAATTATCATGCCCGTTCGAGAATATTGTTTCGCCATAACTTAATTGTTTAATAATATCTATGTCAAAAATATGTGTCAGAAGCTCTTTATACGCTAACTCAACATAACCATTATCAAAACTGATGATACCAGTTGCTTTAAAAATTCTTTTTGTAGTATCAGAATATTCTTGAATTTGGTCTAATTGCTTTGACAAAACAAATTCTTTATATAAATAATGATTAATATTAGCTTTAAATATATTTTTATGTGATTTAATAAAATCGTTTACTGAAGGTTTCGTACCCGTCCTTGTTGTAAATATATTTCTTCCATACCCGAAAGCTTTCTTTAATTTTGCATTATTATGTTCATAATAATTTAACAATTTCTCCAAATTAAAGGAATCACTATTCTCAACAAAGTCCATTAAGTAATTGTAAAAGCACCAATATATTTCAATTACGGAAGAACTTTTCTTGTTTTTAAATGTATCTTTAAAAACAGACTCTTTTATCCTACCATTTGATGGTATATTTAAAGGTATTGATATTGCTTGACTTTGAACGATTTCACCTTCTTTGTAATTCATAATCAAATCATCGATTGTCTCAAAATTATAATAAGGGTTCAACCCTTGCACCAATTCAAAAAATTCACTTTCTGAAATACGCTCTCTTTTTAATAAGATATAAATTGCCATATTAAATGGGGAGTAAAAATTCTTACCAGATACATTAAATACTTTTAATTTCAATAGTTGTCTCATATAGATAATATTGATATTGTCTATTGGAAGAATATTTTCCAACTTATCTCTATTTAATGGTTTTTTACCTAATAATTGTTCTCCAATTGCAGATAAATCTCGTTTTTCATCTGCATATCCCAATTTGACCAAAGTACTCGTATAATGCCTGGCGCGATCTTCTATTCCTTTATCAAAATGCTTTATTAAAGTATTATATTTGTCCCTATTTTCTTGAATCCATTTTAAATTGTTATTTTCAATAGCTTCTTTAAACTCCTGATTCATATTTAGTTCTGATTGTAATCTATCGTAGGGTCCGTGTTTAGTTAGAATATCTGGAGACATTTCAATGGCTTGTTTATAAAATTCATATTGGGATAGGCTCTTAGGCAGGTGTCCCCATTTCATTGATAAATTATTCAAAATGGACAAATAACCCTGTAGAGCATTTATTACATCGCTACGTCTTCCATTAGTATCCATTAAATTAAAAACTTGATTTTCTTTTACTTTCATAAACTTCACCATTAATAATTAATAATTAATAATTAAAACTTCTTCTGTAGCGTCATCTTTATTTTTAGTATGGTAATTTGAATTGTTATAACTATAATTCAAGTTTAGAATCTTGTATTTATACCTATTTTGCTCTGCCCAATCCATAAGGATAGAGTTTTCTTTTCCTTTACTCTTTAAAACATTGGATAAGGCGAATTTAATGTTGTTGTCATTTAATTTATCCAAAAATTTCAATAAATCCTTTTCATCATTTTCATTCCAACCGTCTTGCTCGTTATATGTTGCACAGGTGATTAAATACGGTGGGTCTGCATATACAAAGCTATTTGAATTTAATTTAGAAATATCAAACTCTCTAAAATCTAAATTAGAAAACTCATACTCTTTTTCTTTCAGCCGGGCAATAAAATTTTGCAATTTTCGCTTCATTTTTTCATTAAAATCACGTTTCCCTACCGGTAAATTGAATTTTCCCTTTGCATTGAACCTAATTTGATTGTTAAAGGAATAAATTATCAATGTATAAAGCATTGCATAGTAATAATAGTCAACTGTTTTTTTATTATTAAAATCTTCCCTTAGTTTTAAAAATTTATCTTTATTATATTGCGCTAAACCGGAATTGCTATCACAGTTATAATAATCATATCCAAATTTAGCGCTTTGAGATAAACCATATTTTTCAATTATTTCATCAAGTAAGTATAAAAAATCATTTCCCAAATTCTTAAATATACTAAATAATGAGGTTAAATTATAATTTGTATCATTCAAAATAATTTGCTTACTTTTGACATTAGCCCCAACATTGGCCCCACCACAAAACAAATCCACAAAAATATCAATATTTTGTGGAAACAGCGGAAGAATTTGCGGAAGCAGTTTAAATTTTCCGCCCGTATAATTTAGCGGAGATTGTATAAGTTCTAATTTGGATTCAGATTCTAAAAGCATCGGCATACAAACAATCTTTCCGCATTTTTTCCAAGATTGGATTTCCCTGTAGAAAATGCTTTATATTCTTGTTCAAATGTTTTTACTTTCCCTTTTTTATTTAGAATCCTATAGATATCATTATCGGATAATTTTGCATTAGAGCGCTCATCTCCTTTTTCCGCCATATTATTATAGGAAAGCACGATATATTTTGCCTTTATATTGAAAATCAAATCTTCAAAAGCACTAACTGCATTTGTTGTACAATAATCGCTTTTGAGAGTAGTTCTATCCATCTTTTTGGCAACACCAAATACTTCCGGTTTTTCCCACCTTGCAACATTTTCAAGTAAATGATACGCATCGCAATATTGTCTAGAATTATACGGTGGATCTAAATATACAACATCAGCAGAAACAACTTTGACAAGATTATTAATATCTTCATTGTAAATTTCATTATCAGAATTTGTTTCTTTTATTAAAGGTATCCCGAGTATCAATGCCTTATCCAATTCTCCATTTTTCCGGTAAGCATCATAATGCCCGCAGGTATTTGCTATTTTATCCATAGCATACAATAACGAAGTTATTAAAATATATTTCTCTCTCCTATTTAACAATCCTGATTTAAAATTCTTTTCTATATCTTCTCGAATATAGCCAATTTTTTTACAATTTACGGTACTAAAGTAAGTTTCAGCATAATTTTTTGACATGTAGTTGTTTGAAACAATTTTGATTTCATTATATTTGTTTATATAACCAACAATTTTAGATTCAGAATACTTTTCTGCCCCAAACCAAGTTTGGTGACATACATAATTGCTGTAAAGAATATCGTTTACGATTAAATGTTTATCAGGAAAAAGCGATGCAACTGCTCCTGTTCCGGCAAATAAATCCGCAAAAGTCTCGAATTTACCGCATTCTTCGGCAATCGTAGATTTTATAAATTCGTTTAACTTATACTTATTCCCAAGATATCGTCTGTTATTAATTGAAAAAGTATAGAGTTTTACTTGAGCGGGAAGATTATTTACTACTAGTTTCAACGATGTTTTAGCAGGCAAAACCCTCGCTCTGACGTAGTAACCTTTCTTTTTTTCATACTCCTTAACAGGCAATCTGAAACCTCCACATATCAATTTTTATTATAATACAAACTAGCCACGCACATCGAATTGTTGCGAAGAGTTTACTTAAATCACACACAATTTGATTCTTTTCTGTGGAGACGAAGACTCTGCCGAGCGGAACGATTGAGTATCGTTTCGCGAGAGGGGAGAACCCCGTC
>URFH01000035.1 GCA_900547155.1 uncultured bacterium | reverse complement strand
AAGTATGGCAACATATGTAGTCGAGCATTACTAATAGGACGAGGGCTTTTCCTAGCGTTAGGTTTTTTAATCTAACAACTAGAGTTAAAGTTGAGATTGCGTTGACTTATAATTACTATGCAGCTTTCAGTGTACGGTCACGAACCGTATTGATTGGCTCCTTATTTGGACGCAAGCCAATCTCTACAATTTTCCGGTGACCAAGCGGCAGGATTCCACCCGTTCCCATCTCGAACACGGTCGTAAAGACTGCTTGCGGCGAAACTACTTGGCGGAAGACCGCCTGGGAAGATAGCTAGTTGCCGGATTCTATTTTTAGCAGAAAAGAGTTTTTGAATTGATTTCAGAAACTCTTTTTTGTTGCTTATGGCGTCAAATTTTATTTTTTGTTGAATAAATAAAATTTTTCTCTGCCGTTAACAATAATTTGTGATAATATAAAGTGATGACCACGCTTAAAGAATTAGTTGGAAAAAGGATAAAGATAGTCAGAAAAAGGTGCAATCTGACTCAGGAAAAGCTTGCAGAGCTTATTGATATTGGCACGCGTCAGATTTCGAGGCTGGAATGCGGAGGAAATTTCCCATCTCACCAGACTTTTGAAAAACTTTCGAGGGTTTTGGGCGTTGAAACAATGGAGTTTTTCAATTTTGAAGATATGGACATTGCTGAAACACAGATTGAAAAGCCTGCAATGTCGAAAATAAGCGGTTAAAAGCAAAAGCCTTGAAGACTCCTCAAGTCTTTTTCCTAAAACTGAAAGCTTTTTAAAAATGTTATTTACCCCGTCAAATTCAGGCTAACTCTTTGAGTGTGTCAATTATTTTATAATATTATAAATTTATGCTTAAATTTAGCGAGAGGGAATGTTAATGTCAATAGAAAATGTAAAAATTTACTTAAAAAATTATAAAAAGGACGGCGAGGTCAGGGAATTTGCGGTTTCAAGCGCCACGGTCGAGCTTGCGGCAAAGGCTTTGAACACCGAACCCGCACGAATCGCTAAAACTCTTTCTTTTAAGGTCGCTGACAGGGTAATCCTTGTTGTTGCGGCCGGCGATGTGAAAATTGATAATAAAAAATTTAAATCTTTTTTCGGTTTTAAAGCAAAAATGCTCGATTATGCTGAGGTTGAGCTTTTGACAGGGCATGTTGTGGGTGGGGTGTGCCCGTTTGCATTGCCTGAGGGGGTGGAGGTTTATACAGATGTTTCTTTGGCGAGATTTGACACGGTTTTTCCTGCCTGCGGCAGCCCGAATTCGGCTATTGAGCTCACCTGTGAAGAATTGTACAAAATCTCGAACAGCGCGGGCTGGATAGATGTTTGTTCAATAAAAGAATAAAAAAATGGGGCTGTAAAAGCCCCCTGTCTGGAATTAAGAATAGTTGGAAGTATGAAAAAGATTAATTATATTAAAATTAAAAATGGCGCTGGCGGCAATTAGCCAACCGGGTAAAACTCAGGCTATTTGTGCAAAATCTTTCATTTCAAAATCTTTTTAACCCATGTGGACTATGGACATACGGGTCGCATTTGCATATAATGATTTAAAAATAAGACGTTTTAAGTCATATAGCAAGGAGAGAATATGAAAAAGTTTTTATTTGCGCTGTTTTTTATTCTGGTAATGAATATTTCTCAGTGTGCGTACGCTTATGAATTTGAAGTTATAAGCAATGATTCTGCCGCAAAAATTCAGGATAAAATCAGCAGAATCGGATTCAGAATATTGAACGCAAACGCAATAGACAAGCGAATGGTCTTTTTTTATGACACATCCAAGACGCTTAATGCTTATACAACACATCGTGATAGGCAAATTGTGCTTTATCGGGGTTTATATAACATGATGAACACTGATGACGAAATTGCTGCGGTGCTTTCTCATGAAATTTCTCACGGGGTTGACGGCTATCAGGGCATATTTAGGGGCTATTTTACTCATATTGCCAATTCTCTTAACCCCAAAAAATATGAATACAAAGCTGATAAAAGAGCAGTGGACTTTATGGTAAAAGCCGGATATCATCCTGTAGCGCTCATTGTTGTAATGAATAAGGCTTTTCCGCAGGCAAGATATGACTGGTACAGCACACATCCTTTGTCGTCAAGAAGGATGATTGAGGTTTATGCGTACATTTATAAAAAATATCCTGAATATCTGGTGAATAACCCTTATGAAAAGGAGGTTTTTTATCAAAATTTCCTGCTTAATTCAAAGCAAAACAGGGAAAAATTCCAAAAAAGTGTCGAATCCAAGTCAAAAGGACATGTAAATTATTTGTAGGCCGGAAAATGAAAAAAATTCTTACTTTTGTCATAGTCCTGAATTTTATTTGTGCACCTGTGCATGCTTTGATTGTTGATGAGTTTGCGCTTAAGAGCCTTGATTCTTCGCTGGAAATTAAAACTGCCCCTGTGAAGCTTTGCGAGGATAACTTTGTTAAGCAAAGCCTGCCGGAAACGCTCAAAATAAAAAATTATAATGAAAAACATCTTAATTTTCGCGATGAGCTTGTAAAAAACCGTACTGCAATGGCTCCGGGTGCATACAAAGTTCGATATATAGAAGATAATTTTCTGCCAAAAACAGAAAAACATATCAAAAAATACCGTGCTGCTGTTGATTATGCAAAAAAAGAACAGGCTGTGCAAATAAAAATTAAGAATCTTCTTACTACAAAAAAACAGCTTTCAGAAGGTGATTTTGTTGAATTTGAAACGGTTCATGACCTTGATTTGGGTAATAAATTTTATCCGAAAGGCACAATTGTAAGAGGAAGGATTGAAACTGTTTCTCCGAACGGTTTTTCAGGGGTTCCTGCTGATTTGATTTTGGGGAATTTCACTCTGGGCAATCTTCCTTTACAGGGTGAACTCCAGAAAAAAGGCAAGAACCACAGTGTGTGGGTATATCCCTGCGCCTATGTCGGAAGTTTTTTCTTTGGTGCAGGGGTGATTTTTTTACTTGTTAAAGGCGGTCAGGCGCAAATTTCACCCGAGGAAGTTTTTACGGTTTATGTTCAAAATTGATTAATTTTGCGCGAAATAGCCGTTTTTCAATTGCCTAGCGGTGATAAGCCTCGTTATTGTTGATTTTAAACGCCCTGTAAACCTGCTCGTAAAGCAGCACTCTGGCAAACTGGTGAGTAAATGTCATTTTTGAAAAACTGAGCTTGAAATCAGCCCGGGAACTTACTGACGGGTCGAGCCCGTTCGCTCCGCCAATTACGAAAACGATTTCATTGTGCCCGATTTGGGAAATTTCTTTTAGTTTTTGCGCAAATTCCTCCGAGGAAAGGCTTTTTCCGCAAATTTCAAGTGTAATTACAAAAGAATCGGGCTTAATTTTTGAAAGAATTTTTTCAGCTTCAAGCTCCATGTATTTTTTTGCAAGGGTTTCGTCTTTAATCTCCTGTGCCGGAATTTCAATAGGAATCAGCGAGCAATAAGCCCCGAGGCGTTTTTCATATTCATCCAGAGCGAGTTTTGTGAATTTTTCTTTGATTTTTCCGACTGCAATAATTTTTATGTTCATAATTCAACACACAAAGCCTTGTTCATCATACGATTCCAGCGCCAGTAGCTGTAATAAATCGTCGCATTAGCCAAAACCGGCAGCCAGAGCGCTTTTTTGCTGTATTCAAAGCTGTTTATGTTGCGGGTGATGTAGTTTATTGCAACAACGGTTTCATGACCTTTGACAACCCGCACCAGCGCGCACTGCGCAGGGTCGGTTTTTGTGCTTTTGTAAGCGCACCATTGCATAATCGCGTCGTCGGTTTCGGATTTGAGCTTTTTTGTTTCAATCTTGCCGAATTTGTCGCGTTCATAGCCCACAATTGTTTCGATGAACGAATCAGCGCCCTCGTTTGCCTGTTTTGCCCATTTGTATGAATGAAAAATCAACATTTCGTTCCAATTTTCAGGGTCATCATAAATCGGCACGAATTTTGCGATGATTTCCTGCTCCTCGTCCTTGCGTTCGTACGAAACAGCTTTCCAATCTCTGTCAGGATAGTGCAAAATCGCGGTTTCATAAGCATTTGCGACGGAAAACCCGGTAATTTGCAGGGCAAAAAACGTCAAAATAAAAAATTTATACAATTGTCCATGCAGGTTTTTCATCAGCTGTAATCACTTCCACGGGTTCGTCTTTTAAAATTTCGACGATTTTTTCAGAAAAGAATTTTTCGGATTCAAAATGTCCGATATCCAGAAGCGCCATGTCTTTAACCTCCAAAGCCGCATGATATTTGACATCCGAGGTAATATAAACATCCGCACCGCAAACATCGCCAATAAACTCCGCGCCGGCGCCCGCGCAGATTGCGACGGTTTTCACTGCGGGCTTTGCGAGCTTGTTTATAAGCTTGATTTTGTCCAGAGAATAGGTCGTTTTCACCGCGGCGATGAATTTTTCCAAAGGCAGCTCAAACGGCAGCTCGCCGGCTTTTACATAGTCGTTGATTTTTTTAATTCCGGATAATCCGAGCTTTTCGACGAGAATATCCGTTGTTCCGCCAAAAGCGCGGTCAAAATTTGTGTGAGCGCTGTAAATCTGGATGTTATTTTTGATTGCGCGCTGGTGAAGCGGGTTTTCGAGCTTTTTTAGGGGCGAAAAAATCAACGGATGATGAGAAATTATCAAATCGCAGCCCATTACGACCGCATGTTCAAGCACATCGTCCGTAACAGTAAGGCAGGCAAGGATTTTGTTTGCTTCGCAGTTGTGAAGATTGATTTGCCAGCCGGAATTATCCCATTCTTCAGCGGTTTCCGGGGGTGCAAAATCCTCAATTTTTTTCAAAATCTTCTCAATTTTCACTTTTTTCACCTTTCAAAACAGTTTCAAGGATACTTTTGGCGATATTGTCTTTTGTGTTGCGGTCAATTTTAACCATTGGCGCATTTTTTGAGAGGATGTAAACCTCATTGTAATCGCTTGAAAAAGCAATGTCACTGCGGGTTATGTCGTTGGCGACAAGATAATCGCAGCCTTTTTTCTCGAGTTTTGACTTCGCATTTTCGAGCAAATCGTCGCTTTCCGCACAAAATCCCACAACAACCTGATTTTTTCTTTTGTTTTTGCAAAGATTTGCAAGAATATCCGGATTTTTGACGAGTTTTAGCGTCAATTCTTCGTTTCCGTCTTTTTTAATCTTTGATTTTGCGCATTCAACCGGCCTGTAGTCGGCAACCGCTGCTGCCATTATTACGCAGTCGGCATTTTGCGCCTCATCTGTTACCGCTTTTTCCATTTCAAGAGCGCTGTTTACGGTTATTGTCTTATATGGCTTTGTTTCTTCAAAGGTACAGACCAGCGTAACCTCTGCGCCGGCGTTGTATGCGCAGTCCGCAAGGGCTTTTCCCATTTTTCCGGAGCTGTAATTCCCGATATATCGCACAGGGTCGATGTTTTCACGGGTTCCGCCGGCAGTTATGAGGATTTTTTTGCCTTTTAGCGCCCTGTTTTCGTATAAAAGGAGTGCTGCTTCGTTAAAAACCTTTTCTACTGACGCAAGCCGTCCTTTTCCGCAGGTTCCGCAGGCGAGAAATCCGCTTTCCGGCTCAACAATGTGCATTCCGGCATTTTTTAGCGCAGAAATGTTCTTCTGAACGAATTTATTTTCCCACATTCCGGTATTCATTGCGGGAGCAAGCAAAATTGTACCTTTAAATGCACAGGCAAGCGATGTCAAAAGATTGTCAGCAATGCCGTTTGCCAGTTTTCCGATTGTATTTGCGCTCGCAGGTGCAATTACGAAAAGGTCCGCCCAGTCGCAGAGGGAAATATGCTCGGGTTTTTTGTCGGTTGTGTTGAACTGCTCAATATAAACCCTGTCCTGTGAAAGCGTGTCCATTGTGAGCTCTGTGACGAATTCTTTTGCGTTCGGGGTGAGCACTACTTTTACATTTGCGTCATTTTTTTTGAACATTCTGACGAGTTCGCAGATTTTGTAGGCTGCGATTCCGCCAGTTATTCCTATTAAGATGTTTTTGTTTCTCAGCATAGCTATATTATACACGAAAACAGACCGTCTGCATTCAAACGGTCTGTTTTATTCTTTGTGCGGGGTTTTAAAATTTTGGATAGTACATTACGTTCAAAGCTCTGTTGTAAAGGTCAAAAAACGGTTTTCTTTCGAGCTCGGGGTTGGTTTTGTCCAGGATTTTTTCGGGCGTTTTGACCAGGAGCCTTACATTTTCATAAGAATCGTAGGCCGGCCCGACCCCTGTTCTTTTTACGGAGCCGGCATTGACATTAACCTGAATATTTTTTCCGTCTTTATTAATAATTGTTGTGAGATTGCGCTTTGTTTTGTTTAGAATGCTTATCAGAACATCACCTTTGTTGTTTTGGGTTTTGTTAATTAAAGATAAAACATTACCTTTTCTGTCAAGACCAATTATTTTTGTATGTCCTGTTACGTCGGTTGCTGTTTTATAAACTTTCTGTCCGTTTTTGCTTATAAATTTTTGAACATGGACCCCTTTTATAATTGCTTGGAGGAGAAAATCCCTGACATGGTTGTTCGGGGTAAAAATCATTTCTGTAAGTCTGAACACATTTCTTTTTGTCATACACTTCTCTTTCTATGGGCTGAAAACAATTTTACGGGTAAAAAATGCAAAAATGAAAAAATTTGCCATGGAAAAAACGCATACTTAACTTTTTGTTACAAAAATAAGGGTTCAAGCCTAATCAATGCAGAGTCTTTTGTCCTGAAGAAGCTTGTCGAGGTTCAGCAGGTTTATTACGGTGTTTTCATTGTAAATTTCGGCTTTGATGTAGAGATTGTCGAGCTTGAGGTCGTTTTTGTTTTGGATTTGGTCTTTGGAAATGTTCATTACATCCAGAATCTCGTCCACGAGCAGCGCCAGTTTGAGTTCTCCGGCGTTAAGAACGATTATTTTTTCTTCTTCGGAATCATCTTTCTGCTCAAATCCGATAAACTCTTTCAGGCTTAGCACCGTGAAAAAATCACCCTTTAGATTTATTATTCCTTTTATGTATTCGGGCGTGTAGGGGATTTTTGTTACGGTAAGATTTTTCCTGCTGATGAGCTCTTTCACGTAATCTGAATAAATGCAGTAAATATGCCCGTTAATTTTGAAAAGAATGTATTTGTCCTTGCCAAAAAAATCATTCTCAAGCGCAAAATTCATTTTTACTGCGATTTCTCTGTTTCTTTTTTCAAGGATTTCCAGCGATTTTTCATCTTTCGGGAAAAATTCGCAATAATTTACGTCACCTACCGTTGATTTTGTTTCTCTTATAAAGGATTCCAGCGCTGAAATGTTCAGAATATTGATAAGCCGGTTTTTTTCCTGATAAAATGCCCTTATAAAGCTGTTCATGGTTCCGAGCGAGGAGGATTGGACGCTGCTTTTGTTTGTGGTGATAAAATCCGAAACTTTATCGACAATTATTGCCCAGAGCGATTCTTCGCCTTTTACTATGATAATCTGGTTTGCAACTGTAAAATTTTTCTGCGGTAAATTAAGAAGCCGCCTTATGTCGGGAACATTTATTAAAAGTCCGTTGTAATTAAGGATTCCGACTGTGTTTTCGGGCAGTTTTTGGGGCGTAATCAACGCGGGCAGCATTGTAACCTCCATAACGAACTCCGCATTCAGTGCGTAGGTTCTGTCATCCAGCTCAAAACACAGATATAAAATTTCATCGGGTTGGGTTATTGGATTTATTATTTGGGACATTAATATTAAAACCTTGTTACAATCAGGACTTTGTAATAAAATTATTATATTGCAATTTGGCTGAAAATGACAGGGGAGTTTTTAATGAGCAACGAATTAAGTTTTATAAAAAAATCGAATATAAAGTTTGCGCTGGATATGGTTCTGCTTTTTTCTTTCCTTGTTATGGTTGTGGCTTTTGTGCATAAAAGCGCTATGAACCTTAATCATCTTGCGGCTTTGTTCTTTTTCTTTATGTTTTATATTGTTCAGTATGTTTTTACGCGTCAGTGGCTAATCGGTGAGTTGAGAAAAGTTGTTACGGAAAAGGCGGGAAAAACGAAAACTTCTGCTGAAAGAATCCTGACCCTCGCTACAGAACAAAGAAATATCACAGAAGATTACAAATCTCTTGCACAAAATACAATACAAATGATAGAAGAGCTCAAAAACACCTCGAATGAAATGAAAATCGGCGCACGCAGTGCGCTGGAGGTGGTTTGTGCAGAGCTTGAGAGCGCTGATTCCGAAAAGGTCGCTGTAAAGGCAAATATCGAGAAAATGGTTGTCCTGAAACAGAGAATCCAGATAATTGCCGAGCTGATTCTTGAATTGAGCGAATATATCCAGCAAATCGGCTCAATAATCGGGCTGGTTGAGGATATTGCGGAGCAGACGAACATGCTTGCGTTGAATGCGGCTGTTGAAGCGGCAAGAGCGGGCGAGCATGGAAAGGGATTTGCCGTTGTTGCCGGAGAAATCCGAAAACTCGCTGACGAGTCAAAACAGGCAACAACAAAAATCGTTTCTCTCATCAACGATATTCAGCACACAACAAATTCAACGGTTATGGCAACCGAAGAGGGCACAAAGGAAATCGAATCCGGCGTAAAACTCGCAACAGAAATCGAAAACAACTACATTGTTCTGAACAAAGCTGTTGACAACCTCAAAAAAATGGCTGAAAACGTTGCCGGAAGCTCGGATAGCCAGCTGAAACTTTCTGATACGGCTATTCATACAATTAATGATTTGAACCAGAAAATTCAAATGTCTTTAAAAACAATTGAAACAAATATAACGAATATTAATATGCTTCGAGATTTGTCCGAAAGCTTGACCAAACAGAATGAACAATAGACGAAAATGAGGCGCACGGATGGATTTTCTGCCCGAAGAAACTGATGAAATTCTGAATATTTTTAGAGAAGAAACGGAAGAAATTATCCAGAAGCTCAACAACAACCTTCTCCAGCTCGAAAATACCCCCAACGACAAAGAAAAACTCGTTTTTATGTTCCGTGACGCACATTCGCTCAAGGGCGCGGCAAGGATGATTGGTTTTAACAATATTCAGCGCCTTGCTCACAAAATTGAGGACGTTCTGGGGCTTGCAAAAGAAAACAAGCTCCATATTGACCGTGAAATTACCGATGTGCTTTACAAAGCAACGGATTTGCTCTCTTTTCTTATTGAAAACTCCGTAAAAATCAAAAAAGAGTATTACACGGACGATATCCAAAAATATATTGAAAATATTGATGTTCTTATTGATAAGCGGATGAAAGGGCAAGAACCCCAATCCGCAGAACCATTGCCGGCGCCTGAAAATGACCTCAAAGAAATGTCGCCGCGTGCTGTACTTGCAATAAACGGGCTTTTTAGCGAGGCTCTGCTGGTCGGAGCGAAATTCAGCCCCGAAAACAGCACAAAATACCTCGAAACTCTTTTTGATACAACAAAAGAGCTCGAAAAACTCCTGAAAGAATCCGGATTTGCGTCTGTTGATGAGCAGATTTCCAGTATAAACAGCAAAATTTCTTTTGTGATAGAAAATTCAAATGTAATGACCGAATCCGAAATTCAGGAGCTGAATTCGGAGCTTTTTGGCGCGTCTGAGGATTTGAACAGGATTTATCAGAAGCTCGGGGAAAAAACTGTGGATTTTCGTTCTTTGATAGAATCAAAGCTCCATCCGGACGAAAATTCTCCCATAAACATTGCGCTGCCAGCTCAAGAAGAACCGGAAGAAAACAATGAACAAAAACTTATCAAAAAAGTTCAGTTTGTTAAAGAAAAACTCGAAAAACTCGGGGTTGACCTGTCGGAAATTCCTGAAATAAATAAGGTTTTGAACCATATTATTTCAAAAAGCGAAAAAAGCAGTGTCGAACATATCGCAAATAAGCTGATTGAAGTCCTCAACACCGTCAAAAAGGCGAATACGCTGCCTGAGAGGGAGGTTGTGCAAATTTTGAAGCAGAGCACAAACTCTCTCGAGCGGATTTTGAACAATGAAAAGGGCGAAGAAGAAGATTTGTCGCTGATTTTGCAGCGATTGGACATTGTGCGGCAGATGATTGCCCTGAATATGGCGAAAAACCCGCTTTCTAACATTGCCTCGGGCATTGACGAATCAGGGCTGACCGTGAAAAAGGCTCAGGACTTTTTCAATTCGTTTGAATCGACTTCTATAAAAACCCTCCGCGTTGACACGAAAAAACTCGACCAGCTCGTGAACCAGATGGGCGAGCTCATCATCACGAGGATAAAACACCAGAAAAATATCAACGAGCTGGAAGAAATTCTTGAAGAACTCAACGAATGGAAAAATTTTAACCACAAATCCCAGAGTTTTATCAAATATTATGACAAAAAGCTGATGGCGTCGATTGCTGCGGGGGATTTTGGGAGCGTTTCCGTTTTTAGCAAGCAGATTTATTCGATTTTTCAGGAAAATGCCTTTAAAATCATGAAACTTAACAATCGCATTTTAAGCCTGCAAAAATCAATCGATGAGGATGATACAAAGTTCAATATTATCGTCACACAGCTGGAGAGCATGGTTAAAAATATCCGGGTTTTGCCGCTTGCAACGATTTTCCACATGTTTCCGAGGATGATTCGCGATATTTCCAAAGATACGGGCAAAAAAATTGAGCTGCTCATCTCCGGAAGCGAAACCAGCGCTGACAAAAAGGTTATTGAAGAAATAAAAACCCCGCTAATGCACATTATAAGAAATTCCATCGACCATGGAATCGAAACGCCCGAAGAAAGGGTCGCTGCGGGAAAATCCCCGACGGGTCAAATTCATCTTCATGCAAAAAGCCTTGAAAATAAAATTGTAATTGAAGTAAATGACGACGGACGCGGGATTGACCTTGAATTGATTAAAAAACGCGCCCTGGAAAAGAAACTTATAACAGAAAAAGAGCTTGAATTTCTCACTAACGAGCAGGTGATGAATATTATTTTCTGGTCAGGGTTTTCGACGGGCAAAGTCGTTACGGAGATTTCCGGCCGCGGACTGGGGTTGGATATTGTGCAGACAAAAATCTCCCAGCTCAACGGGCGTGTAAAAGTTTTTTCTGTTGTCGGGCATGGCACGAAAATCAGCATTGAGCTCCCTATTTCAATGTCAACAATGAAGGCATTTATTGTAAAATCCGCAAATCAGCTTTTTGCAATGCCCATGACTGCCGTAAAAACCGTTATGTGGGTCGAAAGCGGGGAGATTTATACAAGAAATGAAAACAAAACCGTGCTTATTGACGGAAAATCCATTCAGGTGTTTGAACTGTCCGAGCTTTTGAGCTTGCCGCCGGCTCCGGAAAGCCTTGAAAATACCAGAAAAACCCTTGTTGTTGTTGAAATTGAAAATGCGATGATGGGCATTATTGTTGACAAAATCCTTGGCGATGAAGAAATTCTTCAGAAAAAACTTTCGCCGCCGATTGTCAAGCTCAAAAATATCATGGGGATTACGACCCTTGTCACGGGCGAGGTTTGCTTGATTTTAAACCTTATAGACCTTTATAAAAATTCTTATGCTGGTACCGAAAAAGGGCTTATTGAAAGCAGATACAAAATCCAGCCGAAATCCAACCGCGATTATACAGTGCTGATTGTAGATGATTCAATCACAACACGCTCTTTGCTAAAAAATATCCTTTTCCATTGCGGTTACAATTTCAAAATGGTCAACAATCCGAAAGAAGCTTTTGAGGAGCTTGCAAAAAGTAAATTTGACCTGATTTTATCCGATTTGGAAATGCCTGAGATGGACGGGCTGGTTTTTGTTGAACAACTGAAAGCGGATGAGCTTTACAGAAAAATTCCGATAATAATAATCTCCTCCCGCACCCAGAATGACCCCAAAATCAAAGAATGTCAGGCTGACGGGTTCATCAGCAAGTCTGATTTTAATCAGGAATATCTGCTTGAAAAAATTAAACAGCTTTTGAAGAAAAATGATTGAAGATATCGTAAAAAAGTACAACATAAGAACCGCGCACTCAAATCAGGTAAAAGTTTATGCACTGATGCTTTTCGACGCGCTGAACGGAAAACTTTTTGATTTTGGCGAAAAAGAAAAGTCCTATCTGGGCGCTGCAGCTCTTTTGCACGATATCGGGTACCATATCGACAGAAAATCCCATCACAAACACTCGCTCGGGATGATTCTGGAGATGGATTTTGAGGAATTTGATGACCGTGAACGTGAAATAATTGCACATCTTGCGCGGTATCATCGTTCGGCTTTCCCTGATGAAACAAAACACATGCGCTTTTGCGCTCTCAATCAGGAGCAAAAAAACGTAATCCTCAAACTTTGCGGGCTTTTGCGGCTTGCTGACGGGCTGGATAAGCCCGCAAAGAACCTTATTACGGGGATTGAGGCGGATGTTGACGATTTTTCCATAAATCTTTCGCTCAGAACGGTCGGATTTCTGCCAAAGCTTGCTATGGCGATGGAGAAAAAGGATTTGATGGAGTTTATTTATAAAAAAACGGTGAATTTGAGTTGTAAAAAGCTTTAGCTGCGGACGGGGATGTACGGGTTTGTCTTTTTCGTTGTGGTTCCTCCGGTATTTGACATCGGAGAATCTTTTTTGGCCCCTCACCCCGGTTCTCTCCTGATTGCCCCTCCGGGTTGTCCCCCACCCCAGCCCTCCCCGAGTTGGGGAGGGAGAATAATTAATGGGATTTAATATTGACCACATGGTCAATGCGCATTTTGTATATTTCAATCCCCTGATGGATGAGAAAAATCCTCCATACGTAGTAAATTACTAATGAGGGAAATTATATTCCCGAAGAACTTGGTGAGGATAACAAAAAAATGGAAATATCAGGCTTGGATATTACTCTCAGAAGGATTCAGCAGATAGAACAGACGTTCAGCGCTCTGTCCAATACTGCTATGCCCAAAACTGATAATGATTTCCAAAAAATCCTCGACACAGCAGCAAAAACCGAAACTCCGAACTACAACAACCCTCTCACCGAAAAAATATTTTCATCAAGCTATAACAATACCCCGAAAACCTCACAAAATGCGGAAATTGACTCGCTGATTGACACTTACGCCGCAAAAAATAACATGGATTCGGCATTTATAAAAGCTGTAATTAAACAGGAATCAGGTTTTCAGCCGGAAGCGACTTCTCATTGCGGCGCAATGGGGCTTATGCAGCTTATGCCGGCAACAGCCAGCTCAATGGGCGTTCGTGACGCGTTCGACCCGGAACAGAACATTATGGGCGGCACAAAGTACTTAAAAGGGCTTCTTGACCGGTTTGACGGCAATAAAGAGCTCGCTCTCGCCGCATATAATGCCGGCCCCGGCGCAGTTCAGCGCTACGGCGGTATTCCGCCCTACAATGAAACACAAAACTACGTAAGGAGCGTGCTTGCGCACTACAATGCTTACAAAGGGGGTGCTGAATAATGATTTCAAGAGGACTTCAAATCGCAGCGAACGGTATGCTGGGCTTAATCGAGAATCAGGACGCAATCGCACACAACCTTGCGAACGTAAACACTGCCGGCTACAAAAAAGAGGCTTTGATTTTTAAAAATGTCTATAATTCCATTGTTTCTGAGCCTCAGAACCGCGCTGATTACAAATACAGAAACCATCATGACGTAGGAATGCTCAGCATGGGCTCCCAGTCGCACAAACTCGTCCATGAATTCCTGCAAGGCACGCTTTCCAGAACGGACAGGCCGCTTGATGTTGCTATTCAGGGGGATGGATTTTTCAAGGTTCAAGGGCCCGATGGAAGCGTTGCTTACACAAGAAACGGAAATTTTGTCATAAATTCGCAAAATCTTTTGACCGACAACGACGGAAATCTCGTTATGGACAGGGAAAACCGCCCGATTCAGCTTAATATAAGGGCTCTGGGCATTACGACCCCGAAAGAAATCACGATAAACGGAAACGGCCAGATGTGTATAGTCAGAGGCGAGGGCGCAGGCACGCAGGTTCTGCAAACTATCGGGGTGTGGGATTTTTCAAACAAAGAAGATATGAAATCGCTCGGCTCTGCGAGGTATTATCCGAAAGATATCACCACAAACCCCGAGCTTGTTGCGGAAAAATATACCGTAGAACAGGGCGCAGTAGAGCTTTCCAACACAAATGTGGTCAATGAAATGATTAATACAATCAGCACAACAAGAAATTACGAAACGCTAAGCAAATTTGTTAAAGAAAAATCAAGTCTTATGCAAACTGCTATAAATATAGGAAGATTAAAATCCTAAAAAGCGCTAAAATAGATAAAATACCCTGAAAAGGGCAAAACAAAAACTATACTTGGAGGAGAAAATAAAATGTTAAGATCGCTGACAACAGCCGCAACCGGAATGATTGCCCAACAACTGAATCTCGACGTTGTTGCGAACAACATTGCGAACGTAAACACAACCGGCTACAAAAAAGTCAGAGCAGAGTTTCAGGATCTTCTTTCTCAGGCACAAAGAACTCCCGGTGCGATGTTGAATCAGGGTGTTTATCAGCCGGTCGGCATAGAAGTCGGGCTGGGTGTAAAAACAGCGGCAACAACGCGTATTTTTACGGGCGGCCCGCTTACAGCAACTGACAGGTCGATGGATATCGCGATTGAGGGCGAAGGTTTTATCCAGATTGTACGTCCGGACGGCACTCTTGCTTATACGCGCGACGGCTCGTTTAAAATTGACGCTGTCGGGCAGGTTTGTACCTCTGACGGCTTTTTGATTCAGCCGCAAATAACAATTCCTCAAAACGCAACCGAAATTAACATCACTCCGGACGGAAATGTCTCCGTAAAAATCGGAAACGACAACAATCAGAGCATTGTAGGCCAAATCCAGCTCGTAAAATTCCAGAATCCGTCGGGTTTGACCTCAATCGGGCACAATTTGTATGTTGAAACGCCGGCATCAGGTACTCCTGTAATGGGAACGCCGGCTCAGGACGGTTACGGAACGATTCAGCAGGGATTTTTGGAGGCTTCTAACGTCCAGCTCGTTGATGAGCTGATAAACCTTATCAAAGCAGAACGCGCTTTTGAAGCAAACTCAAAAATTATCACGGCTTCGTCAGATATACTCCAGCAAACTAACGCAATGGTACAATAATGAAAAAAATACTTCTCACAGCATTAATATTCATCACAGCTTCGCTGCATAACGCCTGCAAGGCGCAGGTTGTCAGCGCAGACAGCTTTAAAATGCTTGTGAAAAACCAGATTTGTACGGATTTGAAGAAATATAATCTTGAAAATGCAGAAGTAAACATCGGAAATATCCCTGTTTCGCAATTGACTCTTCCGGACGGGAAAGTTTCGGTCGAGGTTATCTCAAATTCCAACGGAACAGCCCCCAAAGAATACAAAAAAATCAATATTCTTGTAAACGGCGCGAATGTTAGAACTCTCTACGTTCAGGCTGAGATAAAAGCGTTCAAAAATGCTGCTGTTGCAAAGGAAATGATTCAGCGTGACAGCGCAATTACGCTGAAATCGGTTGAATTTAAACAGGTCGATGTGCTGAAATATCTTAATTCGGCGCTTTCCGAGGAGGATGTTTCAAATGGCCTTATCGCAAAAAAGGTTTTTTACCCCGGCGAAATTATTTCAAAAAAATTCACTGCCTCGCGTCCGGATGTGCTTAAAAACGCGATAGTTGCAGTGCATTTTAAAACAGAATCAAACCTGAATATCGTAGTTGAGGGGATTGCGCTGAATCAGGGCTCGATAGGCGATGTGATTCAGGTCAAAAACCGCCGGATGAACAAAACCTACACCGGAACGGTCGTCGGAGAGAACAAAGTAGAGATTCAAATTTAATCAGAGGGTAATAAAATGAAGAACTTGGGAAAAGGATTTTTAATATTAATAGCAATGATGTCGGTAATGCAGGCCGCGCAGGCAGAATCGCTTTTTGTGCTCGGCGCTTCGCAGTCTTTTTATGCAGCTGAGCCAAAATCCCTCTACGGCAGCGTAAGGGCCCGTTCTGTCGGCGATTTGGTTACTATAATCCTGAGCGAAAGAGTTACTTTTTCGGATTCTTTGAACTATGCAGCGGAAAGAAGCTCAAATACCGTTGATAATTTCACAACTTTTATCAACAAACTGCTTCCCGGCGTGCCTTTGAATAACCAGTTTAACAATTTCGGCGGCTCAAACCAGGTAGATAGCCAGACAAGCAACGAAAGAAGCCTGAATGTGTCGGATTACGTTACTGTTCAGGTTGTTCAGCTTCTTCCGAACGGAAATCTCATGGTTCAGGGCAAAAAAACGCTCCTGAACGGCAATGAACGCGTTGATTTGCTGGTTTCAGGCGTTGTTGACCCGAGATGGATTAACGACACAGGACAGGTAAGCTCAAGAAACGTTGCGAACCTCCAGTTTGCGCTCGCAGGCAAAGGCTCAATCTCCAGAGGCAGCAACGAAGGCATTTTCAACCGTGTAATCAGATATCTCTTCTAATTAGCGGCAAAAACAACAAAAACCTTAATAAGGAAACAAAAATGAGAAAATTATTTAACTTAATAGCAATATCATTCATACTTACGGCAATGCTCGGCGCGGATTTTGCGGCAATGGCGGTTCCGGTGAGAATTAAAGATGTTGCGCATGTTAAAGGCGTTCGGGAAAACCAGCTTGTTGGCTACGGTATAGTTGTAGGTCTTCCCGGAACGGGCGACAACTCGCGTTCTACGCAGATTACGAACCAGATGCTTCTGCAAAACCTCGGTACAGTAATCCAGCAGTCCAACTACATCCAAAAAGGCTCTGCTGCCGCGGTTATCGTAACGGCAACCGTTCCTCCGTTTGCTAAAAACGGCGACAGAATCGACCTTACGGTCAGCACAATGGCTGACGCAAAGAGCCTTGAGGGCGGCGTGCTCGTGCAAACCCAGCTGAGAGCGCCGAACGGTGAAATCGTTGCAGTGGGGCAAGGGCCTTTGTCAGTGGGCGGCGTTTCTAAAGAATCCAACGGCTCCAGCACAAGAACCTCCATCACAACCACGGGCAGAGTACCCGGAGGCGGGATTGTTGAGCGTGATATTTGCACCCAAATCGGCGAATCTGACAGCCTTACGCTGACTCTGGATAAAACCGACTACACAATGGCCTCCAGAATCGCTTCAAAACTCTCTCAGGAGGTTTCTTCCGCAAGAGCGATTGACGGTTCTAACATCAGGGTCATGATTCCTGCAAAATTCCTTGAAGACAGGGTTACTTTCCTTTCAATACTCGAAAATATGACGATTGACGCAACAAAAGACCGCGCAAAAGTGGTTGTAAACGAAAGAACCGGAACTGTTGTAATCGGCAGCGAGGTAAAACTCTTGCCTGCGGCGGTTGCGCATGGAAGTATCACCGTAACCGTCCAGACGAACAACATGATTTCACAGCCGAACATGCTTTCCAACGGTCAGACTGCTGCTGTTTCAAACAGCACGGTCAGCGTAAACAAATCCTCGGGTAGCCTGATTTCAATGCCCGCAAACAGCACTTTGAACGATTTGGTCAGGGCGCTGAACGCAATCGGCGTTACTCCGGTCGATTTGATTTCGATTATGCAGGCGCTTAAAGAAGCAGGAAGTTTGCAGGCAGAAATATTGATAATTTAAGGCTTTTAAGGGGATAGAGGAGAAAAAAGGAAAATAATGATTGCAAATAACCCGATAACAACACATACGGCGACCGCCGACCTGCAATCACTTGATAATGTAAAGCTGAATGCGTCCAACAAAGCGCAGTTGAAAAAGGTTACGCAGGAATTTGAGGCTGTTTTTGTTACGAAAATGCTTACGCTGATGGACAAAACAGTCGAATCCGAGGGCGGAATTTTCGGCGAGGATACAAAATACCTCGATAGCTTTAAATCCGTGATTTTTCAGGAGATGGGGCGTGATATTGCAAGAAATCCGAACACAAGCTTCGGTTTTGCAAAACAAATGTATGCCCAGATGGAAAAATTCCTGCCCCCCGAAGAAACATCAACAGCTGACACCCGCGCATAGCACACAAAAAGGAGAATTAAACAACAATGGTAAGCCCGATAGGTTCAAATATTAACGCAATACAGATGTTCACGGCGGCAAACGCTTTTAAAAGCACAATGTCGAATCCGATTACCCAAAGTCGTGAACCTGTTACTTCGGATGGGATAGAACTCAATGATGACGGGCTTTTGCGGGGGCAAGACCTTGCAGAAATTAAAAAGTATGCTAAAATGATAGATGAGAACATATCTGATGATGATATCAAATACGGACTCAGTTACGGACGAAGTGTGATAGCCGAGTATCTCGCATAACTGCATCTATTTTTAGCAAGGATGGCAAATTTAATGACGACAGGAAGCAATTATGGAAATACTCGAACTGGAAAATCTCATAGATTCTGAAATTGAGCAGTATAAGACAATCGAAAAATTATACGTTGAGAAAAAAGAAATTCTCTTGCACGCCAAAAGTGACGAGCTTTTGAAAATCGACGCGAAAATCCTCGATGTTGTTCAAAACATTAGCAATATATCGGCGAAACGCAAAGAAGTATCTGAAAAACTCGGTATAATGACCCCCTCATTGTCAGAAATAATAGGTCTTTTACGGACGAAAGACCCCGAATCAGTACCAAGATTCGAACAAAAGCAGAAAACCGTCAGGGAGCTTTCAAAAAAAATCTCAGAACTGGAACGCGCAAATCTGGAGCTCACAAAACACGGACTGCAGTTTACAAATAAAACGCTCGAAGCTATCTTAAAAGGTGCTTCGCTCAACAATCAGGAATACAACGAACACGGAAAAAGCGTTCAGGCCGAACTTCCGGAAATGTCCTCGATTGTGGAGGATGTGTAAACAAACTTGAAAGACCCGAAAGGACTTTGGGTATGAAAGGATTAATATGACACTAAACGCAAGCTTGAATATTGCCAAAATGGCAATCCAGAACAACGAATTTGCCCTCAATGTAATAAGCAACAACGTTGCAAACATGAATACTCCCGGTTATTGCCGTCAGAGCGTGGCTTTTCAGTCGCGTGCCGGCTACGAAACCTACAATTATGCGTCCTCAAGAAGCTTTAACATAGGCGATGGCGCTGAAATCGCAGGGATTATTCGCAATCGTGACCAGTTTCTTGACAATTCCTACCGCTCACAGTCAGCTGATACCGGCTTTTACACCCAGATTGGCTCAATGACCTCTATTATCGAAAGTACAATGAACGAACTCGGCGAAAAAGGCCTGCAGAGCGCTTTAAACCAGTTTTTTGAAGCAGCAGAGGCACTTGCGGGCGACCCGTCCAACAAAGGTTACAGAATCGCCTACGCATCTGCGCTCCAGAGCGTTGCAGATAAGTTCAACCAGATGTCCTCCAGCCTGCAAACCGCAATCAAGGAGAATGTGGGCGAAGTCGGCGACGCAGCAAGTTTTGCCGGTTCAAAAGTTAAAACCACAGTTGACGATTTGAACTCAAAACTGGCTCAACTGGCTGATTTGAACCAGCAGGTTATCAGAAATACCGGCGTAAACGGTTCTGCGAACGAAATTCTGGATAAACGCGACACGCTGCTTGATGAAATTTCCGCAATAATCCCGATTACAACAACGACAAACTCAAATAACACGATTAACGTGTCATTTGAGGGCTTGACGCTTGTTGACGGCAACCAGCAGAAGCTCCAGTTCAACGCAATTCAGGGCACAACGGAAGATAAGCCGGCAATAATCCAGATTACAAGCATGGAAGACCCGCCGAAATTCAGACGTGATGATATGACGGCTGAAGCCTCAAAAAGCGGCACGCTCGGCGCAATTCTTTCTTCTGCGGGTTCTACAACGGTTGACGGCGTAAATTATTCAACGGTTCTCGCGCAGCTTGACCAGCTTGCGGCTGCTTTTGCCGAAAAACTCAATGAGATTCAAACAGGTGTGAATGGAACAAGCACACCGATGTATATCAATGCAGACGGGCAGCTTGAGGATTCAACAACTCCTCTGTTTGTGACAAAAGACGGCAGCGCGGACTTTACTGCGGGAAATATTAGCTTTAATCAGGATATTATGAATGATACAAACCTGATTGCGGCTGCACGTGTTACAAAAGAGCTTCCTGACGGCGCTTATGACCCTGAAAACATCGGAAACGGGCTGAATATGGATTTGGTGCTTGACCTGAAAACCGAAAAGCTCGATTCGCTCGCAGCAACCCCCGGTGGGGCGCCTGCCAGCCTGACCGAGTTTTTGACAAACACGGTTTCCTCGGTCGGAAACACACTTTCCAACATTGACAACAAGGCTGCAACCCAGCAGGATGTGCTTTCTCAGATAGATAACCAGCGTGTTTCTCTGTACGGGGTGAATTTGAACGAGGAGGTTACAGACCTGATAAAATACCAGCGTGCTTATGAAGCAGCGGCGCGGGTTTTCAATGTAACCAACCAGATGATGCAGATTCTTACGAGTTTAGGAGCATAATTATGATAACAAGGACGTCTAACATAGGAATGCAGCAAAATGCGCTCAGCCAGCTCATGAGCGCACAAAATAAGCTTTTTGAAATCCAAAATCAGGCCTATACGCAGAAAAAGGTCAACACACTTTCGGACAATCCGACAGAAATCGCTACAATTATGAACCTCAACCAGCAGCTTTCGCAAATAGGTTCGTATTATTCAAACATCACAAAAGCTCAGGAGCAGTTTGATAATCTGGACAACACTTTTAACGCTGTAAACACAAAACTAAACCGCATAAACGACCTCGGGCTCCAGCTTTTGAACGGTACGGGGAGCGCTGCGACTGTTAGTGCAACCAAAACAGAAATTGACCAGCTCATAGAAAGCGTTGTTGATGAGGCAAATGCCAATTATAACGGTCAATATGTCTTCTCCGGCGCAAAGGTTCAAAAACAGGCTTATGAAATCCAGCGTGATAACAACGGGCAGATTACCGGTATAATTTATAACGGCTCTGAAAACGGCACAGAGGGTTCTGAGCGCCAATATGAAATTTCCAGCGGCGTAAAAGTCGCGACAAATATCACCGGTGACGCAGTTTTCGGCTATTATGACGCGGATGCCGGTACCGGCGAGGGGCTGTTTGCTTCGCTTGTCCAGTTAAGCCAGATTGCGGGCACTTATGAGGCAAATGTTGCGGCTGGCACGGTAGATGACTATTTTGCGCAGCTCGAAACGGCGATGGGCGGCGTAGAATCCGGCATGGAACATGTTGCGGCAGTACGCAGTGATTTCGGGTCACGTTCTTCAAGGCTTACCCTGACAAAATCTTCGCTTGAGGATTTGGAGCTTTCCACGACCTCTCACAAATCTTCTCTTGTTGATATCGACATGGTAGAGGCGCTGTCGAATCTTGTGCAGCAGAATTATGCTTACCAGTCTTCAATGCAGGTTTACATGGCAACCCAGCAAAATTCTCTGCTGAATTATCTCTAAATTCAAGCAGGAATACGATTTTAAAGGCACGGCGCAAGTAAGCTGTGCCTTTTTTGTAACAAAATGTAAATTTACCCCATCCGGCACGTTTTAAAATGACAAAAAATGGGCATTAAGTAATTAGAAGGGCAACAACAAGAATTGTTTCAAAAATTATGCCCTGGCTTTGTTTACTCAATTCCGTGAGGTATCGAATTATGGAAAAGAATTGTGTAAAAACCCCTGAAACCCTTGTAAATAAAGGCATTGCGACCCGGGGGGGGGGGGGCTGTATGTCAATAATACCAAGACTTTCGGCATGTGCGCTCGCTGCGGTTCTGAGCCTTAATACTCCTGCGTTTTGCACGGGAGTGGATTATGATGTTGAAAAACTCAAAACCCCGACTCTCGATGTTCTTGCCGGAGAGCCTATTCCCGGCACAAACCCGCCAAAATATTACCCCAATTCATCCTACACCCTCACTGAAATAAACGAAGCCGCAAATAATTCCATAACAAAATATCTTCTGACGGAAGATGGCACAACCACGCCTAAATATTTTCAATTGGGCCTTAAACAAACCGAATACGGCGAGGGTGACGGTGCAAAATACTATAAATGGGACAAAACCGATGGATTGAAGCTTGTTGAAACTACAGACCCCACCGAAGCTCAAATTACCGCAAAATATGACACAAATTCGCTGTACTCATATACAGAAATTGATTCAATCAACTCCGTCACAGATGTCACCGGCGGCAGTTTTGTCGGATTGGACGAAGGAGGAATTTATATTTGGGATAGCGTTGTGAATATCATTGATACGGACTTTATAGGTAATAATACTAAAGATAATGGTGGCGCTATCTTGATAGAATCCGGAACAATTTCAAAAGTCGCAGGCAATTTTATTGGTAACTGCAGCAGCAACAGTTATGTTTATAACCTTTATGGCGGTGCTATTTATAATAATTACAGAGGAATCATTGACGAAATTTCAAGTAATTTTATTGGCAATTATGTAGAGTCTACGGCAGCCTTTGGCGGTGCAATTGCTAACGAGAACTATATAGGTGATATTTCAGGCAATTTTATTGCGAATAGCGCCCGTGCTATTGATTTTGGGTTTGGCGGTGCAATTTATAATACTGATGAGATGGGTGATATTACCGGTGACTTTATCGCGAATGGTGTTATCGCATCGACAGATGAACCGGCAATAGATATCAATGGAACAATAATGGATATCGAAGCGCATGCTGCATACGGCGGTGCCATATGTAATGACGGGTTGATTGGAAATGTTACCGGAGATTTTATTGGCAACTATGCAAAAGGCTATTTTGCCCAAGGTGGTGCTATTAACACTGTGGCATATATTGGCACCATAACAGGTGATTTCATAAACAATCGTGCTTCCGGTATCGGATTTACAACGGGCGGCGCGATAAGCAATTTTTTTGACATAGTTGACAATGATTTCACAGAAATAAAAAACTCATCATTCATAAACAACATTGCTGAATCTGAAAAATTAGCATTGGGCGGTGCAGTCTTTAGCACGTATAATCTCGCAATAACTGCTGATAACGGGCAATCAATATTCTCAGGCAATAAAACCATTACAAATGGCGTGACCGAACAAAACGCTATCGGTGTTTATGGACGTTATGCGACTGAAGAGTTCGCACAGAAATATGGATTGCCGTCATCCGGTTTTATTACAGAGGATTTTTATGAGATTTCTGACAAAAACCCCGTCACCCTCACCCTCAAAGCCGAAAATAACGGCGTAATAGTCTTCAATGACACAATTCGTGGCGGCGCTATAGATGCTAAGTGCCTGTATTTAGACGACTTGATAGAAAATGAAGATTTGTTTATTTCTGAATCCCCCGAAACCGCCTTCACCCTGAACATAACCGGCGATAAAACCGGCCAAATCTACCTCAACAACGCCATAATCAACGCCAATATCTCAATAGATAACACCAACGTCTACGTAAATACCGCCCAAAACCTCGCCCAATCCCCCACCCTCGCCGTAAACTCCGGCTCCCTCACCATTAACTCCCTCCCCAACCAATCCATCAACTTCCAAAAATTCTCTAATACCGCTCAAATAAATATCGCCTCTGTGGACGTAAACCTCCAAAATGCTACTATGGGCCAAATCACCGCTAACCAATACGGCAACATGTCCGGCAAATTTACCGTCCAATCCCTCAACCTCCTCAACGACTCCCCCCAAAACAAAACAACCATCCCCTTCGCACC
>URFH01000034.1 GCA_900547155.1 uncultured bacterium | reverse complement strand
ATTCGCTTCGCTCATAGGCGTCGAAAAATTAACATTCTTCACTTTTTACTTTGGGTTTGGTGCTTTGGCGTAAAAAGTAAAGAACATTAATTTTTCTAGCTCGATTCGCTTCGCTCATAGGCGTCGAAAAATTAATATTCTTTACTTTTTACCGGGAAAAATGGAGTGGAGAGTGGTGTGGAGGGTGGAGGGGGCTTTATGTAATTGACTGAAACCGCAATCAGAATTAAAATAATAGAATGTCAAACTTTATTCAAAAAATAGTGGATTTTATTCTGAAAAGACGCAAAAGTCGCCTTGAAAACCTTAAAAATTCACTAAAACCAAAAACTTATACAAATTCCACCACAAAAACCCACATCGACGCAAATACAACAATGCGCCTCACCACTGAAACCGAAAAAAACAAAGAAAAAATGGATTTTTGTGTAAAAAATATAATCCTGCAAAACCTCGAAACCCCAGAAAACCTTTTGGTTTACATAAAAGAGCATGGGACAGGTGTCTGGAAACCTCCGTTTGCAGATAAAATTCTCTCCGTAATAAAGGAAGAAGAAGGCTTCATTACCCCGCTGAGAGGGCTAAAAGCTCTTTATTTAAACATTGCGCTGGGCATTTTTACGGAAAAGAAGTTTTCTTTTGCATTAAAAACCGACGCAATGTTTGTTTTGCGCGATTTGCCGGTCAATATCTATTATATGATTCACCAATTCCATAAATGGTACGGGTTTACGATGAATCTTCCGGGTTATGACGAAGAAACGCAGGAAAATTTCAAAAAAGCGTTTTCTGATATAAAAGAAGGCGATTTTTCCGGCATGTCCGTGGGTGAAATTATCGGGCTGAAAGAAGCAATAGCGCGTGACGCGGAGGCTATTGATTTTGTAATAAAACTCGCAAAAGAAAAATCAGGCGCAAAAAAAGCGCTGGATAAAATGAAAAAAGACGGCGGAGCTAACATTTAAAACCAAGGAGAATATATGTTGAACACGATTTTTGAACGCAGAAGCGTAAGACAGTATCTTAACAAACCAGTTGAAGAAGAAAAACTGCAAAAAATCCTGAAAGCTGCCATGTATGCCCCGTCTGCTCACAACAAACAGCCCTGGCATTTCATTGTCTTCAATACTCCGGAAACTATTGCAGAATTGCGAAAACTCCACCCCTGGGGGCACCCGATGGACACTTCACCAATCGCAATAATGGTCTGCGGCGACACGGAACTCGAGGCTGAAAAGGGTTTTTATTACACGGATTGCGCAGCTGCGGTTGAAAATATGCTGCTTGCTGCAAAAGCTCAGGGTTTGGATTCTTGCTGGATGGGGATTTTCCCGAATAAAGAACGCGAAGAGGAATTTTCAAAACATCTTTCTCTTCCCTCGCATATAAGGCCTTACGCGCTGGTTTCAGTTGGCTATAGCGACGCCCAGCGCTCAATTCCGCAAAGATTCAACGAAAATAAAATTCACTACAACAAATGGTAAAAAGATGAAAGGTATAATTTTCGATTTTAACGGCACGCTGTTTTACGACACGCCAAAACACATAGAAGCCTGGCGCGAATACTCAAAACGCCTCAGGGGCACGGCTTTTTCCGACGAAGAAATGGAAAAACACATGCTCGGGCATACAAACGATGACATAATTGCCTATGCAATAGGGAAAAAGCCCGAAAAAGCCATGGCAAAGAAGCTTGCGGCTGAAAAAGAGGCTGTTTATCGCGATATGTGCAGGCAGGATATGGAAAACACAAAGCTTGCGCAGGGCGCGCCGGAATTGTTGGATTTTCTGGTTGAAAAAAACATTCCGCACACGATTGCAACTGCTTCGGACAGGGACAATGTAGACTTTTTCATAGAAATTTTTGACCTTCCGAGATGGTTTGAGGTTGAAAAAATTGTTTTTGACGACGGTTTTATGCCAAACAAGCCCGCTCCTGATATTTATTTAAAAGCAGCAGAAAATATCGGGCTTGCGCCTGAAGATTGTATTGTTTTTGAGGATGCAATTGCAGGAATTGAGGCAGCGAAGAACGCCGGAATAGGGAAAATTATTGCCGTGGTTCCTCCTGAAAAACACGGTTTTTTTAAGGGTTATGACGGGGGTTGTGCGGTTATAAGCAATTTTAAGGACTTTGACAGGTCGATTTTGGGCTCTTAGGCCGGTTCAGGATGACAAATTTTCTTTACTTTTTACGCCCACGCACCAAACCCAAAGTAAAAAGTGAAGAATATTGATTTTTCGACGCCTATGAGCGGAGCGAATCGAGCTAGAAAAATTAATATTCTTTACTTTTTGCGCTCCAGCTTCAAGCACAAAGAAATTTCCTGTATATTTACTTTTACGTTCCGATTCCCCCGGGCACGCAAAGGCTTATGCTGGTAATTTTTGATTTTTGAGCCCTCCTCCATAGTCACTCCAAAGTAAATATACCGGAAATTTCCCCCGCGCTCAAAATATTAAAAGCTAATCAGCTAATTCCCGCTGCCAAGCGAGAAAATCTTGTAAATTTCTTCATCAGAAAGCTCGGTAATAACCTTTTCGCCCTCAAATACAGCAACATTCGCAAGGTCTTTTTTGTTGTTAATCATTTCGTCGATTTTTTCTTCAAAAGTGCCGAGCGTGATAAACCTGTGAACCATAACATTCTTGTCCTGACCGATTCTGTAGGTTCGGTCGGTTGCCTGATCTTCAACAGCGGGGTTCCACCAGAGGTCGTAATGGATTACGTTGGTCGCCGCAGTAAGGTTTAAACCTGTTCCGCCGGCTTTTAGCGAAAGAATCATTACATTGGAATCCGGATTTTCCTGAAAATCCTTGATAAGGTCTTCACGCTGGGTTCTGTTCAGCGAACCGTGGAAGAAAAGCGGGTTTAGATTCAGCTCTTCGTTCAAAATATGGGTCAAAATGTTGCCCATTTCCTTGTACTGTGTGAAAATCAGCGTTTTTTCGTTGTTTTCGAGGATGTTTTTTGTGATTGAAATAAGCTGTTCGGTCTTTCCTGACTGCTCTTTTGACATGTCGCCCGATTTTAAATACTGATAGGGGTGATTGCAAATCTGTTTCAATGCCGTAATCAGTTTGAAAATCATTCCGCGGCGGTTGATTCCGTTGAGCTTTGAAATATCGGACATCAAATTGTCCAAAACGCTTTGATAAAGCGCTGCCTGAGGCTTGCTCAAATAGCAGTACTCGTTCAGAACCATTTTTTCCGGCAAATCCGAAATAATCGTCTTGTCCGTTTTTAAACGGCGCAAAATAAACGGAGAAATTGCCAGCCTAAGCTTTTCAGCCCTGTCAGACTGCTTGAATTTTTCAATAGGAATCGCATAACCTTTTTGAAAATCCCTGATTGAGCCCAGATAGCCGCGATTTATGAAATCAAAAATGCTCCAGAGCTCTGTCAGCTTGTTTTCCACAGGCGTACCGGTCATGGCGATTTTTACGTCGGATTTTATCATCTTAACGGCCTGAGTTTGCGAAGTGTCGGGGTTTTTGATGTTTTGGGCTTCATCAATTACAATCATTGACCACTTGTTTTTCTTAACTTCTTCAATATCTATGCGCAAAATCGCATAAGTCGTAATAATTACGTCCGCGGTTTTGTCGATTTTTCTGTCTATGCCGTGATAAATCGATGTTTTCAGCTCGGGCGCAAAATGGCTGATTTCTTTTACCCAGTTTCCCAGAAGTGTTGTCGGACAAACCACCAGAGCGGGCTGTTTGAGTTCTTTATCCTCTTTTAGCTTGGCAATGTAGCTGATAACCTGAATTGTTTTCCCCAGCCCCATGTCATCCGCCATGCAGCAGCCAAAACCTTTTTTAATATTCGTATAAAGCCATTTGAAACCGCGCTCCTGATAAGGGCGCAGAACGCCTGCGAGGTTTTTCGGCGGCGGAACATCCTCTGTTTTGGTCAAATCCTTGAGAATATTCGCAAAAGCCTCGTCATAGTCGAATTCATAGTCGTCCAGCTGCTGGGAAAGCGCTGCATGGAGAATATCCATCTTGTTCTGGTCGGTAATTTTCGGGTTTTTGACTTTTTCGATAAGTTTTTCGTTTTCTGTTTTGTCAATCAAAACATATTTATCTTTGTACTTGATAAGCCCCTGAGCGTCTTTTGTCAGGGCTTCGTATTCTTCAACGGTCAATTTTTCATCGCCGATTGCAATTGTGTATGAAAATTCAAACAAATCGTTCAAAACCGCATTTGAAGCGCCGTTTCCGGTAATGATATCACGCAGCTCGACCATTCTTGAAGCCTTAACTTTTGCATTAATTGAGGCTCTCGGGGTGATAATGTGGTCAATTCCCTCCGGCAGAATGACTTCAATCGAGGCTTTTTGCAGATAATAAGAAATCTGCGCGATAATTTTGTAAACCTCGTTCAAATTCAGCATGAGCGAGAAATTATTCTCCGGCTCGTACAAATCCTCTATTTCCGGATAATATCTGGCAATATATGCGAGCTGTTTTTCCGTAAGGTTTGCGACTTCCTGGTTTGAATAATCCTCAAACGATTCGGTTTCCGCATAAATCGCCTCCATAAAATGCGATTCGCCCGTTCTTTTGTTTCTGATAAGGATTTTCAGCTGGTAGCTGTCGTCATCGAGTTTAATAATATGGAATTCGGGCGTAATTTCGTACTTGCCGATATAAATTTCATCCAGCCACTCGGAAATTCCAAGCGCATAGTCCAAACCTCTTACATATCGCTTGTTTGATGCGTCTTTTATAAAGTAAATTGCGGCTTTTGCGTCTTTAAATTTGCCGGTTTTGAGCCCGAGGAATTTAAAAATAATAAAATTCAAATATTTGTCAATAAGCTTGTCAATATTGAATTTTTCCTCGTTCAGCACGAATCCTTCCGGCAGATTGTTTCTGATTTCGTTAATATAATTAATTACATCTTTGTTTGTTTTGTAGATTTCGTATTTTATATTAAAAATGTTGTCCGTGTATTTTACAACGGGGATAAAATGCAGTTTTTCAATGATTTTCAGGATAATTTGCGTAAATTTGTTCAAATAATTAAAACTTTCCGACCCGTCCGCAAAATCAAGGATTTCATTGAAGCTGGAGAAATATTCCCAGATAATTTCGGGTTTTACTTTGTAGCCGATTTCGTCGCGTCCGTTGATTTCCATTATGTTTGAGCTGAAACGGTAGAGCGAGCCTTTGGATTTTAAATAAAATTCAAAATTATTCGTTGGGGTAACGAAAAATTCGCCGTTTTCAAGCAGATAAAAGTCAGTATTTCTCAATGGTGTGTTGTTTGCGAGAAAAACGTTTTCAAACTCGTCTTCAAAAAGCTGGTAAATCGTGCTCAATTGCAGGCGAAAATCTTTGTTTTCCATTCCGACGGGATTTTCGGTCAAATTTGCGAAAAGTTCGTCAATATTGTTCTTTTTTATATTTAAATTCATCGGCATAGTTAATTCCATTCTCCGGTAATTAATTATATCAAAAAATGGCGGATTTTGGAAATTTGGTTGGGATTTTTTGCGGGGGCGTTTGGTTGGGGCGTAAAAAAGTGAAAAATATCACTTTTTACTTTGGGTTTGGTGCTTGGGCGTAAAAAGTAAAGAACATTAATTTTTCTAGCTCGATTCGCTTCGCTCATAGGCGTCGAAAAATTAACATTCTTCACTTTTTACTTTGGGTTTGGTGCTTTGGCGTAAAAAGTAAAGAACATTAATTTTTCTAGCTCGATTCGCTTCGCTCATAGGCGTCGAAAAATTAACATTCTTCACTTTTTACTTTGGGAATCATTGTTTTGAGGGGGTTTGAGGGTGGAGGAGGATGGGGGAGGGGGGAATAAATATTTAGTTTGTAAACAAAAAAAATATTTTAAATAAATCGTATTATTTTATAAATAATTTCCCATTTGCTTCCCAAAAACAGGAAAAAATCCCCCAAATTTTTTCAATTAATAAAAAAGTTCGCAGATTTTTTCCGATTTTTTGAAAAAACCAAAAATTAACCTCCCCGAAACAGTTTGACACACAGGAAAAATGAACTGATAATTAAAAACATAGGAACAAAAAAATACATGAAGCTGTGAAAAGGAGAAAAAATGGCACCAATTAGCTACATTCCGAAACAATCAAAAGAACTTACAAACGACGAGATAAAAAGACTGATAAAAGAAAATCAGGTTAACTTTATCCGCCTGCAATTCGTCGATATTAACGGTCAGGTGAAAAATATGGCGATTCCCTCCGTCCAAATCGACAAAATCCTCAACAATGAGCTAATGCTCGACGGCTCCTCAATCAAAGGCTTCAGAAGTATTGAAACTTCCGACATGTATTTTTATCCGGATAAAAGCACTTTTGCACTTCTCCCCTGGCGAAGCAAAGAAGAAGGCAATGTCGCAAGAATTATCTGCGATATTCACAATGCAGACGGAACCCCCTTTGAAGGCTGCCCCAGATGTAACCTCAAAAGGGTAATTCAAGAAGCAAAAGACCTCGGTTTCGTCATGAATGTCGGGCCGGAAGCGGAATTCTTCCTTTTTAAACGCGACGAAGAAAAAAGAGCAACAACTCTCACCCACGATAAAGCCGGCTACTACGATGTAGGGCCCGATGACCACGGCGAAGATATCAGGGGCGAAATTGTTTATACGCTCCAAAAAATGGGCTTTGAAATCGAAGCCAGCCACCACGAAGTTGCGCAGGGACAGCATGAAGTCGATTTTAAATACACAGATACGCTTACAAGCGCCGATAATATCATAACTTTCAAATATGCGGTAAAAGCTGTTGCCTCAAAACACGGTCTTCATGCAACTTTCATGCCAAAACCGATTTTCGGCATAAACGGCTCGGGCATGCACTGTAATGTTTCGCTCTTCAAAGACGGAAAAAATGCTTTCCTTGACGAATCCAGAACCTATAAGCTTTCTCAGGAAGCGCTCTGGGTTATCGGCGGACTTTTGGACAACGTAAAAGCCTTCACCGCTGTTACGAACCCGCTTGTTAACAGCTATAAACGCCTTGTTCCGGGTTATGAAGCTCCCGTTTATCTCGCATGGTCAAATGCAAACAGAAGTGCCCTCATAAGAGTTCCGGCTAAACGCGGTCAGGCAACCAGAGTTGAGCTCCGTTCTCCCGACCCGAGCTGCAACCCTTATCTTGCGCTTGCGGTAATTTTACAGGCAGCAATGGACGGTGTTAAAAACAGAAAAGAGCCCATGCTTCCCGTTGAACACAATATTTATGATATGACGGAAAAAGAAAGAAAAAGAAGCAAAATTGACACGCTTCCCGGAAGTCTGCTTGAGGCTTTGCAGCTTATGGAGAAAAATGACGTTGTTAAAAATGCGCTCGGTGAGCATATTTTCAACGAATTTCTCACTGCAAAATACAAAGAGTGGGATGAGTTCAGAACTTACGTTTCTCAATGGGAACTCGACAGATATCTGGAAAGATATTAATAAATCTTTGGTTAGAACTTCAAAGGCGGACAAAAGTCCGTCTTTTTTTTATGTGTAACAATTTATTTTAAAATCGCCCCTTTTCGGGATTCTTTTGGCTTTAACATGCTAGAATTTAATTAACAGTAAACAGGGGTAGTTGATGAAAAAGATTTTATTTTTGATAAACGTACTATTTTTTAGCACAAATACGGGCTTTTGCGCAGTTTCCGTGCCCGAATCAATGAAAAACGCCATGAAAACCCAATCCGACATGCCCAGCCTGCTGAATCTTGTTATTTCCATGATTCTTGTTATCGGGCTGATTTACCTTACCGGCTGGGTTTATCAGAAACTTAACAGGGTTAATCAGGCAAAGCTGAAAGACAAATTTGCCGGCAAAAATACCTTTAAAATCGTTTCCTCTTTGCCTTTGGGCTCACAAAAGAACCTTTACGCCGTGGAATTTAACGATAAAATCCTCGTTGTGGGTGCAACGCAAAATAATATTACGATTTTAAAGGATTATGACAAAGACGGCGCTTCTTCGCATGCGCAGGAGCTCAGCAAGACGGCTTTTGACCTGCAGCAAGAGGAAAAAGACGACGAACTTGCGCAACTGTACAAAAAATACAAGAATTAAGGGGTTTTAATTGAGAAAAAAGGTTAGGGTTTTAAATAGAATCATCGGTGATAACGAGCCTTGCTTTGTAATCGCGGAAATCGGCATAAATCACAACGGTTCTGTTGATTTGGCTAAAAAAATGATAGATGAAGCTGTTCTGGCCGGCTGCGACGCGGTAAAATTCCAGAAAAGGACTGTTGAGGCTGTTTATACGCCTGAGGAACTCGCCCAGCCACGCCCAAACTTTTTCGGACAAACAAACGGCGACCTGAAACGCGGGCTTGAACTGGGTTTTGAGGAATATAAAGAAATCGATGAATATTGCAAATCAAAAAAAATTATGTGGTTCGCATCTTGCTGGGATAAGGGTTCTGTCGATTTTATTGACCAATTTGACCCGCCCTGCTACAAAATTGCGTCCGCGTCGCTGACTGACGATGATTTGATTGCTTATACACGCTCAAAAGGCAAGCCAATTCTGCTTTCTACCGGCATGAGCACAATGGAAGAAATAAAACACGCAGTTGACCTACTCGGAACGGACGATTTGGTGATTTATCACTGCACTTCGACCTATCCGTCCGAGCACAGAGAAATCAATATCCGTGCGATTGAGCAGTTCAGGGCGCTTTTTGACTGCCCTATCGGTTACAGCGGGCATGAAAAGGGCTATTTGCCGTCGGTTTTGGCTGCTGCATTCGGTGCAGCTTCTGTGGAACGCCACATAACCCTTGACAGAACCCTCTGGGGCTCAGACCAGGCGGCAAGTCTTGAGGCAGAAGGGCTCAGAAGAATGGTTCGCGACATCAGAAGCGTGCCGGTGGTGCTCGGAGATGGTAAAAAAGTTGTTTATGAAAGCGAAAAACCTGTTTTGAAGAAACTTAGAAAGGTCAAAAATGCACAGCCCGCTTAATTTATCACCCGAAATTAAACTAATTGTTTCAGATTTTGACGGAATTTTTACGGACAACTCCATCTACATTTTTGAAGACGGAAAATCCGCAAAAAAAGTCAGTTACAAGGATTTGATGGGTGTTTCTGTTGCGATTAAAAACGGAATCAAAGTTGCGATAATTTCGGGTTCTCACGCCGGCGCAATTGATACTTTGAGCGAAAAATTTGAGCTTGCCGGTGCTTTTCAGGGAATAAGGAACAAACTTCCCGTCCTTGAAGAACTTCTTGTGAAAAACGGGCTAAAACCCTCTGAAATTCTTTACATGGGCGATGATGTGAATGATATTGAATGCTTAAAATACGCGGGTTTTCGCGTAACCGTAAAATCCGCAAACAGAAAAGTTCTGGAGCTCGAAAATCTCCAAATTACGGAGGCTCCGGCGGGCGATGGCGCGTTCAGAGAGGTTGTGGACGCTCTGGTCGATTTGAAAACGCAAACCGCTGCTGATTTAGTGCAGCAGGCTTGCGGCGCGGAAGCCGGTTCTGCGTGAAATCGGGAATTTGCACGGAATTTATTGAAAAAAGCCTTATATGATTATTAGTATGAAAGAAAAAGTAAATAAAATTCTTGACGGAGTCAAAAAATTCGATAAATTTGTCAGCAATTACGAAAAGTTGACAATTACTACAGAAATGCCCTCGAGCGCTTATTTAAACTGGGGAATTCACCTTGCGAATCTGGGTGAGCTTGATTGCGCAATGGAAAAATTCAACACGGCAATCATGATGGCGAACAACAACCCCGCAGCGTACATAAATATGGGAATTGCGCTTTTAAAGCAGCAAAAATTTACTGAAGCAATCAAAAATTTCAAAAAAGCGGTCAAAATTGACCGTTTGAACTCAAAAGCCTACGCACTCTGGGCTTCTGCCCTGTCAGAAATAGGGGATATGAAAGGCGCTGTGGAATTATACAATGAGGCGCAAAAATACGATTCAAGGAACCCCGAAATCTACCTGAACTGGGGGATTTCGCTTGCAAAATACGGAAAAACCGAAGAGGCGGAAGAAAAATTTCAAAAAGCGGTCGCGCTTGACCCGATGAACACAACTACGCCGTTTTTGTGGGGGCTTTTGCTGCTTGAGGACGGCCGTTATGAAGAAGCAGTGAACAAATTCAACCACTGTCTTGTTTTTGACGAAAATAACTACAAAACTTACTATTATCTGGCTGTTTGCTTTGCAAAACTCGAAAAATACGAAAATACAATCAATTATGCCCGAAAAGCGCTTGCGCTGGACGCAACAAAACAGGAACTGTACGTGATTCTTGCGGAAGCTTATTTAAAATCCTGCCGTGAGCGCGAATGCCTTGAAACTTTTGAAAAATGTGCACAAAATGCTGATTTGTCACCGTCGTTTTATGCAAACTGGGGCTGTGCGCTTCAGAGATTTAACCATCTTGAAGAAGCACGCGAAAAACTTTACAAGGCTTTTGTCATAATGCCCGCAAATGAGATGATTATGTTCAATCTGGGCACAAATTTCCTGCTGTCCGGTGAAAAAGAAGAAGCGGAGAAGTTTTTTCATAAAGTTCTTGAGCTCAATCCCTCTCATTCGCAGGCTCTTTACAATCTTGCGACGATTATGTACGACAGGGCTGATTTTGACGGCGCGCTTGCGTATTACGGGCAGGCGCTTGAGGCAAATAAAAAAGCGCGGCATATTTATTTCAATATTGCCAACTGTTATTACAAAAAAGGCGATTTTGTGCGGGCTAAAGAGTTTTACAAAAAATGTATTGAGTACAATCCGCAGTTTTTGCAGGCTTATATCAACTTTGCAAACCTGCTGCTGGAATCTGGTGAGGAGCAGGAGGCTCTTCGCAAGGCAAGAAGCGCATATCTAATGCAAAAAAATTCTGCTGAAACGGCTTTTGCTTACGGGGCAATTCTCCTTAAAACAGGCGATTTTGAGAGCGCTTTGAAGAAGTTTAACAAAACTTTAAGCATTAATCCGTCCTTTGTTTATGCTCATTTTGCGCTCGCTGAAACGTATCTGGGGCTCGGGCGGCTTTCTGATTCTGTTTTTGAGCTGGAGGCGTCGATGGAGCAGTTCGGGGAGCTTCCTGACTTTATTTCCTTGCAAAATCGAATACTTGAGCGCTTTTTGGAGCCAAATGTTGCATCATATGAAGTAAAAAATGCGCTTTTATATTGTAATAAATTTTTAGAGCGGTATAATAACATACAAGTGGAAGATATAAAAAACAAACTGGCAGACTTGATAACATCATAAAGAGGCAAATGTGGGAATAATAGTTCAAAAATTCGGCGGAACCTCGGTTGCAGACCCCGAAAAAATAAAAAATGTTGCTAAAGCCGTCATAAGGGAAAAAAATAACGGAAATGACGTAATCGTGGTTGTTTCTGCAATGGGACACACAACAGATTACCTCGTAAAACTCGCAAAAGACATCACTCCGACCCCTGATTCACGCGAAATGGATATGCTCCTCGCTACGGGTGAACAGGTTTCTATCGCGCTGCTTGCTATGGCAATTCAGGCGCAGGGCTACAAAGCTGTCAGTATGAACGCAATGCAGGTCGGCATTATCACCGAATGTATTCACACAAAAGCAAGAATTGTTGATATTAAAACAAATAAATTAAAACAGCATCTCGATGAGGGCAAAATTATCGTGGTAGCCGGTTTTCAGGGCGTTACTCCTGACGGCGAAATCACAACTCTGGGCCGCGGCGGTTCTGATACTTCCGCAGTTGCTATTGCAGGCGCATTGCAGGCTGAAAGGTGCGATATTTACACCGATGTAGAGGGTGTTTACACTACAGACCCCAGAATAGTGCCCAAAGCTACAAAACTCGACGAAATTTCTTACGAAGAAATGCTGGAACTCGCCCATGTAGGCGCAAATGTTCTTCATCCGCGCTCGGTTGAAACCGCAAAACAGTTCAAAGTCCCTATGCGCGTAAGAAGCACATTTAAACTCGATGATTTAGGAACTTATATAACAGGAGTGGAAGATATGGAAATTTATAAACCGGTTGCGGGCGTAGCCTCCGATTTATCACAAATAAGAATAGTAATTTGTGAGGTTCCGGACAAACCCGGCAACGCTGCAAAAATCTTTGAAGCCCTTTCAAAAGATGACGTCAGTGTTGATATGATTATCCAGTCTTACGGCAGAAGCGATGACACAAATGACATTGCTTTTACTGTTGACGCTTCTGATTATGACAAAACAATGAGCATTGTAAAAAATGTTATAAAAGAAATCGGCGCGTCGGGCGTGCTTGTTGATGAAGATATTGCAAAAGTATCAATTGTCGGCGCCGGAATGGTCGACAGACCGGGGATTGCGGCTTCAATGTTCAAGGCTCTGGCTGAAAGCGGAATCAATATCAAGATGATTTCAACAAGTGAAATCAAAATCAGCTGTCTGGTCGAAAAAAATCAGTCTAATGCCGCAATAGCAGCGCTGCACACTGCGTTCAACCTTGATGCACAGGAAATGGCAGTTGTGATGGGTGATTTGCCGCCCGAGGAAGTGCTTTAACTAAATTCTCATCTCCGATTGGGGAGGGCGCCCGTAGAATTTGGGCTGATTTCAAAAAACTATGTTAATCTTTATTAACAAACTGGCAAATTTTTAACTTGAGGCACTTTAGACGGATATGCAAATGCTGATGGAAAAACAATCAATAACAACAGATAAAATTATCAAACCTGATTTTTCTAAAAAAACCGGCAGAGAGTTCCTCGCGTTTTATCTGCAAACCAAGTTTAAACAGATTCTTCAAAGGGATAAAAAAGCCGAAACCCCGCTGTTTTTGGAGGTAAACCCCAATTTTATCAGCAAATTTTCAAGACGCCTGATTGAACAACCCCAAAAACGCATTCTTATCGGCGTTACAGGCGAATCGGCGAGCGGGAAAACGACTATTTGCCGCTGTATAAAGAAAACCAGCATTGATTTGAATTTTCCTCTGGAATATTTGAGTATTGACAATTATTTTAACGATATTTCCGCCCTGATAAAAAAATACGGCACATTTGATGCTCTTCGCGACAACGGATATGATGTTGACGCTCCGGAAAACTTCCAGCTTGAATTATTAAAAGAGCATTTGATAAAACTTTCAAACGGTGAAAATATAATGGCGCCCGAGTACCAGATTAACGGAACAGGCGTAAGCGTGCCAGATTCAATACCTATTTCGGCTGAAAAGCTTATTGTTGTTGAGGGGATGGCTGCGATGTATCCCGGAATCAGGGATATTTTTGACGTAAAAATTTATATAGACATAGACCCCAAAATCCAGAAAAAATGGTTCCTCCAAAGGGCTCAAAAACGCAATCAGGATGAGGAAAACGCTCTAAAACACTGGGATTATGTCACAGAAGCGGCGAAAAAACATATCCGTCGATCAAAAAATGAGGCGGATCTCATTATTAACGGAGCCGCCTCACTTGAATATTTTTCTCAAATCATTGAGTATATGCACAGCGTTACAAACTGCTTTGTAGGCTGATTATTTGTGCAATAATTTGGACTGTGTTGACAAACCGCCCTTTGCAACAACTTCACAGCCGCCTGGGTACCAGGCTGAATCTTCATTATCCCCTTTGAGCTGGAACATAGATAAATCATATCCCATTTTGTTGGGGCCGCGCTTTCCGTTTACGTCTACAAGGATAATCGGTGCACTTGTAATTGAATAGGGAATAATAACCATTCCGTCACCAAGGACTTTGGTATACGTATTTGTACGAATAGCTGCTGTTCTGTATCCGCCGCATTCGCTTGTCGCTTTTTGTGCGTCATCCTCAGAAGCTCCGCTATCTACTCTTACGCCGTCTATTCCTTTCAAGTTGCTATCAATACAGCCATCAGCAAGGGCGCCTTTTGTGCATTCTTTCTGGATGTTTAAGTTTTTGAAAAATTCTTTAAAAAATTCTTCGCAATCAGCATAGTTTCCGTTCCAGTTTGCAGGTACGCCCTTTTTTTCTTCGCCTGTTACTTTGTTTACCGTGTAGTATGTACATTCATTGCTGCCTTCATAGCGGCATTCTACAGTTACATCAGTATTGGGGTTGTTTCCGTTCCAGTAGTAGCATCTGGGATAATGACCGAAAGTTGCTTTGGTTTTTTCCAGTGCCTGGTTCAGGGTTGAATGAGCTTTTTTGGTGCCTGCAATATTTGCTGCCAAATCACTGCTTGCAGTGAGATTCGGGATGGTAAGGGCAGCAATAACGCCTATAATCACCAGAACAAGCAAAACTTCTGCAAGTGTAAAGCCTTTTTTGCCTTTATAACAGGAAGATGTTAGTAACATTTTGCCTCGCTTTCTTGTTTAATTACTTCCTTGTAAAATTTGTGCTGCTGTTTTTCCGCCTGCCGCAACAGCCATACATTCTCCGGACTCGACACCGGAGGCTTTTCCGTCCCCGTAGATAGAGAATGTAAACATGTCATAACCCCATTTGTTAGGGCCTTTGGCACCGTTTACATCAACAAGAAAAGTCGGAGATGTGCTCTGGTAGAGTATAAACAGCATACCGTCTGTTGTTACAAATGCTCCTGCACCGGAACCGAATTCACATCCGCCTCCTGCACTGTTAAATCCATCGTATGTGCAGCCTGAAGCACTTCCTTCGCATACTTTTACGGTATTTATTTTCCTTACGAATTTTTTATAGAAGTTTTCGCAGTCGCTTGTGTCATTGAGAGCTGAATTTTTCTGGACATTTTCATAGTCGTAGCCGTAATAGCATTTTGGGACAGAAGCTGTGTCAGATTTTACCAAATCGAGAGCTTCGTTTAGTGTGTAATATGCTTTTGCTACGCCGGCATCCAGATTTTTTCGTCCTGCGTTGCCTATCATAGTAGGAATGGTGATTGTGGCGATTACGCCGATTATGATTAGCGTGATAAGAGTTTCAGACAGCGTGTAACCGGAATGCTTGTACATTGTGATATTCCTTTCCCGAATACATATTTATACTTTGATTTTATCATATTTTCACAAAATAGCTATATTTTTTATACACCATTTCGCCTAAATTTGGCATGGAGGGTTTATTTAAATTACTTTTATAATATAATATGTTTGAATTAATACGATTAAAGGAAGAGAAAATGAGCGTAAAAGTCGAAAAACAAGAAAATAATATTGTAAAACTCGATATTGAAATTGATGAAAAAACAGCTATGGATGAGTATAACAAATCCTGCAGAAGACTCGCACAAAGAGTGAATATTCCGGGATTTAGAAAAGGAAAAGCACCCAGAAATATTCTTGAAAAGCACATTGGTATGGAAACTATTCAGCGTGATGCTCTGGAATCTATGCTGCCTTCAGTTTTTGCAAAAGCTATCAGCGAAAACAATCTGGACGTTATTTCTGAACCTTATCTTGAATCTTATAACTTTGAAATGGGCAAACCCGTTTCTATCGTTGCAAAAATCGAGCTCAAGCCTGAAGTAAAAATTAAACAATACAAAGGGCTTGAAGTTGAAGTTGAAAAATACAAAAACGCTGAAAATGCCGTTGAAAAAGAGCTTGAGGGGCTTGTAAACAGATATTCTACGCTGGAAACAGTTTCCGGCAGAGAAACTAACGACAAAGATATTGTTATGATTGATTTTGACGGCTTTGTTAACGGCGAAGCTATCAAGGGCGGCAGCGCTAAGAATTATATGCTCGATTTGGGCAACAGCACTTTTATTCCGGGCTTTGCAGAACAATTAGTCGGCAAAAATGCAGGTGAAGAATTCACAATCGACGTAAAATTCCCTGATGAATACCACGACGAAAAATTAAAAGGCCAGCCCGCGCAGTTCAAAATCAAAATTAATGAAATTAAAGAGAAAAAACAGCCCGAGCTTAACGATGAACTGGCTAAAAAAGTCGGCCCGTTCAAAACAGTTGATGAAATGAAAGCTGATATCGTTAAGTATCTTGACAGTCTTGAATCCAACGAAAACGAAAAAAGAAGCGCAAACAAGGTATTCCAAACAGTTCTCGACAACATGGAAGTTGAAATTCAGGATTCAATGATTGAACGCGAGGCTAATGCTCTGAAAAATGAATTCGTTCAAAAAATTGCTCAATCAGGCCTGACCTGGGAACAAATTGTTGAAAAAGAAGGTCATGATAAAATATGGGCAGAGCTTAAAGAAGAGGCTAAGAACAGAATCAAAAATTCACTGATGATTTCTGAAATTGCTAAGCTCGAAAACCTCCAGATTACTGCGGATGACCTTGATACACAGTTTTCTGAGCTTGCTTCGATGTACGGCACGGACAAAACTACGATTTTGAAAGAAATGTCCAGAACTCCCGGAATGATTCAGTCGCTTTCACAACAGGCTTTGAGCCGCAAGGTGACAAAATTCCTCGTTGACAACAACACCGTAAAATTCATAGAAAAATAGTATAAGAAAGGGCAGATTATGAGCTTTGTACCAACAGTTGTAGAACAATCAAGCCGCGGCGAACGCGCATTTGATATTTTCTCAAGATTATTGAGAGAAAGAATCATCTTTTTGGGAACCCCGATTGATGATATGGTAGCTAACCTTGTAGTTGCGCAGATGCTTCTGCTTGACAGTGAAAATCCGGAAAAAGATATTATGCTCTATATCAACAGCCCCGGAGGAAGCGTTACTGCGGGTTTTGCAATTTATGATACAATGCAGCATATCCGCGCTGATGTTTCTACTATCTGCCTCGGTCAGGCGGCTAGTATGGGCGCATTTTTGCTTTCTTCAGGTACAAAAGGCAAAAGACTTGCGCTTCCGCACTCCAGAGTTCTTATTCACCAGCCTCTGGGCGGTGCACAGGGTCAGGCAACCGATATTGAAATTCAAGCGGCTGAAATCATCAGAATTAAAAAGTCCTTGAACGAAATATTGGCTGCAAATACAGGCCAATCAATCAAAAAGATTGAAAAAGATACTGACAGAGATTATATCATGACTCCTGAGGAGGCTCTTGAGTATGGTATGATTGACAAAGTTGTTTCAATAGAAAAAACAGCGAAACACGAATAAAATTTGCGATTTCGGTGCCAATCCGAAACGACAAAATTAAATCAGGAGATAAATAAATGGTTAAACACGATGACAGCCGCTTGAAATGTTCATTTTGCGGAAAAACCCAGGACCAGGTGAAAAAATTAATTGCCGGCCCCGAGGTTTATATCTGCGATGAATGCGTAGAATTGTGTAATGAAATACTTGATGAGGAATTCTTTGAAAATAAAGACAAAGAAAAAGGAGAAGGCGCCGAAAAATCGCCTACGGACCTCACCAATATCCCGAAACCTCACGAAATCAAGGCATATCTCGACGAAAACATCGTCGGACAGGATGACGCAAAAAAAGTGCTGTCAGTCGCTGTTTACAACCATTATAAACGTATTGCGCATAATGCAAAAGGCGATGATTCAGGTATTGAAATCCAAAAAAGTAATATTTTGCTGGTTGGGCCTACCGGTTCCGGAAAAACGCTCCTTGCGCAAACGCTGGCAAAAATGCTTGATGTGCCCTTTGCGGTTGCTGACGCGACTACGCTCACAGAAGCAGGCTATGTGGGTGATGATGTTGAAAATATCCTCTTGAGGCTTTATCAAAGTGCTGATTTTGATGCACAAAAAGCCGAACGCGGTATTATTTACATTGATGAAATCGATAAAATCGCCAGAAAGTCAGAAAACCCCAGCATTACCCGCGATGTAAGCGGTGAAGGCGTTCAGCAGGCGCTTTTGAAAATGATTGAGGGAACGGTCGCAAATGTTCCTCCTCAAGGCGGCAGAAAACACCCGCATCAGGAATTTATCCAGATTGATACCAAAAATATTTTGTTTATCGTTGGCGGTGCGTTCGTCGGACTGGATAAAATCGTTGAAAGAAGAGCCGGTGAAGGCACTTCTCTCGGATTCGGCGCAAAGGCACCTGCAACCGCAGCAGAAAAAGAGATTGCAGCGCAAAAAATGCTCAAAAAGCTCCAGCCCGAAGATTTGTTGAAATTCGGTCTTATTCCGGAGTTTATCGGCCGTGTTCCTATCTATGCGGTTCTTGACCAGCTGGATGAGGCTACTTTGAAGATGATTCTCACCGAGCCCAAAAACGCAATTCTGAAACAGTATCAGTGTCTCTTGCAGATGGACGATGTTGAGCTTAAATTTGAGCCCGAGGCTATTGAACTTATCGCAAAAGAGGCAATTAAGCGAAAAACCGGCGCACGCGCGCTGCGCTCTATTGTTGAAGAACTTATGCTCAACGTTATGTATGAAATTCCGTCGCAAAAAGATGTTAAAGAGTTCACAATAACAGCTGAGATGGTCAATAAGCGCGATAAAGTGGCCGAGTTGATAAAACTTCCTAACAAACAGCCCCAGCCTGTTCAGGAATCAGAAGAAGAAATCGCTTAAAACTCAATAATAATAAAAAACGGCCTTTAAAGGTCGTTTTTTTAATGCTATTCTCCAAGAATTTGTAAGTTGTTGAGCGCTTCTGCGTGATTCGGGTCAAGGCTCAAAACTTTTTTGTATTCGATTTTTGCTTCTTCTATGTTACCTTGAAGCTCATAAATAAGCGCGAGATTGTATCTTGTGTCAGGATTATTTTCATCAATAGAAAGTGCGGCTTGCAGGGATTTGATTCCGGCTTCGTACTGGTGCCCTTTAGCCTGCAAAATGCCGAGTTTTGCGTGTGCAGTGGCATTTCTCGGGTCGATATCTACTGCTTCTTTGTAGTGTTGAATGGCTTCTATGTAGTTTTGCAGGTCAACATATATGTCGCCGAGGTAAACATAATACCTGCTGTCCTCTGGAGAAAGCTCGATTGCGCGTTTGCACTGTTTCAGGGCTTCGGAGTAGTTTTTTACCCTGCGGTTTGCGTCACAGAGCTTGAAGTAAATCTCCGGATTGTCGCTGTTGTATTGCACGGCTTCCGTGAATTTTTCAAAAGCCCCGCCTGTATCGCCACTTTCTAATAAATCTACGGCATTTTCGCAAAGAATGTTGCTGATTGTGTTCTGGAGCTTGATTACTCCTGCCGGAACAGCTATTTCTATGGCGTCAAGGCATAATTTTACACCCTCTTCGTAGTTTTTATTCATACATTGTGCCATTGCATAAGCCTGAACCATATCAACATCCCTCGGGTCAACCATAACCTTATTTTCAAGGATATCAACGGCTTCTTCGGCTTTTCCGGTGTATGTATAAATCTTTGCAATCATGCTCATCAATTGCTTTTCGTCTTTGCTGTCGAGCTCCATTGCCTTGTTGGCGTAGTTAAGGGCTTCGTCATACTTTTTCAGGTCAAAAAGCGCCTGTATCAAATCATTATAATAATCGTAATTTCCCGGCGCCATTGCAATGAGTTTTTTGGAAAGCCTGAGCATATTATCGGTGTCTTTGAGCCTTGCGTATATTTTTCTGCTGGCTTTTACGATTTCAATATTCGTGGGCTGGTATTTAAAAGCTTTTTTATAAAAATCGAGCGCCTGCTTGTTTTCGCCCTGCGACGCGTATAAATCGCCCATTATCGGGTAAAATTCAACTTTATCTTTTTCATCTTCAAAATTTTGAAGCAGCTGTTTGTATATTTTTAGTGCTGAATCCATCTGTCGTTCGCTTATGTAGAGCTGTCCGAGGTTTTTTAGCACCAAAATATTCGAATCATCGCGTCTGAGAACTTCATTATAATAATTTATGGCTTTTTTGTTCTGTTTTGTATTCTGATAAAGCACTCCCAGCTGCAAATATGCTTTAGCGTCGTCCGGAGCGTTTTTTACAAGAATTAAGAGCTGATTTATTGCGTCATATTCTTTGTGTGAATCAATGTAAGATTTGATAAGCAATCGTCTTAAATCGTTGAACATCGGGTCAGCTTCGAGGTATTTAAGCGCAAATAATTGTGCTGATTTATGGTCTCTGTTGGCCAGACAGGTTTGCATTTCAATATAGGCGTCATCGGGTGAGATGCCTAATTTTTTTACGCCGCCTTTTCCCGTAACTTCTTCGTTAATCCTGAGGAACATATATGCGGCAGCTAAGACCAGTGTCAATATTAAAAATAATAGTGGCGGATTATCAAATATAAACATTAATTACCTTCTTTAGCCCGGCGGCCAGTTGAAATCACGTCCGGACAACACATGAAAATGGAGATGAAAAACAGTTTGACCTGCGCTTTCGCCTGTGTTGAGGACTGTTCTGTATTCTTTTAGCCCCAGGGCTTTTGCTGCGGATTTAACGCCGTTTATCAGCTCACCCATTAGATTTTTGTCGTCCAGCTCATTTAATGATGCGTAATGGTCTTTCGGTACAACCAGTATGTGCACGGGAGCCTGCGGATCTGCATCTTTGAATGCAAAAACTTTTTCATTTTCCCATACCGGCTCAACCGGAATATCACCATTTGCTATTTTACAAAATATACAGTTTTTATCTTTCATTATTTTCACCTATAATATAATTATATAGCAGCATGTTATAATTGGAAAGTATTTTTATGTGCCCGTAGCTCAGCAGGATAGAGCGGCAGTCTCCGAAGCTGCAGGCCGGGAGTTCGACCCTCCCCGGGCACGTATAATAAAAAAAACACAAAAAATACGCAGCAAGGAGGCTCAAAACAATGGATTTTGAACACGGTGTCCCCTTTGACCCGGGCTATTCAGCTCATACTTATGTTTTTTCGGATTGCCTTGAGTCATTTAATGCATTTTTAGGGACAATAAAGCAATTCAACCGCAAAAAAGTCCAGTTCCAAATGCAGCGTCAAAAACTCTGTAAATTGTTTGAAAATTCTACCGCATTTTACCTTGGCTGCCTGCTGTGGGCTGTTTTTATAAAATTTAACTTTAAATCCGAACCAAAAGAAATCTTGAATAATGCTTTTTTCGGACAGGAAGTTCCTGATGAAGATGTTTTTTATGAAATCAACGCCATGCTGGCTTATTACGAAAAATATCCCAAAGATTGCGCGTATTATACCGGCAAATCAGAAGAATTTCCAGAAGAATGGCTGGAGATTTTGACTGTTTATAAAGATTTTCTTACGATTAACAAGAATTTTAAAGAGGTAAAAAATACCTCGCAAATTGAGCTGCCCGGGGTTATAAAAGAGCCCGCACCGCCCGAACTCGCCCGGATTCTGGAAAAAATAGAAACAGTAACTAAATCCGGCCGTCTGGAAGAACTTTTTGAAATAAAAGAGCTGATTTTTTCTACACTTTAAAGGATTCGCTGAGCTCTTTTCGGATTTCTTCTACAGAAATATGCTTCATGTGCGAATTTTCATCTTTTAAAAGATAAACATCTTTTATTCCGGCCTGAACAATAAATCTTTTGCAAAGAATGCAGATAAATTCATGCCCGTAAATATACATTGTTGCGTTCTGGCATCTATCCTGACCAGCCTGAATTATAGCGTTTTGCTCGGCATGGATGCTGCGGCAGGTTTCGTACATTGTTCCGGATGGAATGTTGTTCTCCATTCTGTAGCATTTTCCCAGCTCATAGCAGGAAATAACTTTTGACGGGGTGCCGTTGTAGCCGGTTGCTTTGATTTTTTTGTCTTCGCCGACAATTACCGCGCCTACTTTCGCTCTGAAGCAGTTTGAGCGGGTTGAGCAGGTTTTTGCAATCTCTATAAAATATTCATTCCATGGTTTTATCATAATTAATTACCTCTGCTGACTGTTTATCTGATTAATTGTGTTCATTAGCGCATTGATATCGATATTCAAATCGGTGCTTTGTACGCTGTTGTTTTGAGCATGCTCATTATTGCCTGAAACGGGCTTCGGGGCGGTTTTTTCTGCAATTTTTCCGGCATTTTGCACCTGTTGGGTGAGTTTATTCACGTCAATGCTCTTTTGAACCTGCTCAACAAGCTTTTTCATATCCTCATCGGAAATTGAGGGCAAAGCCATGCCTTGATTTCCGAGGGTAAAGGAATTTGTTCCGTCTTCTGCAATCCAGCCGATGGTTTCGCCTTTAGTGTTCTTAAAAACAAGAACGCCGTTTACCACAATGCCTTTTGGCTGTTTTGTTGAGCCGAGCATGATATCGTTGTTGTTTGTTGGATAAATATATTTGTTTTTGTTTTTTACAAACGTCCACATGTTCGTGTCTTCACGTTTTCTTGCTTTTTTTGTGATGACAGGCGCGGATAATACGGTTATCAGTGCAATTATGAGGAGTGTTATAAGCGCTTCTGCAAGCGAAAATCCGAATTTCTTTTCCATACTTTGTCCTTTATTACATTTTAAAAACTTTTTCCCTCTTTGTAAAGGAAGAAAACGGATTTTAAACAAACTATTAAAAAAACAGCTGTTTGTATGAAAAAAAACACTTGCCATTCTTCAGGATTCAAATATAATAATAATGTACATTTTAGAAAAGGGGTTTAAATACTATGAACAAAGAAGAATTAGTACAAGAAGTTTCAAAATTAGCTAAAGTTACTCAAAAAGAAGCATCTGACGTTATCAACGCCTGGATGGAAACTGTTGAAAAAACTGTTGCTAAAGGACAAAAAGTTACTTTGGTCGGCTTCGGTACATTCGAATCCAGAAAAAGAGCAGCTAGAACAGGCCGCAACCCTCAAACAGGTAAAGAAATCAAAATCGCAGCAAAAACTGTTCCTGCTTTCTCAGCTGGTAAAAAATTCAAAGAAGCTGTTGACAAAAAACTCGCTGCTAAAAAGTAGTAAGTTTTTCATAAGCTTAAAAAAGCTCCACATAATCTGTGGAGCTTTTTATTTTCTTCTTTTCGGAGGCTAACTGCCGTATTTGAAATCGTTTTGGATGTGTTTGTCTCCGAGTTTCTGCCAGCTGTCTTCTTGTGCAGATATTGACTGCTGTTTTAGTTCTATCTGCTGTTTTCGTACCTGCAGTTTTTGTTCTTTTGCCTGAATTTCCGCCAGCAGTGCGTCATATTTTTTGTTAAAGGCGTCACTGTTTACATATTCTATCGCCGCAGTGTCAACAACGCCCTCTTCATCAGTGTGCTGGCTCATATAGTACTGACCCTCCTGGGATTGCTGTTCTATAATAGCCTGAGATTGCATTGACAACTGCATGAGTTCCTGAGTTAGAAAGGTCATCTCCATTTCAAGATCTGACTTCGTCGCCAGCAAATTGGTTTGTGTACATTGTGCGATTGCGAATGCCATAATGTGCCCTTTTTTCTTCTTACATTTATATAAACGTAAATTCAAACCTCACTATTTCAAAAATATATACTTTTGTTACATATCGTTACATTTCTTCCTGAAGTTTAGCAGTTCCTTTTGTTCTATAATTAAAAAGTAGAGGTGAAAAGGATTAATTAAATGGAAAATACGGTTGTTATCGGGGCACAATGGGGTGATGAGGGCAAGGCTAAAATTACTGATTTGCTTGCACAGAAAGCTGATATAATTATTCGCTATCAGGGCGGCTGCAATGCGGGTCATACGGTTGTCGCGGATAATAAAACGTTTAAATTCCATTTGATACCCTCGGGCATTCTTTATGAGGGTAAAATTTGCTTTATTGGCGCGGGAACCGTGATTTACCCCGAAGTTTTGAAAGAAGAAATCGAAAATTTGAAAAAAGAGCATGTTGATTTGTCAGGTTTGAAAATTTCGCCCCTTGCTTCGATTACTATGCCTTATCATATAGATATTGACGGCCAGAGTGAGGCAACGGCTGGCGCCGGAGCAAAAATCGGCACAACGAAAAAAGGCATTGGCCCCACATATACGGACAAAATCTCAAGGCATGGGCTGAAAGTTCAGGATTTATATGATATTGACGGGCTCAAAATGAAGCTTGAGAACATACTTTCTTTGAAAAACAAGGAACTCAAGGAGATTTACGGGCTGAAAACCTATACAAAGGACAATATCCTTGAAATTTGCCAAAAATATGCTGAAATTCTTCGTCCTTATGTTTGCGATGACTGGCAAAAGCTCTTTCATGACATATTGAAAGAGAAAAAATCCATACTTTTTGAGGGTGCACAGGGGATTATGCTCGACGTGGACTGGGGAACTTATCCTTTTGTTACGAGTTCTAACCCTGTTGCGGGCGGTGCTTTTACCGGAAGCGGGTTCGGGCCGTCAGTTTCAAAAGAAATTATCGGGGTTTCAAAAGCATATATAACACGCGTCGGCGAGGGGCCATTTGTTACCGAATTAAACGACGAAATCGGCGAAAAAATAAGAAATATCGGGCATGAATTCGGCACAACAACCGGAAGACCAAGAAGAACCGGATGGTTTGACGCTGTTGTTGCGAAATACGGCGTGCTCGTAAGCGGACTTACCTCAATGGCGGTTACAAAACTGGATGTTTTCGATACTTTTGAGGAAATAAAAGTTTGTACGGCATATAAAGACAAAAGAAACGGCGATATTTATGAATTCTACCCGACAAATGTAAATCTTCATAAATTTTTAGAGCCCGTTTACGAAACCCATGCCGGCTGGATGACAGATATTTCAAAAATCAGAACTTATGAAGAGCTTCCTGAGAATGCAAAAAAATATCTCAAACGTCTGGAATCGCTTATGGGCGTGCCGATTTCGATTATTAGCGTCGGGCCTGACAGAGAGCAGACAATCTTTACAAAATAATTTAAAAAAGATTATTGACGTAAAAGTATGTTCTTGCTATGTTATATAAGCAGTCGGAACTGATAGATTTTAAAAATAGTTGGTTTTGGCAGTAAAAAATTGAAAATTTAATAAAATTTGCGTCACTAGCTCAGCCCGGCGAGGCGACAGCCGAGCAAGTTAGATTAAAATCTACCTGCTGAGCCAAAGGACTTGAAAATTTAATAAAAATTTGCGTCACTAGCTCAGCAGGTAGAGCACTCCCCTTTTAAGGGATAGGTCCCGCGTTCGAATCGCGGGTGACGCAAATTTTTTTATAGGGTTTTATGCGTCATTTTGAACTATTGAAAAATTTTTTGGTTGTTTTAGTCATTCTAACGGCTTTTATTTCGCCGGCGAAAGCACTTTCTCCGGATGAAGCTTCGGATAAGCTCGCAGAAAGGCTGTTGACCGCAAGCAGCCATCAGCAGTTTATGTATTACCTTATTAATAAAAAGGATTATGAAACCGTAAAACTGTTTGTTGAGGCAGGGAAAGTCGATTTGGACCAGACTTATTGCGGGTTGAGCCCGCTGGTGTATGCTTTGAGCTATAAAAGACCGGATATCGCACTTTTGCTGCTTGAACATGGCGCTAATCCCAAAACTGAAAAAATGGGCGGCTACAGCGCTCTTTATCTTGCTGTAAAATATGGCTATACTGAGGTCGTGAGGGAAATGCTCAAAGACCCGAATCTAAATATAAAAAGAGAGCGGATGTTTTTCAGACGGCCTTATGTAAAAACCGCTCATAACAAGGGTTATACCGAAATTGAGCAAATGCTTATTGAACACCAGCGAAAATATGACCTTGCTCACCCTGAAAAGGGGATTGTTGTTCCTGAAAATAATACCTTTAAAACGCTCCCTGTGCAAAAATTGCCCGAAAATACAGATGCTATTTAGCGCCCTGTTGCAGAATTATAAATTTTAACTTATTATATTTTTAAATTGAATAAAAAAAGTTTTCTAGGGTTCCGCAATAGATTTGGAC
>URFH01000033.1 GCA_900547155.1 uncultured bacterium | reverse complement strand
CGCAAACAAGAGGAGCTGCAAGTTCGGAATGACGGCTTGTCTTTTCCCACTCTACGATTAAACAGCCCCAAACCGCCTTAAAACTCCAAAATCCATATTGAAAAAAATAAATTTACCCCTTTTTATTTTTTGTATTATAATCAGAAATATAGCATGGCTATATAGAGGGTTAACAAAAAGGATTAGTAATGTCAGAAGGCCATTGGATAGTAAATTTAGGTCACAATATGAGCGTAAACATGGATACACTTATTACCATGTGGATTGCTATGGCAGTGCTCATTTTATTTGCGGTGCTCGCGACCAGAAAACTCTCACTGGTGCCTAATACACTGCAAACAGTTGCCGAAAAAATAATGTGTTTCTTTGGGGGGCTGACAGAATCTATGATTGGAAAATCCGGTGCAAAACATGTTCCGCTGATTGCCTCATTGTTCCTTTTTATTGTTACTGCAAACCTCATGGGGCAAATCCCGTGGAAAATATATCATCTTAAACAGGGCGAACTCGCTTCTCCGACCAACGATATCAATATGACGGCAGGAATGGCGATTCTGGTTCTGATTTATTATGTATATCAGGGCGTTAGAGCAAAGGGCATAAGATATTTTCTTCGCAGCTTCAATCCTATCGACGTTGTCGAAGCAATTGTTGAGCTTGCCGAGATGGTTATCCGCCCGTTTACGCTTGCACTCAGGCTTTTTGCCAATATTCTGGCCGGAGAGCTTCTCGTTGCGGCTTTTGTAGGCATTTTTGCTTATTTTCTGCCGCTGCCGATTATGCTTTTCGAGGTCTTTGTTGCTTTTGTACAGGCTCTGGTTTTCACAATGCTTGCAACGGCCTACGTAGCGCTTGCAACGGCTGAAGAAGAACACTAAATATCTCATTCTGAACTTGTTTCGGAATCCCCGGCCCCGCCGGCAAAAATAAAAGAATAAAAAACAAAATAAAAAGGAGAAAATTATGGCAGTAGAACAATTGGCAACAGTAGCAGGCAGTCTGGCTGATATCGGTGCAGGTCTTGCAATCGGATTCGGTGCTATCGGCGCAGGGCTGGGTATCGGTGTAGCAACCAAAGGTCTTTTGGACGCAATTTCAAGACAACCCGAAATCGCAGGTAAAGCTGTAGGTTTCTTCCTCCTCGGTGCTGCTCTTGCTGAAGCTTGCGCAATTTACGGCTTGTTCATCGCTATGAAATTGAGCGGAATGATTGGTTAACCCACTGCATAAAGAGCGCAGGTCGGCTGCCGGAGGCTTGTTTAACGCGAGCATTGCAGCAATCAGGGACAAAGCTTCTTCCAAGCGCTCATAAATGCGAAAATGCCTTAATATGGCAAGGATTTGCGGCAAATTGCCCGAATCAACAAATTAACAAGGAACAAAAATGGAATTTAACGCAACATTATTAGTATCAGCAGTCAGCTTCATAATATTCGTTATTATTATGAACCAGATTTTGTATAAGCCGGTTCTTGCGATTATGCAAAAACGTCAGGAATATATTAATAACAACAGACTTGCGGCTGACGAGCATGGTAAACACGCGAACGCGCTTCTTGAGGAAAAAGACAAAAAAATCGGCGAAGCTCACAGAAAATCGCGTGATATTGTTGCGGCTAAAACAGAAGCTATTAAAAACGAAAAATCAAAAGCCTTAAACAGCACAAAATCCGAAATGAGCGATATGCTCGAGGGGCAAAAAAACGACCTTTACAACGAAAAAAACAGTGTTTATTTCGGCTTCCGCGATAATGTTGCCGATATTGCCAACAATATCACAACAAAACTCATCGGAGAGGGAGTTTCTTTTGAGCCGCTGGCTGACGGCGAGGTTGAAGAGGTAATAAGACAAAATGCTTGATATTTCCTGGTCAAATATACTTAATTCAAACGCATTTAACTTCACAATTCTTGTGATTTTCTTTGCTATTTTGATGAAATATCTGAAACTTCCCGAAGCAATGGAAGCTCAAAGGCGTGATATTCAGGCGTCTGTTGAATCCTCGGATAATCTCAAAAAAGAAGCGGAAGAAGCTTTTCATAAGGTTGAAAAATCGCTTGAAAATCTTCCTGCGGAGCTTGATGAGATTCTTAAAAAAGCTGATTCAACCGCAAAGGCTTTTGAGGCAAAATCCAGAGATGAAATTGAAAAACTTGTTGCTTCAATCAAAGAAAACACAAAAAAACAGCTTGAGGCAGAAGAAAAACAGGTTCAATCCTCTTTGATGAAAAATGTTAGCAAAGCTTCTGTCGAAGTTGCCCAGAGGCAGGTAAAACGCGCTCTTGACGGCAACAAAGAGCTCCATAGAAAATTTATTAGTGATTTTATCAACAGCATAGACAGACTGGAAGTTTAAATGGCAAATTCGGCTAAAAACATTGATAATAAACTCATTGCACCCGCAAAAAGATATGCGGATGCGATTCTTGAGATTGCAAAATCCAAAAACGAACTGGATAAATTCCACGAGGATATTAAGACCGTGTGTGATGCTTATGATTCCTCGGAAGAGTTCAAAAATTTCATGAATCACCCGATTATTCCTGCTTCCGAGAAAAAAGATGCTGTTAAAAATATTTTTGACGGAAAAATTGCGCCTGATGTGCTCAATCTTGTTTATATTCTCGTCGAAAGAAATAAATTTTCGCTTATTGACACGATTTTGTACTGTTTTGAAAAAGGGCTGGACGAAGCGAAAAATATTTTGCGCGTTGAGGTCGTTTCAGCGGTTGAAGTCGATGAGGATTTGAAAGAAAACCTGAAAAACAAACTCGAAAACAGGCTGAAAAAGTCGATTGTGCTTGATTATTCGATTAATCCCGAAATTATCGCGGGAATGATTCTGAAAATTCAGGACAAAACAATCGACGGCTCAATGGCCCGCAAACTCGAAAGTTTGCAAAGAAAACTGGCATAAAATATGCAAAAGGGCACAACCCTGCACCTCCTGACAAAGGAAAAATAACAAAAATTGAATTGAAGATACAATTAAAAGGATAAGTAAAATGGCTACAATAAGACCGGATGAAATTACTTCCATAATCAAAGCAAAAATCGAAAACTATTCTTCGGAAATGGAAGTTTCTAACATCGGCTCGGTTCTCGAGGTCGGCGATGGGATTGCCCGCGTTTACGGCTTGAGAAATGCAATGTCAAACGAGCTCGTTGAATTTGACGACGGAAAAGGAACTCTTGGTATCGCGCTGAACCTTGAAGAAGACAACGTCGGCGTCGTAATCCTCGGCGAATACACGCAAATCAAAGAAGGAATGACCGTAAAAGCTACCGGCAGAATCGCCTCTGTTCCTGTTGGCGACGGATTAATCGGACGTATTGTAAGCCCGACCGGACGCCCTGTTGACGGCAAAGGCGACATACATTATGAAAAAACAAGACCTGTTGAGCGCGTAGCTCCGGGGATTGTTACCAGAAAATCCGTTCATGAGCCGCTCCAGACCGGTTTGACTGCGATTGACGCGCTCACGCCTATCGGACGCGGACAAAGAGAGTTGATTATCGGCGACAGACAGACCGGTAAAACCGCTATTGCAATCGATACAATCATCAACCAGAAAGGGCAGGATGTAATTTGTATTTACGTTGCAATCGGGCAAAAAACTTCTACAGTTGCGCAGCTGGCCAAAAAGCTGGAAGATTACGGCGCAATGGATTATTCAATTATCGTTTCAGCGACCGCTGACGAACCGGCTCCGCTGCAATATATCGCACCTTTTGCAGGTATGGCGATGGCAGAAGAGTTTATGGAGCAGGGAAAAGCCGTTCTGATTGTATTTGATGACCTTACAAAGCAGGCTCAGGCTTACCGTGCAATGAGTTTGCTTCTCAGACGTCCGCCGGGACGTGAAGCTTACCCCGGTGACGTTTTCTACCTGCACTCAAGACTTCTTGAGCGTGCTGTAAAATTGAATGACAAACTCGGCGGCGGTTCAATCACTGCTTTGCCAATTATTGAAACTCAGGCAGGCGATGTTTCTGCGTACATTCCGACAAACGTTATTTCAATTACAGACGGTCAGATATTCCTTGAAACAGGCCTTTTCAACTCGGGTATCAGGCCTGCAATCAACGCCGGTATCTCGGTTTCCCGTGTTGGCGGCGCTGCTCAGACAAAAGCTATTAAACAGGTTGCCGGAAAATTAAGACTTGACCTTGCGCAGTTCAGAGAACTGGAAGCTTTTGCACAATTCGCAAGCGATTTGGACAAAGCGACAAGAGATCAGCTCTTGAGAGGCCAGAAACTTACCGAAGTTTTGAAACAGCCTCAATATTCACCTTTGAGCGTTGCAGAGCAGGTTAGCATACTCTTTGCCGCAAACGAAGGCGTAATTGACGATATTGACAACAACAAAATCGCTCAATTCAAAAAAGAATGGTTTGAATACTTCAAATCCAACCTTTCTGAGCTTGAATCAAAACTCAATTCCGGCGCTGCTCTGAGCGATGAAGACAAAAAACAACTTAGAGAAAGCCTTGATACGTTCAAATCGTCGGTATTCAGTGCATAATTAAGGCGCAAACCTGCAAAAATTATTTTTTGCGGCGATGAAACCGGAGGATTGCGTTGATTACCGGCAAAGCCCTGAAAAAAAAACGGGGTGACAAAATAAAAAGGACTAAAAATGCCAAATTTATTAGATATAAAAGACAGAATAACCAGTATTAAAAACACGCAGAAAATTACACGTGCGATGAAAATGGTTGCGGCTGCAAAGGTTAAAAAATCAGAAAACCGCGTAAAAGCAGCCCGTCCTTTTGCAAAAGCAATTGCGCAGGCTTTTTCAAGGGCGCTGGCGTCTTCTGACGGTGATTTTTCGGGCGCCGGCTTGAAAATTGAGCGCGCAATTGATAATTATCCAGAGCTTTTGAAAACCCGCTACATAAAAACTGTCGGACTGCTCGTTATTACTTCTAACAAAGGGCTTGCCGGAGCTTATAATGCGAATGTTATCAGGTATGCGCTCAACAAGATTGCGGCTTTGAAAGAACAGGGGCTCGGGGTAAAGGTTTTTGTCGTCGGGCAAAAGGGTTATTCCTCCCTGCGCAGAAAGGAAGCGTCAGCCGGGTTTGAAATTTTGAAAAAATACACTTCAATTTCGGGCGAACCTAATTCTTCCAATGCAATAGTTATTGCGGAAGATATGGCGTCGGCGCTTGTGGGCGGAGTTATTGATAATATTGAAGTTATCACAACGCGTTTCAAAAATATGATGTCATACAAGGTTTCTGACTGGCAGGTTCTTCCTGTTGAGAAAACAGAGATGGAGGCTGAAGCTGGGGTTCATACTATTGACCCGTTGATGCTTTTTGAGCCCGATATGAACCATATTTTGCAAAAATTGGTGCCGATGTATATTTCAAATATTATTTATCAGGCGCTGCTTGAGGCAGTTGCGAGCGAACTCGCTGCCAGAATGATGGCGATGTCCTCAGCAACGAATAATGCTGATGAAATGATTCGCACTCTGACAATCGACTACAACAAAGTCCGCCAGACTGCTATTACGGGCGAAATTCTCGAGGTTGTGTCGGGTGCTGACGCATTGAAAAAATAGGGTTGGCAGAAAAGGCCATAAATGTTATTCTATTGTATGAAAATCTAAAAATACTAAAGGAAATCAATAAAAGTGGGATATAGAATATTAGCAAAAAAAGAATTGTGCTCAAACCAGTACGAACTGACTATCGAAGCGCCTTTTGTAACCAAAAATGCGCAGGCAGGCCAGTTTATTATTTTAAGGGTAGATGAAAACGGAGAAAGAATCCCCCTCACCATCGCTGATTACAACCGCGAAAAGGGCGAATTGACCATAGTTTTCATGGCTGTCGGCTATTCTACAAAAAAATTAGCGCAATTAAACGAGGGCGATGAGATTGCTGATGTCGTCGGGCCGCTCGGCCAGCCTACTCATATTGAAAAATACGGCACTGTTGTATGCCTTGCTGGCGGATATGGCGCTGCTCCGTGCTATTTGATTGCAAAAGCTTTCAAAGACGCCGGAAACAAGGTCTATATGATTATGGGCGCAAGAAATAAAGATTTAATCTTCTGGCAGGACAAAATGAAAGACGCTTGCAGTGAACTTTTTATCACCACTGACGATGGTTCTCTCGGGACAAAGGGTTTTGTTACCGGCGTGCTTGATGACTTGATGAAAAAAGAAAAAATTGATTATGCAATTGCGGTCGGGCCTATGCCGATGATGCGCGCTGTTGCTGATTTGACAAGAGATAAAGGTATAAAAACCGAAGCCAGCATGAATCCGATTATGGTCGACGGAACAGGAATGTGCGGCGCTTGCCGTTTGACTGTTGGCGGTAAAGTTAAGTTTGCCTGCGTTGACGGGCCGGATTTTGATGCACATCAGATTGATTTTGATGAAGTTATCAACCGTACAAGAATTTATAAGGATTACGAAAAAAGCAGAGAAGAAAACTGCAACCTGTTGAAACAGGCAGATAAGTTGAAAGTGTAGGAAGAATATGTCAATACCAATATGTCCGTTAATGAGTGCCGGAAATGATATGGAAATAGTATGCGCCCAGGAAAAATGTGCATGGTATATAAAAAACTATAAAACCTGCTCGGTTTACCTCCTGGCTCATAACGCTGCGTTAGATATCAAGCAAAAACAAACAAAAGCTGCAGCAAAAAAATAAAATTTTATCAAAATAGCGCTTTTTCTGAAAAGAATCGGCGCTGTTTTTGTAAAAAAAAGAGCCGTTTCGGCTCAGGTACTAATCTGAAGTATTCGGCTTGTGTAAAAACTCATGGTACTGAGTTTAGGTATGTGATAGATAATTTTTTCCTCTAAAATAATTCTTTTATGTTATAAAGAATAGCGCATGACGCAGTGCAGGTCAACATTTCGGATGTTTTTAAGTTTTTTGCCGTTTTGATAAAAAATCTTATTTTTATAAAATAATAACCTCTAAATTTTTAAATTTTTGATGTTTTTTCTTTAAATTTTTATAAAATTTTCATTTTTTCAGGTCAAAATTTATAATTGTTGTAATTTTTACACTTAAATTTGTCATAATATTTTTTACATTTCTTAACAAAAAATAACCCGTCCAAAAACGGGCGGGTTATTACTCCTTAGACTACATATTGTTTTGATTTAAACCTCAAAAAGCTTGAACAGGCGCTCTTGAATGTCCTCTTCGTCGAGCTCGCCGGTCGTTTTGTTTAAATCCATTGCCTTCTGGTAATATTTGGCTGCCTCCATGGGGTCTTTTTGCACCTGATATGCGCGTGCAATGTTAAAGTTTGCAAGTGTGTAATCAGGATTGATTTTGAGGGCTTTTTTGAATAATTCGATTGATTCCCGGACATTTCCTATCCCGTCGAGGTAAATTACGCCGAGATTGTTGTATGCAACCGAATATTCCGGGTCAATTCCAATCGCCTTGTTGTATGCAACAATTGCTTCCTCAACAAAATCCTTTTCCCATAGCGCCATTCCGCATTTTCCATAGGCTTTTGCGTTTTCTGGGTTGATTTTTATTGCGTCGCAGTAGGCTTTTATTGCAGAATCCATATCTTCCTGCGAAAAATACAGGTCGCCGATTGCAATCTGGCAGTCTTCCGAGGCAGGATTTAAGACGGCAGCCGTCTGATACAGTGCAATAGCCGCTTCCGGGTTTTCTTTTATCTCAAGATAAACCGAACCGAGCGCCTGACAGACGATTGAAGTCCAAATCGGGTCAGGATTTGCGTTAATCGCGGTCTGATAGTGCTCAATTGCTTCATCATGCTGCCCGAGCTGAACCAGCGCAAACGCCATGCTGTTATGATAGAACGGATTTTCGTAATCTATCTCCAGCGCCATGTTAAAGGCGTTTACTGCGCAGAGCGTTTCATCTTTTTGCAGGTAAAGATGGCCCAGTTCATAGTAAATTTTGTCATTTCTTGGCTCGAGTTCAAGAAGTTTTGTGTAACAGTCGATTGCCTCGTCGTATTCTGTTTCAAAATAAGCCTGAAGCACAGTTGCGAGTTTTACCAGCGTATCCCTGTCATAGGGATTTGACTCCAGCACTTTTCTGTAGGCATTGACAGCAACTTCGGGAATATGTTCTTTTATGCAGATATCACCGATTTTTCCGTAGAAGACTCCCTCTCTGCCTGTCATTTCTGCTGCTATGTCGTAGGTTTCAATTGCGCGGGATTTTTTGTTGAATTTTTCCAGCAGTCCGCCGTATGTTTTGAACGCTGACACCATAGCATCGTCACTAATACTCTTATAAAACATTTTCAGAGAGGGAAAGTCCCACAATATTGCGAGACAGCCCGAGCACGCATAATAAACCATCTTAATAAATTCGGAGAAAGAGGGTTTTTGGGAGTTAATCTTTTCATACAACAGCGCTGCAAGTATCAATCTCGGGCGTGCAGCCATTAGCGGATTGATTTTTATTGCGTTTTTAAATTCGTTTTCTGCTTCCTCAAAGTTTTTTGCCAGTTTGAGGAAATATCCTGTGTAAATGTGTGTATTCGGGTTTTTTGGTGCAATATTTACTGCAACTTTGCACTGTTCAATAGCCGAATCCAGTGAAATTTGCCCGTTTTCATAAAGCAGGGTCGCAAGACGATAGTATGTTTCAGGGATATCCGGATTTTCCTTGATAGCCTGAATATAATAACCCACTGCAGCATTGAGGTCATTGTTGTTGTTTCTTAAAAGGTATTTTTCATGGGACTTTCTTGCTAATTCAAGCAAATCTATGTCTTTTTTTTGATAAAGGGAATCCGCCCCCTGTGATGTCTGGTCTAACATGACTATCCTTCGTGTGTTCGTCTTTTTATTTTTATCGGAAGACATGATTAAAGTCTTTAGGGCATGTAAAAAAATCTCCTCCAAACGCATTAGGAAATATGTATAAAGTTTTTTAAATTTGTTTGTAAATAGTATTTGTTATGTTAGTATAAAGCTATAAATTTCTGCATCAATAGTGTTTTTTGGACACTACTTTCTTGTTAATTTTTGTAACTTTTGACCATAAATATGAGTTAAAGCTAACAAATTTATTATTCAGGATAGTTATTGCATGAGGACTGAGTAAAGCATAGTTAAATAAGGATAAATAAAATGGTTTCGGTCAAGCCGGTCACTTCATTCACTCTTGGGAGAGCTCAAAGTACAGGAAAAAATAAGCAAACGCAAAATCCTCAGGTTTTTTATGCCGAAAATTCTACTGCAGCAGCCAGATTTTTGGATTTGCTTGCCGCAAATAATAAAGCGGTAATTTCTTTCGGCATGAACACTGCTATGCAGCAGGGAATGGTCCATCCGTACGGAAAATTCTACGAATTTGAGGCTTTTAGACCGAGACTTTCTAATTATGCAGCATTTCGCCTGAAAACAGAAGCGGCTGCAAGGATGAAAGGCGTCAGTGCAGAAACGAATCAATACAAATGGCCAAAAATCGACTTAATTAATGCCTGGATGGTCACTGCCGAAACCGCTGAATTTATGTCCGATGGGGGTATGGGACAGGTTGCGGCGGATCTTCCAATGAGTTTCAACAATAAATACGGCCCCAAAGGGCATAAAACTACGGTAATCACCCCGCTTTATAACGGGCAGGGCAAAGTTGTTCACAGGCTTGAGCACGGCAAGGACGGTTTTGATTACTATTACGGCAAAAACTCTGAAGTAAAAATCCCGCTTGAGTATGTGGGATATGTAAATGTTCCGATATATGACGGGTCGCATGATTCAAATACCGGTTTGAGGGATAATCAGGTCAGAGTTTTAAAAGGCCGCCATAAAAATACTGATATTATTTTCCTTGATACCTCAAATAATAAGGCTAAAAACGATAAAGGGCTGCCTATTAAAAATTGTAATATTTTTGGTATTACAGCAGGCAATTTCAAGCTTGATCCATATACAAACAACGGAACAGACCCAATTACAAGAATGTCTTATTTCTCAAAGGCAGTTTATGAAACAATGAAAGCTGCAAAACAGGGAAAATTGGATGGAATTAAGCCGCCAAACGTTGCAATATTAAATGATTGGTCGGCCGGAACGGTTGCACCGCTTACAAAATACATGGCCGCAACAGAAGCTGATTACGGGCAGATTGACCATGAAACCGGCAAGTATTTTGATGAATTGCCGACTATTTTCATAGTCCATAACGCAGAACACCAGGGCCCTTCAAAAGGAAATGACAATCTCCACAGAATGTCAGTTTTTGCGACCCTGCTGCAGGGATTTTCTGCGGATATCCTCTCGCATGCGAAAACTTTTGATATGCCGTGGCAATACAAGGATTACGGGTTGGAAAATTCCATGATGATTCATAATGATTTCAACTCTATGATGTGCGGTGTTTCACTTGCGGACAGAATTGTTCCTGTGTCCGAAAATTACGGTCAGGAGCTTTTAAAATCCGATGTAAAATCAAAAGGTCTGACCCCTATCTTCGCTGAACGCAGCCGGTATCATACAATGACGCCGATTATGAACGGATATACAAAATCTACCATCGTTCCTGATGAAAAAAATATGAATAACATACTCAAACAAATTCGTAACGATGTAAATATTGACGGTTATAAAATTGATTTGAGCAATGTTGAGCTGCATCCATACGAAGCTGCTGATGACAGGGCTTTTGAGATAAGAAATCACAACAAAAATGAAATTATGTCGATTTTCCAAAAAATCGTGGAAAGAGAACAATCTTCTCAGCGAAAATCGCTAAGCCCGACCAGAAGATATTTTATTGACGAAGACGCTCTCAATATAGACATTTCCGGAATAAAAGATTTTAAAGATGTTCCGGTAATCGGCCATGTAGGGCGAATTGACCCTCAAAAAGGCATGGATACAATCTTCTGGGGCACTCTTTACAACCTCGGATTGAAAGCAGAAAAAGAAAATATTCCAAAAGACAAGCTTCCGATTGTTATTATGGGCGGAAATATCTCCAGCCCTGATACATATAACAGGCTGAAAGAGATGAAACGCCAGATTACTGACAGATTCCCTGATTTGGGCAAGAGAATCATTATATTTAAAGGATTTTTGCATACACATCTGCTCGTTAGCGCGGCTGATATGTTCGCAATGCCGTCGGTATTTGAACCCTGCGGTCTGACGCAGATAGAAGCAATGGCAAAAGGCTGCGTACCTGTCACAACCTCAACCGGCGGGCTTGTTGACACCGTAAAAGACGGAATTGACGGCTTTAGACCGCCTGTGCATTATGACAACGATAACAAAGACAAGGGAATTGCTGTTTACGGAAACGCAAATTGCGGATTCTACAGCAACACAGACGCTTACACAGATGCGTTCAACAGGGCTCTTGATACTTTCTATAATGATAAAGACAAGTTCCGTGAAATCCAGAAAAACGCAATGGCGAACGACTTTAGCTGGGATAAAGACGGCGGCTCAATTGACAAGTACTTTAATTTGATGAAAACAGGGAAAATGAGCGCTTAGGGGTCAAATAAATATGAAAGTCCGGCAACATGCAAATTATTATCAAAATTTTGGCGCAAAACTCGGCACCAGAGCCGTTTTTTATCTAAAAGATACGCCGGAAAAGCTTGACGTTTTAAAACGGAATTTTGCTTGTATGGGTGAGCCGACGACGGTTGTTGATATTATGTCACGGGAAACCAAAAAGGGAAAACTCTATTCTTTGCGTGTTTTTAATGAGGTTTTTGGCACACAATACAGCAGAGCATTGCTGAAAGACAACAAAAATACCGATGTTGTTTCATATTTTGCCCGTGATTTTTTGCCGGAGCTTGAAAATGTTACAAGAACAAAAGTTTTATTTGCGGAGGATTCGATTTTTAAGCAGGTTGTAAAAGAGCATTGCAGTCCATTCCCGCTTGTTGAGCATTTGTTTAATATAATCAAAAAAGCAAAGGAAAACGGAAAAGTTCTGAGTCCGGAAGTTATGAATCGGTATTTTAGATAATCATCCGATTAAACTTCAGCTAAAATCTCGACAGGATATCCTCCTGCGATTTCTTCTCTTGCAATGACTTTCACAGTTGTCATCAGCTGCGCAAGAACAAACGCCGTAATCTGGCGGATTTCCATCGGCACGATAAGCACGATATTTTCGGGCAGAATTCCTGCTTTTTCTGCATTTTTGTACAAACCCTGCGCAATCGCTTTTATTCTGGAATTGTCAATTCTGATAACAGGATTTTTTCCTGACATTTTCGCCTGAAAATATTTTAAATGCTCGGCAGAAAGCTCAAAAGCCTGTATAACATTGTTTTCATTTGCCGCACTTTGCGAAATCTGGCGTCCGAGCGCATGACGAACCTTTGACAAAAGGTCTTCTTTTGTCTGCTCATCGGCAAAATCATTGATTTTTTCAAAAATAAACAGGATATCTTTGACAGAAACCCGCTCTTTAATCAGATTTGTGAGAATAAACTTCAACTCCGCAATTGATACAAAATCAGGGATTATATTTTCAATTAAATAAAGGTTATTTTCCCCGACGAGCTCAATGTAGCGGTTTATATCGTTATAATCAAAAATATCCTCAACATATTTTACACAAACGTATTCCAGAGCGCGCGCAACAACCTCGGATGCGGTTAAACCGTGCGCCCAGAAGTCTTTTGTCTTCTCCTGTGGCACCCAGAGGACGCTTTTTCCGCTCAAAAAGTCAACTTCCTTGATTGCGTCTTTCAGGCCTTTGGGCGAATTCAGCTCATCTTTGAAAAACATAAGGCAGCCGGGGTAAACAGCGCCTTTGAAAGCGCATACGCCTCTCACATCAATCTGAAATTCGTTTGATAAAAGCGCTTCATCGTTTTCAAATCTTATTTTCGGTATGATATAACCCAGTTCTTCGGCAAGTTTTTGCCTGATTTTTACTGTCTGTGCCACCAGATTTGCTTCCAAATCCGGATTTACGAGCTCAATGTTTTCTTCGCTCAATTTTATACAAATTTTGTCCTGTCCGATTTTATCAGTCATAATTTCCGGTGAAATTACGCGCTGGAGGTCTTTTCTAAGGGCTGCAAGCTCCTCCATGCAAACGGACATTTCTTTGTTAAGTTTCTGGCGCTGATGTTCGGAAGTTTCATCAATAAGTGCGCGGATTTTGTTGATTCTGTTCCTTTTGTCTTTGATTTTTCTCTGAATATCAACACAAAGCTCAAAAGGCTCATTTTCAGCTGAAATCATCTTTTGCATCTGGGTTTTGTAGCCGAAAAGCTCATCAAAATCGTCGTCTTCTTCGGGTTCTTCCTGCGCGTCGCGTGCGAAAATGCAGTTGAAATTGAAACCGTCGTCGCCCTCGACCTCGTGCATTGTATAAATTTCCCAGCCCTGTGCGGACATTTCGTTTAAAAGGGTTTCGAGCTCCTGCGTGTTTTCGCTTGAGCAGGTTTTTATGCAATATCTGGTGCCTGTTGGTTTCATTTTTCGTCCTTTTTAGTCTTCCAGCTGTTTTATGTCGATATTGTATTCCGGTTCTTCCTGATATGCGGCGGTTACGGAGTCGTCAATTTCAATATTGACTTCGCCGTCAATCATTTCAATATCTTCTTTTTTGTATTCGCTGATTTTGCCGTCTTCAAGTTTTACCGTGATTTTTCCGCTCAAAAAGTTCAAAAGGCAGACTTTTCCGAGCCCGTCGGGCGTCATTACGCCGGAGCCGATGGGCGGCATGTGTTTTGCAAAATCAATATAGTTTTTATACTCATAATCAAGGCAGCAAAGCAATCTTCCGCAGGTTCCGGAGATTTTTCCGGGAGTAATGGGCATTCCCTGGTCTTTTGCGAGTTTTATGTTGATTGATTCAAAATTTCTCAAAAAAGTGCAGCAGCAAAAGGGTCTTCCGCAAAGCCCGTTGCCCTCAAGCAGCGCGGTTTCATCCCTCACGCCGATATGCCGCAAATCAATGCGGACGCGTTTGAACACCTGCGTTAAATCTTTAAGCAGCCCTCTAAAATCGACCCTTTCCGGCGCGGTGTAGTAGAAAGTTATCTTTCTTTTGTCAAAAGTGTATTTTGTTTTGACAAGATTCATGTTCAAATTGTGGCTTGCGACCATACTTTTGCAGGTTTTGAACGCTTCTTCCTCTGCAATTTCAAGCTCTTCAAGTGCAGCCCTGTCGTGTTCGCCGAGAACGCGAATTAAATGGAGCGGTTCTGTTTTCTTTTTCTGCCAGGCTTTTGCAACCGCATCGCTAATTGCATAAACCTTTGCAACTTCCTCGCCGCTTTCCGTTCTCACAAGAACCTGCTGCCCCTGCTCGACATGCGCGGTTTCCGGAACAATCAGGGGATGAAATATGTTTTTTATAATTGTTACTGCGTATTGTGTCATTAAAAACTTCCTTTTTTAATATTTTAGCATAAATCGAGGTTGTTGTTTAATTGTAAATTAATGCTTTCATGCCGGATTTTGAAGAGTGGGATAAATGTTTATCAATTTTGCTGCAGGAAGCGTGATTTTTGCGCCCTTGCGACCCTGAACCAAGTTCAGGGTGACGGAAACCGCGCCGTCATTCCGAATTTATTTCGGAATCGCAAGATTGAAGTTGATAGGCCACGCCCTCGCGGCCCTGAACCAAGTTTATGGTGACGAAAATCTTAAACATGCTGCGCTGTGCAGCTGGTTGTCAGGCAAACGATTTTGTTTATACCGTTGCGTTCAAACTCTGAAATTATCTCATGCAGCGTGCTTCCTGTGGTCAAAATATCGTCAATAATCAGGAGATTTTCCCCGCGGTACAAATTTTTCTCACATTTGAACGCCATGTGCAGATTTTTCTGCCTTTCCTCTTTTGAAAGCCTGTACTGGGCTTTTGTTTCCTTGATTCTGGCGATTAATTCTTCTTTTATTTCGTAGCCGCTAATTTTTGCAAATTCGTTCGCAACCAGCGTCATATGATTGTAACCGCGCTTTTTCAAGCGCTTTTTGTGCAGCGGAACTGGCACAATAACAAAATTTTTTCCTGCATATTCTGTATTTTTCCATAAATCGTACATTAATTTCGCCTGAAAATGAGCAAGTTCATACTGGTTGTGGTATTTTACGGCGCGAATAAGCTTTGTTACGTCCTTTGCATAAACAGCAGCGCTGAAAACCGGCAAATTATCAAGCTTTATGACCGGCTGCGGCGGCAAAAGTTCAATTGAATCGTAACATTTTGAGCACATTACAGTGGATTCTGCACAGGAACGGCAGAAATAACAACGCTTTTTGTATATCAAATCGAGCAATTGCGCAAAAATATTAATCATATTAATAATTATAATACGAATCGGGTTTGTATGGTAAAATGGAACTCATCAACCTGAAAGAGAGAGAAAAATGAACGTAATTATAATGATTTTGTTAATAAGCTTGCTTATTCTTGTGCATGAGGCGGGGCACTTCCTTGCAGCGAGAATGATGGGTATAAAAGTGGATAAATTCGGCTTCGGATTGCCTTTCGGGCCTACGCTTTTTGAGGGGCAAATCGGCGATACAAAGATTCTTGTCCATGCGCTTTTGCTCGGGGGGTATGTTTCTTTTCCGGATGATGATGAAAATTCTGAAATTCCGAAAGATTCTTCCGAAAGATTCTCCAACAAGCCTGTATGGCAAAGAGCTGTTGTTATTTCTGCAGGGGTTATTGCGAATGTTCTGTGCGCGATTGTTCTTGTTGTCATGACTGCGATAATCTGGCACAAGCTTCCTGCGGGCAAATATGATATTTATATTGCCAAAATCGTTGCGCCAAAAGAGGCTGCAATTTACAAATCCGGCATGCAAACCGGCGATAAAATACTTAAAATCAACGGTTCTGAGATAATTTATCCTTTTCAGGTCAATAAATACGCCCAGATGAGCAAAAAACACGACGGTTTTGTTTCTCAGGAAAAATATGAGGCTGTTCTGGGTGAATTGCAGGCTAAAAACCCGAAAATCACCGATGGCGAAATCTCAAAAGGCACGAAAATAAATCTTGTTGCGCCAACGGATGAAAATTCTATAAAACTTTCAAATGAGGTTCTTCTCGGGCTTGAGCAGCCAAAAACAGGCGAAATCGAGCTCACAAAAGAAGAAATCGATTTGAGAAACAAAATTCAGGGAGAAAAAACTTTCGTTGTTGAAGAAAATAACAACATTACCCTTGAAAATATCGCAAAAGCGCTTTCCGATACGCAAAAACCGATGAATTTCACGGTTCTTCGCGGGGGAAAAGAGGTTGAACTCAAGCCGATTTACTCTGATGAAAAGGGTATGATTGGAATTCAGCAAAATCTTCAGGAGGTTTTAATTCCGACAAAAACTCCTGCGCAAATTTTAACAAAATCCTTTGATTATCTTTGGACAAATACGGAAATGATGGTCATCGGGCTCGGAAAACTGTTCACAGGGCAGATTCCGATGAAAGATTTGCATGGAATTGTTGCGATTACAAAGCTCGGCGGGGATGTAATCCAGAATCAGGGGCTGTTTAAGGGGTTGCTTTTGACGGCTATTATCAGCATGAACCTTGCTATTATCAATATTTTACCGATTCCGGCACTTGACGGCGGGCATTTGATGTTTTTGATTATTGAAAAAATCAAAGGCCGTCCGGTCAACGAAAAAACGATTGAAAGAGTCGCAAATACGGGATTTTTCATACTCATAGCGCTGATGCTGCTGATTATTCTAAACGATATCTTCGCTCTGGTAACAAAACAGATATAAAATCATGCAAATCACGGGCGGCTATTTAAAATCAAGAAAAATCATCTCACCAAAAGGCTCCAATGTGCGGCCTACACTTTCCAAAACCCGCGAAAGCCTCTTTAATGTTCTTGCGAATTTGATTGATTTTGACGGTTCGGCGTTTTTGGATGTTTTTGCGGGTTCGGGGATAATGGGCTTTGAGGCTGTTTCGCGCGGGTTTGATTCTGTTGATTTTATTGAAAAAGACCGGAAAACCTTTGCGCTTTTAAAGGAAAATGCAAAAATACTGGGCGTTTCTGCGGGGATTTTTTGCGGCGACGCCCTGAAACTTCTCAAAACCATTTCAAAAACCTACGGGGTGATTTACGTTGACCCTCCTTATGCAATGGGGCTTTATGACGGGGTTATCCGGATTATTAAGGAGGAGAATCTTTTAAAATCAGGGGGAATTCTGGTTCTTGAACATCCGCAGAGCCTGAAAATTGATTTTAATGGCTTTGAAATCATCAAGCAGAAAAAATATTCGGATAAAATTTTAACATTTTTGAATAAAAAAGCCGCTAATTAAGCGGCTTTTCATCTTTTTCAACTTTTCCAATTTTATTCTAAACTTTTAATACAAAACCGCCGTTGTCCGCATTGTGGATTGCGTCTTCGTTGAGTTTAGCGCGAAGATTTTTGATATATTTGTAAACATAATCTCTGGGCAGCTCAAGAACCTGCGCAAGCTCTTTTGCATATACAATGTGGTTTTTGTTATTAAGAAAATGTTCAAAAACAGCCTGTTCGCGGGGTGTAAGGTTCTTTTTGAAAGTTAGCTGAATGTTTTCTGTTGTTGAAATTGCAGGTTTTTCAGCTTTTTGTGCTGCAGGTTGTTTTGCTGCGGGAGCTTTTTTCGGTTTTTCTGTTTTTGCCGGTTTTTGGGATTTTTCGGGCTTTTTCAATCCGGCTTTTTTCGCCTGTACAGATTCTCTCGCAGAAAGTCTGATATCTTCCATTTCTCTTTCGCGTTCAAACGACTGCTGCGCAAGAGAGCTTATTTTTTCAGCTTTTACCTGATATGTTTTGACAGGAGCAGCCTCCTCAATCGTGGTGAACGAGTTGTGCTTGAGCGCTATATCCACCATATCGTTAGTTTCTTTTTCATCGCTTATGACTTTTCCGAGTCTTTGAGCGTATTCTTCGAGAGTGATTCTTTCCAGTGAACTTCTCCATTTTCTAATCTCTTCCTTGCTCAAATAATCAGGCATTTGTATTATCTCCTTGACTCAAACTGTTTACCTGTCCGAAATTACGGACACCCGAAGTTGAAAATCTAACTATTCTTTTTTGGGGGCGAATGTGCTTTTTCAACAATCCGCTATTTTAACATTAATAACTTTGCCTTCGGGCAATTATTAATTTAGCATGAAAAATTTTAAAAAATCTCAAAATATGTAGTAATTTTAAAATTATTATTAAAATGTTTACAAACTATTGATTTTTTTGAAGCAGTATTCTTACTTCATTTCTTATTTTTCTGTCTTCTTCAAAAATTTCTTCAATAGACGGGTTGGAAATGTTGTTATGTTCGTCAATCATTCGTTTTGTGATTTCATAAATTTTCCCGAGCGAAATTTTTCCGTCTAAAAATGCAAAAACAGCCTCCTCGTTTGCTGCATTTAAGCAGACAGGATAAGTTCCTCCGGCTTTTCCGGCTTCGTAAGCGAGTTTTAAGGATGGAAATTTCTCCAAATCCGGTTTTTCAAACTCCAGCCTTGCCGCTTTTACAAAATCAAAACCTTTTGACTCAATTCCCTCAACCCTTTGCGGATAACAGAGCGCATATTGAATCGGAATATGCATACTGGGGAAGCCGAGCTGCGCAATCACGCTTCCGTCTTTGTATTCAACCGCACTGTGCACAATACTTTGCGGATGAACAACTACATCGATTTTTTCATAAGGCATATTGAAAAGATGGTGCGCTTCTATCACCTCAAGCCCTTTGTTCATAAGGGTTGCCGAATCAATTGTTATTTTTTTGCCCATATTCCATTTTGGATGTGCAAGCGTCTGTTCAACCGTTGCATGGTGCATTTCTTCGATTGTTTTTGTTCTGAAAGGGCCTCCTGATGCGGTAATTATGAGTTTTTCCACCTCATTTATATTTTTTATGCACTGATGGATTGCAGAATGCTCGCTATCTACCGGCAAAAGCGAAATTCCGCTTTCTTTGACCTTTTTCATAACAATATCGCCCGCCATAACAAGCGTTTCTTTGTTTGCAAGCGCAATATCTATTTTATTTTCGATTGCTTTCAGCGTGGGTCTTAAGCCTATTTTTCCCGAAACAGCAACGAGAATCATATCATTATCCGTGTCGGACGCAACCGCATCAAGCCCCTCATCACCGTATAAAACCTCAATATCCGGGAATTCCGCCTGCAAAATCTTTGCATTTTCGGCTGTTTTTGTGCAGACAACGGATGGATTGACCAGCTTTATTTCTTCTCTTAATTTTTCAATATTGTCCCCGCCGCAAAGCGCTTTTACTTCAAAATCTTTATTAACTTTTGACAAAACTTCCACAGCCTGCGTTCCGATTGAGCCGGTTGCGCCGAGAATAGAAATTTTTTTCTTAACTCCGTCCATATTTATATCCGTTTAATCTGCTAAATCGCCTGCATTTCCGGATTTTTGCCCGAAATTCCCGCAATGCGAATCAATACCAGATTAATTATATCCTAAACAAAAGAAGTGTGATGTTTGTTTAAAAAATATGTTTGTGTTATAAAAAAAATACCATACGAATTCTTTCGTATGAGGCTTAAAGACAGGACGTATCTTTTAATTGAAAAATATAAAACTCGCGAAACACGCAGGTTTTTGCTACGGCGTAAAAAGGGCCGTCGAAACAACAAAAAGGTTAAAATCTGAAAATAACGACAAACAAATTTGGGTTCTTGGCGAATTAATTCACAATTCTCACGTCATTAACGAACTCTCAAATCTTGGCATACACACGGTTGACGAATTGCCCTCAAACGGCTGCGGAATCTGCGTAATAAGGAGCCATGGCGCTTCGCCTGCTGTTTTTGAAGATATAAAAAATAAGGGCTATGAAATTGTTGACCTGACCTGCCCTGACGTGAAAAAAGTTCAGCAAAAGGCGATTCAGCTTATTCAAGATGGCTATACACTCGTTATCGTAGGCAAGCCCGAGCACCCTGAAGTCGCTGCAATCAGAGCAAATGCAGAGATTTACGGCGATAATATTATCGTTGCGCCCGACGTGGAATCGCTGAGCGGGTATGAACAGGAGATTAAGTCGAAAAAGAAAATCGGCGTTGTTGTTCAGACGACGCAGAGGATTGAAAATCTCAAAAAAATAGTGGATTATTTAACCGGAATCTCAAAAGAGCTTCTTATTTTTAATACAATTTGCGCTTCTACGTCTTTAAGGCAGAATGAGGCGAGAAATCTTGCGCAGGAATCGGATTTGATGATTGTTGTAGGCAGCCGAAAAAGCGCTAATACAACCCATCTTGCCGAAATCCTCACAGGAATCACCCCGACAATCCACATTGAAACCGCAAAAGAGCTTTCTGACCACATGGAGCTCCTTGACAGGGCCCAGAATATCGGAATCACCGCAGGTGCTTCTACTCCGCAGGAAATCATTGATGAAGTGATATTTGAGCTCGAAAAATTGTAACATATCGCCGGGGAGCTTAAAAAATCCCCCCAAAATCTTTAAATAATCAAAAAACAATATGAAAGGAAAATAAAAACATGGCAAAAACATCAGAAAAGTCCCAGATGGACGAATTTGAAAGACTTCTTGAAGAATCTTTCACCACAAAACTCAATGTAGCAGACGTTGTAAAAGGCGTTGTTGTAAAAGCTGAAAATGACGGATTTTTGGTTGACATCGGAGCAAAATCCGAAGGTTTCCTCCCTCAAAGAGAAATTCCGTCTTCAATGCTCACTGAAAACCCGCTCAAAGTAGGCGACCAGAAAGAATTTTACATTCTCAGAGAAGACGAAAAAGAAGACGGCGGAATGCTGCTTTCATTGAAAAAAGTTGCTTGCGCTCAAGCCTGGCAGGCGCTTCAAAACGCTAAAATTTCCGGCGAAACCGTTGTTGCGAAGGTTGTTTCTCTCGTTAAAGGCGGCGTTATTGTTGAAGTTCAGGATTTGCGCGGATTTATCCCCGCTTCTCAGTTGAGAACAGGCATGCCTTTTGACGGTTTGATGAACAAAGAAATCGAAGTTAAAGTTCTTGAAGCTGACGCAAAAAGAAACAAACTCATTCTTTCTCAAAGACAGGCTCTTGCTGAACAAAGAGAGCAGCTGGTTGACGATGTTATTTCTAACCTTGAAATTGACCAGATTGTTGAGGGTGAAGTTGTCAGAATCGCTGATTTTGGTGCATTTATTGACATCAACGGCGTTGACGGGCTTCTTCCGATTTCTGAAATCTCCTGGCAGAGAATCAAACATCCGTCCGATGTTCTTACTCTCGGTCAAAAAATTGAAGTCAAAATCCTTAAAATTGACGAACAGCTTAAAAGAATCAGCTTGAGCTTGAAAAGAATCGGCGACAATCCGTGGGAAGAAATTGAAGATAAATTCAAAGAAGGCGAAGTTATCACCGGTACTGTCAACAAAGTAACCTCTTTCGGCGCTTTCATCAACATTTTCCCGGGCGTAGAAGCGCTTCTGCCCGTAGCTGAAATGGAAGATTCAAACGCTAATCCGTTCGATATCTACAAAGCAGGCGACGAAGTTAAAGTGATGATTAAAAAATTCACACCTCAAGAACACAGAATCGCTTTGAGCGTTAAAGATATTAACGGCTAATTGCCTGATAATACAGAAAAACAGCTTTCCGCGCGGAGAGCTGTTTTTTTTATGCAAAATTTTCTGACAGTGCGGAAAGCCGCTTTTTCACCGCCTCTAAATCCCTCATCATAAACCATCTCGGCGAACCCGACTCTGTTGAATGATTTCTTAACAAATATGACGGATGAAAAATTACCATTGCGTCAATATCGTCAAAAATGTTCAGCCATTTGCCCCGAACCTGCGAAATTTTGAAATCTTCTTCAATAAACGACTGCGCAGCGGTTGCACCGCAAAGAAGAATGATTTTGGGCTTCACAACGGCTATTTGTGCGTCTAAATAAGCACGGCAGGCGATTTTTTCTTCGTGAGAAGGCACACGATTCTGCGGCGGCCTGCATTTTATCGTGTTTGCTATGTAAATCTGATTTGCTCTGGAAATTCCCGCTTTATCGAAAAATTCGTTCAAAAGTCTGCCGGAACGCCCGACAAAAGGCACTCCTGTTGCATCTTCTTCCGCTCCGGGCGCTTCTCCGATGAGCATAATTTCCGCATTGGGCGAGCCATCGGAAAAAACAAGGTGCGTGCGCGTTTTATGGAGCTCACAGGCGCGGCATTGAGTGCAAACGGTCTTGATTTCTGATAAAACTTTGGCTTTTTGCACTGCGTCAGAGCACTTTATTTCAATAAGATGCTGAACCATTCTTTCTCCTGAAAATGCGCGAATATATTTATATTATACCATACCGCAGCACTTTTTGTATTTTTTGCCGCTTCCGCAGGGGCATAAATCGTTTCTGCCGGGCTTAACAGCGGGCTGCGCGGGCGCTTTTTTGTTCGGGTCGGGAATAAATCCCATCAAATCCGAAAACGCCTTGGAAGAATAAAGCACGCTCGTTGGCGAGAAGATTTTTTTGTCCAGAAAATGCTGTTTGAACCTCGAAAGTATTTCTTCAAAGCTCATTTGCGATTCATAAATCTCATTAACGCGGTTTACGAATTCAGGGTATTTTTTGTTAAGCCTTTCGACAAGCGCGGAGCTCATTTTATCGTTTTCAAGGAACTGTTTTACGCAAACATCCCAGCCCTGAATTTCTTTGAAGTTTTCAGCTTCAAAAATTTTGCACAAAGTTCCCCAGAAAGGCACAATATAAAGTCCGAGCCCCTCTTCAAAGATGATTCCGACGTCATATTTTGTTGAATGGCTTGAAAAACCGCCCAGCGACTTTTCAAGATAGTTGTTATAACTGCTGTTGAACTCCGAAACCGGCGAATAGCCAAAATTTTGCGGTGCAATGACCAGTTCACGGATTTTTTGCGCGTCGGTTATTTCATCAAGGCAAAAATCGTTAAATGCAGCGATAACGTTGTCCGCAGCGTCATTAATCGTCAAAACCTCGTCCGTTTCAAAGCATTCATTGAACTTTGTGCTGAACTGTTTCAGCTCTTTTTCGATATCTTTCATTTTTGCTTTGTTGTCAGCATAAACTCTTTCCGGTTCTTCAATGATTTTTGCAACAGCGAGCTTTAACATTTCATCTTTTTTCAAGGAGGACATTGTTTCTGTGATTTCGAGCAGAAAATACTCGTTTTCAAAGCAGAAAATCCTTGCCAGAAGATAAGTTCCTTTGTAAATTCCCCTCAAATGCGACATTTTTACAAGCGGAATTACCGTATAATCCTTTTCGTTCACAAGATTGTACAGCTCGAATGCATTTTTCAGCACATTTTTAACCTCAAAAACCGTGTTCATTGAGGACTGGAGCGCTTTTAAAAGTGTTTTTTGGTGAGAATCGAGCTTTTTGTTTTCTTTTGCATAAAGAGAGAAAACCGTGTCGCCTTCTTTGTTCAAAATACGCTCAAAAACGTAACTGACGAGCAGCGAATGAACTTTTGATTCGGGTGCATTGTATGCGCCGATAGTTTTCAGGTAGTTTTCAAAGTCGGTTTTTATTGTTTCGTTTTTTGCTGCAAAATCAAGAATATTCGCCAATTCGTTGCTTATTGATGATACTTTTTCTATAACCGACATTTAATCAATCTCCTTTAATTTCATTACTGCACTGTGCCGTGCTGTTTTTCCGTTTTCTTTCCTGTAAGAAAAGAATATATCACTGGAATCAAAAGTACAATAGCCGCATAGGTCAATCTCATTGACGCCGTTTTCTTCCAGCTGGTAAAAATTCACTTTTTTCAGGTCAATGTTGAACTTTCCGGCGTTTTCGTCATACCTGTAACATTCTGTTTGGCTGGAATTTATGGTATTTATGATTTTTTCAAAAACATCTTTTTCTACCTGATAATTTTTTGCACTGATTGCCGGCCCGATGACTGCGATTACGTCAGATGGCGCTGTTTCGTAATAGTTTGCCATAAATTTCAAGGTTTCAGGCACGATTTTGGCTGCGGTGCCGCGCCAGCCGGCATGGGCGATTGCGCCGATGTTGTTTTTTTTATCATAAAGCATGACCGGCACGCAATCCGCAAAATTCAGCGCGATAGCAAGGTTTTTGCTGCTCAAGACCAGTGCATCCGTTTCAGGATATTCAGATTTCATTTTTTGCGCAATCGTTATGTTGCTGCTGTGGGTCTGGGTCGGTGAAATCAGGGCTTTTGTGCTGATTTCGAGATGGTTTGCGACGATTTCTCTGTTTTGCAGGCATTCTTCAGCGATTTCCAGCGCTCCGGCTGCAATCGGAAGCTCCCGCGTGGTAAAAAAATGCTCAACCATCGGCAGCATTGTGGATTTTAAAACTTTTTTTCCGGCAATTTCGTCAAAATAGAACATTTTTATTTCTCAAAAGTATTAAACAACCTGTCACCGGCGTCGCCAAGCCCCGGGAGGATATATCCTCTTGCATTCAAACCCTCGTCAATCGTCGCTGTGACGATTCTAAGCTCCGGAAACTCCGAGGTCAGTGCCATAAGCCCCTCAGGAGCCGATACAATGGACACAAAAGTTAGGTTTTCAAGGGCAATTCCCCTTTTTAAAAACAGCGAAACAGCTGCAATCGCTGAATTTCCGGTTGCAAGCATCGGGTCGAGTATGAAAACTCTTTTATTTTGCGGATTTGAATATTCAACAGGCGTTTTGTCGTAGTACCAGACGGGTTTTAGGGTAATTTCATCCCTGTACATGCCCACATGCTGCACGCTTGCCTGCGGAATTATCTCGCTGGCTACGTCAGAGAGTGCAAGGCCGGCTCTCAATATCGGCGCAAATATAATTTTTACATCATTATCGAGCATTTTTGAGCGGCATTGCGCAAGAGGCGTTTCTACGGTGTATTCTTTTAGCGGCAGGGTCTTTGCAGCCTCAAAAATCAGCAATGAAGCAAGTCTTCGGAGCGAATTTCTGAATCCGTCGGAGTTTACGTCTTTGTTTCTTATCACTCCGAGGTTGTGCTCGCACAACGGGTGGTCGAGAACGGTCAAATATTGGGAATTAAAAGCTGTTTTCATTGTATCTCCAGTCTTTTAGTGATTTCGGAATGCTGGAATTCAATTTATCCAGCATATTGTGCGTATCTTTTAAAAATACAGGATGTTTTATGAGGTTTTGTAGCTGGGCATAGCGCCTGTCGTTGAGCATTTCCGTGAATCCGGAGGTCGCAAATACGATATTTTGCGCAATCTGGTTTCCGTAAATATAAAAATCCTGCAATCTTCGCGGTTCAATTGTTGTGATAATGTTTTTGCTGCTGTCTGTGCTGTCCAGAGCGGTTAAATCAAGCGATTTTGACCCGCCCATGCCCGTAAATTCGACAGTTGCGCTCATTTTCTTGGGCATTTTGAAATTTTTGTCCGTGATAATGAAAGTTACGAAAACTTCATCATTTACGAGCGAGATATTTGAAACATAACCGACCTGATAGCCCTGAAGTTTAACCGGAGAGCCTTTAATCAGTCCGTCAACGTCCTTAAAAAACACATAATAGGTGTAATTTTTTCTCACATCGGCGTTGTGAACGTAAATGCCTATAAAAAGGGCAGTAAAAATTATCAGCCCCCATACAAAAAGTTCAACTATCCACATCATGTGTTTTTTCATAATATTTATTATACTTCGCATGTACGATTTTTAGTAAATTTCTTTAAAAACTTTACCAAAGTCGGGTTTGACTTTATAATAAAGTAACAGTCATTCCGAACTCGTTTCGGAATCGCAAGGACAAACACAAACCGCACAAATCTTGCGACCCTGAATCAAGTTCAGGGTGACAAAGGAAAAAATGTCATTCCGAACTCGTTTCGGAATCGCAAGGACAAACACAAACCGCACAAATCTT
>URFH01000032.1 GCA_900547155.1 uncultured bacterium | reverse complement strand
ACTGTAGGGTGGGAAAAGTGAAACGGTTCCCACCGCAAGATTGCGCAAAAATGGGAATTTTGGGGTTTCAAAGTGGTTTGAAATCGCTCCCCATCCGCATTCGTACGCAATACGGGCGTATTGCAACGACTGCTGCCTCACCAACTCGGGGAGGGCTGGGGTGGGGAATGGTTTTAAGATTATTTAATTGCAAGGTGACGAAAAAAGCGTGCCCGTCATTCCGAACTCGTTTCGGAATCGCAAGATTGAAGTAAATAAGCACAAATCTTGCCGCTGGAAGCGTGATTTTCACGTCCCTGCGACCCTGAAACAAGTTCAGGGTGACGAACTCGGAGCAGTCATTCCAATTTCAAACTCAAAATAGATAAAAAAGAGGCGGTTTTGGTCGCCTCTTGCAATTATTCAAACACAATTTCATCATCTTTTGCATCAACTGTAATCGTGTCGCCCGTTTTGAACTTTTGTGCGAGGATATCTTTGGCAAGCGGGTTTTCTACCAGCTGGCGGATGGTTCTTTTTAAAGGACGCGCGCCGTAAATCGGGTTAAAACCTTTTGTTGCAAGAAGTTCCTTTGCATCGGGCGTGATTTCGAGGGTGATATCCTTGTCCGCAAAGAGCTTTTTAAGATTTGCAAAGTAAATATCCACGATTGCGCCCAGCTGGGCAAGCGTAAGCGCCTTGAAGAACACGATTTCATCAATTCTGTTAAGGAATTCGGGTTTAAAATGCGCTTTCATCAGCTCCATAACCTGTTCTTTTGTTTTATCGAACTCGCCGGCTGAAAGCATTGAATTAACCGTGTTTTCAAGGATAATATTGCTTCCGATGTTGCTTGTCATGATGATAAGCGTGTTTTTAAAGTCCACTGTGCGGCCTTTTGAATCGGTCAAACGGCCGTCATCAAGGATTTGCAGCATTATATTGAAAACATCGGGGTGCGCTTTTTCGATTTCGTCAAAAAGCACAACCGAATAGGGTTTTCTGCGTACGCGTTCTGTGAGCTGACCGCCCTCATCGTAACCGACATAGCCCGGAGGTGCTCCGACGAGCCTTGCTACCGAGTGTTTTTCCATATATTCGGACATGTCAATACGAATCAGGGCATCTTCGTCATTAAACATGAATTCTGCAAGCGCTTTTGCCAGCTCGGTTTTACCAACACCGGTCGGGCCGAGGAAAATGAACGAACCAATCGGTCTGCGCGGGTCTTTTAAGCCGGAACGGGCACGCCTGATTGCGTCAGCAACCACTTCAACAGCCTCATCCTGCCCGATAACCCTTTTATGGATTTCATCTTCCATGCGCAAGAGCTTCATCATTTCGCTTTCAACGAGCTTTGAAACCGCAATTCCCGTCCATTTGCTGACAACTTCCGCGATATCATCCTCATCAACCTCCTCTTTAAGAAGCTGGTTTTTGGAATCGGGCTTTTGCGCACCGGATTGCGCAAGTTCAAGCTTTTTCTGGAGCTCAATCAGTTTTCCGTATTTGAGCTCAGCAGCTTTTTCAAGGTCGGTTTCACGTTCAGCCTCATCAATTTGACGTTTTACCTTTTCGATTTCTTCTTTAATTTGCGCTTCTGATGTAATCGAGCTTTTTTCAAGCTCCCACTGGGTTTTGAGTTTTGTGATTTTTTCGTCCAAATCATTAATCTGGTTGTTCAAATAGTCGATTTTTTTGATATTGTCCTCGTTCTGGTCTTCTTTTTTGATTGCCTGACGCTCGATTTCAAGCTGCATTTTTTGACGCACCATTGAATCGATTTCTTCAGGCATAGAATCAATCTCAATTCTGATAGAAGAAGCCGCCTCATCAATCAAATCAATCGCCTTATCCGGCAAAAATCTGTCCGTAATATATCGGTCAGAGAGCTTTGCCGCAGCAATTAGCGCCGAATCCTTGATTCTGATTCCATGGTGAACCTCGTAGCGCTCTTTCAGGCCCCTCAAAATGCTAATTGTGTCCTCAACGCTTGGTTCTTCAACCAGTACCGGCTGAAAACGGCGTTCCAGTGCGGCGTCTTTTTCTATATATTTACGGTATTCGTTGATTGTCGTAGCGCCAACCGTTCTCAAAACGCCCCTTGCAAGCATTGGTTTAAGCAGGTTTCCGGCGTCCATTGAGCCCTCTGTAGCGCCGGCGCCGACAACCGTATGCAATTCATCAATAAACAGGATAATCTCGCCTGATGAGGCTTCAACTTCTTTCAAAACAGCCTTTAAACGTTCTTCAAATTCGCCTCTGAACTTTGCACCCGCAACCAGAGCGCCCAAATCAAGCGCAATAAGCTGCGTATTTTTCAATCCATCGGGCACATCGCCGCGGATAATACGCTGCGCAAGCCCCTCAACGATTGCCGTTTTCCCCACGCCCGGTTCACCTATCAAAACAGGGTTATTTTTGGTTCTGCGGTTCAAAACCTGTATTATTCTGCGCACTTCTTCATCACGGCCGATAACGGGGTCGAGTTTGCCGCGTTTTGCGAGGTCGGTGAGGTTTGTTGAGTATTTTTCGAGCGCTTTGAAGTTGTTTTCTGCATCTTTTGTGTCCACTTTATTTTGCCCCCTGATTTTTTTCATTTCGTTTAAAATTTTATCGTCTGTAATTCCGAATCTATTGAAAAGAGCCTCAATTTGGGAATTATCGAGCTCATTTATCGCCATAAGGAGATGTTCAATGCTGATGTAAGAATCCTTGAGTTTATCAGCCTCTTCTTTTGCAAGGTCGAACATTTTTATGGTTTCCGTAGAAAGATAAAGCTGCTGGCTGCTTGTCGGGGAGCTGACTTTGGGAAGATTGTTAATCATCGACATAACAGCGTCCTGAAAAGCGGGTTTGTGCATGCCCAGAGCGTTTGCGTAGTCCTGAGCGATTCCGTCTTTCTCCTCCATCATCGCCAGAACAATATGCACCGGCTCCATCTGGGTATTTTGGAACTCGGACATAAGTTCCTGCGCTTTTGCCATAATATTCTGGGTATAATCCGTCAATCTGTTAAAATCAATCATTTGAAACCTCATTTCGTTTCTTTATATTTTCATTTTAAGGAGTTTTTTTCAAAAATCAGAAAAATTAATGATTAATTAATTTTTTTAAGTGCACTTTGTACACGTATTGATTTTTTCAAAAAAACTTGATAAAATGTATTTTACAAATCCCGCTTGGGGAACAAACCTGTTTAAATAACGTCTTTACAGAATATAAACATTGGAAACGGAAAAGCAATTTGAAGATTTATTGTTAAAATTTATTACAAACTAGCAATTTTTTCAAAGAGCAAGTGTTTATATATATGTGAAGGTTATGAAAAGTTTATTGTGTGAAAGGAAAGTATAAATGCTAGAAAGAATTACAGAGTTCGTACAGGCATTCCTGATGGGTTTTTACGAAGCAGCACCGGTTTATGTAACAGTTGAAACTAAAGACTATTACAATAACTAGTTTTGTTGGAGAAGGAAAAAGATTTTTCAAAAACCGGATTTTTGTCCGGTTTTTTTGTTTTCAGAATATAATATAATTGAGATTGCACCTCTGAAATAAATTCAGGGCGGCAGATTGATTAATAAAGTATTAACGGAGAGAAATTATGAATAAATTATGGGAAAAATACGCAAGCGTGCTGGTTGACTACTCTACAAAGGTCAAAAAAGGCGATTTGGTAATAATTCGCGCGACAAGCCACGAAGCGCAGCCTCTTGTGAAAGAAATTTACAAACAGGTTCTTTTGAAAGGCGCAAATCCCGTTGTTAAAACGGCAATGGAGGGGCTTGCGGAAACTTTTATCAAATACGCGAGCGACGAACAGCTTGAATACATTGACCCGATGACCGAAATTGAGTACGAAAAGGCGGATGTATTGATTTCTATCGGCGCGCCGACCAATACAAAGTCAATGGCAAAGGCTGATTCAAAAAAAATGGGCAAACGCTCGGCTGCAACAAGAGAACTTTCAAACAAAATGCTCCAGCGCTCAGCAGAAGGCTCTTTAAAATGGGTTATTGCTGATTTTCCGACAAATGCGCTCGCTCAGGAAGCAAAAATGTCGCTTGAAGAATACACAGAATTTTTGATTAACGCCTGCTATTTGAATTTGGACAACCCGGTTGAAAAATGGCAGCAAATCGACAAAGAACAGCAAAGATTGGCTGATTATTTGAACAAAACAACAAAACTCCGCATAATCGGTGAAGAAACAGACATAACTTTTGACACAACAGGCAGAAAATGGCTAAACTGCTCAGGCCAATGCAACTTCCCTGACGGCGAAATCTACACTTCACCCGTCGAAGACAGCGCAAACGGCACGATTTACTTCGATTTTCCGCAGATTTACAGAGGAAACGAAGCCCACAAAGTCAGAGTACGCCTTGAAAACGGAAAAGTCGTCGAAGCCAGCGCCGAAAAAGGCGAAGATTACTTCCTTGATATGATTAATCAGGACGAGGGCGCAAGATTCGTCGGCGAAATCGCAATCGGCACGAACAATATGATTCAGGAAATCACCGGCAACATCCTTTTTGATGAAAAAATCGGAGGCGCAATCCACATGGCGCTCGGAGCTTCTTACCCCGAAGCCGGCGGAAAAAATCAATCAGGATTGCACTGGGATTTGATTAAAAACATGAAAAACGGCTCGGAAATTTATGCTGACGATGTTTTAATCTACAAAGACGGAAAGTTTGTGATTTAATGGGCAAGCAAGACGAATGGATTGAAAAAGACCTAAAATACGTCTGGCACCCCGACACCCAGATGAAAGAATATGAAAACTCCGAGCCGATTTTGATTGAAAAAGGCAAGGGAATTTACGTCTGGGACAACAAAGGCAACAAATACATCGACGCAGTAGCCTCCTGGTGGGTAAATACGCTCGGACACTCGAATGAAAGGCTAAATAAGGCACTTTTTGAGCAGGCAGAAAAAATTGAACACATTTTGCTTGCCGGTTTTACGCACAAGCCGGCAATTGAACTTGCGCAAAGGCTTGTAGAGCTTGCAGGCGAGCCTTTTTCAAAGGTCTTTTATTCAGACAACGGCTCGACCGCAGTAGAAGTTGCGCTTAAAATGGCTTATCAGTACTGGTATCAGTCAGGGCGCCCTGAAAAGAAGAAATTCGTTGCAATGACTGATTCTTACCACGGAGATACGCTCGGTTCGGTTTCTGTGGGCGGAATTGCGCTTTATAAAAAGGTTTTTGAACCGCTGGTTTTTGAAACAATTGAGGTTCCCGCGCCGTATTGTTACAGGTGCCCCGAAGGGTGCGAAAAAGGGGAATGCGCGATTGATTGCATTGAATATGTCGAAAAAACCTTTAAAAATCACCACAACGAAATAGCCGCAATGATTGTCGAGCCGCTTATTCAAGGCGCAGCCGGAATGAGGATGTATCCGCCCGAATATCTCGCAAAAATCCGCGAATTGTGCGACAAATATGATATTTTGATGATTGATGATGAGGTAGCAATGGGCTTCGGGCGCACGGGCAAGTGTTTTGCGTTTGAACATGCCGGCATAAAGCCCGATATTTTCTGTGTTGCAAAAGGAATAACCGCAGGCTATATCCCGCTTGCTGCAACGATTACGACAGATAAGATTTACAACGCTTTTTACGATGATTACGCAAAAGCAAAAGCTTTTTACCACGGTCACAGCTTCACAGGGAACCCTCTGGCGTGCGCGGTTGCGGTTGAAAACTTAAAAATTCTGGAAGAAGAAAAAATTATCGAAAAATTGCCTGAAAAATGCGAATATTTCAAAAAATCAATGGAAAAATTCAAAGATTTGAAACATGCCGGCGATGTGCGCCATCTCGGGATGATAGGGGCAATTGAGCTTGTAAAAAACAAAGAAACAAAAGAACCGTATACATTTTCAGAGCGAATGGGGCATCGGGTTTATCTTGAAGCGTTAAAACTCGGCGCGATTTTGCGTCCAATCGGCAATGTGATTTATTTTATCCCGCCATATGTGATTACGAATGAGCAAATCGACGCTCTGACGCAGATTGCGTATGAGGCAATAAAAATTGCGACTGAAAACAAAAAAAACGCCTCTTTTTGAGGCGTTCTTTTTAATCATTTCTGTTAAGGTTTTTCATATCCAGTTTTAGCCAGTTTCCGCGCTCGGGGTTTACAAATTCCGCCAGATGCACAAGCTCATGGCATTCAGTATTGTTATCAATAAAGAATCTATTGTCGCACATTACCTGAAAATGATAAGTTTTTTGCATTTTATCGAGTTCATATGAGTTGAAAGACTGGGTCAGGTGCTGGGTAATCCACTCTGCAACACCGATTCCGTAGTTTTTTTGCGCTGCCTGATTTATAGCTTTTGCGAGTGTACCGGTTATTATCATGCCGTTGCTGCCTTCTGTTTTCTTTATGATTCCCAGTCTGGCAAGCGCAAGGCAGTATTTGTCAATTGCATTTCTTCTTGCAATGTTAAATTTAGGGCGCTCTTCATCTTTAACCTTTATTGTAAAATAGTTTTCATCTTCATATTGAACCTCAAATTTCTGAGAATCAAGAAGAAGCTGTTTTAAATGTTCTGTTTTTACATTTTTTTCGTAGGTTGTTGACTCTGTCATAGTAAATTCTGCTTTGTGGCAGGCTTTTATTTCATCAATAAGCTCATCATTAAAACCCATTGCCCTGCAAAAGTTTTCAATAACAGCCGGAGCGGAAGCGCCTGCACGGGAAACCTTTTGCAAGCTCAAACTCTGACTCAAATAGCTGCTGCCCGATGATTTTACAATAACTTTATCTTTATCGACTACTTCAATATTTGAAATTCCGCAGCCACCGCCGGTTATGCAGGCTGTATAATATTTCCCCTCTTTAAGCAAGCCCAGCTTGTTCAGGCGCTTTGTCATTGCAAGACCGGTTCCCATTGCGTCCTGAAGCACCTTAAATTTCATATCCGGAGCAACTTCTATGCCTTTTTCAACAAGACGTTCCTTAAAATTGCTGAAATCCAAATCTTTTAGCGGCTTGTTATCAGCATTTCTGTGATTTGGCAGATAAAACGCAAAATCTTTTGAAGTATAACTCGGAATGAAAATTGCAACATTTTTCAGTGCGTTTTCTTCGGGCGCATAACCCTTTTCTTTTACGGTTTTTTTGTTGTCTTTCTGTATTCTTCCAATTTTTTTGATTATCTGGTTTATAAAATCTTCACTGTTCTGAAATTTGCTTTTTCCCAAATCGTTTACTGTTGTATTTTCCCTATAAAACGCTTCATCTTTTGGTGTAGAAGCATAATATATTTTACATGACCCCTCTCTTTGTGAACCTCCAATATCAAATGTAATATTGCTTCTGAATGTCTGATTTTTTGCCGCAAAAACCTGCGGGCGCATGTTAACCTGCATTTTTTCTCCTTTTTACAAGACTCTCTCTTCTCTGGTTTTATTTGTGATTTTTACATCATAATTTATCAATTTTAAATACTTTCTAAACAAGGAATCATAAGATTCAGGAATTACTTCAAATTTATCTCTAATCATTGCCGGAATTTTTATGTTTTCCGAGTCTTTCAATAAATATTTATCAGACATTAGTATTGTATAATCCTTATTCGGGTCAATAGGAGCAAATTTTCTGGTTGCCTTATCCCTTATTTTTATAGCATCTTTATATGAAGCCGCAGAATTTCCTTTATTAATTTCTTTTACCAAACTTCTGTTAATCTGAATATCAGACCACTGAATAAGGGCGTTTCTTGTTCTTGATTTCAGGTTATTTTGAACATTTTCCAGCACCAGCTCAAACAGTTCGGCCCCGTTAATTTTCCCTATCCGAACCTGTGAAAGATTTTCGCTTACCCCGTCGAACATTTTCATAAGGTCAATGTTATTGAAAGTGCTCCGTTTTTCATTGCTTTTCAATCCGTTCCTAAAAATCGTCGAAGGAATTCCGACTGCGTCGATTTCGGGATATTTCAGCCTCACAGAGCGTTTTATTGCGCTGGTAATGTAATTTGCGAGAATATTATTCGAATATCTTATTGAATCGTCAAGAACGAGCTCTTCAGCTTTCCCGCTATTGTCTTTAAAATACACCAGAGGCACAAGATCGGCTTTAATATTGACATTCACAAACTCCTGCAGCCGCGCATCTTTTCGGGCAATCGGTTCATACTTTTCAGTTTCGTATTTTCTTGCCCTGATTTCAGAAAGTTTCCCTTTATCATCAAATTTTATCTGAATTCCACGCATAAATTTATTGCCCTGACCGTGTGACAATATAAGTGTGCTGCCTTTTAAAACTTCAAATTCTTTATGGTCATGACCGTTGATAATGAGGTTAATTTCAGGAATTTTTTCAGCCAGCAGCCCCGAAATCTTGTTGCCGGTATGCGCCATAACAATCACCACGCCGTCGGGATTTTTTTCTTTGAATTTTGAAACATTGTACCTTACGACTCTCACGGTTTTTCGCAAATCCCGCTCCTCCAGGTAAGCATCATTTTTATTTGAGTTGTCATAAAATTTCGTCTTTTTTAACAATCCGGGATTGTAATAATTCATGCTCGGAATTGTAACCCCCAGAACCATTACTTTGTTAATTTTGTCGGGATTTTTGCTGTCAGGTATATCATAAACTTTATATGTGCCAATATTGGAATTTTCTCTTATCAATGTGTCAGCAAGCGGAGAATGGGTTCTGTCAATGTTCGTGAGAATAGTGCTAATCGGCGCCCGCTCGAATTTTTTGAAAAGCCACTCGTCCCCCCCGTCAAAGCAATGATTCCCGGGCGTATAAACAGCGTCAAATCTGTTTTTTATCCCTGCCGCTGTTTTTGCCGTATAAACCATTTTAGTCAAAAAATTGTATTGAATATCGCCATTGGAAAATTCAGGGTTTGTTAAAAAGCCTTTTTTGCTCGGATTCATGAAAAAATCGCCCGCTATGGCAAATAAGTTCAAAGTGCTTTTTTCCGAAGCTTTTTCAAACAAATCCCGCTTATTCATTTGAATTGCTTTCATCATTTGGGGCATGCTTAAAATATCCCCGTGATTATCCGCAGTTGAAACAATATTCAGCTGCGCTGATTTAAAAGAAATATTATTTTTTATACCTGACACCTGCATATTCTCTCTCGCTTTCGTATTTAGTTATAAAACGCTCAATCCCTTTTTTTGACACTTTTACAGGCAAATCTTAATATTCTTTTACAATGCAGTTTATGAAGTTTTGTTAAGAAAAATATACTTTTTATATAAAAAAGAGGCAATTTTTATTTCTTGAAATTGTTTATATAAGTACGAGAGATATTAAGAGAAAAAAGAGAACAGCCAACCACAGGAGGAACCAATGTCAAGAGTACTTATTTCAATGCCCGAAAAATTTTTGGAAGAAATCGACACAGTAGCAGGAAATGAAAACCGTTCCAGAAGCGAACTGATTAGAGAAGCGCTCAGAACATACATCCATCGCAATAAAGTCAGAGAAAACACACTTGCAGCTAAAAATGCAGCTATTCTCGAGGCATTACTGGACTAACGTCAAAATTTGACGAACTAATGGGGATTTCAGAAAAACTAGACTAAAGGCTTTGAGGCAATACTGACTGATGGGGAAGATTTATAAAAAAGCGGCATAATTGTGCCGCTTTTTATCGTTGTGAAGAAAAGATTGGACAAAATATCTATTTATACTTCTCCTTTTGAGGGATAAATTTCTAAACCGGCGCGTTTAAAATCAGAAAAAAGGAGAAAATTATGGAGCTTAAAGAAAAAGCGGCTGATTTTACGCTAAAAGGAATAAACAAAGACGGCGATGAGTTTGAATTTACGCTTTCAAACTATGCGGGCAAGCCGGTTGTATTATTTTTCTACCCGGGCGATTTCGGGAGCAAATGCACGCTGGAAGCACAGGATTTCAGCGACCATTTTGCAAATCTTTCCGATGTTGTTGAAGTTGTAGGGATTAGCATGGATGATTTGGATTCGCACAGAGAATTTATTAAAAAATACGATTTAAAAATCCCGCTTCTTTCCGATCCTGACGCATTTGCCGTAAAATCATACGGAATCTGCGAAGCAACCGATTTGGAGCACAAGGAATTTATCCGCTCAACGTTTTTAATCGACAAAGAAGGCAAAATCGCCGCAATGTGGAAAGATGTAAACGTAAACGGCCACGCTGAAGACGTCCTAATGGAGCTCAAAAGCTGTGAATAAGCCTACATTCTTTCAGGAGCGCTCACAGCAAGGATTCTGAGAGCGTTTTCAATAACGATTGACACGGATTTCACCAGAGCGAGGCGCGCTGCGGTAAGCTCACGGTCATCTGAAAGCACTCTTGAGAATGTATAAAACTGGTGGAACGCACCGGCCAATTCCTGAAGATATTTGCAGAGCATATAAGGCGCTCTGTGATTTGCAGCCGCCAGAATCAGCGGTTTGAACTCTTCAAGCTTGAGAACGAGTTTTTTAGCCGAAGCTGCAGATTTTTCATCATCAACAGCCCACAACGCGTCAAGATTTGCATTCATTATTGCGTTTTTAAGCTCATTTTCCGTGAAAAGAGCGGGTTTTGAGGCTTTTGTTTCAACGTCAATTCTTTCCGAAGTTGCATTTCTGAAAATTGAACATGCGCGCGCATGAGCGTATTGAACATAAAATACAGGGTTTTCATCCGTGTTGGATTTTGCCAGCTCAATATCGAAATCCAGCGTTGTATTAATATCGCGGATAATCATCCAGTATCTTGTTGCGTCAACGCCCACTTCATCAATCAAATCCTCAAGCGTAACCATATTTTTACGCTTGCCCATGCGGGTTTGTTCGCCGTTTATGACAAGATTCACCAGCTGACCGAGCAAAACCTCAAGTTTTTCGGGATTATGCCCAAGAGCCTCAATAGAAGCCTTCATTCTCGGCACATAACCGTGGTGATCTGCGCCCCAAATGTTTATTAAGCGGTCAAAACCGCGTTCAAATTTGTCAAAATGATATGCAATATCCGCGGTCAAATAAGTATTTGAGCCGTCGGATTTTCTAAGAACTCTGTCCTGATCATCGCCGTAATTTGAGGATTTGAACCACAGAGCGCCGTCTTTTTCAAACAAAAGTCCTTTTTCCTGCAATTTTTTAACGCAATCTTCAACTTTGCCTGATTTATGCAAATCCAGCTCCGAATAAAACGTATCAAAATGAGTATTGAATTTTTTCAAAAGCTCTTTTTGTAATTCAAGCATATTCAGGCGCGCATAGTCGGATAGTACCTTTAATTGTTCATCAGAAAGCTCTTTTGTTAAAGATTTTGCAAATTCCGGTTCGTCTTTAACAAAGGATTTTGCGAGCGGAATCAAATAATCGCCCGGATAGTAGCTTTTTCTTTCAATTTCGTCAGCAGGGAAGTCGATTTTCTCGCCCAGCTCCTGCAAAACCCTGATATGCAGGGATTTTCCCAGATTTTTAATTTGATTTCCGGCATCATTTATATAAAATTCCTGAGAAACATCATATCCGGCAAATTTGAGCAAATTAGCCAGCGCACTGCCCATTGCAGCCCATCTGCCATGCCCGATGTGAAAAGGGCCGGTCGGATTCGCCGAAACGTATTCAAGAAGGACTTTTTCGCCGTGACCTGAATCATTTGAGCCAAATTCCTGTTTCTCGTTCAAAATTTCTGCGATTGTCGCGTTGAGGAAGCTTTTACCGAGCTTGAAATTTATAAAACCCGCAACAGCATTGACCTCAACATCGTTTTCTTTGATTTCTTGTGCAATATTTTGCGCAATCACCGCAGGCGGGAGCTTCGCAAACCGCGCAAAAGAAGACACATTGACCGCAAAATCGCCAAATTCTTCATTTTTCGGGGTTTCCGCGTTCAGCGTAAATTTATCGTCCGGGGTCATCTGACCGAGATTGTTGTTTTTTATTGCGGATTTTACCGCTTTTTCCGTTATATCTGTAATAAATTGTTTTAGCATAGTGATAAAATTATATCTAAAATATAAAAAATGTTAAATATTGCAGCTGCGCGCCTCAAAAAGGTGTTTTTCAGCCGCTAATGTCCGCAATGACCGCACTGATGTCCGCCATCGTGATGGTGTTCGCCGTGGTGATGAGAGCAGTTAGCGCTTTTTACCTGCGCAAGCGAGCCGTTTAAAAATACTTCAACAGCTTCATCCGCAGAACCCTGAACACCCGCATAAAGCTCAATTCCGTAATTATCAAGCGCAGAAACAGCACATCCGCCAATTCCGCCGCAAATAAGCACCTGCGCGCCCGCATTTTTTAACACATCCGCAATTGCAGCATGCCCGCTACCCTCAGTGCTGATGATTTCGGAATTAACGACCCTGTTATCCTCAATTTCATAAAGTTTTAGGGCTTCTGTGTGTCCGAAATGTTGAAAAACCTGCCCGTCTGCGTAAGTAACAGCAATTTTCATGAAAATTCTCCTTATTTAATACACGTTATGACAATTTTACGACTTCAATGTGCCAAAATCAATTTCGTTTCTTTATATTCTGTTACAAACTAACAAAAAATCTTTTTTACGACTTTAATATAGAAAAGACTATATGGAAAACAGACATTAATATGAGAATTTTACCGGTTAAATTACACTCTTTCGCGTTTTCTGGCAGGCGTGAAGACAGAAACACAACCTCCCAGCTCGCAAAAAACAATGATTATGCGCTCACCGAGAACAATCAGCAAAGAATAGAAAAGGCAATTGAAAATCTCGGCAAAGAAAAAGGCGAAAATAACATAAAATTTCTGCTGAATACCGCAGAAAATCTCCAATACGGCACAAATATATCAAACAGCGCAAAACCAAGACATGACTGGAAATTGCAGCTCAAAAAGGCCGCGCAAAGCTCACTGGCTGTTTCTGACCCGATATTAAAAGAAAAATTCGCAAATGAAATCAGCCGCGTTTTCGATACGCAAAAACCGCTCACAGAAGATGAAAAAGCAATACTGGAATCTAAAAGCTTTTTGCTCAAACACATTAACAAAGCCGAATTAGACGGGGAAAAGAATGCAAATATAAAAAATATCGAAAAAAACCTTGAACATTTTATAGCTTCATCAGAAATCCCGCTTAAACAAAAAAGATACATACTAAATCGCTTTGAATATCTGCTAAGCCCCGATTACCGGATAAATCCGCAGCTAGAGGACAAAAGAACCGTTGTTCTTGCCGAGCTGCTCAACGATATTGTTGTAAATACCGGCTCAAAAATACCCAACACAAAAGCCATTAACCAGAAAAGCCACGGAATGTGCGCTGCAATTTCCATTGCAAGAAAGCTAATGTCCTACGAATACAAAAAAGATTACGTGGATACCGTACTTTCAGAGCTTGATGACAACAACACAATGATGGTTTACGACATTGCGGACATAGGTTCGGGCAAAAAAGTGCCTGTCGCAAAAACCGACATCAATTTTATCGACGCAATGAACAAAGGGTACAGAATAGTTGACGCTTCAACGATTCAGTGGATGAATATTGCTGATATGACCGGCGTAAACAACAAACCCGGCCGAATTTATTCAGGATTTGACCCCGAGAATATGGGAACTTTTCAAGATGCTCACTATTTAGCACCGTTTGCAGATGAAAATTTGCAATCAAAACAGAGTTATTATCAGGCTTTAATTACAGCAAAGGACAAAATCGATTCCGCAAAAACAGCCAAACTGGAGCGTGAACTGAGCGAAAAAGAGCGCCTCCAAAGACGCGAATCGGACTTAAAAATGGTGCAGGAGCTGGACAAAAGCCTTTTGCAGGAACTAAAATCCGCAATTCCGTCACTTACCCTGCAACAAGCAGCCCAACTCAAATCAAATCTTCTTTCACTTGAGGTAAAACTCTCCTCACAAATAGACAAAATCAAGGATGATACGAAAAAATATCATTTTCTGCCGAACGAAGAAGATATTGTCAAAAAACAGAAAATTAAAGACTTCCTGCTGCTTAAATCCCCGCAAAAAATTGATAAAGACGCTCTGGAAAAGCACATCAGCAGCATAAAAGACATAATTGAAATGTCAAAATCGATTTCTGAGAAAATCAAGCCCGAGTCAACAATGGCTCAAAAAATCAGAAATGACAGAAAACTCTTTGAAGCTGCGGCAGCATACAGAACAAGCTTGATTTTCGGCTTATACGACAGGGATTTGAGAACAGACTCGATGATTCACTACAATATCCCCGATTCGGAAACAATCCTCGCGCAGAATATCAGCCAAACCGCAGAATACATAAGAAAAACCTCGGACGAAAGGTTCATAAACCATTTCAGCAGAACATTTAACATTGAACCTGAAAAAGAAACGGTTCTAAAACTGCTTTCTGACCTTGAAAATACGGTTAATCAGGCTTTGACCTCACAGATGGATCAGCTTTATCATTTTCTCGGGCTCAACAGTCGAACAGCTGATTTGCTTGCGCAGGTTAAAGCGCTAAAATCCGCAATCGAGCAAAAAGACAATAACGAGCTTAAAAACACAGCCATAGGGCTCGGAATCAAGCCCGACAAAGCAAAAGTACTCGAAAAACTTGCAGAATATGAAGAAATTTTGTCAAATAACCCGACGCAGGAAGAATATACAGAAATATTCAACAAACTGGGCAACAAAAGCCAGCTTCAGACCTTTGCCGATACGTACGAAATAGTTTCCGAAGAACTTGAAAATGCTGATGAAGAAACAGAATCACAAATTATAGAAAATCTGAACAAAGCCCACAATTTGCCTGAAAATGCCCCAATTCAAGACTCGAAAAACGCACTATATAAAACAGCACAGCTTTTTAACCAGATTTCGGGAAACATTTCGATGATACGGGATGTTATGACAATAGAAGACGAAAACGGCAGGCTCCTCAACACCGCAAACCCGAACGCCCTCATCACAGCGGCAATGGAAAAAGAGGGGCGGATTTTGAGAGGTGATGAGCTGGCAAAACTATATTCACGCTACAGCGCCATTGATAAAATTCGTTCTCAGGATGAATTTTCGTCAAGACAGGGCAAAATTTCCGACCCAGCATTGTATAAATATACAGAGCCTGAGAAAGAAACCATCAAAAAAATCAAAAAATCGCTCAATGCAATGGCCGCAGATACAAATCGCGAGTTGGTTTCCATATTCCGTGAAATAAAAAACCCGCTGGAAGAAGCGGCAAGACAGGATGGAATTGATTCAGGGAATTACTGGGCAATGCCGGAAGCGAAGTCGGGGCTTTATTCGACGCAGCAGGCTAAAATTTTGCAGCAATTGACTGGAAAACCCTATCAAATAACCGAAGATTTAGAAAAAGGCTTTAAATCAATCAAAAATACCCCCAACTCCGGAATCACAGGAACTAACGTGTTCCATGACCAGCCCGGCGGACATGCTATGTACGTAGCCGAGATTTCTAACCACAACGGCAAAGAAATAATTTATCATGACAATTCCTGGGGTGCGTCAGAGCACGAAAATATCTGGGTTGACTCGGAAGGCTTGACCAGAACGGATTACAGCGACAACAGGGGCGGAAAACTCGGCTATATCACCAACAACAAATGGCAAAACGGAAATTATATTAACAATATTGCAAACACAAGCGGAAAATTCCGGCCCGAGCATGTTGCATCCAAACAAATTAACAAGCTTAAAAACGAAACCCCGTACGATTTTCCGATGCTCAGAGATTTTATAATCCCCGGCGTGCCCAACAGCAAAGCAAACGACCTCGCTGCGGCAATAAAAGACACAATATTTATGCCGGATACGATTTTTATTGATGACTTTGAAAAACTCGCCCAAAATATAACAGTCGGACAGGTTAAAGCCGCAAAAACTGCCGGCAAAACAGCGATTGACCATTATTATAAAGAAATAAGACTTATAGACGACAGACTTGAGGTGACGCCTTTCAATAAAGGTGTCACCTCAAAGCAAGCCTATGATAGGCTTGCCGATAATGACATTTTAAAGGTCGTTTTTGAAAAAGCAGCTTTTGAAAAAAGTTATGATTTCAGCTCAAAATGGAAAGAACTCGCAAAAATCAATTCAGTAAAAGAGCTTGAGCCCTTAAAAGCTGAACAGAAGAAATCAGCAAGAGAGAATTTTGAATATGCGTTCGCAAAAGACCCGAAAATTCTCTACGCATACGCGCTTAACAAGAACAAAAACCATTTGCTGAAAATTCTCAACACCGTGCTTGAGCAAAATAATATAAAAGTTACGGAAAAGCAGCAATTTGATATAGTTCAGAAAACCGCAATGTACGAAAAAGGTGAAATAATGCAGTTTGACGGAAGCCTGAAAACCACAATCGACTTTATGGTTAACAAGGTTCTGGCACAATTTGACAAAACGCTCCCCTCATCGCCGCAAACACAAAAAGCAAGAGAACAACTCAGAACAGAGCTTACAAAAGACCTTTCAAACGGGCTGTATTTCAACCTCCATGACCTTGAAAAAGACACAGATTTGCAGGTTGCAATAAAAAATTACATTGACCGCAAATATAACCCCGAAACCGATGAAGAATTTGTAGAAATTTACAAAAAACTCCAGAATATGACGACAGAAGAGTTCAGAAAAGAAACCGCCGACGCCTCAGATGAAGATATGGCGCTCAAAAACATCAGCGGGTATGAGATTTTGCAAAAATACACTTCAATGAACGAGCCAATCCGCAATCTGGTTTCAAATCTTGTTTTCCAGAAACATCTTCTCGGTGCAATTAATCTTTCTGAAACTGAAACATCCTACAAATACAAAAAACTGCAAAAGAAAGTATCAGGCGCAACCTACGTAAAAGGCCGTACTTATGACGATTTGTACCGGACGTTTAACCTTTCACTGCAATCTCTTACTTACAAAAGAATGTTCAATAAAAACAAAGCCGATGCCTACAGAAAATACGGTGCATTCCCCGCATATCCGTACATCGACATACTGGACAATACAATGTTAAAAGCCAAGCTTGAGCAGGTTGAAAATATTGTTCACCAGAGCCTCGACAGCATAAAAAGCGGAAAAATTAACCTTTTTGCCTACGAACAAACCGAAAAGGCAGAAAATTTCCTCGACAGCCTGCCCGAAAACAAGAAAATGACTACTGTTCAGCGTGAAATCCTGAATACAATCGCAGGTGAATTCGTTAGCGCAAACTATGATGACCAGAATATTGCGCGTTCCGTAAATTCTGCGCAGCAGCTATTGGAACTTCCCGCGGATGCTACCGTAAAAGAGTTTAAGGCGGCATTTGAGCCCTGGAGAACAGAAATTACTGCGATAAAAAATCTCAGCTCGACCAAAGATATACAGGATTCAATAAAAGTCGAATCCATGTCGCTTAAAGAAAAAATGAACATACTTGTTGACACGGATATCCCCAAAAGATTCAGGGGAACGGTGAAAAATGCCCTGAACGACTGGATAAATGAAGAAATCAAAGGCGCAGGCGCTTTTTATGACAAATTGCTTGAAAAACGCATTATTGAATCAAAAATATCGCAAAACAGCACAAATAATCTGACCGACAAAGCAAAAACAGCCTTTATTGACAAGCTCGGCCTGCAAATTCAAAAGCTCAAAAATGCACTTATCGCACAAAGGTACAATGCAATTTCAACAAACATGCACTACGTAAATATGCTCAATTCTATGCTTGAGGTTGCAAATGAATTTCTTGATGCGGAAAACCAGCAGATTTTCTCCGAAAAAATAACCGAAATTTCAAGAAGAACCGAAAAGCTTACGAAAGATGAAATTGCCGCAGCCGTGCTCAATGAGCTTCAACCGCTGACAAGCACCAAAAATCCCGAAAAAAGCAGAAATTTCAATTCACTTGTCAAAAATCTCCATAATCTGAACAGAGAGCTTGCCGCAAAGCAGGGTTTTGAAGCAAGTGTGAAAAATGCGCAGGAAAAATTGAACTTTAGTGTTGAAAAATTCATAACAGATTACATAAACCCCGAAGCTCAGGAAGCGCTCAGAATAAAAATCGCCGAATATGTTCAAAAAGAGCTCACAACCTCGAAAAAAGCCGAATTTAACAGCGACAGGGCGGACGAGTTGTACCGGATTTTTGAAGAAAAATACAAAAAATATCATCTTGTGAATTATCCGATGGAAATTTTGGACAGATTTGCAGAATTGAGCGCAAAAGACAGCGAAATAGAAACAGCGCCGACTCCTATCGTCAAAAATCGCCTGATTACCGAAAGAGAAATGAACAAAAACTATCTTGATACAACACTCAGCATTGCGGCGCTCATTGATATACAAGAACAGCTTATGGAGGCAGAAAACCTCGGAAATGCCTCGTTTGCAGCTTCAAAATTCAAAAACTATGACATTCCTATGCTCATAAATACTGCAACAGGCATGAGCGCAACGATGTCCGACGATGAAGCGGTGGATTACATGGTCAGGGCGCTCATTCTTAAAAATGACAACCGAACTGCGCAGCTCTTCGTTGAAAAACTCGGGCTCACTGAAAAATTCCTTAAAATTGAAGAAAAAATGCTTGATGTAGAAGCGCACAAAAAGAATATTAGAAAAATCGGAAACATTCTCAAGGTTACAAACCTTCAAAATAACGCTATCAAGGCCGAAATGGAGAAATTCAACGAAGGTTTTGATGATGCGCAGAATTACGAAGAAATAATTGAAACCGCCAAACAGAACCTCCGCAAAAAAACAGAAAAACTCGCACGCAAAAAGAATATTGAGCTGGTTATTGACACGCTGGAGGAAGCCAAAAAGATGATACGGGAAAATCCCGACATTCCAAAATCATTAGTCATCAATCAGGCGCTTAATTCTGCGCTTTCTTACGTCGGCGAAGCAACAAACAACGATTTGACAAAACTCCAAACCGATTTGAGGAATTTATCAATCATTTACGACCTGATTCAAAGCCTTGATATCCCTGAATATTCACCGGCCCAAAAATATAGGGAAGAAATTGATAAAAAATATACGCAGATAATAAACTATAATGAAGAAATTCTCTCAAAAGCAGCCCGAACTTCAGATATAGTCAAGCTAACAAACGATATATAAACTTCTTTTTACAAATCTTATATTTGTAATAAAATGAAAAATAAAAAAGGGGAATATGAAAAAAGTATTATCAGCTAAAGAAGCAATCAACTTAATAGAAGACGGCTCCTCAATTATGATAGGCGGTTTTTTAAGCTGCGGCGCACCTGATGAACTTATTGACGAGATGGTTGCCCAAAATATTAAAAATTTGACGATGATTTCCAATGACACTTCATTCCCCGAAGCTGACAAGGGAAAACTCATCGTAAACAAGCAAATTAAAAAAATAATCACCTCTCACATCGGCACAAACCCCGAAACCGGCAAACAAATGCACACAGGCGAGCTGGAAGTCGAACTTGTTCCGATGGGCACGCTTATTGAAAAAATAAGAGCAAAAGGAACCGGATTGGGCGGTTTTCTCACGCCCACAGGCGTCGGAACCGTTATTGAAGAGGGAAAAAGAACAATGGAGGTTGACGGACAAAAATTTATCTTTGAAAAACCTCTTGGTGCCGATTATGCGATTATTTACGGCACAAAAGTTGATAAACACGGAAATGTAGCTTATTATGGCACTACACGCAACTTGAACACCATTATGGCAACCGCCGCAGAAACGGTAATTGTTCAGGCGGATGAAATGGTTGATACTCTTGACCCGAATGAAGTAGTTGTACCCGGACTTTTTGTTGATTATGTTGTGGTCCGCAAGGAGAACAAATGACACTCACCTTAGAAACGCTGACAAAAGAAGAAATAAGACGAATAGTCGCTTCAAGAGCCGCAAAAGAATTTAAAGACGGCGATATTGTCACGCTCGGAATCGGGCTCCCCACGGCTGTTGCAAATTACGTTCCGGAGGGGATAAATGTTATTTTTCAATCCGAAAACGGGCTGCTGGGAGTAGGAAAAAACCAGTCAGGGCCGATTTTTGACCCCAGAGTAACAAATGCAGGCGGCGGGCTTGTTGAAATTGCCGAAGGAGCCTGTTTTTACGACTCGCAAATGGCTTTTACAATGATGAGGGGCGGACATATTGACGCCACTGTGCTCGGAGCATTGCAGGTGGACGAAGAGGGCAGCCTCGCAAGCTGGATGATTCCCGGAAAGATGGTTCCGGGGATGGGCGGTTCAATGGATTTGGTCGTCGGGGCGAAAAAAGTTATCATTGCGATGGAGCACCTTTCCAAAGGCCAGATTAAAATCGTGAAAAAGTGCAATTTGCCGCTCACAGCCTACAAAGAAGTAAACACAATCATTACAGAACGCTGCGTTTTTGATTTTACGCCACAGGGAATGGTTCTTGCGGAAATAAATCCGCTCTTTTCCGTAGACGACATCAGAGCAAGCGTTACGGCCGATTTTATTGTTCCGTCGAACTTAGCTGAAATGGAAATTTAATAAAATAAGGGAATTTTGCAAAATGAATATCACCGGAACGCAAATCTCACCGGCTTTTAAGCAAAACTTAATCATTGACCCCAAAATTTACCGCTTTGCGCAGGGGCATGAAGTCAAAGAGCTCGAAAACCTGAAACGCAGGTACCGGAACAACAAAATTGACGGAAATTTGCAAGTTGCATTGTTCAGAAAAGCAAGAATTTATGACGCAATGGTAAAAGAAAACGGATATCAGGTTGAAGCAATCAAAAATTCCGAAGAAAAGTCCGTTTCGGCAAGAGAAATTATAGATTATTTAAGGCAAAAGCTTACACCAAAAAAGAGGGGGAACTAAATCCCCCTTTTTTGTTACTTAACAAGCTCTTTAACGAAATTAGGCAGTGCAAAACGGGCAAGATGGTAATCTTTGTTATAGATTTTGCATTGTTTTGCGATTTTTTCCGCTCTTTGTTTGTCAATATACGAAAGCGGCTTCACTTTTTCAGAGCAGAAGCACCATGACCAGTATCCGCCCGGATATGAGGGAATCGGGCCGGTAAAAGTATCCACAATCGGGAACACTTTTCTCAAAAGCGGGTACATTTTCTTCATTTCAGCCTGATTTATGAACGGGGATTCGGACTGAGCGGCCATAATTCCGCCTTCTTTGAGGGCTTCTTTTACGTTCGTGTAGAATTCTTCCGTAAATAACCCCTCACCGGGGCCCATCGGGTCGGTTGAATCAATAAGAATAATGTCATATTCGTTCTTTTTGTCCTTAATGAACTCGATTGCGTCCTCAATTTTCACGTCAACTTTCGGATTGTCAAGCTCGCAGCCGATAGTCGGGAGGTATTTTTTGCAAGCCTCAACAACCATACCGTCAATCTCGCACAAAACGACCTTTTTAACCGTATCATGCTTCAAAACTTCTCTGATTGTGCCTCCGTCGCCGCCGCCGATAACCAGAACGGACTCAGGATTCGGATGATTCATCATCGGAATGTGAGAAATCATCTCGTGGTAATAAAATTCATCGCGTTCGGTCGTCATCATCAGCCCGTCCAGCGTCAAAACGCGCCCCATCGATTCTGTATCGAAAATATCGACTTTTTGGAACTCTGATTGTCCGCTGAAAAGGGTTTCTTTAACCGTCATGCAGCAGCCGAAACCGTCTTTGCTGAGTTCGCAATATTTCATATCTAGCATTAATATTTCCTCATTAAACTGTTATTTTTTCATATTGTAGCTTATTCCGGCATCTTTCATGCGTTTCAAAGCTTCTTTTATCTCCTCAACCGGCCTTGTCAACGCAATACGGAAGAAACCTTCGCCGCATTTTCCGTATCCGTTTCCGGGCGGAACCACAACATGAGCTTTTTCCAGCATAACCGTAACAAATTCCTCAGAAGTAAACCCTTCAGGAACCGGCAGCCAGAGGTAAAAAGTAGCTTTAGACGGCTCAACATTCCAGCCGAGCTCTTTTAAGCCTGCTTCCATAACTTCTTTGCGTTCTTTGTACATTTTGTTGAGATTTTCAATCTGTTCATGCGGCGCATGATAAGCTTCAATCGCAGCTTCTTGAATTGCCTTGAAAGTACCGGAATCAATATTGTTTTTAATAGTTCCGAGCGCTTTTACGGCCTGTGCGTTACCGCAGACAAATCCGACCCTCCATCCGGTCATATTGTAGGATTTTGAGTGGGAATAAAACTCGATTGCACAATCCATTGCGCCCTCAACTTCCAGTACTGACGGGGCTTTGTAGCCATCGTAGGTCATTTCTGAATAAGCCATGTCAGAACAAAGCAAAATGTCGTATTTTTGGCAGAAATCAACCGCTTTTTTGAAGAATTCCTTGTCCGCAACGGCCGCAGTGGGGTTGTTGGGGTAATTAAGGAACATCAATTTCGATTTTTTTGCAACTTCTTCAGGAATTGCGTCAAAATCAGGCAAAAAGCCGTTTTCTGCTTTCAAAGGCATTGAATAAGGCGTGCCGCCGGCGAAGATTGTTGCGTTTTTGTAAACAGGATACCCCGGGTCAGGCACAAGCGTATAGTCCCCTTCATCAACAAAGGCGAAAAATATATGTGCAATTGCCTCTTTTGAGCCAATATTGCATAGCATTTCCGTATCGGGGTTCAATTCCACGCCAAAACGCTGTTTCATCCATTCGCAGGACGCTTTTCTGAAATCAGCAGTGCCGTTATAGGGCGGATAATCGTGGTTTTTAGGGTTATCAATGGCTTTGTGCATAGCCTCAACCACAGACGGAATCGTCGGTGTATCAGGGTCACCAATCCCCAGCGATATTATCTGGTGCCCTTTTGCTTTAGCTTCAGCGATTTTTCTGTCAATTTCCGCAAAAAGATACGGAGGAATTTTATCTAATCTTTGTGATTGTCTCATGGTTCACTCTCCTGTAAATTTTTCTGTAAAAAGATTATAACATAACGAAATTACTCTATAAATATTTATTTGTTTGACATTATTTCTATTTCTTCATGCTTCTATAGAGTAATCATAAATTTTGTCAAAATTTTTCATATTTGTTCTCTTTAAGGCTACAATTTCTATTTAATTATACACTAAAATAGAAATGTGACAAATAAGACTACAAAATTACAAAAATTAGCCCGAAATATAAAATCATTGAGAGAAAGTAAAAAACTTTCACAAATGGCTTTAGCAGTAAAATTGGGCATATCAAGAGAACATCTCGCAAAAATCGAAACCGCCAAAAGAGGTTTGAGTTTAGATTTGTTGTTTAATCTTGCAGAAGAACTCGGGGTTTCTGAACAGGAATTTTTTAAATTTTAAGAACACAAAAAAGGTGAATCATTGATTCACCTTTTTATTTATTAGTTTAGCCACGATTGTGCGCTTGTGAGATTATGCGCATTTTTTCTTAAAGCACATTGGCAGGCAAATCAACGCACAAATTAACGCTGACAGGCCCCAGAATGCAAGCGCACCGTTCCAGCCGAATTTGTCAACAACAAATCCGGTTCCAAGCCCTGAAAGCATTGCACCGACATAGCCAAATGTTCCAGTAAAGCCTGTAACCGCCGAAGCAACTTTCTTGGAGCTGGATTCAATAGCACAAACACCGCCGATAAGCATTTGAGGGCCGTATGTGAAGAACCCTGAAAAACCAATCAGCAAAATGTCGATTATACTGGAACCGTTGATTTTTAAAACGTCAATCATGCTTTTTCCGGTCAAAGCAAAGAACGCATTGTCAATAAAGTTCGGGCCGGTGCCGTTAAAATAAAGTCCGGTCATACAAACAATTACGCCGAGCAGGAAAATTACGTTAATCGGAGCACGCGCGCCTTTAAAAATTTTGTCAGAAATCAAACCTGCCGAAATTGTACCGAAAAATCCGAACAATGGCAGGCATGCCAGCTTCATTGAAGCGAGTTCGAGCGTGTTTTTCTTTGCTTCAACAAGATATTTAATAATCCAGTCCTCTGTGCCGAATCTGATTACATAAACAAACACATAAGCCAGCGCCAGCGCCCAAACAGCCTTGTTTGTCAAAACATTTTTCACAAGAATCTGAATATAAGAAAGCCCGTCGTCTTCTGCATCGACTTTTGCGGCTTCTTTAGCCCTTTCGGGCTCTCTGTATTCTTCAACATCGGGCAGACCGATGGATTGGGGCTTATCTCTTAATCTGTTAAACATCCAAAGCGCAACAAGGATTGCAAGTGTGCCGGGAATGTAGAAAGCAGCCTGCCAGCCGAATTTTGCAATAACAAAACCGGATAAAATTACCGCCAAAAATGTGCCGGTCTGGTGAGAAGTTGACCACATAGCCCATTTTGTCGCTCTTTCAGAGTTGGAAAACCAGTATGTAAGGCTTTTTGCAACCGGCGGGAAGCCCATTGACTGGAACCAGCCGTTACATCCCCAGAAAAACGCCAGAACCCAGAGCAAAATCGTTGCACTCGGAAGCCCGAAGAAAGTAAATTTCCCGGGAGTGAAAACAAAAAAGCTCAATGCAAAGCAGATATTGGCAAGCCCTGCAAGAATCAGCCCTGTGGGGAGGAATTTTCTAACATCGGAACGGTCTGCAATCATTCCGTTCACAAATTTGCCGATTGCATAAGTAAAATACAAAGAACTGCCGATAACGCCCAATTCAAGGTTTGAATATCCCAATTCCGTACTCATTGACGGCAATGCAGCCGCAATATTCTTTTTGCACAAATAAAACATCGCATATCCGATAAAGCAGGAATAAAACATCCTCAATCTGAAATGCGCGTAAGTTTTTTTGATTTGCTCTTCGTCTTTTATTGGTTCCGAAGCGGGCGGTTCTTTAAAAAATCCTAAAATTCCCATAATTCTCAACTCTCTTTTTACTCTGAATAAGAAAATTATCCCAAAAAAGTCAGACAAATTAAATAAAATATGATATTTGTTACAAAAAACAACATTCAATCCTGCTGGGAATAGTCAATATCAAGTTTGAGCAGAATTTTTTCCAACGGAACCTCCAACCCCCGCGCATATTTTATTAGGGTCGAAATTTTTGTGTCAACCAGTCCGTTCTCAATGCGGCTTACCGTCGCTGTAGTCAAATCGTTTTCGTAGGCAAAATGATTCAGCGAGATGCCTTTTTTCTCTCTTAAGATTTTGAGATAACGTCCGAGTTTTTTCGTAAGAGCCTTATCATTTTGTTCCATAGACGTAATTATATGTAATATTTTATTTCACATATTACATAAATGTAACAACGTAATTTCCGTTTAGGCTTTTTCGTAAAGATTATTAATACAAAAAACCGCCCTCATAAGAGCGGTCTTTTTACTAAATTTTTATTAGATTTGAATTACTGCTGCTCCAGCGCCATTTTTTCTTTGAGCATTTCGGCGGATTCCTCGTATCCGGCCCTGCCCATCAGCGCGTAGGTATAATTTTTTGCCTGCTCAACGCCCGGCTGGTTGAAAGTATTTATATTATAAAGCGCGCCTGCGATAGCGGTTTGAACCTCCAGCATATAAATCAGCTGCCCGAGGTGGTATGCGTCGGCTTTTTGGAGAGTTATTGTAACATTCGGACGCTGATAGTCAATCAAAGCGACCTTTGTGGATTCAGCTTCTGCATTTAAAAGCTCATTTATCGTTTTTCCGCCCAGATATCCGACTCCGGTATATTCAAAAATTTTCGGAATCTCCAGAGTTGTATCAAATTCTTTAATTCTAATGAAATTAATCACTTTATCGTTGGGGCCTTCGTTATAAAGCTGAATCTGGGAGTGCTGGTCAGTTACGCCGAGCGCTTTTATGGGAGTTTGGCCTACATTTACGTCGTTTCCGTCTAAATCTTTGTTTTTGCCCAAACTTTCCGCCCAAAGCTGCACATACCAGTCGGAAATGTACTTCAATTTGCTTGAATACGGCATCATAACCGAAAGATTTTTGCCTTTTTGCGTATCCATCAAATAATGAATCAACGCGTTTTGTGCAGCAATATTATGGCGAATATCAGTGTTTTTCAGCGCCAAATCCATATCCTTAACGCCCTGCATGAGCTCCTCAATGTCAATTCCGACAAGAGCAAACGGCAAAAGCCCGACAGCCGAGAAAACTGAGAACCTTCCGCCGACATCATCGGGAACAACAAAGGTTTTATACCCCTCTTCGTTGGAAATCTGGCGCAGAATGCCGACATTTTTGTCCGTAGTGGCAACAATATTTCTTACATAATCATCGCCGAGCTCTTTTTCAAGCCTGTCTTTGACAATCATGAACTGCGCCATTGTTTCGGCAGTTGAGCCGGATTTTGTAATGACATTTACGAGCGTTCTTTTCAAATCGAGGAAATCAAGCAGCCCGTTGAACTGGTCGGGGTCGATGTTGTCCAGAAAATAAATTTTCGGCAATCCGTTTCGCTGTTCTTCCGAAAGCTGGTTCCAGTATGGCTTCAAAAGCGCTTCACAAACGGCCATGCCGCCCAGAGCCGACCCGCCGATGCCAAGCACAAGGATATTATCAAAACGCCCCTGAACCATAGCCGCATACTCTTTAACAAGCCAGACAGTTTCTTCATTATACCCCAGATTCATCCACTGGAGCCATTGTCCGGGCTTGTCTTTTCTGGAATTCAGGTCATTTATTATATGTGAAATCTTTTCTGCAAAATTATCAAATTCCTGCTCAAGATTCAGGCCGTTTTCTTCACCTATAACGTGCGCAGTAACGTTCTTGCAGTTAAATTCCAGCATGTTTAGTGTATCTCCTCTTATTTTTTTAATTAATATGCAATATCGCTATCTTATATCTATTTTACTTGCTGACATTAAAAATAACAGTCTTTTTAAAAAAATTTAATCTTTAAAATCACATTCGCAGGGGGATTTTAGCCAAAAACTGGGCAAAAAGTGAATTATTTACACTTAATATTTCTTAACAGAATAGTATGATTTTGGCAATTATCGAAATCCGAATGTTTTTATAAAAATAAGGTTAGTTATAAATTGGAGTTTAGTTATGTTAGGTTATGACAATTACGCAACACGTTTTGAAAGCATTATGTCCCCAATCGGCATCACAAATGCTAACTACAACGCAGGAGGCTATCCCGGCGGCAGATATGGCGCCGGCTCAGCTTACGGCTATGCCGGAAGCTACGGAATGCCCGGAATGGTCGTTGATCCTTTGATGAATCAAAGAACCGTTGATGGAGTAATTGCCAAAGACGAACACAGAAGCAACTATTACGGCAGACCGATTGCCAAACACATTAAAGATGACAATGCGCCGATGGTTTTGGGTATTTTAGGAACTGCTCTCGGAACAATTGCGCTGGCTATTGCGGCTAAAAAGTTCAAAGGGCTCAAAAAACCTAAACCCACCCCGAATCCTACCCCGAATCCGTCACCCGCACCGGCTCCGACCCCGACTCCCACGCCGGCACCAACTCCCACTCCGACCCCAACGCCCACCCCAACACCGGCGCCAACACCCACGCCCGCACCGGCACCGACTCCGGCTCCGGTTCCCACGCCTGCGCCAACTCCGG
>URFH01000031.1 GCA_900547155.1 uncultured bacterium | reverse complement strand
AAATTTGACGAAATAATTGAACATACACAAAAGAATCCAGAATTATTTCTAGATAGAACCTTTGATGTTTTTATTGAAATATTGAATCAAAACAAAATTGAAACTAAAAAAACTTCATTAATCTATGATAAATTATTTATGTGTAGAATCTACAATTTTCTTGATAGTTTTATAATTCTTTTTAAGTCAGCAATAGAGCAATTTTCGAAACAAAATCCTGATAATTTTTGGAATTTTTTTGAAAAATATTCTTCTTCTAATTTCGAAACTGTACAATTCCTTCTTTTATCCGGGCTTTCAGAATTGCCTCAAGAATATGCTGACAGAATTCTAAAATATGTTATAGACAAGCCTGAACTACTGAAAATAGGCTATTCATCAGACTCTTGTTACTTGCCTAAATTGTTAATAAATAAGTATTCATCAAATTGTAGCGATGAGATTTTAGAAAAATTATTATCACTAATTTTGAATAGACGAGAAGAATTGGAATATAAGTATTTCTTTGAGATAAAAACTAAAAAGGAATACAAAAATTATAGTCCTATTGATTTCACCAAAGGTGCATTTTTATCGGCATTTGACCAACAACGACTGAAAACTAATATCTTAGGATATAAAACTCTTCAGGAGCTGCAAAGAAAATTTGGAAAACATATACATTTCAAAGAACCTAGCGGTATTGAAGGGGGTATTGAAACCTCGCCATTACCTCGAAGTGCGACAGAAAAAATGACAAATGAACAATGGATTAATGCAATTTATAAATTCCAGGAAAAAGATTTTAATTCCGGTAGTGCGTTCGAATTGTCAAGAGAACTGGAACGCATAATTAAACTTAATCCAGAAAGATTTATCGATTTTATTTATTTATTAGAGCCGCAAAAAACTAATGTCTACTATTATGAGGCGATTTTGAGAGGTCTAACATCTTTAACAGGATTCTTCGAAGCAAAAGAAAAAATTGTAAAATACTGTTTTGGGTTAAGCAAAGAAGCATTCAGTTATGGAATAATAGATGTAATTGATTCCATAATAAATGAATCTGACGTCTTATCACAAGATTTGATAGATATTCTCATTTGGCTTGCAACGAAACATTCAAGTCCAGATAAGCAACTTAATGATAATTTTGATTTTGATGCTATAAATTGCACCAGAGGCCGTGCAGTGAGGTTGATTGGAGAAATACTCAATAAAAAAATAAACTATTTAGAAAAATTTGACTCGGCTATTAAATCAGCAATTGGTGATATTCTTCCAGTGAAAGCTTCTTGCGCATTTTTACTATTTGGTATTTATAATAACAATAGAGAGTATGCTTTAAATATATTGAAGTCATTGGTTGAAAGCAATCCGGAATGTCTATGCTCTAATTATATTCAAGATTTTATTCGGAAAACTCGTTCAGATGATAATTTTGAATATTATAAAAGACTGTTTTCAGAAATAGATACTGAAAATGGTGAAATTAAGGCTTTTATTGGGCAATATTTTTGTAATTTTGCATTGTTCAATAAAGACGCAATTTTGTTTGCTGAAAAATATGTGAAAAATGCTGATTTTGAATATAGGCGAGGTTGTGCAAAATTATTTTCTGCTGCAATCTTGGAAGAAAATTTTATTGAAAACGAGTTTGTTAAAAAGAATTTATTTTTATTAATCGATGATGAAAATGATACAGTTGCAGAAACGGCGATTGATTTTATAGATAAAAGTAAAGCACCTCAAAAGCTACTTAAACAATCAGATATTTTAAAAAAAGTTTTGGACTCAAGATGTTTTCTTAAATCAAGAGACTCTTTGTTATACAATTTAAAATCTGAAAACATAACATCTGACGAATCTGAACTTTTAAGACTTATAATTTTGAAATATATAGAAAAAACAGAACTGGACGTTTCAAGCACAGAAAATCGCTTATATATCAATTCTGGTGATTTGTTCGAATTGATTTTGAAATTTTATGAAATTACTCCCAAAGAAGATGCCATTATACTTGATATTCTTGATAACTATCTCAGCTTACCAACTTATACTTATAAGGAAAAATTTAATCACTTTGAAAGAACCCTATAATAAATGATTTTATAGATATTTAGAAATAAATTCTCTTTTATACGCCCAAACCCATAGTTTCCGCCGTGTAAATGGTTCAAAAAAACAAAATCCACACAAATTCTTTTGGTACGATTAAAAACAAAGAACGAGAGATTCGACGGAGCCGTTATGCGAGCGACACGAGCATTACGGATACGGCTGTCGCTGTGCGACTGATACTCCGTGAGTTTTGACCGGCGGGAAAAATTCACCGGTGCGAAGCTTTTTGCTTTGGGCTTGAAAAAAACTGAAAAAAACGGAGAACGAGAGATTCGAACTCTCGATGCAGATTACTCCACATAACACCTTAGCAGGGTGCCGCCTTCAGCCACTCGGCCAGTTCTCCGTATTTTATTTTCAAGGTACGAATATCGTACCAAAAAAATTCTTTTTTTTCAAACTGTTTATATTTTGTTTACTCCATCAATCTGCGCAAATTAAACACCTATCTAATATTAATCCCGGAATTTTATTGTATGTTATATTTAAGGAAACAAATTAAGGAGATTTTTATGAAAAATTGGATTATTGCATTAACAATATTGATTTTGCCGATGGCAATGTACTTCTATCTTGATAAAACACATTCGGATAAAGCCGGATTTGAGGCTCAGGCGGCTAATAAACCGATGATTATGAAATTTTCATCCCCCATGTGCCTTGACTGTAAAAAACTGGATACAACAATCGACGCAGTAATCCCTGCATATAAAGATCAGGTTGTATATGAAAAAATCAACGTCCAGTCGCAGGACAGCAGAACAACCGGACTTATTAAAAAATATAACGTAACGCTTGTTCCTACCTGCGTTTTCTTGAAAAAGGACGGCTCTTTGTACAAAAGAACCGAAGGTTTTATGGAAAAACCGCAGTTTGAAAATCTTGTAAAAGGCTTGATAAATGGATAATCTCGTAGCAATATTTCAGGCGCACCTGAAAAGCGATTTTTCACTGCTGGTGCTGGCATTGTGCTACCTCGGGGGGCTTGTGGCTTCGCTTTCGCCCTGCGGAATCGGAGTTTTGCCCGTTGTTGTAAGCTACATCGGCGGCTACTCAAAAGAAAAAACCTCAACAACCGCCTTGCAAATGATTTCTTTTCTGCTCGGGCTTTCATTGTGCCTGACAGTTGTAGGGATAATTTGCGCATTGACGGGAAAAGTCTTCGGCGGAGGCAGCAGCCCTTACTGGGTGCTGTTTTTGGCTTCACTTATCTTCATTTTCGGGCTGAATCTTGTCGGCGTGATGGACATAAACTTCCCAGTGCTCGTAAAAAGCTTCCCGCAGAACACAAAACACAGTACATACACATACCCAATGCTGCTTGGAGCCGTTTTTGCCCTTGCAACCACGCCTTGCTCAACCCCAATCCTTGCCGGAATCATGGCGACAGCCTCTTTGTCCGCTAACATTGCATATTCAGCGCTAATGCTGTTTTTATTCTCGCTGGGGCAAGGCACGATTATTGTTTTTGCCGGAATTTTTACATCTTTCCTCAAAAACCTCAAATCCTTTGCCAGATTCACGGAAATTCTCACCAAAGCAAGCGGAATAATCCTTGTTTTGTTCGCTATTTTCCTTTATTACAAGGTATTTTCTAATTTTATGTAATTTTTAGGGGCGGAGGGCGTTCAGACCGTGGATTTTCCTTTTCCGTTCCGATTCCTCCGGGCATTCCGCGTTATGTATGAATTAAAATGATTATTGAGCCCTCCCCCATAGTCACTACAAAGGAAAATCCACGGTCTGAACTCGCTGAATAGTTTATTATCATGTTTTTTTATTTTTCACAAACTTCTACATACGCCAAGTAAATTGTCAGGGATTCCCTTTTTCCGTTCCGATTCCTCCGGGCATGCAACGTAGTTTGTTAATTAAAACGATTATTGAGCCCTCCCCCATAGTCACTACAAAAGGGAATCCCTGACAATTTACGCCCAAACCTCCGATTTATCTGCTATAATCCAATTATGAACAAACCAAAAACAGCAATCGGAATGATGTCAGGAACATCCGCAGACGGCATCGACGCCTGTTTTGTGGAAATAGCAGAGGACTTTTCTTTCAAAATCCTCGAAACCCACTCGATTGACTATCCTGACGAAATCTATAAAAAAATCCTCGCCGCAGCAAACAACAAGGCGGATACAGAGCTTATTTGCAAACTAAATTTCGCCCTCGCGCACCTTTTTGCAAAATGCGCCGGCGAACTCATCGAAAAAAAAGGCGAAAAGCCCGATTTCATCGCAAATCACGGGCAAACAATCTTCCATCAGCCCTCTGCTGAAAATATAGCCGGAATTCCCGCCAGCAGCACGCTCCAAATCGGCGATATTTCAGTGATTGCACAAGAAACCGGCGTTTGTACTATCGGAAATTTCAGAACACGCGACATTGCCGCAGGCGGTCAGGGCGCGCCGCTGGTGCCTTTTGCCGATGAATTGATTTTCAAAAAAGAAATCCACCGCGCAATCCAAAATATCGGCGGAATAGGCAATGTTACCGTACTTTCGCCGGATTGTGAAACCTTTGCGTTCGACACGGGCCCAGGGAACATGCTTATTGATTATTTTGTGCAAAAATTCTTCGACAAACCGTTTGATGAGGGCGGAAAGATTGCTTTGAGCGGGAAAATCGACGAAAAATGGCTCAACGAGCTTTTAAAAGAACCATATTACTCAAAAAAACCGCCCAAAACCACAGGACGTGAGCTTTTCAACGAAGATTACGCGCAAAAACTCCTACAATCCGCACCGGAAGACAAAACCGACCTAATCGCAACAATAACAGGGCTAACTGCACGCACAATCGCAGACGCATACAAAAACTTCGTTCTGCCAAAAACTTCAATAAAAGAAGTGGTTCTGGGGGGGGGCGGAGCGTATAATCAAGCCTTAATCGCCGGTTTAAAAAGACATTTGCCCGATTTGGCGATAAAAACCCATGCGGATTTTGGCATAAACGACAAATATAAAGAGGCGCTTGCGTTCGCGCTGCTCGGATATTGCACACTTTTGCGGATTCCGAACAACCTCCCCGCCTGCACAGGCGCCCGCAAGCCCGTAGTAATGGGAGAAATCGCTTTTTAGCCGCCGGTACAACAAAAACAGGACAAAAAAATGATTCCAACAGAAAAAATCAACCAGAACACTGAAAACATCGACATCTCAACCCCGCTCGAAATCGTCACAATGATAAACGAAGAGGACAAAAAGGCAGCAGAGGCTGTGAAAAAGGCTCTGCCGGAGATTGCACGGGCCGTTGAAATCATCAGCGAAAATTTCAAAAACGGAGGAAGACTATTTTACTTCGGAGCAGGCACAAGCGGCCGCCTTGGCGTTCTGGACGCGTCAGAATGCCCGCCGACTTTCAGCACGGAGCCTGAAATGGTGCAGGGAATTATCGCCGGCGGCGAAAGGGCAATCCGTTTTGCTATTGAGGGCGCGGAAGACAGCGAAGAGCTTGCAAAAGAGGATTTTGAAAGGCTTAAAATCACAAAAAACGACACAATCGTGTCAATTTCCGCCTCCGGCAACGCAAAATACGTTGTAAAAGTGCTCGCAGAGGGCAAAACAGCCGGATGTAAAACCATTGCTGTCACCTCCAACCCCAATGCGAAGATGAAAGAATTTGCGGACTGCTTTATTTGCGCAGAAACGGGCGCAGAAGTGATTTCCGGCTCAACAAGAATGAAAGCCGGAACCGCACAAAAAATGATTCTAAACATGCTGACAACAGCGTCCATGGTCAGAATCGGAAAAACCTACGGAAACCTGATGGTCGATGTGCGCCCGACAAATTCAAAGCTCAAAAATCGCGCCGTTGCAATTACATCGCGAATTTGCGCCTGCGATGAAAAAACAGCGCTGAAAATCCTTGAAAAAAACGGCTGGAATCTGAAAGAAGCGGTTTTGCAGATAAAATCAGGAATGGATTTTGATTCAGCGCGCAAACTGCTTGCACAAAATGAAAATATTTTGAAAAAAGCGCTGATTGCGCTTCAGAACAAAAAATTCGCCTAAAAATGCGACTAAACCGGCGTTGTCCAACCAATTCCCGCCTCTTGCGGAACAATACTCAATCGTTACCGCACACCCCAACCGGAGGACGGACGGTAAGAGCGCAAATTTGCTCACAGCTCAATTTTTCCAGCAATTTACTAATCTATATCGTATTTTTTGAATCGAGCCTGCTTCTCGGCATCAGTTTCAAAGTCGAATCTTAAAATTCCGCCATCTTTCATCACAATGCTTGTTACGCCGGCTTCCGCGTCACGACGAACTGCGGTGACGCCATGCTTACCGATGAGTTTTTTTGCATTTAACAAATCTTTTTCAGTCAAATCTTTCCCGTTTCCGTCCAGTTTTACCAGTTCCTGAAAAATCGTATATTTTGTGCTGGATAAATCAACGGTTCTGCGTCTATTCAGGGTTTTTCCATCGGAACTTACAATCGAAATATCCTTTTTGTCTGAGCAGAATTTAGCAGTAAGGTCGCCTTTCTGCGGAGCTCGACCCTCAGAGGGTTTATAATTTGTAATTGTCAGATTTTTATTAAAATTTACATTAAATTTCTGTGTTCCATCAATAGTGCCGGTTGTAGCTTTGTTTACTACCGTAAAAAAATCTCCCATTAAAATATCTCCTTTTCTGTAATCCTCATATAACATTAAAGTATTTTGAGGAAGAAAAATTGCCCGCAGAGGTGAAAAAATATTAAATTATATTAACTAAACATCCAAATACGTTTCCAGTTCCCACTTTGTGACCTGTTTGCGGTACATGTTCCACTCAGCGCGTTTCTGGGTCAAAAATTCATTAAAAATGTACTCGCCGAGCGAGGCTTTTGCTGTGAGATTCTTTTCAAAGCTGTCAAGGGCGTCCGAAAGGTTTTCGGGCAATGATTTTATCTTGCGGAGCTTAATTTCGTTGTTAGAAAGCTGAAAAAGGTCTTTTTCAATCGGCGCAGGGGGGTCGATTTTATTTCTGATTCCGTCCATGCAGGTTTGCAAAACCGCCGCAAAGGCAAAATAAGGATTTATGCTCGCATCCGGCGAACGGAGCTCGATTTTCGTGTCTTCATCTCTGTTTGAGGGGATTCTGACAAGCGAACCCCTGTTCAGAACCGACCATGCAATATAAATCGGCGCCTCATAGTCTTTTACGAGCCTTTTGTAGCTGTTGACCGAGGGGTTCAAAAGCGCTGTAATCCCCGACACATTCTTCAAAAGCGAGCCGACAACGTACTGCGCGGTTTCAGAGAGCTGATAAGTTCCGGCAGGGTCATAGAAAGCATTTTTGCCGTTTTGAGAAAGCACAAGGTTCAAATGCAGACCCGAGCCGTTGATACCGTAAACGGGTTTGGGCATAAAAGACGCATTCAGGCCGTATTTCAGGGCAATCGCTTTTACCACGAACTTAAATGTTGCAAAATTGTCCGCCGAGCGCAAAACATCGTCATATCCGAGGTCAATTTCATGCTGAAAAGGCGCACCCTCGTGGTGAACAGCGTTAATATCCCAGCCCATCTCCGCCATTGCCGCAACAATGCTCGCAAGAACATCCTCAAGGTTTTCATCGGAGTTCAAATCGTAATATCCGACGGAATCTTTCAAAGTGCTTATTATATTTGAGTTTTCATCGACTTTGAAAAGAAAAAATTCGGTTTCCGGCGCGATTTTCATTGTGTAATTATATTTTTTCGCGTTTTCAATAACACGTTTAAGATTTGCCCTCGGGCAGCCCGGATAAGGCGTTCCGTCGGCTTTGTAAATGTCGCAAATCAGCCTTGCCGTGTTCTGGAGTTTGGAAAACTTAAACGGAAACGCCAAAAACGTATTTTTGTCCGGATAACAGAACAAATCCTCGGTTTCATTGTTTCTAAACCCGCAAACAGCCGAGCCGTCAAAGGAAATTTCGTTGTTCAAAATCCTGTCGATTTCATACGCGGGCAGATTTATGTTTTTTACCTGTCCGGAAATATCTGAAAACTGGAGATAGATGGAGTTTATATTTTTTTCTTTAATTATGTTTTTAATTTCTGCGTCGGTAGGCATATTTTCATTATACTTTAAAAATACTCTTTTTAGTTGAGATTGTTCTTCAAAATTAAACTTTTTGAAATTCAAGCCGAAAATTATTATACAAAGAAAAACCCCATATCTTGAAATCTAAGGAATATATTATTTATGACGAGCACTTACAGCTTTGAAAATCGCAGCGGCGATATTTTTTGCGGCATTGAAGAGTTGAAAGCATATATTAACAAAAACAACTGCAAAACGCTGAACATCGACATTTCTTCGCTTAATTTTATCGACGCAATGAAAGTTTGCGTACTTTGTTCGACATTTCACTTTGCAAAATACCTCGATGGCAGGCTGCGCTGGGTTGTGAAAGACGAAATTGTGAAAAGCCAGATAAAGCCTATGCGCCTGATTAACGTCGATATCGAAACATTGCCGGAATTTGAGGAATTTTCAAAAATCGCATGATTTTTTTACAAAAACCGTAAGCAATACTGACGCATTGCAACGATTGCTCCTTCCCTGAGCGGGGGAAATGGGATTTTAAGATTGTTTAAATGTAGGGTGGGAAAAGTGAAACGGTTCCCACCGCAAAATACCAATGCGCAAATTTTTTTGTTTATTATAAAATAAAACTATGAAAGATATGCTAGATAAAATTCTTCAAATTGAAGAAAAATATAAAGAACTGGGAATTACGCTCTCGGATCCTGCGGTAATTCAGGATTATGAACGCTTTCGCGACCTTTCAAAGCAAAGAAAAGCAATGGAAGAAACCGTTGAGGTTTATCAGCAATGGAAAGCCAACAACGAAGCGATTGAAGACGCAAAAGAGCTTATAAAAGCCGAATCCGACGAAGAAATGAAAGAATTTCTTAAATCGGAAATTGAAACAAACGAAAAGAAAAACGAAGAGCTCTCAGAACGCATGAAAGTCCTGCTTCTCCCGCGCGACCCGATGGATGACAAAGATATTATGCTCGAAATCCGCGGTTCCGCAGGCGGCGACGAGGCTAACATCTTCGCAGGCGACCTGATGAGGATGTATTTGCGTTTCGCGGACAAACAGGGCTGGCAAACACAAATTTTGAGCATGACAGAATGCGAAGCCGGCGGCGTTTCCGAAGTAATCATTTCTATCAAGGGCGACAGCATTTATTCCAAGCTAAAATATGAATCCGGCGTGCACCGCGTCCAGAGAGTGCCCCAAACCGAGTCGCAGGGGCGTGTTCACACCTCCACGGCGACTGTCGCAGTTATGCCCGAGGTTGACGACGTCGAAATCGAGCTGAATCCCTCGGATTTGGAGATTTCAACGGCCCGTTCGGGCGGCGCAGGCGGCCAGAACGTAAACAAAGTTGAAACAGCTGTACGCGTTTTCCACAAACCGAGCGGAATTATGATTTTCTGCACAGAAGAACGCTCACAGCTTCAAAACAAGGAAAGAGCTTTGCAAATTTTGAAAGCAAAACTCTACGACATAGAAACTCAAAAACAAATGCAGGAAATCACCGACCTTCGCCGCTCACAGGTGGGCACAGGCGACCGTTCGGAAAGAATCAGAACCTACAATTTCCCGCAGGGCAGGCTGACCGACCACAGAATCGGTCAAAATCTCAATGTTTGGACGGTTATTGACGGCGATTTGGAAGAATTAATAAATCTTCTTATCGAACATGACCAGAAACTAAAACTTGAAAAATTGGCAGAACTGGATTAACAGTTCTCAAGGGATAACTATGGATTCACAATATTTATTGGCATTTGCGCTGACTTTGATAGCGGGATTTGCAACTGTAGCGGGCGGTTCGCTCTCATTTATCATGAAAAGGACAAACATGCGCGTTCTTGCTATCGGGCTGGGGTTTTCAGCCGGTGTAATGGTTTATATGGCGCTTACAGAGATTTTAAAAGACTCAAGAGCCTATACAGCGCAGTTTTTCGGTGATATGGCGCCGTTGATTACCTTTCTCGGGTTCTTTACGGGTATCGGAATAGCCGCTTTAATCGACTATTTCATGCCTGCCCACTTCGGAAACGATTTAATCGACAAGCCCGAAAGCGAAATCACCGAAAAGGACGAAAAAGTCAACCAGGCCGGCATTTTAACCGCACTTGCAATCTGCCTTCACAGATTCCCCGAGGGTTTGACAATGTTTCTGGTTGCGAGCACAAATATCAAGCTCGGACTTCCTCTGGCGGTCGCTCTTGCCATCCACAACATGCCCGAGGGCATTGCAATAAGCCTGCCGGTATACCATGCAACCGGAAAAAAACGTATTGCCATGCTTTTCACGTTTCTGGCAAGCCTTTCCGGCCCTGTCGGTGCAATAATCGGATTTATTTTGATAAAAATGTTCATGCCGCAGATGGCAATCGGCGTTTTATTCTCAATTGTTGCAGGGATTATGGTTTATATTTCTCTGGATACATTAATGCCGCTGGCGCGTGAATACGGAGAAAATCACGATGTTATGGTCGGGATTTTTGCAGGAATGTTCTTTATCGGCGCAGGGCTCCTGTTAGTTTGATTTATCTTAATTGTTTTCCATCGCACAACGGAAAATGGCATGGAAAAATGGACGATTAATGCGTAATTTGCCTGCGGAAACGTAACCGCATAGCAGAATTTCTATTTTTATTACAAAAAACGCAAAACAAAAGATACAAAGGAAACCGGGGAAGGCTATTTCCCCCGGGTAAAGAGTATTAGTTAATCCTTTGTTTTTAACCGCCAATCAACTGGAGCGCAAGAGCAGGCAGCTGGTTAGCCTGCGTCAGCAGAGCTGCTGTTGATTGCTGAAGAATCTGGTATTTTGAGTAGTTTGCAGCTTCTTCCGCAATGTCCGCGTCCATAATTGTCGATTTGGCTTCTGTCGAGTTTTCTACGTTCGTTACGAGTGAATCCAACGCTGAATCCAGCCTGTTCTGGTAAGCACCGATTGCAGCTTTTCTTGTATTCAAGTCCAAAAGTGCAGTATCAAGCGTTTCAATAAACGCAGCAGCGTTCGTTGCATTCTCAAAAGCAGTAGTAATCGTGTCTGCAGCATCTCCGCCCAGCAAAGTATCAGCATCCGTTGCCGCAAATACCGTAGCGTCAATCACCATTGAGTTTTGGTCCTCATCAGCGTTAGGGCCGACCTGCAATCTCAAGCCGTCCGGCAAGCCCGTACCATCCAGTAGGTGCAGACCGTTGAACTGCGAGGCTGTAGCTACCCTGGTAATCTCTTGAGCACGGTATTGAACTTCATCAGCCATTGCCTGCATAGATTCCTCGGAATAAACGCTGTTAGCAGCCTGCACAGCCAAATCTCTCATCCTCAAGAGGTTGTCTTCAAGAAGTTCAATGTCGCCTTCTGCAATCTGAAGCAGATTTGTGCCGGTTTTGACGTTTGTTTGTGCTACTTTTGAGCCTCTGATTTGTGTTTCTAAATTTGTTGCGATAAACATCCCCGCAGCATCATCAGCCGCCTTGTTTACCTTGTACCCTGTGGACATTCTCTGCAGCGCAGTGTTGAGCCCGTTTGTCGCATTCGTTAAATTCCTTTGGGCAATTAACGAGGACATGTTCGTGTTCACAATAATAGCCATTTGTTTTTCCTCTTTCTTCCATCCATAGTAATACTCTTTACATGATGGTATTTCTCTCTACGTATCTATTTACGGCACAATTTTTGATAACTTTATACAACTTTAGTATGATATTTCTACAACTTTAGTATAGTATTTTACATAAAAAGTTTAACCCCTCATACCAAAGTATAAAAAGACAAAAAAAACAGAGCGTATTTCTACGCCCTGCTCAATTCACTATATTATATATAATTAATTATGAATCGGATTCCTTAGGATAAAGATTGTCAATCAAACTCGACGGTTCCTCGTCAGAAGAGTTTTCATCGCCGTAAAAAACCGTCATATCCGAGGCTTTGAAAGACTGATATTTGGTTTTCATTCTTTCTTCGTCAGCTTTAAGGCTAAAAGCCCTGATTTCAGCGTCTGTAACCCTACCGTTTCCGTCAGTATCAATCTGGTCAAAATAATTCAATACAGTCGAGGTCAAACTGCTATTCCCCATTGCGCCCGAAGAGCAAAGCTGCACAATTTCCTGATAAGAAAGCCCGTTTTGCTGGAGTTTTGAGGTAAGGTTCGACACATCATCAGCAGAAATAGTGCCATCTCCGTCTTTGTCCAGTGCAGAAAAATTAGAAGATAAGTACTGGGCAAAGCTTGAATTGTAACCCAGCTGCTGAAGAACCTCTGTGGAGGGATTTGTTATGTCTTTTAGCGAGATTTTGCCGTCAGTGCTGTTCTGTGCAAGAATAGAATAAGTGTTTTGTAATCCGTAAAGGGCGGTATTCATTAGCCCTGAGCCGTTTAATAGTCCCATTTTATGTGCTCCGTTCCTGTAATTCTTATAACTCATGTTCAGTTTAATGTTTTTTTGCCAAAAGTAAACCCGCTGATTAAAGTAGATTTAAAATGTACTTTGTACACTTATTCGGGAATAATTTTGAACACGAATTTTTAAAAAATTTTGAGAAGCATGCCCGCTTTTCATGACAAAATCAAAGACCAGAGCTATTTTCCGGGTAAAATCACGGCATTTTGGGTTTATACTAAATTATATTATTTTATTTCCGATTTAACCCATTACCCGGGTGGCTAATATTTAATAAAACATATGTACATTTGTTAAGAGAGCAAAAAACTTCAAAAAGCCCGGAATAAGTGCACTTTGTACACTTTTTCCAAAATGCTTATGCGGCAATATTTTTCACCGGATATAAAGATTTTATTAATTAGGGTTGACAAAGAAAACTTTATGATTCATAATGAAAATGTAATAAATAGTGTAGATAAAACACTTATTACAAATCAGATACAAGAAAAGGACAAGAAAAATGAAAGTAAACAGAGTTCTCTCAGTTGACTATTCAAATACAAATAAATCAAGAGTGTTAATGAACAAAAGCCGCGTGCTCGCAGCACCGACTTTCGGAGCAACCCCTGACATTGCCAGACAGGCTGTAACAGACCAGTTCATCGCAAGCGCTAATACCGCAAGACAGAAAAAACGCGATATGGTTGAAGACCCTCTGGGCGCACTTTCCGGCAAATTTACTGATTTAATCGGAATGTTCATCCCGAAAAACCAGCAAAAAGCCAGAGAGCTTCAAAGCGCAATTGATTATTATTACAGCTCATCATCAAACAACATTTTGAACAAATAACTAACCCGAAACATATCACAACCCCAACTTAGTTCAGCACCCTGTTTGAATAGTTAAAGAAAAGCCCGAAAAATCGGGCTTTTCTAATTTTATAAGCCTGCATTCTATAGAAAACTTACACCCTCCGTTCTGTGTATGTTCAAAGGAGCGAAATTAATATATAATATTGTTGTTTTATACTGAAAAAGATTAATTTTTGTAAATATTATGCACAAAAAATTAAAAAACCTTAAAGTTTTATCCCAAAAATGCCGAAGATAAGATGGTAAAGCGGTGAAAGTATGGATAAAATAGCATTACTCAACGAAGATACCTTTGAACAGAGCCTCGGAGACATTCTGAACCTGAACTCCAGGGCTGACAAGCATACAATTCTCCTCGTAGATGACGAGGTGAATAATCTTCAGCTGCTCCGGCGCACGCTCCATCGCGACTACAACATTCTCACCGCAGCTAACGGCAAAGAGGCGCTCCAAATCGTTGAGGACAAGGGAAAAGAGATTTCTCTCATCGTCAGCGACCAAAAAATGCCCGAAATGCAGGGTACAGAGTTTTTAAAACAGGTTTCGGACGAATATCCGGATATAATTAAGATTTTGCTCACAGGGCACCTCGACGTGGACGCAATTGTTGATTCTATTAATGATTGCCACCTTTATCAGTATATTGTAAAGCCTTTTGACCCCGAAGAGCTGAAAATGACCATTGAAGCCGGGATTAAAAAATACGACCTTGTGAACAACAAAACGGTTATTTTAAAGGATTTAAGAGAACTTTTTTACAAAACAATAAAACTCATCGCTGCTGCGCTCGACGCAAAAGACCCTTATACGCACGGGCACTCGCTCAGGGTAACGCTTTATTCAATGATTCTGGCGAAAAAGCTGAATCTTGATGACACAACGCTTGAAGAAATAGAAACAGCGGGGCTTCTGCATGACATAGGGAAAATCGGTATTCCGCAAAGCATTTTATGCAAACCGGGGCGGCTTACGGACGAAGAATTTGCCGTGATGAAATCACATCCCGAGCAGGGTGAAAAAATGCTTATGGGGATTAAAAAGCTGACGGTAATTTCAAACTGGCTGCGCACTCATCATGAAAAATGGGACGGTTCAGGCTATCCGCAGGGGTTGAAAGGCGAAGAAATCCCGCTTTCCGGCAGAATCATTGCTCTTGCCGACACTTATGACGCAATGACCTCGACCCGCTCGTACCGCAAGGCTTTGAGTCATGAAACAGCTGTTGCGGAGATAAAAAGATGTGCAGGAACGCAGTTTGACCCGGTTCTGGCGGATTTATTCGTTCAGGTTCAGGATGAAATTAAAGCCGCAAAGGAAAATCCTGAAGCATATTACCCGAAATACAGTTATCTGCAAAAAATGATTAATGAAACTGCATAATATTTTGGGGATTTTTTACTAAATTGCGTTGGAATGGGGGTTTTAGGGCTGCCAAGCTGTTTTGGGATTGTTCCCCATCCGCATTCGTACGAAATACTGACGTATTTCTACGACTGCTCCTTCCCCGAGTTGGGGAAGGCCAGGGTGGGGAGCGGTTTTGAGGTTGTTTAATTGCCGGGTGACGAAAATAAGCCGTCATTCCGAATTTATTTCGGAATCGCCAGATTGAAGTTGATAAGCCACGCCCTTGCGACCCTGAATCAAGTTCAGGGTGACGAAAAACTGTAGGGTGGGAAAAGTGAAACGGTTCCCACCGCAAGATTGTGCAAAAATGGAGATTTTTGGTTTTAAAGATGGTTTGGGGTCGTTCCCCGTACGCATTCGTACTAAATACTGCGTATTTCAACGCCTGCTCCCTCCCCAACTCGGGGAGGGGCCGGGGTGGGGAGCGGTTGATAAATTCAGTGTAAAGTTGTATACAAATCCCTAATTTTTTACCTTGAAAAAGAAGCGCTTGCATGTAAGAATACTTAAATAATAAAAATAGCTTCCTAAAGTTTACTTTTTATAGAGAAGAGGAGAACACAAATGAAAAATTCCAAAACATTGTTGGTAGGACTTGCTTGTTTGGCTGTCGGCATGCTGTCAGGCGGGTTTGCAGTATCGAATATCAATACAGAAGTAGCTGTTGTTGATGTTCAAAAAGTTGTTTCAGCGTCAAAACAGGTAAATGCGCTGAAAGCAGAACAAAAAGCCAAAATGGAAGGGCTCGCAGCTTTTGTAAAAAAGGCAAATGAAGAAGTAGCTGCCCAGAAAGACGAAGCCAAGAAAAAACAGCTCGCTGACAAATACACAAAAGAACTCAACACCAAAAAAGAAGCAATTAACAAAACCTACACTGAAAAATTGCAGGCAATTGACAAAAACGTTTCCGAACTCATTGCGAAAAAAGCAAAAGCAGGCGGATTCAATGTTGTTCTTGCTAAAGGCGTAGTTCTCTACGGCGGAACCGACATTACAGCTTCAATTGCTAAAGAAGTTAAGTAATCGGGCTTGATTCTTATAAAAAGCACCCTCGAAAAGGGTGCTTTTTGTTTGGCAGGCAAATTTTAACTTGATGTAAAGTTGGTTGCGGCTAAAGGTTTACCCAACAATTACCCTCAGGTGGGATGATTTCGGGGCAAAAACTCCTTATTCTGGACATGTTAATAAAAAAAGGAGTAAAAAATGGGCGAACATATGGATGTAACGATGGATACGAGAAGGGCACACGAATATTTTTTAAACGAATTGTGCTATTCTATCGGGCCAAAAGGGCTCAAAGAAAAAATCAAGAACGATGTGAACAGTTTTAACCTTATTGACGTACGCGGATACGACGATTACATAGACGGGCACATTCCTTTTGCAATGCATGTTCCTTATGATGAGCTGGAAGAGCATTTCAACATGTTTTCAAAGGAAAAAGTCAACATTATTTACAGCTATTCAATCGTTTGCCAGCTTGCAAAAAAATGCGCTGTAAAACTCACAGAAAAAGGCTATCCGGTCATGGAGCTCATAGGCGGGTTTAAAGCCTGGAAAAAACATGACTTTGACATTGTGAAAGATTCTGCTGATATGGGATAGCAGAATTTGTGAAATTTGAACAGATTTGAAAAAACAAAGACAGGGCCTTAAATCGACCCTGCCTTTGTTTTCGGTTTTGCTATTTATTTCAAATATTCTTTATAAAAAGCCTCAATTTTGTCGAATGGTATTTTTTCAAGGTTGTCATACAAATCAACATGATTTGCGCCTTTAATAATTAACAGTTGTTTATTATCACCTTTTAGTTTCTTGAACGCATCTTCGCTGAAATATTTACTGTGGGCTTTTTCACCATGAAGCATTAATACTGCGCTTTGTATTTCGCTGATGTAGGTCAAAATTGGCATATTTATGAAAGACAGAGCTGAAGTCATATTCCAGTTGCCGTTTGAATTAATTGAGCGTTTATGAAATCCTCTTCCGGTTTTATAATAACCATAATAATCCTTTACAAATTGCGGTTCGCTGCCCGTCAACTTATCAGGCAGGCCGGACCCTTGCGCGTAACATCCGTTTTTAAAATCCTCGCTTCTTTGCTTGTTGAGGCTTTGTTTTAATTCATAACGGGCTTTTTCATCCATTGAATCAAAGTATCCGTTGGCATTTACACGGCTCATATCATACATAGTTGAGGTCACGGTTGCTTTTATTCTGGTGTCCATAGCCGCAGCATTCAAACCCATGCCGCCAAAGCCGCATATTCCCAGAATTCCTATTTTTTCGGAATCAACATTTTCCTGATTACTCAAAAAGTCAACCGCAGCACTGAAATCCTCGGTGTTAATATCAGGGGAAGCTACATTTCGGGGTTCACCGGCACTTTCACCTGTGTAGGACGGGTCAAAAGCCAGAGTAACAAAGTCTCTTTCTGCTAATATTTGGGCATATAAACCCGAAGCCTGTTCTTTTACTGCCCCGAACGGGCCGGAAATAGCTATTGCAGGGAGTTTGCCTTCAGAGTTCTTCGGGGTGTATAAATCACCGGTTAATTCTATGCCGTATCTGTTTTTAAAATGAACTTTTTCAACTTTAACTTTATCGTTTTTAGGGAAAGTTTTATCCCATTTGTTTATTTTAGCTTCGCTCATAAGATTACCTCCTGCAATTAAAAATACAAACACAGCCAAGCAGCTGAATATTTTTCCGAGTTTCATATCTTTCCTTTCTGTATTTATAATGTGCTCTTTAAAAAACTATGCTTCTCAACGCATTCTAAAATTGTTTGTGCATATTCTTTGTCCTTGCCATAGAAAATGTGTGAGGCGTCAGGAATGACAATTACCTGATTTCGCTCAGGATGTTTGCAATATGAGTTCAATTTCACCATAAAACCTTCGGGATTTCCATCCGTAAGGCTGTCTTTTTCGCCGATTACAAATGACCCGTTTACTTTGATATTAAAGAGCGAAGCGGTTTCTCCGTTATTGCTGATTACAGGGCAGTTTTTAAGGTTAAAAGCATTATAAAAAGATAAAACAGTTTCTGCCGACATAGGTGAAAAACCTCCGAACAGATAAGGTAGGATTTCGGTTCCTCTGTTTTCGTCAACAAATTTCTTCGCAAGTTCAATACACTCTTTCACATTCGGCATAACCTCAAACCAGTGCGCCAAATCAACAGGCGCAGAAACAATAAAATAATCAACAAAATTGTCAGAAGTATTTCCCAGATAATGAATAATTTTGTTTGAACCAAGAGAATGGCCGGCGAGAATAATGTTCTTAAATCCCAAATCCCGTGCGAATTTTACATAAGCTTCCACATCCTCATAAACCAGGCTAAAATCATCATACACTACTCCTGTGTATTTTTGTTTTCCGGTTGAAAAATCGGAATAAGCAATACAGGAGAAGGCATCCATGGCATGCCCCGCAATAAAAGCAATATTATTTTTGCTCAATAACCCGCCTGTTGAAGTCAATAAATCGTTTTGAAATACATTTGAACAAATACCGCTCATCATTATAACAACAGTATTCATTCTATCGCTTCCCCACATTGCGCCTTTCAGCTCAAGGCCTCTGGGGGTTTTTACTCTTATTATTTCCATTATATTTCTCCTAGTTTTTGAATAATTTCGGCTTTGTCCGGTGTTTCTACATTATTTATCATTTATTAAAAATAGCAAATACTTATATCGCATATTTAAAAATGCTTGACAGGCATAAACAGGAAAGTATATCATCAAAATATGGAAATCAGAGTACTAAAATATTTTCTTGCAGTAGCAAGAGAAGGGAGTATAACAGGCGCGGCAAACTCTTTGCACCTGACCCAGCCCACACTCTCACGCCAGCTGCAAGAACTCGAAAAAGAGTTAAAGCAAAAACTATTAATTCGCGGCAAATACAAGGTTACGCTTACGCCGGAAGGGATGATTTTAAGAAAAAGGGCCGAAGAAATTATAGATATGGTAGAGAAAACCGAGGCAGAATTTTCCTCAATCAGCGATACGATAAGCGGTGATATTTACATAGGAGGAGGAGAGTCCGACTCGATGAAATACATTGCGGAGATTATAAGAGAAATTCAATCTGAATTTTTCGGAATAAAATTTCACATTTATTCCGGAAATGCGGAAGATGTTACGGAAAAATTGGATAAAGGGCTGCTGGATTTCGGTATATTGATTCAACCCGTCGATGTTTCAAAATACGATCACATTACGCTTCCCGAAAAAGATGTGTGGGGTGTTATTATGCGAAAAGACAATCCGCTCTCGCAAAAAAAGAACATAAAACTTGAAGACCTTCTTAAGGTTCCGCTCCTTGCGTCGCGGCAAATGTCGCCAAAATACTCTAAAGACAGCGGATTTCTTGACTGGTTCGGCGATAAATATGAAGAATTAAATATCACAGCAACATATAATCTCGTATATAATGCTGCCGTAATGGTAAAAGCAGGTGTAGGCAATGCAATTAGTCTTGACAAGCTGGCTGATACATCAAAAGAAAGCGAACTCTGTTTCAGGCCGCTTTGCCCGAAGCTTGAATCGGGTTTGGATATAGTGTGGAAAAAATATCAGGTCTTTTCCCCTGCGGCGAAATTGTTTTTAGAGAAGCTGCATGAAAAGTTTAATGCTTAATGTTCATTTTCAACATTCTTGTCCGTATTAATTAAAAATTACCCGATAAAACCGGATTCTGTTTACAAAATCATCTCATTCGAAAATACCTGCAAAGCATTTTCGAATATGCATTACAGGTATTTGCTATTTTTTCAAGAATCGTAAATAATAATTTTATGAATAATAAAGATTTTTTAAAATATATGAAAACGCAATGCAGGGTTGAGCAAGGGACTGAAGTATTTGAAAAATTTCACACACAAAGCCAACAGGCCCTGAAAATTACAATGGAACTTAACAACAAATACCACTCACCGAAGGAAATTGTTGAGATTTTCTCCAAACTTACGGACAAAAAAGTTGACAAAAGTTTCAGAATGTTTCCGCCGTTTTATACTGATTGCGGAATAAATATAACTGTCGGTAAAAATGTTTTTATAAATGCCTGCTGTAAATTTCAGGATCAGGGCGGAATCGAAATCGGCGACAATGTTCTGATTGGTCATTCTGTTGTAATTGCCACGCTAAATCATGATATTAACCCTAAAACAAGGGTCAACATGACGCCGAAACGGGTAAAAATCGGCAGCAATGTTTGGATTGGCTCAAATGTGACAATTCTGCCGGGTGTTGAAATTGGCGATGGGGCGGTGGTCGGAGCAGGAAGTGTTGTTACAAAAAATGTTCCGGAATATTCGATTGTTGCGGGAAATCCGGCAAAAGTTATTAAAACAATAAAATAATCGGGTCAGATGGTTAAAAACTTGCCTTATAGTTAGATTGCAAAGGAGATATTTATGAAAACAATCTTTATAACAGGAGCCTCCTCCGGAATTGGTAAGGAAACAGCTAAACTTTTTGCGCAAAACGGCTGGAGAGTTATTGCCGCAATGAGAAATTTTGACAGAGCAGGCGAATTAAAGGAAATGCAGAATATAGTTTTGGCCGGGCTTGACCTTACAAAACCTGAACTGATTAAACAAACCTCTCAAAAAGTACTAAAAGAATATGATATAGATGTTTTGTTCAATAATGCAGGATATGGAATTATGGGAGCATTGGAGAGGATTCCTGAAGATGAAATAAGGAAATTATTCGATACGGATGTTATAGGCACAATGCTTTTAACGCAGGAGTTTATTCCTCATTTTAAGAATAGAAAATCAGGGACAATTTTAACGACAACATCACTTGCCGGAATAATCGCACTTCCCCGTGACGGAGCTTATGGTGCGGCAAAAAGAGCACAGCAGGGAATGGTTGAATCTCTTTATTATGAATTAAAACCGTTTAATGTAAGTGTAAAGGCAATAATCCCCGGCGGAACAAAAACGAACTTTCAAACTCCGTTTAACGATTTAACAGGATACGAAAAACCCGCTGCAAACCAGAGAAAATACCTGCTTGACGGAAATGAAGAATTCCCCGGGCCTAAAGAAGCCGCAGAAACTGTCTGGAGAGCTGTTCATGACAAAAAAGAAATAATAGACTATCCGGCAGATTCTGTTTGCCAAAAACTTTATGATGAATACAATAAAATGGGCAAGGAAGAATTTAAAAAGTATTTTTATGACAAAATATTTTTAGAAAAAAACTAATTTATCAAATAATTAACTTTGTTGCGGCAAAAAAAAGAAGACTACAAATGTCTTCCTTTTTTAATTTAAACTTTTACACTTTTCTGATTAATCTTATAGAATTTTCTTCAGGCGGAATCGCACCGTAACCGTGACTGAACCCTATGCAGCCCATACCTACGGCACTTACTTCAATATCTCTTAATTTTCTTGTTTTCATAAAATCTCCTTAATTTAAAATCATTTCTGCCATTTTTACGCCCTCATCGTAGGCTTTTTGCAGGTCTTCCGGCAATTGTTCTTCAAGCTGCTGCTTTTTATGAGCGGGGTCGAAACATTTTGCCGCATATTTTGAATAATCGCTGAATTGGCAGGTATCATAAGCGCAAATTCTGACAGGTTTTGAAAAACAGGTTTCAACAGCCCATTCAAACCGCCCCATCATATCGGGATACATCTGATTTGAAAGCTCTTCAGTAATATTCATTGTATAAATAACGGCTGTCGGGAATTTTTTTGGCGCAATTGAAGGGTATCCTTCTTCATATTGAAAGAAAGGAAACATCAATCTTTCAATAAAACACCTCATCACGCCCGTAACTTCGCCAAAATAAATCGGGCTGGCGAAAACAAGCCCGTCGCCTTGTGAAATTTTTTCTAAAATAGGAGTTATTTCATCAGGATAGGAATATTTTCCAAAATTTTTGCCGTCTTTTAATTTACAGGCAAAACAGCTTCTGCAGCCTGAAAAATTAAAATCATAAAGATTTATAATTTCAGTTTCTATTCCTTTTGAATTTGCTCCATCGGCAAAACTGCGGCACATTTTGGCCGTGTTCCAATTTTTTCGGGGGCTGCCGTTTATAATGAATATTTTTTTCATAAAACCTCCTTTTAAATTCTTTTTATAATTTTTGCGGGGTTTCCTGCAACAATTACATTATCGGGAACATCTTTTGTAACAACGCTTCCTGCGCCGACAACAGCGTTTTCTCCTATAGTTACACCTCTTAAAATCGTTGCACCCGCGCCAATCCAACAGTTTTTCTTAATATGAATAGGTAAACATGTTATAACCGCTCTTACATCCAAATCGTGATTATTTGAAATTAATTGCACGTTCGCAGCAAGCATTGTGTTATCTTCAATTGTTATGCCGCCTGAAGCCATCATTAAAGAGCCGTTCATTATAACAACATTATTTCCGATTACAACTTTGCCTAAGTTTACACCCGCAAGGGGTGTTCTAATATCAACATTTTCACCTCTGTTCGGGATAAGTTTATCTAAAAGTTCATTGTATTCATCCGTATAAGGCATTGTATGGTTGAGTTTCCATACATTTTGTACTTCTTTTTTCCATCGTGCCTGTTCTTCTTTTGTTAATTTTGAAACATCTATTCTAAGTTCTTCCATATTTTGCCCCTTATATTAAATAATCTTCAAATATTGCTTCAAGTTGAATTTTACAAAACTCATCTGCCCAATCCAACGGCTCAAATTTCCCGTCCGACATGCACCAGCAGGTCATCATTCCGTACAATTGACTGATTATCAAATGAGTTAATAATTCAACGGGAGCTCCCTTTTTAAGTTCGTTATTTTTAACTGCCGTTTCCAAAATTTCTTTCAACATTTCAAAATCATAAACCCATTTGCCGCCATCCTGACCATTTCCTATGTTGTTCGGGTCAATCACATCTTTTATCCATTCCCTGCAAATGTTTATCCCGTGAAACTCAACACATTCCATAAAACGATTGAAATATCGGGTTAATTTTTCAATCAAACCGGCGTTTTGCATATTTTTTAATTCTTCGGCAATTTCCAAAAAAGGAAGCCTTGAATATTCAAGAATAATGTCCTCTTTCTTCTTAAAATAGACATAAAATGTGCCTTTAGCCACACCTGCCGTCTTTGTTATTTCTTCAACATTTATAGCGCTAAGCCCTTTTTCTTTTAAAAGAGTTCTTGCGGCATTTATTAACTTTTTCTTTGTTCGGGCAGCGGATTGTTGCCGTTTGTTCATAGAATTTTACCTCATTTTATTTTCATTATACAATATATTGACCTAAAGTCAATGACTTTTGGTCAATTATCTAAAATTAAAATCACGTTTATTTTTTTCCATACAGCGTGTAATATAAAGTATTACAGGAGCTAAAATTATGATTATTAATACAGGCGGCAGAACTGACACTGTTCAATATTTTACAAAATGGCTGTTAAAAAGATTTGAAGAGGGATTCGTATATTCAAGAAATCCATTATTCCCCAACAAAGTAAACCGCTACGAACTGGCACCCGACAAAGTTGACTGCGTAATATTTTGTTCAAAAAATTACGCGCCTATACTCAATGACATAACAAAAATTACAGAAAAATTTAATACATATTTTTTCTACACAATAACCGCCTACGGTAAAGATATTGAACCGAATGTGCCGTCTATTGAAACAAGCATTGAAACTTTGAAAAAACTTTCTAATATTGTCGGAAAAAACCGACTTGCGTGGAGATATGACCCCGTTCTTTTGACAGAAACATATACAGTGCAAACTCATCTGGAAACTTTTGAAAAAATGGCAAAAGAAATTGCGCCTTACGTGGACAGATGTATTTTCAGCTTTGTTGAAATGTATAAAAAATTAGAAACGAACATGCCTGAAATTATACCTTTTACAGATGAAAATAAAACAGCAATCGCTGCGGGTTTAGGCGAAATTGCCGGAAAATACAACATTTTCCTTCAAACCTGCGGAACAAACGGAGATTATACAAAATACGGCATTCATCAATCGGGATGTGTGACACTGGAAATTTTAGGAAAAGCAAACGGCGTGAAATTTAAAAACTTAAAACATAAAGGAATGCGAAACGGCTGCCACTGCATTGAAAGCAGAGATATCGGCGCATACGATACCTGCATGAATGGCTGCAAGTACTGCTACGCAAATAAAAACCCTAAAAAAGCGTTTGAAAACTATAAATTTCATAATCCGGATTCGCCTATGCTTTTAGGAGATTTGAGAAAAACCGACGAATTGCAAGAAGGTGCTCAAAAAAGCTTTATCTGTAATAAAACAGAAACACAACAAAAGTTATTTTGAACAGGCATTTGACAATAGTTCGATATTTAACTATAATTCAAATAATATGAAACAGGCACTCTCCCTATCCTCTAAAATTAGAAGCGTTGGAAACACTTTTCTGGCAAAAAAGCTGAAAGAATATAACTTTAACAATCTTGTGCCTTCTCATGGCGATATTCTTTATGTTTTGTATAATCATAAAAAATTAACAATGAAAGATATTGCAAATAAAATTCACAAGACCAAAGCAACCGTCACGGTTCTTATTGACAAGCTCGAAAAAGAAAATCTCGTTAAACGTGAAAAATCGGCTGAGGACAGCAGAATTACCTATATAGTTTTAACTCAAAAAAGTATCAAATTAGAAAGCGTGTTCAAAAAAATTGCAGATGAATTAAATACAATGTTGTATAAAAACTTTACGGATGATGAGGCAAAACAACTGGACATGTTACTGGAAAAAATGCTAAAAAACACGTAAAAATTTTTATAATAATGGTTAGAAATCGAACTTAAAAGGAGATAAATTATGGAATTTTATGAAGCAATTGAAAAACGCAGAACAATTCGTGACTTTGAAGACAAACCCGTCGATATGGAAATCATAAAAAGAATTTTATCAGCAGGCCTGAAAGCCCCGACAAACAACCATTTGCGGGAATGGGAATTTGTTATTGTAAACGACAAAAAAGAACGTTCGAGAATTCTTAACCTGGAAGATATGACAAACCCTCAAGACTGTGACAAAATGTTAGACGGTTTCGGAATGACCGATTCCGACCAGCGGGGAATGTATCATATTGCTATGCCGAAACAGTTTTCCATGCTTTATAATTGCGGATGCTTGATTTTGCCGTTTTTTAAATTGAGAGAGCCTCTAATGCAGCCGACCTGCCTGAGTTCGTTAAATGAATTTGCTTCAATATGGCTCTGTATTGAAAATATCCTCTTAGCGGCCGCGTCAGAGGGCATTTTCGGGGTAACCAGAATCCCGATGACAGAAGAATCGGAGCATATTCAAAAAATGTTAAACCATCCTGAAAATTATGCAATGCCCTGTTATATAGCATTGGGTTATCCTGCAAAAGACGCTAAATTGCCCGTACAAAAAGTAATTAATGTTGAGGACAGAATACATATTAATAAATGGTAAGATTGAAACTTTTATTGTAAAATAGTAGGTATTTTAATGCCTATTTCACGGGTAGAGGGAAAATATATGGATTCAATCTCATTTAAAGCAAATTATATAAAACCTTTACAAGTTTTAAAAATCGATGAAAAAGGTTTAAAACCGCAAAAGGCAGCTTTTGTGGAATTTCGCCCTGCAGATATTGAAACTGTTAATGAAATTAATCATGATATTGGCTGGCTTGGCGGCCGTAGAGCTTTTGACAAACGCTCATTTGAAACCGGTCACATTTACGGATTAACAACTCAAACTGATTCTTTTCACAAAATAAATCCTGATAAGGTATTGGGCCTGGTAACAACTACAGATAAAAACGACATAATTACCAGTATAAGACTTCGTGCTGAAGCTAAAACTCCTGCTAAAAAAAGTTTATTATCAAAAATTTTCAATTATATTTATCCATCTGGTTATTATAAAGAAGAAAGGCAATACAAAAAAGTAGGAAGCGCGCTTTTAGACGGCTTAAAGCATGTAACTGATGACATTGCAGTATTCAGCCCTAAAAAGTATGCCGGATTTTTTATAAAAAACGGGTTTTTGAATCCTATTCCAAAGGATAAAAATTATTTGAAATGGGTCAGGAAGTAAGATTTCCTAATGCTGCGAAGATGTATGAGCCATAAAGTGCCGGCTATTTGCTTTGCAAATCGCCGGTAAACCGTAGTTCTTGCAAGCTTGCTTGCTTAGAAATACGTGTGAGAGGCATAAAAACGTGAAAAAATAGATAAGCGGACGACGGGACTCGCAACGGCAGTCTTGGTGAGGCACGAGCCTTAGAGTGCCGGAGTGCCGGCTATTTGCAAAGCAAATGTAATTTAACATACAGAACAAGATGTAATTAACTATGAGATGGAGATGGTTTGTGCATTGATAATTTTTGTTTTATGATATCCAAACTTCTATGTGTTGAACTATCTATATTAAAACTATTTATAATTTGTTGCATTGTTTCTGCACTCCAATATATTTTCAATTTTTTCTTTGCTCTTGTTATAGCTGTATAAAAAATTCCATGTGTTATTTTCTCTGAGTTGCTATTAGGTATAATAATTTTTACCGAATCATACTCTAAACCTTGTGCTTTATGTATAGAAACGGCATATGCCAATTGGAATGGAATTATCGAACACATGTGCATATATTCAGAATCTTCTTCTGTATTATTCCCATCATATTTACATACTTTAATGCGTATACGAGTAGTATTATCATCAATTGTTTCAATAAATTCTATATCTTCTTTTTCACATAATTTTTCAGTTAGTATCATGTCTACATCTATAGTAAAAATAATTTCTTCTTCTGACTTTTCTATATCAACAATTCGTCCTTTAAGATTATTATATAAAATTGAATAACGTCTACTGTCATTAAATAGAATTGGATCGCCTATTTTATAACTCCACTCTTGCCAATATATAGCTTCATTTTGATTTGCATTTTGGAAATAATTGTTCATATTATTTAAGCCAAATTTACCATCATAATTTAGACACAGTATTACTTCATCTTTCTCATAATTATTTAATATATTTTGCCCAATTGTTTCACTAAAATCACCATCTATAACAAGTTTTTCTGTAATTAATTCATTATGGCATCTTACTTCGTTCCATAAACATTTAAGATTTTCATCATCTGTTCTCCAAGTGCTGAGCAATTCAACATTCGCACCAACAGTATTTATTATTTCTTTTGCATAAAAGAACCAATTCCCAAAATCAATAGATTCAATTTGATGAATATCACCAGCTAATACCAACAAAGTATTTTCATTAATTTTTTGAAAAAACTGTTCCATTTTTCTGTTATCAATAGTGCTACATTCATCTACAAAAATAATGTCATAATCTTGTAATTGTACGCGTTTTGTAAAACTGTCAAAACTTATGAAATCAGCATCTTGCCCTGGATTATCAATACGTCTTTTTAAATTTTGCAATGCAGTATGCGTTTTCGTAAGAAATAATTTTTTATGATCTACCATCATATTTGAAATATAGTTTAGTAACGTGGTTTTGCCAGTTCCTGCTGCCCCATAAACTAATAATAGACGAGAATTCACAAAAATTTCTCTTATTGCTTTTTCTTTCAATAAATCTGTAAATTGAGATAAATTTTCTTTGACATATTTTTTATTAAATGCTTCTTGTCCTTTAATACCGCCTTGTGAATGTGCTATCAATTGTTGTAATATGTAGAGTGTGCTTCTTTCATATGCATCAATACAAATGTTGTCAGAATCTGTATTGATTTTATAACCCGCTTTCCTTTCCCAAGTATCTAGGGCTATATTATATGCCACTATGTCATCATCATTTACAATAGTATTTCTATCAAAATATATTTCTCCGGTTTTATTAATCTCATTTTTAATTGTAATATAAGGTCTTGCAATATTTAATTTATCTTCAGTTGTTATATCTATCATCTTAACAATATCGTTGTCGCTAGTTTTAGTGCCAACTAAATTAAATATATATGGATTCTTTTCAAATGGTAAACATTTTGTAGATATACATGGACCATCTTTCAAAACTTTTGAATTGTATGAATTTGGCATTATGTTATCAAAAAGATCTTCTCTTAAGTTCAGTAAGAGATACCGTATCGTATTATGTCCAACTTTATTTGTACTATATGAAAAATTAGTTCTTAAAATATTCAAAATATTTTTAAATAAAGACGTATTAACATTATTATATATTTTATTAATTACTTCAACATAATTATCTTCTTGTAAATCTATTAACTCTAGTAAATTTAATCCTGTTGCTGTAAGAAAGTTCATTAAAGTAGTATATTCACCATGTTTAGAAGATAATTTTATTGGAGTTTGCAAAATTTTGCCAAGTTTATTTAAACTTTTAGGATTTATTGAAACTTCCCAATTTGTAATAATTTTAATTTTGGAATTGACATTCCATATATTTACAATTTTATCAATATAGCCTATTTGTATAGAATAATTTGTCGAAATATCTTCTTTTGTATATGCTGTAATTCTGTTATATTTGGTTGCATATATATCTGCTAATTGCAATGTAATTTCATAATATCTTTCACCATCTACAAAAAATAATGTTTTCTTTTTAATATAATATCTGGAAGCACTTAGTTTTACAGCTTTAGGTATGGAAGTGTCAAAAGTTTTTGCAACTAATTCATAATATTGAAGATCTAGACTATCGATGTTAATCGGGAATTTTTCAAGATTATGAAGCACTTTCATTCCATATTGTTCATATAAAAATTTTCTTATTTGCCATAAAAAATTATAATACTTAAGCATGAGTCGCTCAGATTGCCCGTCATTAGGAATTCTATTTCCTATGTATTTAAGTGCCCTGTAAAAATTTCCTAAATATTTTGTTTGGGAATTAAGAATAGAATATTCCCAGGCTAACTTAATATTAACTTTTTCACTTTTTTTTAGTAATAAATTTAACAAGAGAGTAGATTTACATATATCTTGTAATCTACATAGCATCCTTTTGGAAATATTATCGCGGGTATCATTATATTTATCCCACCTATCAATATTTTCACAAATTTCTTCATCACAAGATTTGATAATATTTTCTATGTCTTGCTTTGAATAATATATATCATCTAATTGATTTATAAAACTGTGATGTTCAACTATATTAAGTAGTTTTTGGCAGAATTCATTTATACTCTCATCCGTGTTTTTAATTTCTTCTTCCTCTGTAAAATAAAGTGTAATACTGTCTTGATCATAATTAATTGAATTAATGAAATCAGTTGACATATATTTCCAAAAAACTCTTTCGTTACCTCGGCTATTTGGGTTTAGTACAACAAAAAGAATTCCAGGATCAAAAGTTACTTTTGCATAAATATATGCAGGGAAACCTAAGCTTTTTAGACAATACTTTACTATACCGTCTTTTTCGCTATAATTATTAGTTCCTTTTATCTGAACACTAAAATTTTGTTTTGGACAACGTGATAACAATGGTTCTGGTACAAATTCAAAAAATCCATCAATATTAGGCCATTTATCTCCATGTGCAAAGTTTGAATTTATTTTCCCATCTGACCTCAAAAAAGATTGAAGTAGAGTAACCGCAGAACGATCTTCATCTGATTGTTCAGTATGTGTTTTAAGATGTTTTTCTATAATGCTTTGCTTTAAATTCGCCATTATTAATATATCCAATCTTTCTTGAATATTATATAACAAACATAAAGCCTATATTATTATGAATCCAGCATTATAACAAATCATTCAGCAAATTCATGCACTTGATTTTTTGTTGAAGATTTGCTCTGCCGTAAACATTTAGAGTGAACGAAACATTCTTATGCCCCAATATTTCAGACAGGGATTTTATGTCAAAATCTGATATTTCTATTGCTCTAATTGCAAATGTATGCCGAAGTTCGTGGAATTTTACAGGTATCAATTTATGCTTCTTCACAAATCTTGAGAAAAACTGCCTGTAAACACGCGGTTCGGTTGGTTTTATTCGACCTGTTAAAAAGAAGTGATTAGGATTAGCTGTATAAAATTTTTTGATAATATTCATCAATAAAGAAGGAACAGGGATTGTTCTTTCAGAACTCCTCGTCTTTGGAGAGCCTATGTGGATATAAGATTTCTTTTTTGATTTATCATAAATTCGCTGAACAGTTTTGTTTACAGAAATTGTTTTATCAGTCAAAGAAATATCAGACATCTGAAGTCCGCAAAGCTCACCTATTCTTAATCCTGTAAATAAAGTCAATAATATTCCGACTGATTTTCTTGTTAAGTTCAAATATATAGCCTGAATTAGCTTTTGTTCTTCCTCTTTTGACAATGCAACAACCTTTTTTATTTTTAAATCTTTAGGATATTCAATTAAATCCCAGTTTAGAGCTTCAATTACTTTCGATTTATACGCAAAGTTTAAAGTAAGCCTTAATACAAGAATAATATCTCGAATTGTTTTAACAGTTAAACCTCCTGCATTATCCAGCCGCCCATTATAAAATAAATAAAATATAAATTCTTGAATTTTAGACTCTGTTATATCACAGATTTTTTGTAATCCAAAATACGGAATCAAATGATTTTCTACAATAAGCAAAAATCCGGCATAAGTTGACGGGGTTACTAAAGTTTGTTTTTCTTTTAGCCATAAATGTACGAGTATCGCAAAAGTAGTGTTTTTGGTTAAATTTTTCATAATAAATACCTCCATATAGTTATTAAATAAGGTATTTAGAAGATTTTCTGACCTCAAGTTATCATCTTAGGGGTAAATGCAGCGATGAGTGCAAGAAAGATTCTCTAAACGTCCCAAAACTACGATTTAAGGGATATAATGATGAGTGGAAACATTATAGGCTGAAAGATATCGTGCAAATTTATGATGGAACTCACCAAACTCCTAATTATATTGATGATGGAATAAAATTTGTAAGTGTTGAAAATATTAATAACCTTGACAAAACAAATAAATATATATCAAGAGAGGATTATGAAAAAGATTTCAAAATAAAACCTGAAATAAATGATATACTAATGACTAGAATTGGTGATATTGGAACCCCTGCAATAATAAATACAAATGAAAGATACGCTTATTATGTTAGTTTGGCTTTATTAAAATCAAATTATGCGATTTTGTCTCCAAAGTTTTTGATTCAGCGAATTTCGTCAGAACAATTTCAGCATGAACTATGGAAAAGAACTTTGCATGTTGCATTTCCAAAGAAAATCAATAAAAATGAGATTGGAGAATGTAATGTCTTTATACCACCCTTACCCGAACAAGAAAAAATTGCATCGTTTTTGACTTTAATTGATAAAAAAATAGAAAAGC
>URFH01000030.1 GCA_900547155.1 uncultured bacterium | reverse complement strand
TGCTCTGGCCGCTGTAGCCGCTTTGGTTGCCGGTTATGGTTAGCGTGCCCGTGCCGGATTTTATGAAGGAGCCGCTTCCGGTTAGCGTGGCGGCCAGGGTATCGGATACTGTTGTGTTGTATTCCAGTGTGGCGCCGTTGCTGATTGTTGTTGTGCCGCCAAAGTAGGAGCCAACATCCGCAGATGTTTTTGTAAAGAGGATTTTTCCGCCTTGGATATAGACATTTCCGTTATAGTTTTTGAGATCATATTGTTTGTCAGTTTCATTGAGAAATTTTTGACCATACAAATACAGGGTGCCATTTCCTTGTTTATATACAGAAGCAGAGCCGCCATTTAGAAAGTAATACTTCATTCCCTGGTTCAAATAGATGTTTTTGGGGCCATTAAAATACACCTCAAGACCACTTGTATCCGTATTTTGTAGATGAATATTTGTATGATTGCCAGTATGATTGAAAACAACGTCTTTATTTTGGGCCGTAATTGTTGCTGACCCGTTAAAAATTATCATGTCGCCGTTTGTGTTATTTGTAAAAGTGCAATCTGTAAAGGAGCTTATAGTGTTACTAACGCCTACGGCAGGTGCACCCGAATTAGATTCAAATAAGGTGTTTGAAACAGTTAACTTTGATTGCGTGTAACCGGTAAGTGTAGCCGCATAAATTGCAGAGCCTAAACTCTCTGAATAATTGTTCACAAAAGAACTATCAGATATATTCACGACGCCAGATTCAATATCTATGGCTCCCCCGGCCGAAACACCATAATCACCGCCTTGGGCTCGGTTATTAGAAAATTTCGTATTTGTAACATTCAAAGTGCCATGCCAAACTCTTATAGCGCCGCCATCTTTGGCAACAAAACCGTTCCAATCAGATACATTATTTATATTGAGGGTTTGGTTGCCTTGTATGGCGAATTCAACGCCGCCGTAGCCATTTCCGTTTACGGCATAGCCGTTACCGTTTACAGTGACTGTTGAGCCGTCTCCGCCCATGGCGCCTATTGTAGCTTCTACGTTTTCGGCTTCGGACATATCGTAAATACGTGTTAGAGGGCTTGTTTCATTTATTGTTTCTTTAAGAGAGCCGCCGTCTTTGTTAAATATAAGCTGGCCTGTGGTGTTATCATAGGTAATTACGTAAGTTCCCTTTAGTCCGGAGGCATAGCTGATATCAATAACGTTGTCCAGCCTAAATAATTCGTAAGAGTTAGAATTTTTGACAAGTGTAGTATATGTTTTTTTGTCTGTACCGTCAGACATAATGTGTATGCCGCTCACAACTATATCATCCCTGATTGTGGGCGCGAAGCTGAAATCAAAATTATCGCATCGAGAATTTGCTAAATCAGCATCAATGTAAACACCCAAAGTACCGGAGTTCACAAGAAGACGCGATGCGGAAACAGTGTCAATATAATCATTTTGAATATGCAGTAAACCACCGCCATCTACAATTATTGAATTTGGCATGAAATAAAACTGTTCAGGCATATACAAATTACCGCCGTTAAAGTTAAGAGCTCCTTGAAAAGAGGCTGTGTCATTTATTTTTCCATAGATATAGGTATTACTTCCAGTCGCAAAGTAAACATTAGAATCACCGCCCAAACCATTATATAATCGGTTTGTACTGCCCGACATAAAGGTTACATCACCACCCGAAATGTAAATATCATTGCGCAGCGTGTATCCTGTGTTGGTTGTACCAGTATTTCCGCGAAAAATATTTGTACCGGATAAATACAAAGCTCCCTCATTATAAATAGCTCCGCCTAAAACCGTCGAGGCTACATTATCAGAAAATTCGCTATTTGATACTGAAAGCGACCCCTCATTGTAGATTGCACCGCCATAAATAGCTGAATTGCCATAAAAATTTGAATCATCAATTGTTGTAGTAGTATTCAGATATAAAGCTCCGCCATTGGAGCTAGCCATGTTTTCACGGAATATAGAGCTATCAATATCCAGGTTTACGGCAATAGTTGATACAGCAGAAATAGCTCCTCCGCAGCCAAATTGACCGTCCGCGGAGTTTTTGTAAAAGTCACTATCTTTAATATAAGAATCCATTGCAAAGTCTTCCAGAGCAATGGCACCTCCCCACGCATTTGCTCCGGGTGCACTTGCTTTATTGTTTAAGAATGAAGATGACGTAATTTCTACACATCCGGAATATGTATGGATAGCACCACCTCTGGCATTATAGAGAGAGGAGCCGGAAACAGCCCAGTTGTCATAAAATGTGGTAGAAGAAACTATAACTTTTCCCTTTTCACTGGCGATTGCACCGCCCTGACCGTTGTAAGATTGACCATAAGCCAGATTTGCCCTAAAGTAACTGCCAGATATGCTCAATGGTGAAGCGTCCAGAGCTTTTATTGCACCACCGCTGGAAGAGCTAATCGTTGAACCGGTATAAACAGCACGGTTCCCTATGAAATTAGTAGAGTTAATGGTTGCATTCGTACCTTTCCCTATGTAAATTGCGCCGCCTCCAGCAGAACGGGAAATTGAATCGCTTTTCAAAGATCTGTTGTTGATAAAGTTGGAAGAACTTATATAAAGAACTGAATCGGTTGCGCCTATGGCACCTCCATATGGAGAACCGGAGCTTGATTGAATTGTGTTATTTACAAAAGAGTTAGAAATTGAAAAAGAGCCGCTTTTTAAACATAGAGCTCCGCCCATCGGCACTGAAACACCGTTGACCGTATCATCAGCAACATCAGAAGAATAGGATATACCATAATAATCATTAAGTAGGCTGACCGTTGTATTGTGGCTGGAGCCAATGTTTGTTCCAAGGTTGACAGTAAAACTCGAGCCGCTTTGCAATACACACGGGCCGTAAGAATCATAATTATAACCAAAACTGAGAATCTGCGAGGATTTACTGCCATATGAAGTGTTTTCAATCTTTTGAGTAGAATTGACATCGCCGGCAGAAGTAGCAGCATAGAGAGATATTCCCGAATCACTCAGGACAGAATATGTCGCAGCAGCCACAGGGCCGGCAGAAGCAAGCGAATATGTGCTTAAAACCTGCTGCTGATTTGCTACACTTGCAGATTCCTCCGAATTTTCGGCTTGAACAGCCTCTTCTTTCGTTTCAGAGGAGATTTGTGTCGGATTTGCGGACAAATCCGACACCGAATTAGCAGCTAATTCGCCCAGAGTTTGGTTTTTGCCGTCAGTGTTTGTTGGGACGGGCGGTTTTCTGGGTTCTTCAGAGTTTTTTGTAACTAATTCTGAAGAAGTGTCTTCATCAACCTCAAAAACGCCAGTATTGTTCAAGTTTATATCTGTTATTTCGGGGGGGATTGAGCCGGTTTCGGTATTTGCGCAGGCCGGAGCTGCCCCCATTAGAATCGAGGCAATAAAAAATATTAGTGTTTTTTTATCGCTTGACTTCATAAAGATTAAGCTCTCAACACCAGATTTTGTAATACTTCACCTATATTTAATATACCCGATTTTCAGATTTTTAAACGTCATTTATTCGTATGATTTTATTTTGTTACAAATCGTTACATCGATTATTATTCAAATAATAAACCCATCCCCGAAAACGCGCTGGAATAAGCTTTTCAGTGTCAAACAAAATCTCTAAAAATAACATTATGTCAATAGCTCAATTTACAAATTTACAATTTTAACAATTAACCGAGATTGAACCTTTTTTCAATCATTTTTATGCGATTTTTATCCGGAGTTGAAAGCGAATTTGTATTCTCACATTTATTTTTTAGCCAGAGCAGCTCAAATTCCGCTGCTTTAAGTATTCCGGCCTCAATATCCGGCACCGCCAGAGCTTCAGGCGCGGAAAAGATGATTTTTCTTGTTTCAAACCCGCTCAGGTGGGTTGTTTGGAGTTTTTTAAAGAAAGGAAGCGAAAGCGCTGTGACATTTCCGCCCGCAATCAGCTCTTTGCCCGTTGCAAGGGCTTTTCGGGCAACTTTTTCCGCCGCCTCAAACACAAAATCCGAATCAGTGCCGGATTTTGCAGAAATTGAAGCTGCATAATCGCTCCGCCCGAAAACCACGCCGCTCAGCGCCTCAAAAAGCGGTGATGAAGCGATTTCATGGAAATTTTGGACGCCGGTAACGGTTTCAAGGTTTATATAAAGCTTTTTTCGGGAAAAATCGGAGGGCGGAAAGATTGATTTTGCGGTATTTACGAATTTTTCCATAGCATATCGGGATTCAATCATCGGAGCGACAATATTATCAATTCCGAGTTTTTGGGCCTCGGAAAAATCCCTGACGGGCGCACATCCGCCCAATTTCAGGGTAAACTCCAATCCTGCACTATGCGCAAGCTCCTTGAGCGAGGAGATTTGTGCAAAAGAAAGCTCCTCAGACTCAAATTCAGCCTTGACAGCCTTTACGCAGTAGTTTTTTTTCAAATCGGCAAGCAAATCTGCCATGTTTTTTTCGAGTTTGTTCATTGAATTACCTTTTTTCGCCGCTATGGCGCTTTTTTGGGGGCGCGCCGGCTTGATTTTTCGTTACCTTGAACTTGATTCAGGGCCGCAAGGGCGCTGCTTGTCGACTTTGACCTTGCGATTCCGAAATAAATTCGGAATGACGGCTTTTTTCTTTAACAATTCTACAACAAAACTTTCACAACCGCTTTTTTGACATAAGCCGGCGTATCCACTGCAATACAGGGCATATGAGCGTCAGAGGGCGCAAATATCAAAAAATCCCCCTCACGAGCCGTTGCAAAATCGCCCCCTCCGTCCAAAAACACGATATCTTTTTGCTCATCGTAGTCCGTAACCGGCTGAAAATCCTGCGTTTTGCCGAACCCGAGCCGTTCGGAGCCTTTTATCAAAAACTGGATATCAAGATATTTTCTATGTGCCTCAAACTTGCCCTGCTCAAGGGGTTTTGTTTCATAATCCTGCACCGAAACAAAAAGTTCATCACCCTCAATCTCGTATTTTCCGTTTTCAAATTGTGAAAGGTCGTTTTCTTCAAGAAATTTCAGTCCTTTGGCAATTCTTTCGCCGAGCGCGTAGTAAAATTTTGCATTTTTCAGGCTGTCGATAATCATTCCGTTCCTCCATAAACTAATTTTCTCAAATCCTCGTTCTTCTCCAGAATTTCGCCCGCCATATAAAGCGAACCGGCAATGATTTTCAGCTTTTTCGATGAACCGGCAAGCTCTGAAACCTTTTTTGGAGAAATTCTCTTGACCAAAACGGGCGAAACTGCGGAGATTTGCGCAAAATCAGCGTGGTTTGCATGCGAAAATTCACACACAAAAACTTCATCGCCCTTTTTGAAAAGTGTTTTTGCCATTTTTTCGTAATCTTTATTTTTGAGCGCACCAAAAATCCACAATTTTTCTTCATTTCCAAAATACAAATCCAGCGTTTCGCGCAGGCGTTTTGCGCCGTCAGGATTGTGCGCGCCGTCGATTATGAGCTTTTTTTCGCTCAAATACTGGATTCTGCAGGGATGAAAAACCTTTTCCAGTCCGGAAGCGAGCGCTTTTTCGCTGATTTTAAGCCCGCTCTGCCTGATTGCCTCCAGCGCAAGCCTCAAATTCCCCTCCTGATACTGCCCGACGAGGCCGAATTCATAGGTTTTGCCGTCAATTCCGGCAAAATTTCGTCCGCCGGTAAATTCTACGCTTACATCGCTTGAGGGCGTAAAAAGCTGCGCGTTTCGGCTTTGTGCGGCATTTTTTATTACTTCAAAACCGGCATTTTCGCTTTCGCAGACGACTTTTGAGTTTTGTTTTATGATTCCGGCTTTTTCAAACGCAATTTGGTCAATTGTATTGCCCAGCCGCTCCGTGTGGTCTTTTGAAATTGAGGTTATTATTGAGCAAACGGGATTTTCAAGGACATTTGTCGCGTCAAAACGCCCGCCCAGTCCGGTTTCCACAATACATATTTCAGCGCCCTCATCGTGGAAATATTTAAACATTGCAGCCGTCAAAACCTCGAATTCCGTGGGTTCAATGTTATTTTTTTGCGCAATATCGCAAATTTCGCACACGAGCTGCGCGAATTTTTCCTCGTCAACGGGTTTGTTATTGATTTTTATGCGTTCAGTGTAGCTGACAAGATGCGGGCTTGTGTAAAGCCCCGTTTTGTAGCCAGCAGCCGCAAAAACAGAGGACAAAATCGCACAAACCGAGCCTTTTCCGTTTGTGCCGGCAACATGAATGACGTTCAGGTTTTTGTGAGGGCTACCGAGCAGTGCCAGCAGGGCGTTTATCCTCTCAAGCCCGAGTTTAATCCTGAACTTTTGAGCCGAAGTCAAAAGCCCAAGAGCCTTTTTGTAGTTCTCCATAATCCTCTCCTCAGCAAATCAGGCAGTTTAGAGCAAAGAGCCGCCGGATTTTTTAAGATAGAAGCCAAAACCGACCTCTTTGTACTGCGAAAGCTCGTTTTTGAGGTTGTAATTTTCTTTGTTCAGTTCATTGAGCTTGTAGCGCAGGGTTTCGTTTTCTGTTTTGCAGCGTACGAGCTCAACAACGACTTCATCCATTCCGTCGAGCTTTTCGTCGATGATTTTTGTTAATTTTTGGGTCAAATTGTCCTCAAGTCTGTCGATTGAGGTCAAAATTCTTTCGGTATTTGCGGAGGGTTTGGGCATGGGCGGGAACATGGGGGAATTTTCCGCAAGTTTTTCGATTTTTTTCACAACAGCCTCCTGAAGCGCAGGAAGTTTTTGCGCAAGCTGCGGCTGTTTTGGCTCTTTTGTTACTTTCGAGGGGGCTGCCGGCTTTACAGGTACAGAAACCTTGCTTGCAGCGGCTTTCTGGTGGAGCGAGTGCATTCTTTTCAGCACATCCACGTCATCTTTTGAGAAATATGTGCGTCCGTGGCGGTCTTTTTTCGGCATAAGCGAAACTTCCGCACAGAGTTTTGCGATTCCTTTGTTATCAAGTTTCAAAAAGTTTCTTACTGTTTCTACGGAAAAATTCTGGGGTAGTTTTTCCTGTTCATTTACTGCGTTAGCCAACGTCATTCCCTTTTTTTACCATTATTGCATAAAATGATTTATATTTGATATACATTATATTTTAAAAAGCAATTAATTTAAACAAATTAAGAAATTTTCGTTACATTTTTAAATTTTTTCGCATGCCGGACGAAAATAGGGGTAATCAGCGGGAATTCGGGTTAAAAACCACAGTTTCAGCCTACATATTCTCCATTGTAAAAAATCTGTCGCTTGTTCGGGTTATATAATCCTCAAGTTCACGCGCAGCATTGCCGGATTTCAAATATTCAAGAAGTTCACCGCGCCCGCCCTCTTTGAGGACTTTTGAGGTTTCATATTTGCCGGTTTCATCGGTTACAAAAGCTTCCAGAATGCGGTTTTTGCATTTTGTAGAAGAATTTTCGGGAGAAAGCGTCAGCTTTACTGTTCCAACGTAGCGCAAAGGGTTGTCATTCACGAATTCCGAGCTAATCGCACGAAAATAGCCCACATCAGAAAGCTCAAACTCTGCGCGGTTAATAAAATTGCTCAAAAATTCCTGAATTTTTTCCACAGGTTCTCCTTTCGGGGCTGATTTAAAGCCTGTTTGTGAAACATTGGCGGGGTTTTGTGTTTTGTTTATTTCCATAGATTAGTTTTACCTCTTTTTCTTAATATTAACAAGTTATTTTAACTTACCAAGCTCTTTGTGGATACGGATAATGTTGTCCATGTCGAGCGAGGGGTCGATTCCCGCAGGAAGAACAGGTTTTTGGGCGGGTTCATTGAGTTCGGATTTTCTTGCGTATTCGTAACATTGTGTCAGGTATGCGGAGTAGGCTTTTTGCTTGTTTTCATTGCCTGCTTTGTAGATATCGGCAACGGCTTTTTCTACATCGCCCAGAAGTTTGGATTTTTGGGGGTTTTCGCCAATCAAATCCTTGCCTTCTTTAAAATCATAGATAATATGTTCGCTTTCAGCGAGTTCATTTATGGCTTTTCCGCGTATTTGAAGCTCGCTTATTGCGCCGTTTTTATGTTTTATATTCAGCTGTGCGGTTGTATAACCGGAGGGTTTCAGCGCGTCTTTTGAGTTAAAAACAGCCTCATAGTCCATTTTTGCGGTCGTCGACCTGTTGACGACCGAGGTTATGACAGGGTCATAACCCTTTGCGCGGCAGTGCATTCTGATTTTTTTGATTTGTGTACTCGAAAAATAAGGTTTGAGCCCGTCACCGCAATAGTTTTCCAGTGACAAAACCTCAATTTTGCCCTCATCAATTGCATTTATAAGGTCATAAACGACTTTGTCCGTGGCGAGCTCCGAACAATCGTCCATTACGATTCTTGCACCGATGGTATCTTGAATATCATCACGGATTTTTTGCAAATCGTTCAAAGCTTCCTCTTTTAAGGCCTGCAAACGCGCTATTTCAGCATTTATTTGTTCGGAAGTACGCGGTTTTTTGCCCGCTGCGATTTCTTCGGACGTAAGTTCGCCGGATTTTATTACTTTTTTGATTTGTTTATCAAAGGATTCAAGGCGCCTGTAATGTTTTTCGAAAACCTTGTCCATATCCTTAACTCTGGACATGAATTTTGCGTCCTGAACAGAGGTGAAGATTTCTGAATAATCCTTTTTAACACCGTCGATTGAATTTACGGCTTCTACGTACATATTTCGGGCGCTGGCTGAGATTCTCGCATTCTGGAGGTCGTTGTATTTTTTAGAATACTCAGGATGTGAATAAATCTGGGTTTTTGTGCCGATATTCTGTTTGTTTTGCATTTTAAGAACCCATTGCGGCATTCCCAGTTTGACGAGAACATCTTTGAATTCATCAGAATATACAGAATAATCGCCCTCGGCCGCAACAGCAAGAAATTCTTTACGATTTGTGTAGGCATAATCTGCATGAGCAGGATTTATGTCATTTGCCGCAAGTCCGTATTGAATTTCATCGTAGTATTTTTTATTCTTGATAATATATTCAGAATTCACCCTGTTCCATACGCCAAAATCAAAATCTATATAAGAATCATTTTCGTGCATCATTTCATGACGCAATGCAAACAAAATCTCATCAGATTCGCTCGATGAAAACGAAAGTTTTTTACCATCATGCTGGTGATAAGCAACAGAAGTGCTATTCACATACAATTCATCAATTTTTGTACAATCAATAACTTTAGGGAATTTAACATCCTGTTTTCCGGCTTTTTTCCATTCCAGAAGTTCGTTGTAGATAAGCTGGAGGGATTCGGGGTTGTTTGTATCGCTCATAAAGACTTTTGTGCCGAAATCTTTATCGATTTTTGCAGCAATTTCACGCGCTGCGGGCGAAAGGCGGCTGAGGTATTTTGTTTCGTACATACGGGCAGCGGCTTTCGGGTCAGAACAGTTGGCTATCCATTCTTTTATAGGCGCAAATTCCTTATCGAATTTCAAATCCCTCATTTCTACGTCGGAAATTTCCAAATCTTCTAAATTCTGAGTTTTGGTGCCAAAAAGTTTTTCTTTAATTTTTTGAAAGCGGCTTTTGTGTTGAGGGGCGGAATTTTCTAACAAATTAAGCATTTTTTGTGCTTTTTGAGGGTTATTTTGCCGTAATTTTTCAAAATACTCCTCGACAGTGCCATCCGCAGGTCTTTTTCCGCTCAAAATCTCATCCAGTTTTATCATCTCATTGATTTCTGTGAGATTGGCGCCGAAATCCTTGCCGGAATTCAGCAAAATCCCGTCAATTGCTGCGTCAAAGTTTCTTCTGGCAGAAATTTTCAATGTCGGGTCGGAAATTTGGTCTATACCTGTAAGATAATCGTGTATTTCTACAGAACTAATTCTTTTATTGACAGCTTCATCGTTAAAATACGTATTGAGCTTGTTTTTGAGCTTTTTGTCGGGTGCAATGCGCAAAACATCTTCTTCAATAGCCTCAATGGCAAGTTTTTCGAGTTTTTTTACATCAAAATCATCAGAATTGGCAGAATTCAGCTCTTTTATGAACTTTGAATCTTTCGGGCACACTTCAATTGCGGTACAAATCTCTTCAGTGGCAAGGTGCCTGCAAAGCAAGAAATCTTTCGTTTCCTCGGAAAGTTTGTCCGAACCGTATATTTTGTAATTTTGTTTACAAAAATAAGGAATATCAGAGATGAAAAGCTTGTAATTTCCATCGGGAGATTTTGCTTCAAGCGCCTTTTTCAGCGCCGGAAAATTTTCTTTATTTACCCAATCCGCAGCCTGCATAATTCTGTAAATTTCACTGTCATTCCCGCGTTTTTTTACCGCGTCGACAATGGTTTCATAATATTCAACATTTTTTTCATTTATACTTGCGAAAAGCCTTTTAAACTCTCCGGCAGACGCATTTTCATCATTCACATTCAAAATATCTTCAAGAAGTTTCAGATTTTTAGATTTGGCAATCGCGGGATTTGAAATAGCTTCATTAAAAACCTCAATATTGTCGGTTTTTTCCATGACTTTTTCATAAATCCGGGGGATTTTGTCCAAATTTTTTTCACCATAGGTTTTCGCCATTTGTTTCAGGGCAAAATCGCTGAAAACAGGCTTTCCGGAAGAATCCGTAAATTTGGACATTCGGGAAATATAAGCTGTTTTTCGCGGAGAAATGGCCGAAGAAGCAAAATTCATTGCAGAATGAGCGCCTTTTCGCACATATTTCACAATTTTATTTTTATGACCGGCAATAAGCGCCATAGCCTGTGAAAAACCCTCGCCCTCAAGGCTTATCTGTCCTGTCAAAGCTAAATCACCCACCAGACTAATCGCAATATCTACACCGTAATCTGCAACGGTTGCAGCGCTTATAGCAAGCATTGAGGAATTAGCTGCTCTTGCAAATATAGCCTGACCGACCTTGCTTGCGCCCATACCAACGCCCATAAGGAGCCCGTTGGTAAACATTTCTTTTTTCAATTCATCTATTTTTTCTGAATCCGGACGTTTTTTTGTGGATTCGTCTAAAAGTTCGATTCCGGCCCCGCCAAATGTAGAAATTCCGCCACCGACGAGCGCCGCCGGAGGAAATACAAGCATTCCGCCGACCATAAGCCCCGCACCCAGATATTCCACGCCCGAACGAATGCTCTGGACGGCTTCCTGCTGGTCATTTATATATGCCCTGGCAAGTTTTGAGGCGTTGTTTTTTCCGTACGCCTCTGCGTAGCTCCGGGCATATTCTTCAGCGTATTGTTCGCGGGATTTGCCGTTTAGCAGGGCATTGTAGTTTTTGTCGAGGCTTTTTATTACATTTTCGGCTGCCTGTGCATAAGGAACGGGCATATTTTCGCCAAAAAGCGGGTTCGGGGATTTTACTTTGTTTTTCAGGCGTCCGTTTTCAAAAACAAGCCCCTCAAATCCCGACAAATCCTGCAACCCTTTATTCAAAGCCTTTTCATCATCACCGTACAATGAAGCTAAAGAGCTGTAGAGGGCGGTTTCCAGCTGTTGATTTGAACGCTCAATAACTTCCGGAGGAACTGCGGATTGGGAATTGCCCTTAACAAGCGCCAGCGGCGATTTTAGGGCAGATTTTATCTCATCGAGCTCCCTGCCCTTGGATTCCACAAGCTGGTAAATCATACTTTTTTCGCTAAATTCGGTAACTTTCTCCTGCGAAAACTCAATTCCGCGCTCAAGCCTGTAAGCCTGTTCAAAAGTCAAAATTTCATCGCCTGTGCCGGATTTTAGCTCATACTGTGGCTTTGGTAGGCGTTTTGTTTCGTTCAGCAGGGTTTGACCGTCGCCGTTTTTGACGATTTTTGTTTCCTCATCGGTAGTTTCCATTTCAAAAAGGTTTTCAAATTCCCTAACAGCGTCAGCATAGCGCTCCGTACCCTCTCTGGGCAAGCGAAGAACATTGTCCTGCCAGCGTTTTAGCTTTGACGGGCTCAAAGTGCCTATTTTTTCTGCTAATTCTTGTTTTTCTTCATCAGATTTTGACTCAACACTCGGATATATTTCCAGAAGAGTTCCTTTAAGCATTTCATAGTAGGAATTTTTTGTGAGCCGGCCGGCTCTGGCTTCTTCTAAGATTAAATTTGATTTTTCCTGCAAATGTATAGCCCTGACAGTCGACGGCAGAGAAAGAAAAGAGCCCTCACACTGTTTCCAGGATTCATATAGTTTGCTTACAGCTCCGTTATCCGTGTTTGTCAGCAGTTTCATGCCGGTTTCGGTATCTTGAAAAAGCGAATTTAGCGCCAAATCTTTTGATTCTTCATAACTCAGCGGTTGAAGCAGCCCGAAATCCTTTTCAGGCAAAGATTTTTTACCCTCGACCTCCACTCCGAGGTAATCCCAGCCATCAGATTCCAATTCCTCAGATTTCTGCGCGCTGCCGTTCAAAGTCGATTGGAGCTTTTCATTCAGGGCTTTTTCGCTCAAGCTTTCAAGGGTTTTTGCGCGGCTTTCCAGAGCTGCACCCGAAAGTCCTTCTGCTGAAGCTATTTGCCTTGCTATTTCCGATTTATTAACAAAAGTCATTACTTTTCTTCCGCCTTCATTAGTTTTATCGGCAAGTTGCAGCAAAAAATTTAGAGAAAACAGCAGCAAAGTAACAATTCGTTACAAAATTATTCTTCAAAACGGTACTTCTGATTCAGAACAGATGGCGTTTTGTAGCACCTGAGAAGCGTTTTGGGGGAAATAATGCCCGATTCGTATAAAAGCGTAACCTGTGCTTTGTTATACTCAATCGTTGAATTAATCAGCTGCACACGCGCCTGCGTTTTTGTTGCTTGAGAATCCAAAACATCAAGAAAATCGTTATTTCCGACCTCAAATCCCACCAGTGCAAACCTTACACCCTCATCTGCCGCCTCTACTTCTTTTTTATTTGCTTCAATTTTTTCAAGAGCCGACATTGAGTCATAATAAGAGGTCAAAATATACTGTTTTACGTCGCCTTTCAGCTTGCGAAGCTCGTATTGTGCGGCTTTTAGCTTTGCGGCATCGGCTTTTTCCTGCGTCATAGTTCCGACACCCAGCCTTTTGCCCAGCGGAATTACCGCAGCAAGCCCCCATGTCGTACTGGGGCGCAAAGTACCTAGCTGCAACGTTCCCTGGCGTGCATAATCATACGTAAGGGCAACCTGAGGTGCAAAATCAGCGTAATTCTTCTTTCTCAGGTAATTTAGCGACATTATTTCACGCTCTTTTGCTTTGACATCCTGCCTCAAAGAAAGCGCAACTTTGTAGAGGTTTTCTATATCATACTTTTTTTCAACCAGCTCAACAGGCTGAACAGCGCCCTCCATCGGATAAACAGCAATCATTACATCAAGCCCCATTGCATCTGCCAGAGAAGCCTGTTTCAAACGCAGTGAATTAAGGGAGTTTATGAGCTCCATTTTTGACTTTGCAAGCTCTGCCTGCGCCCTCAAGACGTCATATTTTGTGCCAACGCCTATCTGGTGGCGCGCCTGCATTAAACGGAGCTGCTCCTGTCTGTCGCGCAGGTTTATAATCAACACTTCAATATTTAATTTTGCCTGCAAAAGTTCATAATAGCTGGTTGCAACATTCTTTAGCAGCTCTTCGCGGGTTCTGTTAAGCCTGTGTTCCGCTGCTTTGTAGAGGCTGCGGCTGCTTGCTGCCTGAAAAAACTGCCCCCAGTCGCTCAAAATCGGATATGTCACACTAAAACCGCTGTAAACCGGATTTACATGCAATCTTACGGGCAATACGCTGCCTACAAGGATTTCACCCCTTACATCCTGAATCTGGTAGCGATAGTAAAAGTCAGGAAGCAGAAAAGTCATTGAATTTGCGTAAGTCCATTTTGCCTCTTCCTTGTTTTCCTTGGCGATTTTTAGGGTGGAGCTGTTTTTTAGCATTATGGTAATGCAATCCTCAAGGTTCACGGGCAGCAGGTTTACGTTTAATGCCCGCCTGATTTCATCATCCAGTTTTTTTTGACGCTCGATTAGCTTTTTTTCATCATCATTTTTCAAATAATCAAGAAAATCGTCATTTTTATAATTCCAGATAAGCCCGTCATCGGCTTTTGCCGGCTGCGGGAGAACAATGCATGCAAATATGCTCACAAGTATTGCTATCATGAAACGTTTCATATTTGAAAGCATATTTGAAACTAATAGATTAAAGATTGCCCCTGACGGTTAGCCATACATGACAAAAAGCGAAGACAGGCTGCCTTCGCTTTCGTTTTCCTCTCTTGATGAATGCTTATAAAACCAGATTTATAGCCGATGTAGCGGCCGAACGGAAAGAATCATTCAAAAAATAAGCCTGCGCAACTTTGTTCGTGAGATTCAGCGCTGTATTTTTCAGACCGACGTCATTTTTCAAATCCTTGTAAGCAGATTTAAAAATATCGCCCAGATTTGAGTCCGAATCCACCTCTTTTTTGGAAATAGAAGCGTCATGGTTTGCGTCGAGGTTTGAGATTATGCTTTCAATGTTTTTGTTTTGAAGAATTTTTTGGATAGCCGGATTCTGGTTTTCCTTGCTTACGGCAGTAGTAATTTCCTGCTTTGAAAGCAAACTGTCCTTATTTTCATCAATTGTGTCAAAATTATCCTTTAAAAAATCGGCAAACGCTTTATCATCCTCGTTTTGCATTTTGGAAATATACTTTTGCGCGCTCGAGGCGAGTTTATCCAATAAATTTTCAGAGCCTGTTTGAATCGTATTCATTTATACTTCTCCCCAATTTAGTTTTATTATAAAGTTTTGTTAAGTTTTGCGAATCCATTGTATAGACCAGATTATTAAAAAAAATTACCCCCAAAGACGTACAAACGGAGGATATTTTTGCCGCACAAAGGGGCTAATATGCCGAAAAAGGAGGTTCAAATGGACGAAAACGGAGAAAAAAAATTCATAAGTTGTGATTGCGGAAAACAGGACTGGCTAAAATTCGCACTTTTGCTGCTGGCTGTGTTTCTGGGCTGTTATCTGGCAAGCTACTATCTTTTAGACCGCGCACATCACAAATATTACACGCCTGTACGCCCTATTCACAATATTGACAATGTTTTGAGGGAACAGGACAAAATGTTCGACGAAATGGAGGCAATTGACCTTTCAACGCTGCTTCCCCCAAACACGCCCGTCGTCCAAACATTCAAAAAAGATGATACTTACAAGATAGTTGTTGACCTAAAACCCTTTAACGGCGAGCCCTCGAACATAAAAACCGATATTACGCCCGACAGGATAAGCATTTATGGTGAAAAAATGTCCAAAAAACGCAATTCTGAAACAGATTACGCATTTTCACAAAGTTTCATGCTTCCCGAAAAAATCAATCCCAAAGCTGTGACCAAAGAAAAAGTCAAAGGCAAATACATAATAACACTTCCTATTGAAGATTAAAAAATCCAAAAAGGCTTCCCGCGGGAAGCCTTTTTCTCAAATCCGACCGCTTTTAGCCGAATCTTGCCTTTCACAAAATGATACTCAATCATTTCCGCCGCCGAAAATAGCCGGACAGGCGGCAAAATGCCGCTTATCACGAACTTTTCCGGACAAAATAAGCAAATAATTCATTTGTTAAATAAGAGTTTTTGTGCCACCACCCCCGTAACCTGTTTTGTAACCAATCCTATCCTGTTTTCCACGTTATAGCTTTTATAAATTTCTTTTAAACGGCGTTTTACGCTCGCAGGGCTGTATCCCATATGTGCAGAAATTTCCACATTCGTGTAACCTTTCAGAATCATCTCAATAATTCTTTTTTTCTCCTTTTCGTCAATCTTCATTCCCCTGATTCCCCCTTAATTTTTCCAAAAGTCCCTCATATATCAAATCCGCACAAAAATTGCCGCTTTTGCAGCGATAATCACGGTTGTGAAATATTTTGCAGCCCGTGCAGATTTCATTTTCCACCAGAATCCCGATACTCTCGCCCGCTATCCATTCAAGCTGGCGGATTTTCTCTTTATCTGTCATACTTTCTGCCCTTAATCCGGTTCAACCGGTCAAGGCGTCCGCTTTTCTTGGCGTTCCAAAAATCCTGAATGGCAAGATAACGCGGATTGAAGTCAACATCGCCGTTTTGCACCGCAATATAGTACGCTTCCATCCTGTCAATGATTTCCATTTTATTTCTAAAAGCAATTCTGGCTTCTGTTTCACGTTTTTCGTCAATAAATTTCCTTATGTACCCCAACATACATTCTTTCCCTTCTTGGTATTGAAAAATCCGCACACAATGCGGTTTTAGATGTTACACCATGATTAATTTGTAAGTATTTTGTCCTGTTTTTTGTAAACTTTAGAAAAATTTTCGCAAAGATTTTTTACATTTTGACGCACAAATGTAAAACTAATCAAAGCTCATGATATTATTGTTTACAAAGTATTTATATAAATATCATCTTACATAATGATGTAATTTAAGTCAAGAAATTTTACTATATCATGTAACATTTATTAACAAAGAGGCATATATGACTACCGGACAAAGGTTGAAGGAAATCAAGAAAGAACTTAATCTTACTGTAACAGAATTGGGGGAAAAACTGGAAATTCCGGCCAGAACTATCGGAGGCTACGAAAGAGATGAAGCACCCCCGAACCAGAAATTTTTAAATGCGCTTGTACAAAAGTTACATATAAACGTAAATTGGTTTCTTACAGGTGTTGGGACGAAATTTTTGAACCAGCTTGAAGTTTCTGATGAAGATTGCCTTGCTATACCCGTTCGCGGCGAAGTTACGGCAAGTTTGGGCTACGGGGTGACAGTTTATAATGAGACACAAACCGCAACTTACTCAATAAGCAAAAAACTTGCAAGGGATTTGGGCGTAAACACAAGCAAAACCGAGATGATTTTTGCGCAGGGCGACAGCATGCTGCCCACGATTGAGGGTGGCGACAGTTTGCTTGTGGATTTGTCAAAAAAAGAGGTTCATGATGGAAAAATCTACTGCGTACGAATTGACGGGCAGCTTTACGCAAAAAGGCTCCAAAAAATCCCCCCGAGCACGATTCGTGTAGTATCCGACAATGAAAAATACCGCAGTTTTGAAATCAATCTTTCAAAGGATTTGGAATTTGATTTCGGAATCATTGGCGAAGTCTGCTGGTGGGGCAGGGTAGCAAGATAAATTTTCTGAAAAAATTTTAAGCGGACGCCCAAAATGGCTGCTCCGCTTTATTTTTGCACATTTTATTAAGTTTTGTGAATAAAATATATACAAAACAAATAAAAAATGGCAATTTTTTATATCAAATTTACTTTATATAAATACGAGAGAAAACAAAACCCTAAACGGTTAAACTTACCACCTGAGAGAATTAGAGAAACAATAAACCACGAGGAAATTACTTACTACTTCTTACATACTTCATTTACTTTCATACTTTCACTTCACACATCGAGGAATGCAAAGAAATTTCATTCCAAGCTTAACCCCAAAAGGTTAAGCTTTTTTTTGGGGCAAAATTAAGGCCGCTAATCCAGAAACAACACAAAATAGTGCAGAATAACAGGTAATGCCTTTGCAGTGACTATGGAGGAGGGCTCATTAACATAGAAAAAACTGCTCATAGCGGTGCAATGCCCGGGGGAATCGGAACGGAAAAGGCATTACCTGTTATTCTTCGCGAAAAAAGCCAAATACGAGATTAAACCTCGTAATTTACATTCATGCTTACAATCTTGCTGTTGCGATAACCTGCAACCATGGTCAAATCCGGAATATTGTCGCGGCCTTTTTGGGTAACAGTATCAAGATTGCCCATAAACTCTTCATAAGCCTGCGATTTGAGCTCCTCAGGCAAATCAGTTTTTTCAATCGAGCTTTTGTAAAGCTCGGCAACATCTTCACCGCTTTCTGTGAAGTAGCTTCCGTCTTCAAATTTCAGATTATTCAAATTTTCGCCTGTAGCGTTTTTGATTTCGCGTGCAGCCTCAAATTTAGCCATTACATCTTCCGGAACAGGGAAACCTGAATGCAAAAGATAATAGAAAAGCTCTTCCGCGTTGTTCTCAAAATTCAATGCGTCAATGAGCATAGAAACTTTCGGCGGATTTTCCAGGCCTGTAGCGCTGAGTTTGAAATCTATCGGCTCAATACTGAAAAGAACGAACTCATTTTTGTCAAGATTTACGCCGTTAAACTTCAAAACGTTGTCAATTTGCTTGCTGACGGAGTCTTTGCTGTGTTCTTTCTGTGCGGTAACCACAGCATCGTCAACTGCGGCTTCGTCTTTTAAAACAGGGTCTTCAAACGACGCATCATAGCGGAGCGAGCCATAAAGAGTCATATTTTTTTCATTGTTGTACATGGCGACGATTTCTTCTTTTGAATAATCAGCGCCTGCGTATTCTTCGGAACTTTCGTTGAAGTATTTATTGTATAAATGATTGTATAATTCTGTGTTATTGCTGTATTTTGCTCTGTTGGAGGCTGCTGTGGAGGCGTAATAAGTTTCCAGTTTTTCTACATCAGAATATGTGCCCGTGTCAATAGATGTGAGCTTGGAATACTTGTTTATGGCAAGCTTTTCATCTCTGCGCAGGTTAATATCTACAACTTTTGATGTTGCATACCCTGAGGAAACTTTATAAGTATTGTTGTTTACAATATCATTCATACAGCAAAGCTCCTACCTATATTATTTAACATGTTCGGACAAAATGTAACATTTTTTCATGAATCTTTACAATTTTTCATAAAATTTTAATATTATTCATAAAATTTTTCCGGACAGATTATTTCTTCGGGCGAAAAAGTAAAGTAAGTATTCAAATTCAATACTTTGTATTTTTTTATCTCGGAAAGCGCCTCTGTCATTGCAGAATTGTGGATTTTTGAGGGCGGATTTAAACCGCAAATTTTCTCAAAACAATATGCAATTGCAGTGGAGGCGTTTACGGCAGAAAGCTCATTTGAGGGCTTTTGAGGGGCTGCGGAGGGCTCATTTTCCGGCTGAACAACCTCTTTGTGCCAGACAACGGACTTTTCTTCCAGCAGCTCGAGCGAATAATCATCATTAAGCGCCACCTGCACAAAGTTTTCTTCCTTTTCCGGCTGTATAGCAGGCGCAGCAGGCAAAAAGATAGAAGAATTTCTCAACTGGAGCTCAAACATCTTTATATCCGGCTCAAATTTAACAAATTTGAACGCATTGGGCGGAACAATCACAGCAACGGTCACTTTTGGGGACGTTTCGGGGTTTTCAGCGATTCCGGCTTTATTTACCGCCACTTCTTCTTTTTCTGAGGCGATTTTTCGCCCGATTTCGTCGCACTGTTCTTCAATTTCAAGCAGTTTGGCGGCCAGCTCGTCTTTTTGCATTGCGAGTTTTTTGCGTTCTTCTCTTTTAACAAAAATTTCCTCCTGAAGCTGCGTAATATAGGCATTCAGGGTGTTTATCTGGGTTTCTGATTCCAGTTTATAGAGGCTGAGCGCCTCTTCAAGCATAGTTTTTTGCTCCTCTGTTAATTTTCCGGCCGGATTTTTCATACAGCTGCCCAGAACTTCTGCGTTTTCAGCGGAAAGCGCGGAAGAAAACATTTCTGCAAAAAGCTGTTCTTCTTCATCAGAAAGCGTTTTAATTCCAAAGTTTTTCACAGCATTATCAAGTTTTTTGAGATTTTTGGAGCGCGCAGATATAATAGATTGGCTATTTTGGATTTCCGCGCTGTTTACGAGAATCGCAGAATCAGCCTCCTGCATTTGTTTGCCGGTATTTTCAATTTGCGTTTTTAATTTTATACGATTTTCGTTGTATTTTTTTGCAATTTTTTCTGTTCTGGTCAATTTGGGCTTTTTCTGGAGCTGAAAGCAATGCGCGCAGCTGAAAAAGCCGAGCCCGATAAAAATTAATAACAAAGCCAAAAAATTTTTTGATTTCATAAGCGCTCTCCCTCAAATTTATTATAATCTAAAATAGCGCCTTTGTCCTGTACAACTGTTTATACGATTATGCAAAAATTCGGGTTAAACCTGAAATATGCAGAATGCAATCAAAGAGTTTATCGTGAAACACAGGATATTCCTGCTCATAGCGCTTTTCGGGGCTGTATTTTTCATGGTTTTTACGACCGTGAGATGTCATCTGCTTCCGCATATAACCGTGAAATTCACAGATTTACGCCCTTTTCACAGGCATATCAATGTTTATTACAAAGGCTATAAAATCGGAAAAACCTGTAAAATCAAGCCCTCCGATGATTATCAGAGCACGCTGGTGAAGGTTATAATCTACCCGAAAAACCTCAAACTACCCTCAAATACCACAGCAATCTTAAAAAAAGAAAAACATTTACGCACAAAAATCGATTATCTCGAACTGGTCGCCCCAAAGGAGCCTGCTGACACATATTTACAAAACAATGACGTGATAGAGGGCACCTCGACAGTAGATGCGGAGTCTTTCTTTGCAAGTCTGGACAAAAACAGCCTCGAAAATGTTAAAAAAGAAATTGAGCAGACCGTAAAAAATTTAAACGGTATGATAGAAGCGCTGAGCGGAATTTTCGTGACGGTTCAGGAGATTTTGAATGAAAATCGCGCGAATATAAACACAACTTTAAGAAATCTGAGTTTAAGCAGTGCAAATCTGCGCAGCACAACCGCAAGCCTGAATTCCGCGCTCTCCGAACAAAGGCTGAACAGCACATTTTCCAGTCTTGATTCAACAACAGCCAATTTCAGCAGCGGAACCACGAATTTGCAGGCAATAACCACAAATATTGAGCAGCTTTCACAAGCCCTGAACTCCGCCATGCCTCAGGTTGAAACAGCCATTACAGAAACGGGCTGCCTGATGAAAAATCTGAACGAAATTACCTGCGGGATAAAAAACAAGCTCAAAACCAGATTCGGAGGCTTGCGAATATTTTTCGGAAAGGTGATAGAAAATGACTGCCCCTGCAAATCCGCCTGCAAAAAGGGCTGCCGGTAATCCGGAAGCCCTACCCGTAAATTACTCTGCTGAGTTCGATATGTATGGTCGTTTTTAAAAGTTCGGGGTGCTGGGAGAATTTTATGAAATTGCTCAATGTGTTTTTTGCTTTCATTCCGCAAAACAGCTCGGAATTTTCATAAATATTCCCGACCACGGCGAGTGTATCGCTATAAGTCGATTTGCAGCCGATATTGAACGGTTTTCCCAGATGTTGTATTGGTTTAAAAAAGAGTATGTGCTCATCGTTAGAAACTTCGCACACCGGGGTCAAAAAATTGTAGTATTTATCAACAAGAATATCGCCAAAGTGGATTACCCTGCCGAATTTATCTTTCAGCCCGAGAAACTGCATAAGTTCGATTTTATTAATATTATCCAGCACCTCTCTTTCAGCCTCATCACAGCCCAGGGTAATAGTTCCCAGCAATCTTTCCAGATTGATTTCCATTTGAAAAGTTTCTTTCACTTTTCTTCCCATTTTTGCTTTACACGTCCAATTATTCATTCCAGTCCTTTCTTGCTTCATCAGCAATAAAATTAAAAAAATAACACGATAACAATTTATTATTACCGTTATAGCAATTACATAGCAGGACTAATATAGTTTGTAAAACAATGTAAAAGTTAAACAAAACGGAAAATACGTGCGCAAATTTTCATTTTTCTTGATATAAGCGGGTTTTGCCCCATAGAAAACAGCCTGAAAAAGGGCTAAAAAGGGCTTTTTAGCTCATATTGTTACATAAGTTCAATTATGATAACAAATTTTTACAAGAAGAAGAATACATATAAATGTAACAAGCAAACAATAAAAGTTTGTTGCAACGGACAGACATTCCATGAGTTTTGACCGGCGGGAAAAACTCACCGGTGCGAAGCTTTTTGCTTTGGGCTTGAAAAAAACAGAAAAAAACGGAGAACCAAGGTTTGACAGCTGAAATCTTTAAAATCAATTTGCTGTTTTTCCGGATTTTTCTACGAATTTGTATATATTTGCAGCGAATTTTATATTTTATGTATGACTTAACCTTGTATCCCAAGCCCCTTAGCTAAAATTCCTGTTTTTTAAAAACAGAAGTTTTGCAGAGAAATAAATCATGAATGTTTATTTTACCTTGGGTATCTTTTTTGCAAGATATCTGGATACCTTATTGACAAGGTATCCAAAATTTGCTATTATTAAAAAGTTATTTACTTCAAAATAGGATTTTCTTTATGAATAATGAAATCTTAAATAAGATTATTAGTGAATTTGGCTCAATTAATGTTCAAGTACCCTTGAAATTACCTGAGCGCCTAAATGCGCTTATTCAAGAAAAGTCACCTAATGGTAGAGCTGAATATATTAGAAATCTTATTTACAAAGATTGTATGCCTGAAATTTTAATGTCCAGACTTAAAGCTAATGCTCTTGACTGGATTAGCAAAGAGGACCAGGGCAAGCCTATTGTTTTTGATTGTAATGAACGGATTAAAAATCTTAAAGAAATTATTGAACTAGCCGAGTTTACAATATCTCAAACTATTGAGCTCAAAAAAAACATACAAACTGCACAAGATGATTATTTAAACAAAATCCGACAGCGTATTGAAAAATAGGAGATTAATTATTAGTTAAAGTTTTTTGCAAAATAAGTATTCTCTTGTACATTTATGTGCTTTTTTATATTGCTTAAATTTTTGATGTATTTATTTACAGAAAAATTTATTCGGGGATTTTTTCATGAAAAAGATTTTAAACTTACCACTAATACCTGATTATGGTAATAAAGTTACACATAGTAAACCTATAAAAAGGCTTTCTTTCGGCAAAAGAAAAATTCTTTTGTCAGATGAAGAGTTTGAAAAATTAGAAACGCTTTACAATAAATATGTAAGTATGTATGGTGTTGAATTGGGATTTATACATTATTTAATAAATAATTTAGGGGGAATTGTATGAAATTTATGTTCAATTTCCCGATAGAACAGTTGATTCCTGCAGAATACAATCCGAGAAAAATCAACAAAAAACAGTTTAAAAAACTTAAAGAGAGCATATTAAAGTTTGGTGTTGTAAAACCTCTTATTATAAATGGTGATAATGGAATTTTAACTGCAGGACATCAAAGAGTAAAAGCGATAAAAGAACTTTGTTTAAGTAGTGTTCCTGTTATTAGATTAGATGAAATTGCTAAATCTGATGAAATAATGTTTAACCTTTTTCATAATTCGATAGAAACAAATCTTTCAAAGGCAAATATCGTCGACGTGCAGAGTTTACCACAGGGTTACAATTTTATTGATCCTGCAAAGATAATTTTTGAAAAAAACTTAAATCCGGCCATAGTAAAAGAAATTGGGAAATTACTTATCAAATATGGTGAATGGGGTAGTGTTGTTTGTGATGAAACAGGCAACATTTTATGCAATTCAGATTATGCTGTTGCCTGTAAAATTCTTAACAAGCAATTATTAATCTATAAAATGAGTAATTCAAAGATTCCTGAGTTTCTTAGATATATTACATTGGACTATGGTAAATATTATTTTGATGCATTGAAAATAAAAGATTATAATCAGACCTATTGTCAAATGAACAGGTTGAATGGCACTAAAAATTTGAAATCAACGACTTATACTAAATATGTTATACCTATTTTAAATAAAAGCCATAGAATACTGGATTTTGGTTCAGGTAAGTGTGCTTATGCAAATATGTTACGTAATAACGGATATAAAATTTTAATGTATGAACCATTCATCAGAAAAGAGGGAGAAAATAGTTTTGATATTACAAAAATTATTGAATGCATTGACAATATTAATGTAGATATTTTAAAAAATGGATTATTTGACATAGTAGTGTTGGATAGCGTTTTGAATTCTATCACAAGCAAGAAGATGCAACACAATGTTCTTCTGACATGTAATTCTCTTTTAAAAGAAGACGGACTGTTGATTCTGGGAACAAGGTGTCTTGGTAAAACTACACTTGTTCTAAATCAGAAAGTATCAACAAACTCAAAAAGAGAATTGGAATTTCTTGATGACAATAATTTTAGTGTTACTTTCAGAAATGGTGTGTGGACAAAACAGCGTTTTAATACTAAAGAAAATCTTAAAAAAGAGCTACTGCCATATTTTCGCGACGTTGAGGTATTGGGCAGCGAAACACGATCAAATATTTATGCAATATGCAAAAAACCAATAAGATGGTCAAGTTCAGATTATAAAAAGGCTTTGAATACTGAATTTAATATGACGTATCCTAATGGCTTTAAGCATAACAAACATAAAAATTTAGTTAAAACTATTCTAAATAATATTGTTTAGTAATACGGATTTCTTCCGCAAGGGCAGCAGGATTTTCCGTTTTTCTTGTCTTCACGCATTTGCTGAAGTTTAACTTTTTGCTCATCAGTTAGGTAAGATTCAAAAATGTCGTTATGTTTTGCTTTGATTTCTGACTTTTTTTGCTTCAAATCAGCGATTTTTTTCATATTTTTTTCTGATTGCTTTTTGTTTCTTAGCTTTTTAATTTTTTTATTAACAGCTTTTATTTCTTTTTTCTCATCGGCTCTGTTTTTATCAGCAAGTTTAATTTGTTCCGGTGTTAAGCCAAGCGTTTTTTCAAAAATTTTCTTACAAGGGCAGCGTTTTACTTTTTGTTTTTCAATCGCTGTTTTGTTTTGTACAGCATTTTCTGTTGAGTTAGATTCTGCGGCAAATGTTGCGTTTACGCCCAAAAACATAAGGCAAAGAATTAGAGTTAAAATCTTTTTCATATAAATACTCCTTTGATAACAGATTTATCATATCATGATGTTTTACATTTGTGTAATGCAACTTTTTTTTATTTTAAAGCTATAATAAACATATTAACAAATATCAGAAAGTTTTTATATGCAAGGTTGCGGTTGTCTATTTCTATTAATACTATTTTTTATTTGTTGTGCATATCCAAAATTATTTTGGTTGTTTATTCCTTTTCTGATATGGAGTTTAGCTTCTGCAGATTCAGAAAAAAATAATGAACATAATAATATTAGAAAAAATAACATTGAACCCGACTCTTATTCTGCCCCTATATCAAATCTATCAAAAAAGCAAAACATGCAGTTTATTAATAATGATGATATTGAGTTGTATGGTTATAAAATAACAAATCCAATGATTTACATAAGCAATTATTCTGACTATCAAATTCCCTTTATGGTTTCGAATAATACAAAAGTTGAATTTGGTAGTACAAATAATAATGAAAAGTTGAACTATTGGCCCAGTTTTACTGGTTTAACATCATTGCAAAAAGGCATTTTTATAAAATGGCTTGCATCTGGAAAAAAAGATCCTGATATAGATATTGGGTATGTTTTTATTTATTACTATGGGCTTGAATATAGAGCATTAAAAGAGCAACAAAACCTTGAAGAAATATTATTTGAGCTTATTCGTTTAGCCCAAATTTATCATTATCATTCTTTTCAAAACTATTCATTGAGCTTGATTTCATATTTAATATATAAGATAAAATACTTTTCTGAAGAAAAAAAATCTTCAATACTTAACTTTATAAAAAATATACCATACGGTTATTATTTTGATAAAGAAAGCCTTATTCTAAATTTAACTGGAAATATTTCCTTTGATTATGATAGTGCTGTAAAAAAACTTATTTATAATGATAATCGTTTCAATATTCAAGGAAGAAAAAAAGAGATATTTGTTTATTATTTATCTAAAATAATAGATGGTTTTAAAGATACAAATCTTTTTTATAAGAAATCTGTACAGTTTAATTATTATCAAGCATCTTCTATGAGATTTAATTTTTCACCTGTTGAATACTATGAAATAGTTCCTTCTGATGCTTTTATTTCAATATATCGTTCTTGCAAAAAGAAATGGAATAGCTGTCGTTTTCCAAACAGCATAAGAAAATTTGACGGTACAACGGAAAAGCTTTGTGAAATTGAGAAATACATTCTTTTGCCTGAAAAACTCAAAAAAGAAATTGACCATCCGTTGCAGAAACTTTTCGATACTTATATGGAAAATCAGAATACATTTACTATTAAAAAATTGATTGAGTTAACAGGTATAAAATTCCCGGAAAAACACACTATTACACATTCAAAATTCCTTGTTGATTGCTATGAAAGCGCCGGATATGCTATTGAACCTGATGCACGAGTTTTGAATAAGCCTTATAATTTTGAACAAAAAGTAAAAGTATTTAAACCTGAAAAAATCGAGTCACAAGCTTCTCTTAATTATTTAATTCCTGCAATATATCTTGATTGCGGTTTCCAAATAGCTTTAGAAGATACAAAACTGCTTGATATTGAAAAAAATTATATAATACAATATGTTTTCAATAATTTTGCTTTAACTTCTTCTGCTAAAGAACGTTTGAAATGTAAGGCTGAACTAATTGAGGAAACGCAAGATATAACAACATCTGATATTACAAAGAAACTACTTTCCAGAATCAATGACATAAACCTTGAAAAATTTTGTAAGTATTTAATTTCGGTTGCCGCATCAGATAATATGGTACAACCCGAAGAATATAAATTGTTAAAAAAGTATTTTAAGAAACTGGGTTTAGCTGATGATTATTTAGACAGGTTGTTAAATGAAATAACCTCAGAAGATAATATAATAGTAAAAAGTCCTTCTTCAAAAACAAGAAAAGGTTCTAAAATACCAATAAAACCAACTGAGTCTAAAATTCAAATTTCATTAAATAAAGAAAAAATTTCAGATTTAATGGTTGATACAAAAGAAATACAAAATGTTTTAAATACTATTTTTGAAGAAGAATCACAAACTGAGGCAATAGAAATAACATCTACAAAGCAAAATGTCGAAAATAATGATACAATAGATGAGAGATATTTGGAATTCGCAAAAATTATTTTGGAAAAAGAAGAATGGGAAACAATTGAACTAAAAAATATCTGTAAAAATTTAAAGCTTATGTTAAATAATGCTATCGATAAAATAAATGAATGGACAGATAATGAATTTGGAGATTTTTTAATAGAAAATAATGGCAATAAAATCAACTTAAATTCAGAAATCATGCAAGCAGTGCAATCAAATTTGGAAAGGTAATAAGATATGGCTAAAGAAGCAGCTGTTAAAATAAAAAATCGTGAAAGAACTGCAATTATAAATTCTTTAAAAGCAGGTATTGTTCCTAAGATAGGATTGCAGCATATCCAGGTAGGCAGAGCAAAAGAAATTAAGGAAATGCTTAACGATTTCGAGTTAATTTCAGACGGTGCTTCAAAGACAAGATTTATTATAGGTGAATTTGGCAGTGGAAAAACTTTCTTTCTCACGTTAGCAAAATTGATTGCACATGAGAAAAACTTTGTTGTTCTATCTGCTGACATTACAACAGAAAAAGTTCTTTGTTCTTCTGATGGAAAGACAAGAGCCTTGTTTTCTGAACTCATTTCTAATATGTCAACAAAGACAAGCCCGGATGGCAATGCTTTAAAATCCGTAATTGAAAATTGGGCAGCTAAAATAATTTCAGATGAAAACTTAACAGAGGAAAAAATTCATAAACTTCTCTCTCCTTTAGAAAAATATGTATCTTGTTATGATTTTAGTAAGGTTCTGCACGCATATATAGATGCTTATAAACAATGTGATGATATAAAAATGTCACAAGCTTTAAGATGGTTAAAGGCAGAATACACAACAAAAACAGAAGCAAAAAGTGATTTAGGCGTGAGAACAATAATTGATGATGAAAACTTTTATGATTATTTAAAACTATATGCCGGCTTTGTTAAGTTAGCAGGATATGCCGGTCTTATAGTCAATATTGATGAACTGGCAATATTGTCTCGTTTGAAATCAACTGTAAGAAATAAAAATTTTGAAAGGATGCTCACAATTATCAATGATTCTCTTCAAGGCACAACAGAAAATTTAGGATTTATTTTTGGCGGTACACCTGAATTTCTGGAAGATAAATACAAGGGTATGTATAGTTATGGTGCATTAGAAACAAGACTTGCTGAAAATCCTTTTTCAAAAGAAGGTATGGAAGATTTATCCGGACCTGTGATTAGACTAAAAAATCTTACACAAGAAGAATTATATATTCTTTTTATAAATATAAGGAATGTTTTTGCTTCAGGATGTGAAGATAATTTTCTTGTTACAGATCAGCAAATAGAATATTTTTTAAATTGGATAGTTCAACGTTTAGGTGCAAAAGCATTTCTTACCCCCCGGGAATCTATTAAAAGTTTTGTAGGGCTATTAACTCAGTTAGAAAATTATCCTGATACTAAAATAGAAGATTATCTAGGTCAGTGCACAATTCAAACAGAAGAGAATATTGATAACGAACTGGTAAATTTAAGAATTTAGGTTTAAATGACAACAACTTTTGATTTATTGCATCCTAAAATACAAAAAGCTATCTGGAATTTAGGTTGGTCAGAATTCAGGCCAATCCAGGATGATGCTGTATCTTCTTTATTAACAAACAAATCTGATATGCTAATATGTGCACCTACAGCAAGCGGGAAAACAGAAGCTGCATTTCTACCTGTTATTTCTGATATTATTGATAAAAATCCTGAAAAATCAGTTAAGGTTTTATATATATCACCATTAAAAGCTCTTATAAATGATCAGTTTAAAAGAGTAGAACAATTATGTGAAAAAATTGACTTTCCAATAACCAAGTGGCATGGAGATGCTAATTCAAGTGCAAAAGCGAAATTATTAAAAAAGCCGGGCGGGATTTTATTAATTACTCCGGAATCCCTGGAAGCTTTATTTTTAAACCGTTTTGATAAACTTGTTGCGATGTTTAGAGAACTTGATTATATAATAATTGATGAAATACATTATTTTATTGAAAATCCAAGAGGAACACATCTTCGGAGTCTGTTAGCAAGGTTGGAAAATAATATAAAAAAACATCCAACAAAAATTGGGCTTAGTGCCACTGTTTATAATCCTGAAAGTATTTCAGAATGGCTTAATCCTCAAGATCCATCAAGTGTTAAAATTATTTGTGATAATGATACATCTAAGGGTGTATCAGGATTAATAAAGATGTGCAACGGTGAGGAAATTGAAAATGAACTTTTTAATGCAGTCAAAAAAGACAAAAATTTAATTTTTGCTAATAATAAAATGTCTCTTGAGTTTTATTGCGACTCAATGAAAGTAATAGCAAAGAAAAATGCGTATCCTGATATTTATAAAATCCACCATGGTTCTCTATCTAAAAATATCAGAGAAGAAACAGAAGCCTTGCTGAAAAAAGAAAAGAATTTGTCAGTTTTTTGCACGAACACACTGGAATTGGGAATAGATATTGGAAACATAAAAAGAGTAGTATTTTTATCTCCGCCCTTTAGTGTATCGTCATTTATCCAAAGGCTTGGAAGAAGCGGCCGGAAAGAAGATGCAGTTAAAGAATTTCGATTTCTTTTACCATATGATTCAGAAAACGATACTTTATATGAAAAACTTAAATTTGAACTGATTCAAAGCATTGCGATTGTTGAATTAATGCTTGAAGGCTGGTGTGAACCATTAGACGCCAATATCTATGATTATTCAACATTTGTGCATCAAATTCTATCATATCTAGGTCAAACCGGTGGTGATACAGCACTGAATATATATGAAAATATTGGAATAAAGTCATTTAACTCAAAGTTTTCTTCCGGTGATTTTATTGAAATATTAAAAAATTTGAAAGATGAACAGATTATATATCAAACAGAGAGTAATTCTATAACGCTTGACAGACTCGGTGAAAAAATTGTTGAAAATTATAAGTTTTATGCTTCATTCGATACACCTGTTGAATGGCGTATTTTCAATAATGGAAAAGAATTAGGAAAAATTCATGAAATTAATTTATTATCTCTTAAACCCGGTAAAAATTTTATATTTGCCGCTAAAAGGTGGGAAATCACAGAAGTTAATGAAGATACGAGAACAATACAGGTAAAACGTTCATTTGATAAAGGAAAAATTAGCTTTGACGGGGATGCACAATTAATACACCCGAAAATACATGAAAAAATGAAATTCATATATGAAAGTAATTTTATTCCATCTTATTTAGCAAAAAATTCTATTCATATTCTAAAAAATATTTTTTACGAATATTCAACGAATATTCAAGCAAAAGACAGTCTGGTTTTACCTGTATTTGGTGGCAGCAGAATCCAAAATACACTGTGTGTTTTATTTGATTACATGGAGATGAATGTAGAAAAGTTACCAATTGGTTTTAAAGCATCTGAAGGAAAAATATTTTTGATTAATGCATTAAAGTCAATCGATTTCAGTACATTAAGTATACAAGATTTGCTATCAAAGTATGAAAGAACCAAAAAGATGAAAAATAAATTTGATTATCTTTTACCGGATAATATTTTAAACAAATCATATGCTGATTCAAATTTAGACTTTTTCGGCACTATTGAATTTATAAAAGGGTTATAAGGCACAAGGTTTATTACTAAAAACTTTAATCCTAATAGAAAATACCCCATTTTATGATAATATTAAAACAAAACGAGGTGTAAGTTGGCATTAAAAGGTGGTTCTGCAGATAAAGCCGGGAATAATTACGAGAATTATTGGACAACCAATGTCCTTTGTCATTTTTTGCTGAATTATCCAGATTGTTCATCTATATATTTTGAAAAACCTGATGAAGTAAATGATGGTTTTGAATTTTCAATATATACTTCAGGCAAAACAGAACATTATCCAGTAAAAAATTATCAGAAGAATTGGACTTGTGCCTCTCTTTGCACAAACAAAATCATAAGCAACTTTTTTAACAAAATAAAGAAAGATAAGAATGCAAAGTGCATATTTTTATCCTGTTCAAATTCTAGCATTCAAGAGCTTATTGACAGAGCAAAGCGAGCAACATCTTTTGATGTTTATTTTACTTCTATGCTAAGTAATGACTTAAGGGCAGACATCGAGTTAATATTGCGAGAAGTATGTAATATTGAATTTCCGGAGTTTGATTTTTTACAATTTGATAACACTAAAAATGAAGACATAAAACTACAAATACAAAAATTAACATATAATTTACTAAGAAAAACAGAATATAGAGTAATTGATGAAATTTCGTTAAATGAACTTAATACTGAATTAATTGCCTCAATATTTAAATCACCAACTGCAGATAATATTTCAGATGGTTTATTTCGTTTTTCTCAAGAAAATTACAACAAAAAATATACTAAATCAGAATTAATTAACTATCTGCAATCTGTTAAAAATTACACCTTTAGCAATTATGCCCTTGATAAGTCTCTTGTAATGCGAATTAATGAACATGTAAAACATTTTATTAGTTCTGATGATTATTTTTATAAAAATTATTTAATTGTAAGACATGAAACTGAACAAATTATCGATTCTATTAAAAATGAAAAAAAGTTCATTTTTTTAACTGGTAATGCCGGTTGTGGAAAATCAATTATTTTAAAAGAAGTTTGCAAATACTGTATTGATAATAGCATTAATGTATTGCCAATCAATATCCGTGATTATGATAACATAAATAACTGCCAGGATTTAGGAGAGTGTATTTACAATAAAAAAGAATCGCCACTAAATATTTTGGTCAATATTTCACAAGGTCGAAGTGCATTGATTGTAATTGACCAATTAGACGCATTAAGTACTGTTTCAGGTAGAAATATTAATAAATGGCAGATTATAAATAAAATTCTTAATGATGCTAAAGCATACTCAAATATAAAAGTTGTAGTTGCTTGTAGAAGTTTTGATTTGGAAAGAGACAGCAGGTTTAGCAATTTTCGAAAGCTAAACAACGATTTAATTAAAATTGTTGATTCAAATGTTTTACCAGAAAAACAAGTAAAGGAACTTTTGTTAAAATTAGGAATGGAAGAAAAAAATATTTGTTCAAAAACAATTTCACTTTTTTCATTGCCATTACACTTGAAGCTTTTATCAGAAATATTAACATCTACATCTGATACAGAATTAAAATATTTAAGTAAAGTAGATTTATTTGACGCATTCTGGAATGCTAAAAGAATAAATGTTGGTTCATTAAGTTGGGTTAATATAATAAAAACCATGGTTAATTATCTCAATAAAAATAAAACTTTGATTGCGCCTTCTCATATTTTTGATAATTTTCAAGATGATTTTGAAAAGATGATATCAAATCACGTTTTTTACAATATAGCTAAGAATAAAGTTGCTTTTTTCCATGAAACATTTTTTGATTACTGCTTTGCAAGAATAATGACCGGTGATTCTAATAATACGTTAGAACAATTCATTATTAATTCAGATCAAAGCCTGTTTATACGTTCGAATGTAAGACAAACTCTAGAATTTTTGAGGATTAATGATTTTAATATTTATCTAGACCAAGTTAGCAAAGTTTTAAACAATGAAAATATACGAATTCATTTAAAACTTCTTGTATTGGACTTATTATGCAATTTTGCTTCTATACATGATGATGAAATTCAAATCTTAGCAAGTATTAACTCAAGATTAAACGAGATTATTTATAAAAAACCTGAATATTATTATTTGATATTTTTGACCTTATTCAAAAACGGAGAGTTGCTTCAAATTTTGAAATCCTCTGATGATAAAAAAATCAATTTTTGTTATGAACTTGTTCGTTCTTCAATTTATAAGGCAAGAAAAGAGGTTCTAAGCCTATTCGAAGAGTTGACTGATGATGAAATTGTAAAGTTAATTTCAAATGATAAAAATTATATGAGATTAACTACAGACAAAATGTTTTTTGAAAATGAAAGATTATATAAAATTATTTTAAAAGCCTTAACAGATGGCATTTTGCATTCAAAAAACTATCTAAACTTATTTATTTATAATCTAAAAGAGACTAATCTGACTTTGGACAAATTGTTCGACATTTTTATCATTGTCTTAAAGCAAGAAACCAAAGACACTAAAAAAAGAATCAAT
>URFH01000029.1 GCA_900547155.1 uncultured bacterium | reverse complement strand
ACCAACGACCTTCGGGTTATGAGCCCGACGAGCTACCAGACTGCTCCATCCCGCGATATTAAGTTTTCATGTCGAGGAAACTCCCTCAACATCTCTATTATGCTCCGTAAATTTTAAAAATCAAGTACCCTGATTTTTTATTTAAAAATTCATCTTCCCTACAATTATTTGTAGGGATATTGTAAGGGGGGGCAGATTGAAAAGTTTTTAGGATGTCTGGGGCGGCGAAAATAAACCTGCGGCAGTAGTTAAAATTTATATTTTAGCTATGAATATAACATTAAGTAGTCTATAACTACCAATAACACTTATTATATCAAGCAAGGAAGTAAATCTAAAAAGACCCTTATGAGCCGACAAGCTACCCAATAAATTTCTTATGCAACATTTTTATTTTTAAAATCTACCCCCATACAGCCCCTCTCATTGTGTGTTGAGGTTTCTTTGTCGAGGAAACAAGTTTTCTCTTTCTAAGATTTTCTCGGTTTGAAAATCCTGCCTTGATAAAGTCAGATGAGAGCATTCTCAGGCGAATGATGAAAAGTTTTGCGGCGGCGAGGTATAAAATTACTCTTAAATTAAAGTAATGATTTTAGCAAAGTATCAACGACTGCAAGTTTTGTTCTGTCTGACTTTATGGTTTCTAAGTTTTTTAAAAATATTATTATGCAGTTCTTCGTTAGTCTTTATTCTGCCAAATGAATATAACTCATCAGGCTCTAAGTTTAATTTTTCTAAAATCTTTTCTAATGTTTCAGCGGTTAGAAAGCCGTTGCCTGTTTCAATAATACTTAAGACATTGGTTGACAATCCCAACATTTGCGCAAATTTAATTTGTGAAAAACCTCGCTCCTTGCGTATTGGGCTAGTAATTTAAACTTTCATCAGCCGGCGGACACTTCCCAATTTTGCAAATTGGTATTAAAATATTAACCTGAGCAGTGAGATGAGGGTGAAAGATGAAAATAATCGTTATTGGCGGGGGAGCCTGCGGCGCCAGCGCTGCAGCAAGGATGAGAAGACTGGACGACAGTGCGGAAATTTTGATTCTGGAAAAAACTAACGAAATCTCCATCGCAAACTGCGGACTTCCTTATTATTGCTCGAATGTGATTGACAGCGAAGAAAAAATGCATGTTTCAAGCGTTCAAAAATTCAAAAACCTACTCAATGTCGATATAAGAATGGGCGCAGAAGTTACCTCCATCAATAGAAAAGACAAAAGTGTCACAATAAACGGATATGAAATCTTAAACTATGACAAACTTGTCCTCGCACCCGGCGCAAGCCCTTTTAAACCTCAAATTGAAGGCATAAATAACCCCAAAATCCATACCGTACGTACACTTGGCGACGCTAACCGGATTAAAGAATATATAAAAATTTCAAATGCAAGAAATGCAGTCGTAATCGGCGGCGGATTCATCGGGGTCGAAATGGCGGAAAACCTTGCGGAAATTGACGGTATAAACGCAACACTTGTCGAACTTTCCCCCCATATCCTGCCTCCTGTGGATAAAGAAACGGCCGCTTTTGCGCAGAATGAACTGCGAAAACACGGAATAAAGCTAATTTTGTCAGATGGCGTGAGCGCTTTTGGCAAAAATGAGATTGTGCTGAACTCCGGACGAAAAATTCCTTATGATATTGCGATTCTGGCGATAGGCGTGAAACCGGAAACCGCACTGGCGCGAGATTGCGGGCTGGAAATAGGCGAATCCGGCGGTATAAAGGTCAATAATCATATGCAAACCTCCGACCCCGATATTTATGCCGGCGGGGATAGCGTTGAAGTTGAGGATTTTGTGTCGGGACAGGGCGTTTTAATCCCGCTTGCAGGGCCGGCAAACAGGCAGGGGCGCATAATTGCGGATAATATTGCCGGATACGATTCTGTTTATAAAAAAACTATCGGCTCAGCCGTGGTAAAAGTCTTTGATTTAACCGTTGCGAGCGCCGGAAATAGCGAAGAAACGCTTATAAAACGGGGAATCCCCTATTTGAAGACCTTTACTTTCGGTTTTTCTCATGCAAGCTACTATCCGAACGCAACCCGCACGATGTATAAGCTTTTGTTCAATAAAAACGGGGATATTCTCGGGATTCAGGCTGTCGGACGCGAGGGCGTTGAAAAACGCGTTGATGTTGCCGTAACTGCTATGCGAAATGGCCTGAAAGTGTGGGATTTGATTGATTCTGAGCTGTGTTATGCGCCTCCGTATTCTTCGGCGAAGGACCCTGTGAATATTTTGGGAATGCACGCTGATAATATCCTCAAAGGGCTTGTAAAACCTGCGTTTTATGAGGATATTGAGGGTTCGTTCCTTGTTGATATCCGCTCAAAAGAAGAATTTTCCGCCGAAACCATTGAGGGCGCGATAAATATCTTTACTCCGCAGCTGCGTGAACGCTTTGTTGAGCTTCCTAAAGACAAAAAAATCGTTCTGTTTTGCAACACCGGTTTTCAGAGCTATGTTGCTTCAAGAATCCTTTTGCAAAAGGGTTTTGAGGAAGTTTACAGCCTGACGGGCGGGATTACGCTCTACAAAGAACTTTTAAAAAACGAAAGGGAAGCAGAAAAAAGCTTTGCTCAAGTGTAAAATTTTGTAAAATTTAATTTTCATGTCCGTTTTCAACCGTCAAATAACAATTTGTGCATGGTTTTATAAATATATGCGTAACAACCTGAAGGCATGGAATGGGAATTTTACACACTTTATCCGAAATTGCAAAAAATAACGATAAATTCAAAAATTACGAGCAAAATCAGCGGGATAACGACCTGCAGCGCGAGGAACTGAACCGCCGCCGCGAACATAAGCAGCAGGAAATCAAAGCTGCGCAGGATTTGGGCAAAACCATTATTGATGTTGTCGATATAATGGATCAGCACTCTGAAGATATTGCCGAAAACGTTGAAACGGTTACGGAACCGGTTATCGGGCTTGCTCCGGCTATTACGGGGCTTCTTGGCTTGGGCGGAGCTTACAAGGGGCTAATTCGCCCTGCGATGGATAAAGAAAGTGAGCTTTCAGATGCTTTTCGTGAAAATAAAGAGGTTAATGAGCTTGTTGAGAAGATAAGAGAAGCTGATAAAAAGATAAATTACGAAGAAAAATGGGGTATAAGCTCATGGGATCTTCAGAGTAAAGAATCTGTTGCCAAAATCAAAAAACGTCATCCGGAATTAGGGCAAAAGGCGGAAGAGCTCTATAAAAAACACAAAAACGAGTTGCAAAAACAGTATAAAAAAGTGAAAATTGGCGTGGCGATTCCCATAGTTTCCGCTATTGTTGGTTTTGTTGCGGCAAATGTTTATGCAACAAAGTTGCAGGTCGAAAGTTCAAGGGTGGCCAGATGGCAGGCAAGAAAAGTGCTTGAAGACCCCAAATATTTTGTAAATTATACGCCGGAGCAGATAGAAGAAGCCCGAAAAAACCTTGAAAACAACCCCGAATACAAGAAAAAAGACAAAAAATTAAAAACCGACATGCTCAAAAGCGGGCTTTTTAAGGGGCTTGTCAGCGTAATAAAAGATAACCGCGCATATCGAAAATGGAAGAAAACAGATGTCGATGAATCGAAAAAAGTTGACCGTCAGCTGACACCGCAGGAGCTTGAAAATGCTAAAAAAGACAAAGAAGTCATTCAGCGCGTAGTTCGCACGGTCAACAATCAGGCGGAAATCTATTCGCAGAACATGGAGGTTGCTGCTAACGTGATTCTGGGCTCTACGCCGTTTTTGGGCGCTGCAGTGGGCGCGGTTGTTTCTTCGATTATGAACTGGACAAAGGTAATCCCTAATTTTGTCAATAAACAGGTTCAAAAATACGGTTCTGATTCGGCTAAAAGCGCTTATGACGAGCTGAAAGGGCTCAAAGAGGGCACACGTGAATACAAAGTCGCAAGAAAAAAATTCCTGAAAGAGTGGCATTTTGAACCAATCTCAAAAATGGCAAATGAAGAGGCAAAACGCCCCTCGCGTATGCAAATTATTGAAAAAAATATCAGAAAATATACTGCTTCCGCATTAACAACAAAATGGGGCAGACGCGGCGTGTTCGGGCTAATCGGCGGCTTTGTCACGTCGATAGCAGGTTCGCTCATTGCCCTGAAACTTCAAAAAGCGTCCTCTCGAACCGGCCGCTACATTGCAAAACGCGAGCTTGAAGAAAATCCGAAAAATTTCATCGGCTACACTGATGAAGAAATGCAGGAAGTAAAAGATGTAAAAGCTCCGAAAAAATCTTTCGGTGAAAAAGTCAAAGAATATGCACTTTTCATCCCGAATGTGATGAAAAACTATTTTGAATACCAGAAATACAAAAAAACAGAGCTCAAACAGAACAAAATGCTTCAAGAAGAGCTCACAAAGCTCGATGTCACCGAAACCCAGATGAAAGAAGCAAAAAATCTTCAAAGAAAGATTTTCAATACGTTTGAAAAGGTGGATGACAAATCGCAGGAATATTCGGAGTCAATGGAAGCAGCTGTTGAGATTGCACAGCCGTTTGTTTACGGCGCCGGCATGTTGACGATGATTTCTCCTCTGATTTACACAGGATATCTTGCTGCAAAAGGCAAATTGAGCGCAAAATCCGTTATTAACAAGGTTTTGACCACACTTTCAGGTTCCAGCAAGATTACAGAAAAGAAATGGTTCAAAAAATACCTTGAAAATATTGCAAAACAGCTCCCTGACAAGGTTGCGCAGGCGACTCCAAATTCTCAAATCTGGGACAAGATTTTTGCGGATATAAACCTTGAAAAAACGCCTATTGTTGAGATTATTGGCAAATTTACAAAAAATTCCGTCGAATATATAAAGAATTTCTCAAATCTTTCACTCGCTGAACAACGCGCGGTGGTAGAGGATTTAAGCCGGATTGCTCCGGATGATTCATCGTTCGCAAAAAGGCTCAGTTCATTAAAATATGCGGGCGACAACGAGTTTAAAGCGGTAATGGACGCACTTTTCAATCCGTCCGAGCTCGGAAAAAGCATTCAGAAGATGTATGATGGAGACTATATTGATTTTACATATTGTGTAACCAATTTATTAGGCGGAAAACGTGAGTGGACAGGTTTGTATTCCCAAAAAACAAATCTTGCGGATGCACTTTTTGAAATGCCGCGTCAGGAATTGGGTCAATTCCTGGAATCTTTGCTGGGCAAAGATTCCATAACAAAATTGTCTAAAATGTCGGATTCTGAGTTCATTAACCGTAAACAAACCGTCAAATCTTTGATAGAAGCTTGCGAAAAGAAGATGAAATCCATAGATAACGATATTAATCTCGATAATATGTACAATCACTCTTATACTCCTGAGCAGATTTTTGAGAAACAAAGACGAAAAGCGGTTTTTGAGCAATTGAAATCCATTTTTGGCATATTCGACAATTTAAATAAGCAGGATTATTCAATTGTTTCAAAAATTTTGACTGAAAAAACTGAATTTTTCAAAAATATCTCCAAAATGGACAACGCTGATTTTGAACGCATTAAAGGTCATATAAAAGCTCTTATTGACCCGTCGGATGAATTTATGAGCAAAATTACAAAGGAAAATGTTCAAAAATATGCGGACGAAATCTTTGCAAATGCTGAAAAGTTCAAAAATGCGGTTAATATTCAAGACGATGCTGTCGTTCCCGTTATAAAGAAAATCCTGTCGGAAATCAGCGGTTCTGATGAGTTTTTAAAAATGTCAAAAGAGGATTTGTATAAATTTATTGATACGGAAATCCTTGCTCCTTATGCTCAAGACTTTGAAAACAACGGTGCTCTCGGTAAAATGGCAAAATCAGCACTGGATAAGGCTCATGATATCCTTTCTCACCCTGAAAAACCGCTGCCGGACGTAAAAAAACTTAGATTTGCAGATGTAATCCCCACTCCCGACCCGATTAAAGAAATTGAAAAACTGGAAGCAAAAATTACTGCCAAAACTGATGAAGAATTCAGCAAAATAATGCAGAGACTGGCAAATAATAATAGAATTCTCGACAGAGTCAAGGTTGCTGATATGGACAAGGCTTATGTGCTGGACAGCCTCGGAAAGCTCAAAGAAGTCATCAAAAGGCTGCCAAAAGACGAAATGAAAAAAATCGTAAGCGCCATGATCAATGAATTCAGCGAACATCCCGACCAGTTTATAGCTTATGTACAGAGCGGCAAAATACTCCGTTTTTACCAGACAGAAGGCTTTAAAAAAGCGGTTATAGCAGCAGGAGTAAGCTGGACAGCGGTCAACCTTGCTTTGATTTATACAATAGAATCAATTCTTGCGGATTTAAAACTGAAATCAGGCAGATTGGGGGTTATGAAAGCGCTTGATTCACTTCAAGACCCTGCGTATTACGCAAATATCGAGCCGGAAACCGTTCCTGCGGCTCAACCGGCAAATCAGCCTGTAAATAACCCTATAAATCTTTTAGATATGCTGAAAAAATAGTCCTATCTCGTGTAAACCCTTGAAAGTCTTACTTTTAAGCGGCAGGTGAGCTCGTAATTTATCGTGTGCAGAAGATTTGCCCATTCATCCACGGAAATAAATTCCCCTCCGTCAGCCCCCAGCAGCGTAATCACGTCGCCTTCCGAAACATTGAGCCCTGTGATGTCGAACATCATCTGATCCATTGTAATATTGCCGATTTGGGGAACTTTTTGGCCGTTTATCAGCCCGAAAATCTTGTTGGACAGACATCTTGGTACTCCGTCCGCGTATCCCATCGGGATTGTTGCTATTTTGGTCTTTCCGCGGGTTATGAAAGTGTGCGAATAGCTTACGCCCTCCTCGGGTTCCGCCTCATGGATGTTTGTGATTCTTCCTTTTAAAGAAATTGCCTGTTTTAAGTCCGGTTTTTTCACGCCTGCGGGCAAATCCGGCTGCATGCCGTAAATTCCAATCCCAACGCGCGCCATGTTGTAGTCCATATAATCGTACGCAATCAATGCAGGCGTATTGCAGCAGTGGATTAAAAGTCCTGTTGAATCAACGGAATCAACGACTTTTCTGAACTTTTCGTACTGATTTTTAGTGGCTTTTTCGTCTTCTGCGCAGGCAAAATGCGTGAATATGCCCTCAAGTTCAATAAAATCGCACTTCTGAACCTGTTTTATAAATTCTGCTGCGTTTTCAGGCCGCACGCCGATTCTGTTCATTCCTGTGTCGATTTTTACGTGCACTTTGGGCTTTATGCCGGTTTTTTCGTACGCAATCCGGCATGCCTCGATGTGTTCGTCGAGAAAAATTGAAAGCGACATGTTATTTGCTGCCGCCCAGTCGAACGCCCATACAGGAACCGCGCCCAAAATCAGGATAGGCGCATTGATTTTTGCTTCGCGAAGCTGCATTCCCTCGTCAATCGAGGAAACTCCGAGAAAATCCACGCCCGAAGCAAGAAGAATCGGTGCAATCGTCACCGCCCCGTGCCCGTATGCGTCTGCTTTGACCACGGCGAAAAGCTTTGCGCCTTTTTTCAGGTATTTTTTAAATTCCAGAATATTATGTTCAATATTATTTAAATTTATCTCAACCCACGCGTCACGTCTTGTGTTAAGGTAAGATGCACGGTCAAACTGCATATTTTGTCCTTTTTTCTTTTAAATTTTTATTTTTTCTGAATTAAATGCCCTTTTTGAACTTGTTTTTGAACCTTGCAAGCAGGAAATTTTGCATTCGATTCCGGTTAGACCCTGAAACGGGTTCAGGGTGACATTTATTGAAACTGCCTTTCGTGTCCGTTCTTTTCAGGAGGGCACACTGACCATTTTAGCTCAAACGGTTTTTCATGGAAGCTTTTGTAAGAAAATTTATCACAGAAAGCGGCAATTTTGAAAACAACGCTGTCATTTTTGCGTCGAAACCCGCGCAATATGAGAGTTTCGGGTTTTTAATGGTAAGAACTTTCAGGACAAGTTTGCCTATTTGTGCGGGTTCAAGCCCTTTGTCGTTGTTTTTTCGGGCGTTTTTGACCAGAAATTCGTACTCTTTTTCGTATTTTTTGTGGAATTCTTCCGGAATATTGTCGAGAATTTTTGTGCATTCGTTGATGGATTTGTCCCAGATTGCCGTTTTCACCACGCCGGGCTTTATTGAGATAACTTTCAGGTCAGGTTTTTTGCATTCCAGCAAAAGTGCGTTAAAAAATATGTCCAGCGCCCTTTTTGACGCGCAGTAGGGCGAAACAAACGGAAAAAGCCCGAAACTCGCCATGGAACTGATGTTTACAATCCTGCTGTTGTCCATTAACGGCAAAAACTTCTGCGCTGTGCGGATTGCGCCGTAAACATTCACTTCAAACTGCTTTTTTATAACCTCAACAGGCAAACACTCCACCGGCCCTGCAAGCGCGATTCCTGCGTTGTTTACAAGCCCGTAAAGCGAATCTGTTTGCGATTTTATAACCTCAAAAGCTTCATTTACGCTTTCATCGCTCGTTACATCGATGAAAACCGCCTGAATCGAGGGATTCAGCGCCTCGAGTGCAGCTTTATCTTCCTGTTTTCTTACGCCTGCAAACACTTTAAACCCGTTTTGCGCAAGCGTAAGCGCGATTTCTTTCCCGAGCCCTGATGATGCTCCTGTTACCAGTACATTTTTCATTCCTTATTTTTATCATGAAATTTTAAGTTCTACAATGGGCGCTGTTGCGTAAAAACTGCCGGATATTCATTTTTCTGGCTCGATTCGTCGTGGTTCACAGGCGTCGGAAAATAAATATCCGGCAATTTTTATTCCGGGACGATTGTGAAGAAATGTAAAGCTGTAAATCCTTTATTTTTAAGGGTTTTTGATTTTTGTATATATTCCATAGATAAATTTTAGCAATTTTTTATAGAAAAAATCGTTTATATAAGTACGAGAGATAAACAAAAACAAAGACAAAAACATAACTGGAGGAATACAAAATGGCAAGAGTTCTTATTTCAATGCCCGAAGATTTTTTGAACAAAATTGATGGAGTTGCAGAAACAGAAAACCGTACAAGAAGCGAACTGATTAGAGAAGCGCTCAGAACTTACATCCACAAACAAAAAGTTCGCGAAAACACACTGGCAGCCAAAAACGCACAAATTCTTGAGGCATTACTGGACTAATAAAAAACTTTTTTAAAAAATAAACACGCAGGGTAAAATTTAAAAGCAAAACAAACTAATTAGGGGATAAAATTTAAAATCGGCAGCTAGACATTGATTGGGGAATTGGCTAAATAAAAAAAAGACCGCAGAGGGCGGTCTTTTTTATTGGGACTGGTGACAAGCGGAAACTTTTGCGCTAATATAAGGAAAACTTTGTGTAAAGGGGCTTTATCTTGTTTGAAAAATTTACTGAAAAGGCTATTAATGTAATCTCTACCGCCCAGAATGAAGCGAAACTTCTCAACGAGAACAAAATTTGTCCTGCATTTTTGCTTCTGGGGATTTTGCAGCTAAAATCGAATATTTGCTCAAGAATTCTTGCATATTCGGGCGTGGATGTTGAAAATTTGCGAGAACGCCTCCAGTCAACAAAGTGCCTGCACAACGAAAACGCTACTTTTACAAGCGAATCAAGGATTGTGTTCAAAAAAGCCTTTGAAATCGCAAAAAAATATCAAAATACCTCAATAATCCCCGAACATCTGCTTCTGGCGCTGGTTTGGGAGGAAAATTCCGAGGCTGTTGCGCTTTTGAAGAATTACGATGTGGATATCGACAAACTTAAACAAACTTTGATAAAACTTCTCGAAAAAAAGAAGAAAAAAGCGCATCCGGAAGAAATTGAAGCGTCCGAAGAGGAAAATTCGGATTACAAAGATGTTTTTTCGCTGTTTAAGGACAAAGATTCTCAGGCGGTGCTCGAGCGTGCGGTTTCAAAGCTCACAGCGTCGCATTACGAGATTTTGGGGACGGAACAGATTGTCCAGTCGATTCTTGAGGATGAAAGTTCCGAAGTCGTTTCGATTTTGAAAGATTCTGGCATAAATCTTGAATCATATCTGGGAAAATTGAACGAGGTTTCGTCGCGTCAGGCGGAATTTGAGGAAAAACAGATTATTTTTACCCCGAATGCGTTTAAGGCGATGATTCTTGCGCTGGAGACCGCAAAAGAGCTCGGAAGCGCCACAGTCAAGCCAGAACACATAATTCTCGGCGTTTTGAAAGCGAAAAGCGGGATTGCATACAATATTTTTAAGGAACTGCATGTCCATGATGATGATTTGGCTCATCAAATCATTAAACCAATTGAAAAACAAATGCCGGAAACGCTTACTATTCTTAGGTTTGCAAAACAGGAGGCACGCAGCATGAACCGCCGCACTGTCGGCTCGGAATTCATTTTGCTCGGCATAATTGACGAGGCGGTGGGCGTTGGCGCAAGGGTTCTTGCAAAATTGGGCATAAATATTAAAGACGCGCGCCTTGAGGTTGAGCGGGTTGTGGGAGCGGGCTGTGATTATGCGGAAAATGATGTTGTATTTTCTCCGCGCGCAAAAAAAATCCTTGAAATGGCGTGGGAAAAGGCAAAACACCACAACAATACCAAAATTGCCTCGGAAAATATCCTCTGGGCAATCACAAAATCGCCGGATTCCGTTGCTATGAAAGTGCTTTCAAACCTCGGCGCCGATGTTTTGGAAATCAAGCAGGGAATCATCAGCGAGCTCGAAGAACTCAATCAGGAGCCGGTTTCGGAGGAATAAATGCTGATTGATACCCATGCGCATATTGATATGGAGGATTTTGAGGCTGATTTTGAGCAAATGCTCCAAAGAGCGGCTGAAAACGGCGTGGAAAAGATTATTATCCCTGCTGTTGAGCCTTCGACTTTTGAGCGTGTGATTAAAACCGCTGAAAAATCCGAAAATCTCTACGCTGCAACCGGCGTCCACCCCGAAGATGCGAAAAATTTTACGCAAGAATCGCTTGAAAAAATGGAGGAGATGATAAAACATCCCAAAGTCGTTGCTGTGGGCGAAATCGGGCTGGATTATTACTGGGACAGGTCTTACAATGATATTCAAAAAGAGGTTTTTGCGCTCCAGATTGAATTTGCGAAAAAGCACAATAAACCGCTAATTGTCCACGACCGCGAGGCTCACGGCGATTGTTTGGAAATTTTAAAAAGAACGAATGCCGCGCAGGTTGGCGTAATTATGCACTGTTTTTCGGGAAGTCCGGAATTTGCGCTGGAGTGCGTGAAAGAGGGGTTTTATATTGCGCTGGGCGGGGTTGTTACCTTCAAAAACGCAAAAAAAATGAAGGAAGTTGCAAAAATTGTGCCGCTTGAAAAGCTTCTTGTGGAAACGGATTCGCCCTATCTCACGCCCGTGCCTTACCGGGGCAAGCGAAACGAACCGGCTTATGTAAAATACGCTGCACAGGAGATTGCGCAGCTTCGCGGGATGAGTTTTGAGGAGCTGGCGCGGGCAACGACCGAAAATGCAATGAAAATTTTCCGTTTGAACGAGGCTGAAAATGGCTAAAAAAGAACGTTTGGACAAAATTCTTGTTGAAAAAGGTTTTTTTGAAACAAAAAACAAGGCGCAGGCTGCGATTATGGCAGGGGACGTTAAAATTAACGGCGAAACCGTTACAAAAGCCGGCTGGGGGCTGGAATTAAAGGAAAATACAAAAATCGAGATAAAATCCCTGCCGTTTGTGTCGCGCGGCGGCTTGAAGCTTCAAAAAGCCGTGAAAGAGTTTGAAATTGACCTCAAAGAAAGGGTTTGTCTGGACGCAGGGGCATCAACGGGCGGATTTACCGACTGCATGCTGCAGTCCGGCGCAAAAAAGGTTTACGCGGTGGATGTCGGGTACGGGCAGATTGCCTGGAAACTGCGTAATGACCCGCGTGTAAAGGTTGTTGAGCGCACGAATATAAAAAATTGCGCGCCGGAGGCAGTTTATGGCGAAAATGACGTGCTGCCTGATTTTTGCGCGATGGATTTGTCGTTTATTTCGATTACCAAGGTGCTTGAGAACATAAAAAGGCTCATGAAGCCCGAAAATATTGAAATTATGGCGCTTATCAAGCCGCAGTTTGAGGCCGGCAGAGAATTTGTCGGGAAAAACGGAGTTGTGAGAGAATTGAGCACGCATATTGCCGTAATCCGCTCTGTGATTGAATATGCGGAAAATATCGGGCTTTTTGTGAAAAAACTTTCATATTCGCCAATAAAAGGGCCGGCGGGAAATATTGAGTATCTTGTTTTGCTCTCTGACACGCCTGCGGAGTTTGATTTTGCGTCGATTGAGAGGGTTGTTGAAGATTCTCATGAAAACGGGGCGTTTAGTTAGAAGTGAGTGCGTAACAGGAAGTCTGAATTTATTTTTTATGACCTATTCCAGCGGAGCGAATCGAGGCATAAAAAATAAATTCAGACTTCCTGTTACTTTGAGAGCTTTTTAGCGCTTGTTGCGTCATGCTGAACTTGTTTCAGCATCTTTCCGGCGTGAAAAATAGACAAAATTGGCCGCAAATTTCTCTATGCTTCAAGCATTTCTTTCAAAAGCTTGTTAATAACCTGCGGATTAGCGCGCCCTTTGGTTTCTTTCATAACCTGACCGACAAAGAAGCCGAACAGCTGCTGTTTTCCGCCTCTGTACGCTTCAACCTGCGAGGGATTTGCTTCAATTACCTTTGCAATTGCGTCTTTTATTGCGCCCTCGTCGGAAATTACGCTCAATCCCTGCTTTTCCACCATCTCTTTTGCGCTTCCGCCGTCTTTTAAAAGCGACGGGATGAGTTTTTTCGCGATATTGTTTGAAATAGTGCCTTTTTCTATCAAATTAACAAGCTCAGCAAGTGATTCCGGCCGGAGTTTTGTTTCGTTAATTGTGATGTTGTTCTCTTTCAGATAAGCCGTAATGTCGCCTACAAGCAGGTTGTTGGCAATTCTGTAATCTGCGCCGAGTTTCAGAACTTTGTCGTAGAAAAGCGCAGTTTCCATCTGGTCAACCATTACATTTGCGTCATAAGCGCTCAAACCGAGCGATTCGTAGCGTTTTCTTTTCTGTTCGGGCAGCTCGGGCATTTTTGAACGGACTTCTTCGACCCATTCGCGCGAAATTTCAACAGGCATTAAATCCGGCTCGGGGAAATAGCGGTAATCATTCGCGTCTTCCTTGCTTCTCATGGATTTTGTGACTTTCTGGTTGTCGTCCCAGAGACGGGTTTCCTGAACAACCTCGCCGCCCTCTTCGACAATTTCAATCTGGCGGTCGATTTCGTACTCGATTGCTCTTTGAAGTGCAGAAAAGCTGTTTATGTTCTTGATTTCAGCGCGTGTGCCGAATTCTTTGCTGCCTTTGGGCATAATCGAGATGTTTGCGTCGCATCTCATTGAGCCCTCTTCAAGGTTTCCGTCGCAAACGCCGATGTAGCGCACAATATTGCGTAATTCTTCCATATAATTTCTTGCTTCTTCGCTTGAGCGCATATCAGGCTCTGAAACGATTTCTAAAAGCGGTGTTCCGGCTCTGTTGAGGTCAACGAGCGAATAAATCGAGCCCGCAATGCCGTCAGCGCCAGCATGGACGAGTTTTCCGGCGTCTTCTTCAAGGTGGGCGCGGGTTATGCCGATTCTTTTGCCTTTTACGTCAATGTGACCGTTTATGCAAATCGGCTCATCGTATTGTGAAATCTGGTATCCTTTCGGCAAATCGGGGTAAAAATACTGTTTTCTGTCGAATTTGCAGCGTGCGGGGATTTCACAATTTAATGCCAATCCCAGAAGTATGCCCATATTAACACATTCTTTGTTCAAAACCGGCAAAACGCCCGGCATTCCCAGTGTGATTGGGCTTGTGTGCGTATTGGGGTCAGCACCGAATTCCGTGCTGTCCGGTGCAAAAATTTTCGACTTTGTTTTCAGTTGGGCATGAACCTCAAGCCCGATAACTACTTCATATTTATCTCTTAAATCCGTCATAGCTTCCTCTTTTTCTATTATTTGATTAAAATTTTAACACAAAGATAGCAAAAATTTTTTTCACCTGTTTTATAATTAACCGCAAGGAGATTTTCATGAATATTAAAAATATTGACACCGATATCTTTAAAAACGCCTACAGAAAAGGGAAAAAGGCTTTCAAAGAGGCTGTTGAGGAATTTAATAAAAAATCTGAGCCGGTCATGGGGAATTTGAAAGAGAATGCGAAAGAAATTCTTTATGAGCCAAAACTTGAAAAGCTAGAAAAAGAAATGGAATCAGCTAGAAAAGCTCTTTTGTCGGCAAAAATACAATATCGTTTTGGCGGCTTAGACCAGTTTCAAGCAGCCGAAAAACAAAGAAAAAAGCTTCAGGCTTTTCAAAAAGCAGAGCAAAAATACAAAAATTTCTACGCCCGCCAGCAATATGCCCAGCAGGCGTTTGAAAAATTGAATTCATGATTGAGCGCGTAGCTGCAGGTTTTTTTAAAACTTGATTCAGGTTCATGTTTGAATTATAAATGTGGAGTAGTAAAAACTTTTAGTAAAGAAGAGGAGCTAAAAAATGGCTAAGAAAGTTGCAATTAACGGCTTCGGAAGAATCGGCCGTAACACATTAAGAGCAGCAGTTAAAGAAGGTATCTTCGACAAAATCGACTACGTTGCTATCAACGACCCCGGTTTGAAACCTGCTGACGCTGCATTTTTGTTCAAACATGACTCTGTTATGGGTCCTTTTGACGGTGAAGTAGAAGCTTACGAAGAAGGTATCATCGTAAACGGCAAAAAAATCAAATTTTTCGCAGAAAAAGACCCTGCAAATCTTCCCTGGAAAGATTTGGGTGTAGAAGTTGTTGTTGAATCAACAGGTTTCTTCACAGATGCTGAAAAAGCTAAAGCTCACATCGCTGCAGGCGCTAAAAAAGTTATCATCTCTGCTCCTGCTTCTAACGAAGACAAAACTATCGTTCTCGGTGTAAACGAACACGAATACGATCCTGCAAAACACAATGTAATTTCTATGGCATCTTGCACAACAAACTGCCTGGCACCTGTTGCTAAAGTTATCAAAGAAAAATTCGGTATTGTTAAAGGCTTGATGACTACTGTTCACTCTTACACAGGTGACCAGAGAATCCTCGACGCAGGCCACAAAGACCCCAGACGTGCAAGAGCAGGCGCTTTGAACATTGTTCCTACAAAAACCGGTGCTGCTAAAGCAGTTGCACTTGTTCTTCCTGAACTCAAAGGAAAATTGGACGGTTTCGCTATGCGTGTACCTACTCCGGACGTTTCTCTGGTTGACGTTGTTTTTGAAACAGAAAAACCTGTTACAGTTGAAGCTGTAAACGCAGCTCTTAAAGAAGGCGCTGACGGACACGTTCTTTGTTACAGCGAAGAACCGCTCGTTTCTACTGACTACATCGGTTCATCACAGTCATCTACTGTTGACGCGCTTTTAACAAGAGTTATGGGCGACAACATGGTTAAAATCATTTCTTGGTACGATAACGAAATGGGTTATTCAACAAGATTGGCTGAAACTACATTGATGGTTGCTGAAAAACTGTAATTTTCAGTTAATATATTTGAAAAACAGGCATTTTCTTCGGGAAGTGTCTGTTTTTTTAATAGTTTGTTGTTAATGCGGGGCGTAAAAACATGGAATAATTCATTTTTCTAGCTCGATTCGCTTCGCTCATAGGCGTCGAAAAATAAATTATTCCATGTTTTTACTTTTCTTGAGGATGTGTTTGATTTTTTTGGGATTTAGAGCATTTTGGGGGATAGTTGCCCCCTCCCCAGCTCGGGGAGGGGCGGGGTGGGGGACGAAACTGACATTTTGCTTGCAAGCGAACCCATATTTATATAAAATAAGACTTATGAACAACGGAGAAAGAAAACAGGCGAAAATCCTCGGGTTCGGAGTTGACTTGATGACGTTTGACGGGGCGCTGGAGTTTAGCGAAGAACGGCTCAAACAGGGCAGCGGCTTTCAGGTCGTGACTATTAACCCTGAAATGATTGAAATTGCCAAAAAAAATCCGGATTTTGCCGCTGTATTGAACAATGCCGAACTCGTAATCCCTGACGGCGTGGGGATTAAGCTCGCGCTAAAAATAAACGGAATAAATCAGCAAAATATCCCCGGAATTGAGTATTCAAAAAAGCTCATAGCCATTTGTGCAAAAAACGGCTTTCCGATTGCACTTCTGGGTGCAAAAGAGGAAATTGTTCAAAAAGCAAAAACAAATCTTTTAAAAGAATTTGAAAACCTTAACATAGTTTATGCCCGAAACGGCTATTTTTCCAAAGAAGATGAGGAAAACATAAAATCCGAAATGACGCAGGCTGCACCAAAGGCTGTTTTTGTTGCTCTCGGGGCGCCAAAGCAGGAATTTATGATTCAGGAGTTGAAAAAATCAATGCCTGAAGCCGTATTTGTCGGTGTGGGCGGAAGTTTCGACGTTTGGTCGGGGGTTGTGAAAAGAGCGCCGGAAATTTATCAAAAACTCGGGCTCGAATGGCTTTATCGAACCGTAAAAGAGCCCCAAAGGTTCAAACGCATATTTCCTGCTTTGCCTTTGTTCCTGATTAGGGTTATAATAGATTCAGTCTTGCAAAAAAAGGGTTATTAATGAACAATCAGCTTTTACCTTCTCAAATAGAAGAACTCAACAAACTCTGCCGCGAAATGAGAAAAGATATTCTCTCGATGATTCATGCGGCAAAATCCGGACATCCGGGCGGAAACCTGAGCGCGGTCGAAATTCTTGCGGTTTTGTATAAATTCTGCATGAATCACAGCCCAGAGTGGGATAAATCGCCGGATTTTCAAAATCGTGACCGTTTTATCCTTTCAAAAGGGCACGCTTCTGCTGCACTTTACTCGATTCTTGCAGAATGCGGGTATTTTCCGAAAGAGGAACTGCTGACTTTCAGAAAACTCGGCACAAGACTTCAGGGGCACCCGTCCTGCCGCCATTTGAAAGGCATTGAAGTATCAACCGGCTCGCTCGGACAGGGGCTTTCTATGGCGTGCGGCGTGGCTTTGGGCTTGAAACTGGATAAAAATCCGGCAAACGTTTTTGTTCTCGTCGGTGACGGCGAAATGCAGGAGGGAAGTATCTGGGAGGCAATTATGAACGCTTCTCACCACAATTTGAACAACCTTATTGCTTTTATTGATAAAAATAAACTCCAAATCGACGGCTGCACCTGCGAAGTGAAGTCGATTGAGCCATTGGATGAGAAATTTGAGGCATTCGGCTGGAATGTTATTAATATTGACGGGCATAATGTTGAAGAAATTTTCGATGCGGTTCAATCTGCAAAAACAATGGACAGACCCACCGCAATAATCGCTGAAACGGTCAAGGGCAAGGGCGTTTCATTTATGGAAAACAACTGCGGCTGGCACGGAAAAGCGCCGAATGACGAAGATTTTGCAAAAGCAATGGCAGAACTCGCATAAAAACCTGAACACAATTAAAAAGGGCATAAAATGATTAAAATCTTACAGGGCAAAGACAGAGAAAAAAAATCCATCCGCGCGGAATACGGAAAAACGCTCGTTGAGCTCGGGAAAAAGAACCCGAATATCGTCGCTCTCGACGCTGACCTTTCATGTTCCACCCAAACTGCGATGTTCGGGAAGGAATTCCCTGAAAGATTTTTTAATATGGGCATTGCCGAGCAGGACGCAATGACTACGGCAGCAGGGCTTTCCACGACCGGCAAAATCCCGTTTGTTTCAACTTTTGCGATGTTTGCGACGGGGCGTGCGTGGGAACAGATTAGAAATTCCATCTGTTATCCCCGTTTTAACGTAAAAATCGTCGCTACGCACGGCGGAATCACTGTCGGCGAGGACGGCGCAAGCCATCAGGCGCTTGAGGATATTGCGATTATGCGTGATATTCCGAATATGATGGTTATTGTGCCCGCAGATTGCACCGAAACCCGTGAAGTGATTAAATTTGCTGCAGAATATGACGGCCCTGTATACATAAGGCTTGCGCGGACAAATGTTCCGAACCTTTTTGACCCCGAAACTTACAAATTTGACCCGAAAAAGGCGCTTGTTGTAAAAGAGGGTAAGGATGTGACGCTTGTTACGAACGGCGAAACGCTTGTTGAGGCGCTGGATTGTGCGCAATTGCTCGAAAATGACGGAATCAGCGCGGAAATTATCCATATGCCCGTTGTCAAGCCTGTTGACGCGCAAACGCTGGTTAAATCAGCAAAAAAAACAAATCATGTTATCACAATCGAAAACCATTCAATAATCGGCGGGCTCGGCTCGGCTGTTTGTGAAACTTTGTGCGAAAATTATCCCGTAAAAGTCAAAAGAATCGGCATAAACGACCAGTTCGGGCAGAGCGGGGAACAAAGGGAACTTATGAATTTTTACGGGCTGACAGGTGAAAAACTTGCTCAAACCATCAAAAATTACTTAAAATAACAGAAAAAATTAGGAAAATTATATGATACAACTTCGAGGTGTTACCAAAAAATATAAAAACAACTACGCGCTGAAAAATATCAATCTGGATATAATGTCCGGCGAGTTTGTTTTCATTACAGGCCCGTCAGGCGCCGGAAAATCCACGCTGATGAAGCTTTTGTACAAGGAGGAAACTCCGACGACCGGAAGCGTAATCATTGGTGCGAAAAATATCGCAAATTTGCCTCCCGAACAGGTTCCAAACCTGAGAAGGTGCATGGGAATTGTGTTTCAGGATTACAAACTCTTGAATAATCAAAGCGTTTACGACAATTGCGCCTATGTAATCAGAACGCTCGGGATGAGCTCAAAAGAAATTGAAGCAAGGGTTACGGGTGCGCTGAAAGTTGTTGGTTTGAGCGACAAAATGAAGTTTAAACCTACGGAACTTTCGGGCGGAGAGCAGCAGCGCGTCAGCATTGCGCGGGCAATCGTAAACGGGCCGCCGATTTTGATTGCGGATGAGCCTACGGGCAACCTCGACCCGAACAATTCCATGGAAATTATGCAGATTCTCGACCAGATTAACCAGAAAGGGATTACTGTGATAGTTTCCACCCATGACCATGCGATGGTTAATTATTTCAGAAAAAGGGTTCTCACCCTTGAAGACGGTCAAATAGTCAGAGATGTACAAGCAGGTACTTATGAATGAGATAAAAAAGAACATAAAAAAAACAGTAAAATCACATATTCCGAAGGATTGGCTTTACGAACTTCGTATTGTTTATCGAATCGGGCTTGAAACTATCAACGGAATCAGGCGCACAGGCTGGATAAACCTTGCTATTATCACAACTATGGCAGCTATTTTGTCTATTTTCGGCGCTCTTTTCAGAACGACGCTTTCTTTGTCTTCGTTTGTGTCAGAGCTCGGAAATGCGCTTGAGATTTCTGTATATTTGAAACCGCAGGCAGCTCCTAACGATGTTGCCGCCCAGATAAGGGAAATACAGCATGTTGAAAGGGTAAAAGTAATCCCGAAAGAGCATTCCTGGAACGATTTAAGGCGTGAAATCGATGTTCCCGATATGGAAAACCCGCTTCCTGACACTTTGCATGTAAAAGTAGACAAGCCTGAAAACATAAATATCGTTTTCAATGAAATAAAGAAGTACAAAACCGTCGAGGATATGAATTACGCGCAGGATATCGCAAAAAAAATGCAGATGTTTAACAATGTCGTGCATACGATAACCCTTATTGTGGTGATTCTTGTTGCTATGCTGACTATTACCATCATAAACAACACAATTCAGCTTGTTATCCAGTCCAGAAAGGACGAAATTGAGATAATGCGGCTTATGGGCGTCAGCAACTGGTATATCAAAATTCCTTTGATTTTGCAGGGGGCAATTTACGGATTTTTGGGGGCTTTGATTGCCCTTATCCCAATAAACGCGGCGCATAACGGGCTTTTGAAAGTACATGAATTTTTCGTGGTTCCTTCGCCCGTACTTGCAAACAACATAGTAATTCTGGTATTATTTATAATAGCAATAGGCTTCGGAGCAGGCGGAAGCTTTTTATCAATTAAAAAACACTTGCAGGTATAAGTATTATGGAAGAAAAAACACCTTTAGATTTAATAAACACACTCAAAGATGTTCCCGCAATGCCGAATGTTATCATTCGTGCGCTCGGAATCATCAATGATGATTCTTCAGGGACAAAAGAGCTTTCGGAAATCATGGCTTATGACCAGGCTTTGACTTCTCAGGTACTCAAACTTGTAAACTCGGCATATTACGGGTTTGCACAGGAAATTACATCAATAAAAAATGCGATTGCGCTGCTCGGAATGACGCAGACAAAAAATATTGTTATTGCAGTAGCAATGAAACCCATGCTGACCTCCCAGTGCGGCAAGGATATGTGGCGTCATTCACTGAAAACCGCTGTTGCGAGCGAACTGCTTGCTAAGAATTTTGATTTTCTTGACCCTAATGACGCTTTTACAATCGGATTTTTGCACGATATTGGGAAAGTTATTCTCAACCTGTGCGATTCCAAGAAATATCAGGGCGTAAAAGAACTTATACAAAACGGCGGCGACCAGCTTGCTGCGGAGGAACACATTTTTGATATAAACCATGCGGATGTAGGGTTTATGCTGGCTAAAAAATGGAAATTGCCGGTTCTTCTTGCAAACTGCATAAAATATCACCACGACCCGCTGAGATCTTCAATGCCAAAGGCCAGCTCGCTTATTTATCTGGCAAATATGATTTCCCAGCCGGGCGAAGAGCTGCCGAAAATGGATTATAACATTTTGGACGAAGTGGGCATTGACCCATCCCAGCTTATACAGTTTAAAGCCGACGCAGAGGCTTTGACCGACACACTTTCATTAAAACTCGGAAGTTAAAAGCCAATTTATACAAATATTCGCTCAAAAAAGCCGCTTAATTCATATAAGCGGCTTTTTAAATCGGTATTTCTGACAATTTTTAATGCTTGTCAGTCATGACAAACAAGCTGATTAAATCATTAAGCGTAACAGCCTGTTTTTTGTAGTCCTGAACCTGTTTTTCGAGACTTCTGATACAATTTTTGTACTCGTTTATAGAAATCATGCAGGTTCTTGCTGAATCGTTGAGGCTGTCTTGAACCTGTTGCGCTTCTTTGAGCACGCTGTTCATCGAAATGCCGAGTGCTTCCATTGTCTGGCGGATGATTTGCGCGCCTGTTTGTTTTGTTACTCCGCCCGGCAGCTGTGCAATAAGCCTTTTCAAAACAGCAACATTTGAGGGCATTGTGTGGCTTTTCGGTTTTGGCGGAGGTGAAAGTTTTACGCTCTGCGGGTTGAAAGCCTCTTCCTGCACAAAAGTTTGTGCATTATCATTGTCAAAATCAAACTCTGACGGGCTGTCATATTCAGAATCTACTTCAACAGGGCTTGAGTCGAAATTATTTAAACTCATAGGTTCTGCATCGTTGAAGAACCCGTTTGCACCTGAGAAATCACTGAAAGATTCTTCCATATTTACGTCATCAGCGGCTGATGCGCTGCTAAATGCGGCTTCTGTCTGCTTTGCAAGAGCCTCTTCCGCAGTAACCACTTCATCGGGTACTGTTTTTATTTCAATATCGGCCTGTTTTTTCAAAGCCTGAACAATTTTCTTACCAACACCGTGAGGGAGTTTGTTTTCTGCCATTTGTCAACCCTTTTCCTTTATTTCATCGTATTTTAAAGCATTATCCGCTTAGAAAAATTATATATAAAATATAAATTATTTACAAAAACATATTAAATTTTATTAAGCATATCACGGGTAATTTCATCCCTGTGTTGAGCAAGGACAAGGATATATTCTTCAAAAGAACCGTGCCTTTTGGCTTCTGAAAGCTCTTTTTCGTACGGTTTTTCGGGAAAACTCAAATCAAGAAAGTTATTCCGTTTGATAAATCCCTGAATTTCCAGCTTTGTGTCACAGTAGTAGTTGTATAAATCCTTGTTTATCCGGTCAATTTTGTTATACATTGCCTGCTCGGCATAAAGATAGGCCGTTTGGCGCTTGTCCATTTTTTCTACATGCTCAATATCTTTCTGGAACGAATTTTTCAGGCCGAATGGGATTTTTGCGCAAAGCGCTTTTGCATATTCTGCGGTTTTTTGCGTTTTCGGGTCTTTTTTGAAGACGTCGTAAATCATCTCAAGAACAGATTCGAGCGGTTTTTCGTGTTTTTCAAATCTGTCAAGTTTACGCTGAATATTAACACTCAATACCGGCAGACCAAATCCCGGAACGCCTTTGAAAGCAGGATTTTGAGGCGCAGAAGCGTTTTGAGGCGCAGCTTTTATTGAAGAACTGCGGTTATAGGGGCTAAAAATCGCTGCTATTCTCATAATTAAGCCTGTTTTGCACCTAAAAATGACGCAAAGGTCTTATTCTCCGGCACAATGTTTTGTATTTGCATAGGCTGCGGCGAATTTTGGGCGTTCAGCGCTTTTTTGGCTTCACGTTTTTGGTTTACATGCTTTGTGATTGCAATATTGAGCTTTGGAATGCCCACGCCGAGCACAACGCCTGAATACAAATAGCCGAGAAGCTGCGCTTTGTTTTTGCATTTTATCTGTTTTAAAACTTCGGCAAGTCTTTCGGTGCCTTGAGCCTTTTCTTTTAAAGCTTTCATAAGTTTTCCGTAAGAAAGTGCTTTTCCGTCTTCGCCAATTGTGCTTATTTTGAATTCTTGCAACGCCGGATAAAGAATTTCTTCATGCGATTTTTCAACAGCTTTTGTAATCCAGTTCCAGCCGCCTTTGCCCATGGACTTTTCGTCGTAGTTGATAAGCGTTTTATCCATTTTGTTCAAAGCGAGTTTTGAAACAAATCCGCCCAGAATCAACCAGTTTACAAAACCTAAGCTGTCTTTGATTGTGGATTCTCTAAGTTCGTCTTTGTTTCTTGCTGCGAGCATTCTGCTGAAAATTGTGCATGCGTAAATGAGCTTGAACTGCGGAATTGTCGGAACAAGCCCCTTGTATTGGATTGCAGAGGGGATATCGCTGAATTTTTTTGCTACAGTGCTGAGCATTGCTGCTGCAATACCCGTACCTACCGCTGTTTTCAGGGCTTTGAAGCCGAAAGAATGGTCAGGCTCACCGCCGCCTACAAAACCGCCGTTTCCGGTACGTTTTTTTGTCAGATAAGCGTTCAAAGGCTGCAAGCTCATGCCGATTGCCACAGGAACCGCAAGACCGGCAGCAGCGGTGCGAATTTTTATATTTTTCAGCGCTTTTACGAACTCTGCGTCGGTAAGTTTTTTTACACCGTCTTTTGCGTCGTGTTCTGCTTTGTCAATGTAGGCTTTTTTGATTGAAAAAGCGTCTTTAAGGAAGTTTTCGAGCCTTCCTTCCACGACCTGTTCCCCGTTTGTGACTTTAATGGATTCTGCTGCGCCGATATCGCCGGTTATCAGGGCGTTTACCTTTGCATAAACATCTTTGGGCAGCCCGTATTTGTCGGTTTTTGCTTCGGAAAGCAGTTTTGCTGCTTCCGTAACGGTTTCCGGTTGCAATTTATTTGTATAAGGCGCATCGGGCTTTGCTAAAGAGTTAAGGCCTTCAATGCTGCTTAAAATTGATTCATAATACGCCATTTTCGGGTTTTTGGCAGTTCTTGCTGCTGCTTCAAATTTTGAAAACAGGTCGATTGATTCGCCGTTTGTAAAAATCATGTGGGCTTTTACGCCGTTTGCTTTGTTGAAAGCATTAGCAACCAGAGAACCCGCGCCAATACCGACAAGGCCGGCTGCTGCGTGGTTCAGGGTTGAGCTGAATTCTCTTGTTGCTGTTTCGAGCCCTGCATCGGGGTTTCTTGTTGTGTCAACGATGGTTCTGGGCGAATCCATAAAGGCTACGTCAACAAAAACCGCACCCAAAGCAGGATTTGTGTTAAGAAGATTCAATCCTGTAGACAGGAGCTCGACGCCTCCTTTAAAATTTTGTTTATTTTGTGTTTTGTTATTAATGTGTAGTTTCGGTTGAATAGAGTTAATCATTTTTTTGCCTTATTTGTTTGCTGTTTCCATCATGCCAAAAGCCTGAAATGCTCTTTTGGCGGTATTTGTCGGGAATATAGTGGGATAGGTGTGGTATCTGTTGAAGTTTGCTTCAAGTTCTTTTCTGTGTTTTATTTCTGTCTGTTTTCTAACATACCATGGAACAAGAATTCCTAAAAGCAGCATGGAGAAGCCCAGTGAGCTTACTTCGCAAAGTGCACGGTATTTTTTAGCTGCCGGTGACATTTTTTCTGCTTCTGCAAAGGATTTTAGCCTTGTTTCTTTTACCCAGTAGTTGAATTTGTCTTTCAAACTGTCTGATTTCGGCTTTTCTGACGCGTAGTTCATTAAGTCAACTTTGCCTTTTGTTATTTTCTTAATTAATGAACCTACGCCTTTGTTTACGTAGTCACCGAAGAAGTAAAGGCTGCAGAAAGTCGCTATATCACGGAAAGTAGCTTCCCTAAGTTCGTTTTTGTCTTCGGAGGCGAACATTCTGCTTGCAAATGTTGCTGTTGCAATCCATCTGCACTGGTCCATTGATGGGAATATGTTGTGGAATTGCAGCGATTTGAAGAATGGTGTTTCGCTGAGCTTTTCTTTTCCGCTAAAAATCGATTTAAGGTTCGGTCTTTCTTTCAACGAAAGAATTGCAACCCCTACCATAAGCGCTGCACAGGCAAGTTTTTCAGTAAAGAAGCCTGCTTTTTGTTTGTCATGCGCTTTTTTCTTTTTGTCCTGCTGGATAAAATCTTTGTAAATCGGAGCGCCCTCCTGACCGGAGGTTTTTCGCGTAATCCATCTGTTTATTGACTGAACCGAAGCTGCCAGCGGAATAATCGTTGCAAGGCCTGCAAGGCTCTTCGCATTCGTGAATTTAACCGCTTTTTTGAGGAAAGTTTCAAACTGTTCTTTGTTCAGCTTTTTGAAAATCTTGCCTGTATCGACCGTATCTCTCAAAAAGAACGAAAGTGAAGAGCCGAACTGCTTATCGTTGAGTTTTATGTGTTCAGCGCCTTTTACGTCCTCAAGAATAAGGCCGATTGCCTTTTTAAGCTCTTTTTTGTCCTTGGATTCGTTGATAATGTCTTTGACAATATTTTTTGCGTCAGCAATGTTTTTGCTGGAGGTATCCAGCGGCTTCCAATCCTTGCCCACGTTGATTTTCAGGTCTTTGAAAATGCCATCGACAAAATTGTCAACATTTCCGGCTTTTTTGTAGCGCTGATGGAGCTCCGTGAGGCTTTCTTCGTTAGCCCATGTGCCTAAAAGGCCGGGAATTTTGAAATCTTTGTAGAGCATTTGCGCAATTTTGCCTGTGCCGAGCACGAACAAGCCCGGAATCATGCAGTTTACAATCAGGCCCGAGGATTCTCTTCTAAAGGTTTCAGCTGCGGCGAATCCGTTTGTTTTTGCGTCAACAATGGTTCTGGGGGCGATTGCTGTGACGCCGTCAATCAATGCAACGCCGTACATGGGTTCTGTGCTTACCCATTGCAGTGCATTTACGCCCATATCGACGATTCCGCCTTTGAATGCGGGCGAATTTTGCTTGTTTATGTTTTGATTTGTATTAATGTTTACTTTACTAATCATACAACTTCGGAATAATTACCTTTTAGCGTGACGGCTTTATGTCACAATCATAACAAGTCCTTACATAATTACAAATCAGCTCAAAAAAAAAATTGCTATTAAAAATTGTTAAATTTTTGGGATTTTGGGCATGGCGGATGATTTTTTTTTAAACAATATAATTATTTTCTTTTATTGGCGGGATTAATTGTGTTTTTTACATCCAAAACCCTGAAAAAGTTCTTTAAAATTCATTTTTACAAAACTTAATAAATATTTCGCTTTACAATCGTTTACAAATGACACAAAATCATTAAAGTTTTCAAAAGAAGTGCCGATAAAAATAATATAAGACAAAATCGGAGCGAACATGGCAGACGGAAACAACATTTTAAATCAACCTTTCGGCTTGAACATAAAAATCCCGACCCGTACGGTTCAGCAGGGGCAGGATACCATAAACCATGCTATTGGCGGTGTTTTTGAGCCTTTGTTTAATTTTATCTCCGAAAATCAGAATGTTTTTACGGGCGAGATTTCCGAGCAGATTGAAAAATACAATCTCATGTCTTACAACACCGGTGCAATCCTTAGAAAATCCGAGCCGCAGCGGAAATTTGATATAAAAGGCTAAAATTGATTTAGATTTCGTCTTTTATAATAAATTTAATCAATTTAACAATACTTTCCCTGTGCGAGAGAATTTTGGGTAAAAATGTCAGAACCATAAGCATTTTTATCCGGAACAGATTTTTTTTGTCCGCATAGCAGAGCCTGAAAAACAAATACTGGCTTTTTTTGTACTCGTAGTACATTCTTTCGCGTTTTTTGGGGGATTTGTCGTGAAGGTGGATGATTTGTGCTCCGGGGTTTATGTAAATTTCATAACCGGCTTTTCTTATCCTGAACTGGAGCTCGTTTTCTTCAAAATACATGAAAAACCGCTCATCAAAAATCCCGACTTCATCAAGAACCGATTTTCTAATCATAACATCGGCTCCGGTGATGTAATCAACGGGTTTTAGCAGGTTTTCGCTGTTCAAACCCTTGTCTTTCATCTGTTTTAGCTCTGCGGGGAAAAACCATCTGAGCATAAAGGTCTTTAAAATCTGCCTTTTTACGGTCGGAAAAACCCCGTACGAATGTACATGTTCCATGTTTTCGTCATAAAGATTTGCGCCGCAGGCACCGATTTTTTCATTGTTTTCAAGAAAATCGAAGAGTATTTTTATTGCATTGTTCACAAGAATCGTGTCTGTGTTCAAAAGAAAAACGTATTTTGCGTCAGATTGGCGGATTGCGAGGTTATTTGCGGAGCCGAAACCGCTGTTTTGCGGATTTTCAATGAGTTTTACCCACGGAAACTCGTTTTTGAGCATTTCGGGCGTTCCGTCCTGCGAATCGTTATCCACAACGAAAATTTCATAAGAAAGATATTGCGTTTTTTCAACAATCGAATTTATACAATTTCTTGTAAGGTCTTTTGTTTTGTAATTTACAAGGATGATTGAAACGTCTTTCTTTTCCATAAACTCTCCGCATAAAACATATTTTTGTTAAGTTTAGCATAAAATTTTTGCATGATTTAATGTTTTTTTATTAAAATAATAGTAATAAGTATTTTTAAAGGAATCGGGAGTATAAATAAATGGGTTCGTCTATTTCTGTTGTGATACATACGTACAATAACGAAGCAATAATCAGAGATTGCCTGGAATCGGTGAAAGATTTTGATGAAATTGTGATTTGCGATATGTATTCGACGGACAAAACCCTCGAAATCGCACAGGAGTATGGCTGTAAAATCGTAATGCACGAAAATATCGGCTGGGCTGACCCTGCAAGAAATTTTGCGATTTCGCAGGCAAGTAATGAATGGGTTCTTGTGGTTGATTCTGATGAGGCAATCCCCGATGCGTTGAGATTGTGGCTTTATGATTTTACAGAGAGCGCAAACGGCTACAGCGCCGTAAAAATCCCGAGATTGAACAATTTCTGGGGAAAATTCATGGAAATGCAGTATCCTGATTATGTAACCAGATTTTTCAAAAAATCGGACATCTTCTGGCCCCCGAAAGTCCACTCCCATCCGGAAATCAAACGCGGAGATGTCTTCACAATCCCGAAAGAAAACAAAAATCTCGCTATGCTCCACTATACTTCGGAATATGTGAGAGATTTTGTGAACATAATTAATAAATATACCGATTTTGAAGTCGAAAAAATGGACGCAAAAGGCAAAAAGGTCAATATCCCGTTTGTGTTCTTCCAGAGTATCTGGCTGATTTTTGAAAAATTCATTTTTAAAAAAGGTTATAAAGACGGCACGCACGGTTTTGTTTTGTGCTGCTGCTGGGGCGCATATAAATTTCTGGCGCATGTAAAATACTGGGAATATAAAAAGAATTTGAAAGAAAGAAAATAATGGCGCCCAAAACTGATAAAAATACCATAGTTGTTGCGCAGGACAGCGGAATCGGCAACAGAATCCAGTTTATGGCGTCAGCTATCAGGATTTATAATATAAAAGATTTCGACCTTTACTGGACAACTGACGGCTGGGTGAGCGCTGCGTTTTCGGATTTGTTCGATTTTGAGTGGGATTATGAGGTCAGAGAGCACAGGGAGCTTGTTATGCGCCGGAATCTCCCCGAAGAAGCGCCAATTTGTTATACAAAGGGCTGGCGGCTTTATATTTCGCCGGAAGACGGGCTTTCGCGGTTTTTTCCATGGCTCTATGACAACGCTGAGCACGGTTTTAGCATTGATTTTGAGTATAATCGCATTCCTGAGCGCATTCGTGATATTTACCGTCCGTTTTTTAAGCGATTAAAGCCCTCAAAGGCTGTTTTTGAACGGATTTCCGCGGTTGAGCTGCCTGAAAACACGGTTGCGCTTCAAGTCAGGAATAATTCCGACTGGCAGGCGCACAATCGCAATATCGGGCTTGAAAAATACTTTGCAAAAATGGAAAAATACCCGAAAAATACGAAGTTTTTTCTTTCCGCAATGAATAAGGAAACCGAAAACGCCTTTATTGAACGCTTTGGCGGCCGAATAATTGTTCAAAAGGAGAAAAATTATAAATCAATGATTGACGCAGCTGCGGATTTGTTTCTTATGGCGCAGTGCTCAAGAATGGTTTTAAGCTTTGAGTCATCTTTCGGTTGTCTGGCATGGTGGCTGGGCGGGGCGGCTGCGAAAGTTGAAATCGTCGGCGGACGCGGTTTTTTCAAGCTTTTAGAACGCAAAATTAAGAACTTTTTTAGATTTTTGTTTAAAAAAACGGTTTAAGGTCGTCCCATCCGCATTTGTAAGCAATACTGCGTATTGCAACGACAGCTCCCTCCCCGAGTCGCGGAGGGCCGGGGTGGGGTGCGTTTTTTGGGGTGTTTAATTGCCGCGTGACGAAAATCGTGCTGTCATTCCGAATTTATTTCGGAATCGCAAGGTTGAGGTCGATGAGCCACGCCCTTGCGACCCTGAATCAAGTTCAGGGTGACGGAAAGTGTGCCGTCATTCCGAACTTGCAGTTGTAGGGTGGGAAAAGTGAAACGGTTCCCATCGCGAGATTCTGTGAAAATGGGAATTTTGCATATTTTTTATCAAATATTACAATTTTGATACAAATCTGAAATCATACTGTTGACGAGGAAATATGTTTAATATAAGGTAGTTAATACACTAGTCAGGTGGGGTCAGTATGAGAAAAAGGCCCTCCGAAGACGACAGTTTAATAAGCTGAGCAAGTCCGGAAAACACCGCTAGACGCCATAAATTAACGGGTCGTTAAGTCAAGAATTTAAAAGCCCGAAAGAGAATTTAAAAGCAAAGGAAGACAAAAAATGAGTAACGCTCAAGGTCAAAAAAGACAAAGAATCAGAGTTTGCTTAAAAGCATATGATCATAAACTTATTGACGTTTCAGCTGAAAAAATTGTCGAAACGGCAAAAAGAACTGATGCTAAGGTTGCAGGGCCCATCCCGCTTCCGACAAAAAGAAGATTATACTGCGTTTTAAGATCACCTCACGTTGACAAAAAATCAAGAGAGCATTTTGAAATGCGCACTCACAAAAGAATTATCGACATCTATGACCCTACCCAGCAGACCACAGAAGAACTTTCAAGAATGGATTTGCCCGCAGGCGTAGATATTGAAGTAAAATTATAGGATTGTGAGGCCCATAGCGGTTCGCAATGATGAAACGCTCAGGGCATGACCATTCCTCCGCAGTTGCGGGATAATTTATACCACATACAATTAAATAGCGATTGAATGTGATCTACAAGGGGCTAAAAAGCTCCGGAGTTTTAGAAATAAGGCTCAAAAAGAAGTACACAAGGTAGCGCTCACAAGGAGAAAGGCAAGATATGACCACTAATGGAAAATCTTCCAATAACAGATTGGGAGTAATAGGAAAAAAACTCGGAATGACGCAAGTTTTCAATGAACACGGGCTTGCAATTCCTGTTACCGTTATCAAGGTTGATCCGCTGACAGTTACTCAGGTTAAAACTGTTGAAACTGACGGATACAATGCAATTCAGGTCGGTTTTGAACCCGCTAAGGAAAAACACCTTACAAAAGCTCAAATCGGTCACTTCAAGAAAAACGGACTTGATAACTTCAGACATTTACAGGAATTCAGAATTGAAAATTCCGCTGAATATAAAGTAGGACAAACTATTGATTTGTCTGTACTGGCAGAAACTGCAAAAGTTGATGTTACAGGACAGTCAATCGGTAAAGGTTTTCAAGGTACCGTTAAAAGATGGAACTTTGGCAGAGGCCCTATGGGTCATGGTTCTAAAAACCACAGAGAACCCGGTTCTATCGGCGCAGGTACTACTCCCGGCCGCGTAATCAAAGGAAAACATATGGCCGGTAATATGGGTAACGAAAAAGTTACTATTAAAAAATTGTCAGTAGTTAAAGTTGACAGCGAAAACAATCTTCTTTTGGTCAAAGGTTCCGTACCGGGCTCTGAAGGAAGAATGGTTACAGTGGTTCCCTCAATAACTAAATGGAACTAGCGGAAATAACTCATAGAAAACAATTGAGGAAAATAAAATGACAAAAGAAGTATCAATATTAAATACAAAAGGAAGTGCAGTCGGCCAGATGTCGTTAGACGAAAAGGTTTTCGGCGTTGAACCCAACCTGCATGTTATGCACCTCGCTTTGCGCCGTCAGTTGAACAACGGCAGATCGGGCGTGGCAAATGCTAAAACAAGAGCCGAAGTTTCAGGCGGCGGAAGAAAACCCTGGAAACAAAAAGGAACAGGCCGCGCAAGAGCCGGTTCACTCCGTTCACCTTTGTTTGCAGGCGGCGGCGTTATCTTTGGGCCCAAAACCAGAGATTACAGCTTCTCTATCCCGCAGAAAGCAAGAAGACTTGCTCTTAAATCAGCTTTATCAGCAAGAATCGAAAATACAATTCTCGTTAAAGACTTTTCAGAAATCAATGAGCCCAAAACAAAATTGATGGTCGAAACTCTGAAAGCTCTTAAAGTTGAAGGAAAAATCCTTATCATTGCAGACACAAAAGCAGCTGAAAACGCTTACCTTGAGCTTTCTGCAAGAAACTTACCGAATGTAAGAATCATTCTTCCTTCAAACTTAAACGTAAAAGACTTACTTGAAGCAGATAACGTAATTATTACCGAAGCTGCAATAAACGATATAACTGAGAGGTTATCCAAATAATGAGCAAGATGAAAAACAACACCGAAAGATTATACGATATCATTAAAAGACCGATAATCACGGAAAAATCAATGGAAGCTACAACTCTTCAGCAATATACTTTTGAAGTTGTAAAAGACGCAACAAAAGTTGAAATTGCACAGGCAGTTGAACTGGCTTTCCCCGGACGCAAAGTAAAAGCGGTCCGCACAGTATATATGCCTTCTCACGCAAAAAGAGTCGGCTACACAGCAGGCAGAACCCAATCCGGTAAAAAAGCAATTGTTACCATTGAGGGCGAACCTCTGAACGAATTGATAGGCGCATAGCGGTGGCTGGAAGCCGATGGCTATGCTAATCCCAAGAAACAGGAGCAAAGAAAATGGGTATTAAAAAAATAAATCCAACTTCACCCGGACAAAGAGGGATGACAAAAAGCGATTTCGCTGAAATCACTACAAGCACCCCCGAAAAGTCCTTGTTGAAACCTATAAGAAAAACAGCAGGAAGAAACAATACAGGTAGAATTACATGTCGTCACAAAGGCGGCGGCGTAAAAAGAGCTTACCGTATAATCGACTTCAAACGCGAAAAATTCGGCGTACCTGCTACAGTTAAAACAATCGAATACGATCCGAACAGAAACGTAAGAATTTCACTGGTATTCTACGCTGATGGTGAAAAAAGATACATTTTGACACCGCAGGGCTTGAATGTTGGCGATGTTATCGTTTCCGGGCCGGAAGCAGAAATTAATACAGGCAACGCAGTTCCTTTGGAATTGATTCCGTTAGGTACAATGGTGCACAACGTCGAAATGATTCCCGGACGCGGCGCAAAACTCGTCAGAACAGCAGGCGCAGGTGCCCAGCTTATGGCTAAAGAAGGCAACTACGTAACTATCAAACTGCCCAGCTCTGAAATGAGAATGATTAGAAAAGAATGCCTCGCAACTATCGGCGTTCTCGGCAATGCTGAATTCAAAAACATGAAAATCGGTAAAGCCGGACGTACCCGCTATATGGGTATCAGACCGACAGTCCGCGGTGTAACAATGAACCCCTGCGATCACCCGCACGGCGGTGGTGAAGGTAAAACAGGTCCCGGCGGACATCCTAAGACACCTTGGGGCAAACCGGCTCTGGGTTACAAAACCAGAAAGAACAACAAACATTCTGACAAATACATCGTCAGAGGAAGAAAACGTAATAAGTAAGGAGATAATGAATGGCTCGTTCGCTAAAAAAAGGTCCATTTGTACAAGAATCACTTCAGAAGAAAATCGCTAAAATGAACGAAGCTGGAGAGAAAAAAGTAATAAAAACTTGGTCGAGAGCATCAATGATTGTACCCGATATGCTCGGTCACACAATCGCTGTTCACAACGGCAAAAGCCACGTACCGGTTTATGTTACAGAACAAATGGTTGGACATAAATTAGGTGAATTTGCACCTACAAGATTATTTAGAGGCCATGCTGGCCAGGATAAAACGGCGAAAAGGAAGTAAATTATGCAAGAATCAATGGCTAAACAAACAGATATCAAAATGCCCGCTCGCAAATTACGCCGCGTAATTAATGAAGTGAGAGGCAAATCTGTCACTGACGCAATAAAAATATTAAAATTCATGCCCTATTTCGCAGCAAGAGTTGTTGAAAAGAACTTGAAAGATGCAATCGCCAATGCTAATGAAAAATTCGGCGGAAAACCTGAATCTTTGAAAGTTTCCGAAATCTTTGCTGACGAAAGTGCAACATACAAGAGAGGTAAACCGAGAGCTCAAGGCAGAATATACAGAAGACTCAAAAGAACTTCTCACTTAACAGTTAAATTAGCAAGTAAAGATAATTAAGGAGGCTGACCTTGGGACAAAAGACACATCCAAAAGGATTCAGAGTAGGTATAATTCAACCTTGGGACAGTACTTGGTACGCTAAAAAGGGCGATTATTCCGAATTCGTTGCAGAAGATGCAAAAATCAGAAAATACATAAAGAAAAGATTGTACGCTGCAGGCGTTTCAAGAATTAATATTGCAAGAAAAGCACAAAACGTTATTATTACCGTTGTTACAGCTAAACCCGGTATCGTAGTCGGCAGAGGCGGACAGGGTATTGAAGAACTCAGAGCTGATGTTGCTAAATTAATCAAGAAAAACGTAACAATCGATGTAGTTGAAGTAGCAAGAATCGACGCTGATGCTCAGCTCGTTTCCGAATCAATTGCATTGCAGCTTGAAAAACGTATCGCATTCAGACGTGCGATGAAACAGGCAATCCAGCGCACAATGAGAGCCGGCGTTCAGGGTATCAAAATTATGGTATCAGGACGTTTGGGCGGTGCTGAAATTGCAAGAAGCGAATGGGTTAAAGAAGGAAGAATTCCTCTTCAAACACTTCGCGCTGACGTAGATTACGGTTTTGCCGAAGCTGATACAATCATGGGTAAAATCGGCGTTAAGGTTTGGATTTTCAAAGGCAATCTTATGCCCGGCGAAAAAGCTGACCAGAACGTAAAAATGAAAAAAGCCGGAAACGGTGAAGAAAAGGCAATCGGCGGCAGAAGAAGAAAAAGAGCCGTTGAAGCTGAATAAGATTAGAAAGAAATAATTAGGAGCGACATAAAAATGTTAATGCCCAAAAAGACAAAATATCGTAAGAAAATGAAAGGTAACCGTAAAGGCCATGAAACCCGCGGTACGAAGCTTGAATTCGGCTCATACGGCTTGATTGCATTGGAACCTGCATGGATTACCTCAAGACAAATAGAAGCCGCAAGACGTGCGATGACCCGTAACATCAAAAGAGGCGGTAATGTTTGGATTAAAATCTTCCCGGACAAACCTATCACGGCAAAACCTGCTGAAACTCGTATGGGTAAGGGAAAAGGCTCTCCGGAATACTGGGTAGCTGTTGTTAAACCGAACAGAGTTCTCTTTGAAATGGAATTCCCGGTTAGAGAAACCGCAATTACAGCATTGCAGTCAGCAGCTCAAAAACTTCCGATTAAAGTTAAAATAATTGAAAAGGCAGCCCAGCCTGAGGCGTAGTCCGCAGCGGGTTGTCCCCCTCATCCTGCACTTTTGCAAGGGCGAGGGAAAAAATTAAAAAAACAATAAGGATAAAAAAATGAAGTTACAAGAAATAAGAGAAAAATCTATAGATGAGCTTAACGAGCTTATTAAAGACTCGAAAAAGCAGCTTTTGGATTTGAGAATGCAAAAAGCATTGCAAAAACTCGAAAATACTGCTCAAATCGGTAAATTAAAAACCGTTATAGCTCAAGCTAAGACAGTTATTAAAGAAAAGTCAGAGGTAAAATAAGATGCCGAAGAAAGAAAAACAAGGCGTTGTAGTTAGCAACAAAATGGATAAAACAGCAGTTGTAAAAGTTGCTGAATATAACAAACACCCCAAATACCACAAAATCATTGAAACTCATAAGAATTATAAAGCACATGACGCGGAAAATTCTTGCGGTGAAGGTGATGTTGTAAGAATCGTGGAATCAAGACCTTTGTCAGGTGACAAACGCTGGACAGTTGCTGAAATTGTAGAAAAAGCTCACTAGTTCCGGTGAAAAACCGTTCCAAACCGCCGCTGAGAGCGGGGCTAAAATATACACAGGCGGAAAATTCCTAAAAGCTAAGAATAAGGATAAATAACAATGATACAACAGGAAACAAGATTAGTCGTAGCTGACAACACAGGCGCAAAGGAGCTTCTTTGCATCCGTGTTATGGGCAGCTCAAACAAAAAATTTGCTCATGTCGGCGACGTAATTGTAGCTACTGTTAAAGACGCTACACCTAATATGGCTGTTAAAAAATCTGAAGTTGTTAAAGCGGTTGTCGTCAGAACAAAAGCTGACATCAAACGTGCTGACGGCTCTGTAATCAGATTTGACGAAAACGCAGCAGTTATTATTAACAAAGACGGCAATCCCCGCGGAACACGTGTTTTCGGGCCGGTTGCAAGAGAGTTGAGAGATAAAAACTTCATGAAGATTATCTCTTTGGCTCCGGAAGTTATATAAGATGTGTGAAGCCCGTATGGACTTGACGCAGGTCAAGTCAGGGAGGGCGTAACCGTTTCAAGCCGCCGTTGTGAACGGAGCGAAAGCGAAGAGAACGAAGCAATCTTTGATTGCACA
>URFH01000028.1 GCA_900547155.1 uncultured bacterium | reverse complement strand
CAATCAACCGCTCTGGCACTCCTCCAATGAGTTAGATTGTATATTGATTAGAGTAAGATTATATTAATAAAAAAATAATAAATTGTAAAGCCTTTTCTTACTAAAAAATTTTAAGTTGCATGAAAAAATTTATATGCTATAAATAAAGTATAGATTGAATATTTTATTAAATGCCTTGGTAGCTCAGCTGGATAGAGCAACCGCCTTCTAAGCGGTAGGTCATTGGTTCGAATCCAATCCAGGGTATTTTTTGCGACAAGAGTCAAAATTTATAAAATAGGAGAAAGGTAAGTTATAGTCATAGCTTACCTTTTTGCCTTCTAACTTGCAGTTCGATAGTAAGTAATTTAATAATTTTCTCTGTTCGGCAGGAGTTTGCTGTTTATACAGGATATAAGCGTTTTTCAGCGTTTCTATAATTCTAACCCCTTCTTCATAATACTTTTTATCCGCATTATGCAGAGCTTCCAGTTTTATCATGATTTCATCTAAATCTTTGTTCCATTGAGCACGTTTTTCATTATAAAGCTTAGCGTCTACTAAATCGTCATAATACTCATTAGTAATTTTATCAAGCCTATGTCTTATCCTGCTTTCTTCTGCTTTAAGATTGCTGCGCATTTGTTCAGAGAATTCTTTTTTGTCTGCCAAACTTTCTTTCAAACCTTGTTTAATGTAATCAATATGCTTTTGTGCAAGGCTTACAGCTTTAACAGCTTCGTCAAACTGTGGCATTAAATCAAGTTCATTAATGTAAATTTTCTTCTGTTCACATTTCCCCTTACCGCCTGTACAATGGTAATATACATATTTCCCCTTCTTAATTTCAGCAGTAATAGCACAACCGCATTTTGCACAGGTCATCATGCCGGCAAGTGCAAAATTATGGTCATCCCTGTATAAAGGTTTGTTGTCCTTTTTAAATGATAATTGTGCCTTATCAAATAACTCTTGGGATATGATGGGTGGATGTTGCCCTGCATAAATAACATCCCTGAACTTTAATACTCCTAAATAATTGATATTTTGAAGCATTTTACCAAGTTGCCCCTTAGAAATCTTTTTGTGTGCAGATTGATAAATAAACCCTTCTTCATGCAACTGCTCTTTCACTTTTTCTAAAGATATACCTGTTGCATACAATTCAAAAGCGCGTCTTACAAAAGGTGCTTTTTCTTCATCTATAACAGTTGTTCGAGGGTCTAATTTCTTATATCCATAAGGAACTTGACCGATAAAATAACCTTGACTTGCTTTCTTTAGCCGACCTTTTTGCGTTTCTTCTCTAAGGTTATCAATAAAGTTTTTGGCTAGTAAAACCTTCAAACCATGAACAAGTTTTTCATGTGAAGTCGATGAAGGGCTTAATACAACACTTTCCTTAACCAGATAAACCGTATAACCGGTTGTATCAACATCTAAATCTACATAATCTTTAAAGTTTCTGTATAAACGGTCTGTTTTTTCACAAAGAACAGTTTTTACATCTTTACTCTTTTTTAGAAATTTCAACATCTCATTAAATTGATGTCGTCCTGCTTGTTTAGCAGTTTCAGCTTCTTCAAATTCCTTTACAATATCAATGTTATGCTGTTTAGCAAATGAACGTAACAAATCAAGTTGAGCAGGGATTGAAAAACCTTCTTTCTTTTGTTCTTCTGAACTTACACGAGCATAGATTACAGCTTTAATTCTTTGTTCCATAGGCTAATTATAGCATCAATTTTTCAGAAATGGTCGGAACTCTGTATCATACCGTCAAAAATTACTGATAGAAAATATCTTTCTACATAAGGGCATTAATAAAATCCCCTCATATTGCCAAACTCTCTTGGTGCTTGGCAATATAGAATGTGTCTAGCCAGTTATAAAGAGGTTAACAGACTAAATTCTTTCATGAGTATTTGAAGGAATAACACATGAAAGAAAGTACTTTTATTAATCTGGGTGCAACAAATCACGCAAGAGGAATAAGAGAAGAACACGACTATTATGCAACTGACCCTATAGCAGGGAAATTGTTGTTAGAAGTTGAACCGGATTTGAATAACATCTGGGAATGCGCTTGTGGGGCTGGACACCTTGCAAAAGTCTTTGATGAAGCAGGTAAACTAGGTAAAGCAACAGACCTTATAGATAGGGGGTATGGCACTGTAGAAGATTTTTTATCTAATACAGAGCCTTATCATAATGGGGATATAGTAACAAATCCGCCTTACAAATACGCTCAAAAATTTGTTGAACATGCTTTAAACAAAGTAGATGAAGGCAGAAAGGTTTGTATGTTCCTAAAAGTCCTATTCTTAGAAAGTCAATCCAGAAAGCAACTATTTGCACAATATCCGCCTAAAACCATTTACATATCAAGCAGTCGTATAAATTGTGCTAAAAATGGGGATTTTAAAACGTACAACAGCAGTGCAATTGCCTATGCTTGGTTTGTGTGGGTAAAAGGATATAAGAGCGAAACAGTCATTAAATGGATAAATTAAGACCTGTATTTTACAAAATGACAGGCATATATTTTACATTTTGACAGGTTTACAAAATAGCCTCGTATTTATCATTCAATCTGTATTTACGTTTTCTTCCTTCTCCTTCTGCAATAATAAATCCTGCTTCTGCCCACTCGGAAGCAAGTAATCTTGCTGTACGAGGTGCAAATTTGAAGAAATCGGCAATTTCTTTTGCTGTAACATACTTTTGGGTCTCAAACAGATTAAGTATTTGACGCTGCTTAGAGTCAAGCTCTCTTAATATTTTAACTTCATCTTTAGAACTTTCATTATCCTTAGCCTTTTTATAGACTGATTTAAACGCAACTGCCATTCCCTCAACAAAGTATTCTACCCACTTTGTAATATCCGCTTCAGCACGTCCCATATAGTAGTTATGGGAATTGCCGATAGTTATTGCCTCATAATATCCCTGCAAATCTTTTGCATAATATTCTTCAAGTGAATAAATACCCTTTAAATCATATCCTTCTTTATGCAAAGCAAGGGTTGTTAAAAGTCTCGCCGTTCTTCCGTTACCGTCAAAATATGGGTGTATTGTTACAAACTGGTAGTGAATAATCCCTGCTTTTATCGGTATAGGAACATCATTAGTATTGTTAATCCACTTAACAAACTCTTTCATTAACTCCGGTACGTCATTTGCTTCTGGAGGCATATAGACAATATTACCAGTTAAGGAGTCAGTAATTACATTTTGCCCTTCTCTATATTCATCAGGTTTTACTTTTGTGCTTCCGCCTCCGGTTACATAGGCATGGATAAGTTTAATGTTATCCTCTGTTATAGGCGATTTACTTTTCGCAAGTTTTTCAATATAGTCAAGGGCTGTATAGTAACCTCTAATTTCCTTCTCATCACGTATTCTTCCTGTGTTCGAAATAACCTTATTTTTCTTGATAACTTCAAAAACTTCTTCTCTGGAAAGCCTGTTTCCTTCAATTTGGGTTGAATAGTGAATAGTTGCAACTTTAGCGGTTTCTCGTAAAGAGCTTAAAAGTTTAGGATTAATCGGCAGAGCCTTAATCCCTTCTTTAACCCGTTCAATTTCAAGAAGGTTATTTGCAATGGAATTAGTGATAGAATATATCGGATTAAACTTTGCCATAAAAATACCACATTATTGCCATTATTTTGCCACATTCTTGCCATAAAGTCAAGTTCTAAGGAAAAGATACTTCATAATCATAATGGTGCAAAACCTCTGTAAAAAGCTAGTCCACTGTATATTGCCTGTTTAAAGCTTGGGGGTGTTATCCTGATGACCCTCTATCGGATTTTTAGGAACAAATTTTACTTCATAGTCAAATAATTCTGCTATGTCCATTAATTCAGATATTTTAAAAGTTGCTCTGGATAGTTTATTTAAGATATTAGATACAGAACCCGAACGACCGTATCTTTCATTAAGCATTTTAGCAAGTTTATATACTGATATATTCTGTTCTTTTAAAAAGTCTTTTACAAGGGTTCTAATACGCTCTTTTTGTTCATCTGATACTTTATAAATTTCTGTCATTTTATCACCTCACTATTTATTATAACACTATTTTGAAATATATCACTCTTTTGTAAATATTTGTGTCGTAACGAGAATTGACCTATTGACATTCATGGAATAGTGATACATCATGAAAGAGTGATACAGATAAAAGAAAGGACGAAAACGATGACAGCACAAGTAATTACAACAAACATTAACTTAGAAGATAACGCAAGAGTTATCAAATCAATTGAAGCAAAAATTGCTGAACTTAAAGAACTCCGAGATGAGAAAGTGGCAGAAGTTAAAGACATTATGAATAAGGCAAATGTTATGGAGCTTCAAGCAGGTGCATTTACGTTTAAACTAACTGAAATTACAAGAAATAATGTAGATACTAAGACATTAAAGACCAAGTATGCAGAGCTGTACAAGGCACTATTAAAGGTTTCAAGTTATATGAAATTCGATATCGTGTAGGGGTTGCCCCTACACGGTTAACAAAGAAGGCTAAGAGGTAAAAAATGGAAGAACATGAAATAAAGGAACTAACCGAAACAACATACGGACTTATGGTTGTTTTAAAAGATACTATCTGGAAGTTTGAAGGAATCGGCAAAGACAATCAGCGAAAATTTACAGGGATATTAGCATTAGTTGATACACTAGAACAGAACATATATAACATCAAGGTATCACTTGAATGTCTGTAAAAGAAGGTAAATTGATTATGAGTAAAGTATTTGCATACATTAGAGTTTCAACACGTGAACAGAAAGAAGATAGACAGCTTGACAGCCTTAGAGGGCTTAAAGTTGATGAAATCATTATTGAAAAGGCTTCGGGTAAAAACTTTGTCGGTCGTGAAAAGTATCAGCAAATGAAAGCGCAATTAAGAGCCGGCGACCTTGTTATAGTGCATTCGATAGATAGATTTGGAAGAAATTACAAGCAGATATGTAACGAGTGGGAAGCACTTATTAATATGGGAGTTGATATTCAAGTATTAGATATGCCGGTTTTAAACACCAGAAACAACCAAAACGGATTAACAGGCAGTTTGATAACAGATATTGTTTTAAAGTTGCTTAGTTACGTTGCAGAGCGAGAAAGACTGAATATTAAAACAAGGCAAACAGAAGGTATTGCATCCGCAAAACAAAGAGGTGTTAAGTTTGGGCGTCCTAAATCTGAAATTCCGAAAGATTTTATAAGAGCGTATGAACTTTATTCACAAGGATTGATAAAGGTTAAGGATGTAATGAGTATGTGCAATATTGCAAAGAGTACGTTTTATAAGTATTCAGAGTCCATAAAAGGTTAAGTGCATTTTGTGTACCCTTTTTAATAAAAATTACCCCCGAAAAATTAATGATTTAAGCGAACACAAAACAGTTCACGAAAAGTACACTTTTTATAGATTTATTTTAAATAGTTCCTGTAAGAATTATTACTTTCTTCAAACATTAACTTTTCATTAAATTTCGCACAAAATAATAATAGGAAGATGTATAATAAATTTATGAGCAGTATATATAATGAAATTTTATCAGATTTATCAAATTCTTCAAAACCTTTACAGGATATTTTATTTAAGTTGAAAATCTTAGCACATAGGTTGAAAAATAAAAGCTTAGCCGAATTTGTTAATAACGAATTGAATGGTTATAAAGATAGAAAAATTCCTAAGTATCGTTGTATAAAGGGTGTATTGACTGGTACAGTATCTAATGGTCGCTATATTTATAAGAATACACAGTTACCAACCATTCACCTTAAAAAACATAAATTACAGAATATTGAAATCTGTGAAATGCCAGAAAGTCTTGGGACACTAGTGGGTTACCTTGAAACCGAAGAAGATAATTTGAGTAAAATAATCCCCCCAGAATTATATGGTATATTATCTGAAACTTTTGAAGGCGGGTATATGGTACAGAGAGCTTATGTCCCGATATCGAAAGCACAGATTAATGGCATTTTAATAACAATTAGAGCAAAAATACTTGATTTAATGTTTGCTATGGAAAATGAGTTTAATGAAACCGAAATGGAAAACTTATTCAAAAGCCCAACTAAGGCTCAACAAGATAAAGCTAATCCTGTTATCAACAACTTTTTTCAGACAAACTTTTATTCTTATGGGAAAAGTACACAAAATACTAAAATTGCACTGGAAACTGGTAAATAGCAGACAAAACACTACTTATTTTCTCTTTAATAACCGGTAATGTAGCATTAACGATTAATCCGGTAGAAACTTTATCAAAAATCGATAAACACCAGTTTTTTACATTATGACCTATAGAGTTGGTACGTTTTGTTTCCTCATTGTCCATTGCTATTGCTTGTCTTAATTCGGATATATCAGAAACAGGTATATTTACCTCTTTTAAAAGTTCTAAAATTCTATCAATTTCATTGTTATTGATTGTAATAGTATTATTTTGAGTACTATTATCAAATGAATTAAAACTAAAATTTATACTCATTAAGCACCTCGCTCTTTTAGGATTGTACCACAAAATATTATAAATTATATATCAATCCTTCTGCCCATGCCGGTTCGCTCTTTATGTTGATTGATTGCAGGTTCTTTGATTGGTTCATTAGCCTTGCTTAATTCTCTTTGCTGTGCATTATTTCCCATAATGATTATGTCATCAAGGTTTAAAACTTTAAAGTTAGGTTTGTTCTGTACAAATCTTGCACCCATATCAGTTATACCGGAAGAAGCAACTAAAATGACTTCATCAGCATTAAAATCATCTTTACAGCCCCATAATGCCCTTATAGGTTCAGGGGGTACAGGGCTTTGATAGTGTTTGCATTGTACTATAGAAGTTCTACCGTCTTTTCTAAGAATTATATCAACACCGCCGTCACCTGAACCTTTAGTAACTTTTGCATTGTAACCATTCATTCTAAATACATTAGCAACTTCCTGCTCAAACTGCCAACCGTCCAGAGTCCACCACCATTGGCGTTCCTTCCATAATGCAGCGTTTAATCTGGTACTTTTGTAGGAAAACTTGTAACTCCAGAAAATACAGTATGCAATGAATGTAACTATAAGAGTTATAAGGAAAATGTCACCGTTACCAAGGTTGTATGCTATATAATTACTTCCTGCAAGGACAGCAGTTGCAATGAAAAATTCTTTCCATAATCTTAGTCTATTAACCTCTGCAAGAAACTTAAAAATCGCTGTAATGATTGCAATTACAGTTGTTATAAAAATGATTATATCTCTAACGCTTACCGCTGTCTTTTGCCGTGCCATATTTCTCCTTAAATGCTTATTGTAATCAATATTGAGTCATCTTCTAAAATTTCTTCATTTTCAATGTTCATTGTCTTACTTTCTTCAATATTCTTCTTTATACGGTCACAAATTTTATTCTGAATATCTGCGTTATACTGTTTCGATATTTGTTTGAATACCTCAAAAGTATTCTTTTTACTTATGTAGCCAGTATATTCATTTGGGATATCGAAGCAAGTCCGTCCTGTAACTTCTTCTAATTTATCCATAAACTTAACAATATCAATGTCTTTTACATCAATGTGTATGTGCGCATATATTTGTCCATCTTCTATAACCCACCAGATACAATCATAATCATTTTTATTTAGGTGAGTTTTAAGATAGATACTTTGCCCTGTATTGATTTCTATAAAATCATAACCGGCTTTGTTTAAGACTTGCCTTAAAATACTTAATGTATCTATATTGCAAGCAAATACCTTAAACTTGCTTTCAAGCCATTTGTAATAATTTTCTTCACCCATTTCTTTCATTCGTTCTTTTTCAAGTTCTTCTAAATCTATTAAATCTTGCTTTACAGACATGTTGTTTCTCCTTTAGTCATCTAGCTACCAATCTATTTTTCTACCAATCTTGTTCTGAGGTTTTGCATGAAAGATTATCCGATTTTCTAAAGTAACTATTTCATGAGGCATTAATTCTAAATCACGAGAAAATGTTGCAAAGTCATAATATTTCTTCCCATTATTACGTCTTTCCATGAATTTATTAACTTTTTCTTCATTAAGCCCTGTAAATTTTGCAAAACGTTCTTTTGAGCAAGTGGATAAATTTAAGAACTCATTTTGCTTTATCATAGAGTCAAGTGTAGTTTGATACTTCTCATTGTCATTCGATAGTGAAATTGCATACAATAAATCTTCTTTGGCATTGTCAAAATCATCTAATGAGTTCAAGGTTAAAGCCCGATAATAATAATATTCTGCATTATCTTCATTAATATCAATAGCATTGTCAAAATCTTCTAAGGCACTCTCTAAATCATTATTTTCATATAGCAGTTTGCCTCTAAGATAATAATGATAATCTTCCGGGTTTTTGTCATACCTTAATACTTTAGTAATGATTTCAATAGCAACTTCCGGAGTTCCGCTTTTATTAAATTGCAATACTACGTATTCTAAGTTTTCTGTACTAAGATGTAAGGCTAAAGTCCGTAAATCAATATTATTTAAATATTTCGGGAATTTATTATTGAGCCTAAATTGGTCGAAAATTTTGTTCAGATATTCTTTACTATGATTTAGTGTACTAAATGAGTATTCAGCTTTGGCAAAATTCTTGATAGTGCGTTCATAATCCTTCAAATAATAAGAACACAGCCCCATTTTTTCAAAAAATATTTCCTTTGAAAAGGGTTCAGAACTAGCTTTTTTATAAATATTGTAGGCTTTTTGATAGTCTTTTTCTTCAAAATATATATCGCCTTTTAATTCATAGGAAGTTATTTGCGAGCAGAAATCTGAGAAGATGTCATCTTGCAGGTTATCTAATTTATTTATTGCTTGTTCTACTCCGATGTATTTGTATTCAAGCCTAATTTTTAAGCAATTAGCACGGTAATCTCGGGGATTATATTTAAGAATCAAGTCTAAGTATTGATTAATTTTATCAAAATCATTTTCTCTATATAATCTTTCCACTTCTAAAAATAGATAGTAAGTAAAACGGTCGATTATAATAGATAGGGTATCAAATGGGTCATCGTTTTTAGGGCTTCCTTTGTACTTAACAAAAATATCTAATATTGAGTATGCCTCTGTTAGTAATACTATATCTTTAAAAGCATTTTCGGCTTTATCATGGTATATTGAACCAAGAGGGTGTTCAATACGAGTTCTTTCTGAACACTTTTTCCTGTTTTTAGTAGCAACTTCAAATTCCGGATTAATTTCAAGTGCTATGTCATACATTAAATGTGCATGAAAGTAATAATCTTTTGAAAAGTAAATGTTTCCAATATTGTTGTATGCAACTACATCATCAGGTTTTAGCTTTATAATTTTAATGTAATCATCAATTGCACCTTGTGTATCACCAGATAGCTTTTTGGCTTTGGCTTGTTTATGGTAAATCTCTATTATCTCATGATTATCTGTAGAATCTTTCACTCTTACTACCTTCGATTGTGTTATTATTGTCTGCCATAATTTAATCTCCTTAAAAATCAATAGTTCTACCACCACGAGCCTTTTTGACTGTTTCAGTCGATTTCTTTTCCTTCTTCTTCCGTTCAATCTGTTCTTGTGTTTCTTCCGGCACGTAGTTGTAGCTTTCATCATGGGCGGTCGCTGCTACTGCTCTTTCATTTGCCCATTCTCTGATGGCAAGTATTTGTTCTGATTGTGTCGTAGAGAGCGGTACAGTGTTCTTTATAACCTTGTACAAATCCTCTTCATTTAAAGTACGGTTTTCAGAAAAAGCCTCAAACAAGGCAGAAATTACAACCTGCTCAATTTCAGCACCAACAAACCCTTCTGTTATCTCTGCGAGTTTGTTTAACAGGTTGTCAGTTACCGCAAAATCTTTAGAGATACTGCCTCTTAATCTTTTTTCAAGGTGAAGTTTAAAGATTACCTTGCGTTCAGCTTTTGTCGGTAAATCAACAAAAAAGATTTCATCAAACCTGCCCTTACGTAGCATTTCAGACGGCAGAGCATTAATGTTGTTAGCAGTAGCAATGACAAATACAGGCTTAGTTTTTTCCGACATCCAAGTGAGGAATGTTCCGAAAACTCTTGTAGCCGTTCCGCCGTCACGCTCTCCGCCATTACCGCCAAATCCTTTTTCAATCTCATCAATCCAAAGGATAGAAGGTGCTACGGCTTCTGCTGTCTGGATTGCCTTTCTCATGTTTTCTTCACTGCTTCCGACAAGTCCGGAAAAGATTTTTCCTACATCAAGCCTTAATAAAGGTAATTGCCATAACGCACTCATAGCTTTTGCTGTCAAACTTTTACCGCACCCAGGAACACCTGTTATTAATACACCTTTAGGGGCAGGAAGGTTGTAATCTTTTTGAGCCTTACCAAGCCAAGAGTTATTGCGCTTAATAAGCCATTTTTTAAGGTTCTCCAAGCCTCCGACATCATTCATATTGAAATCGGACTTGATAAATTCAAGTATTCCTGTCTTTTTAATTACTTGGCATTTTTCATCAAGGATTACGTCCAGTTCCTTAATCGTTAATTGTCCTTTACTAACCATAGCTCTTGCAAAAGCGTTTTCGGCTTCCTGTAAAGTCAATCCCTGCGCTGCTTTACAAAGGACTTCTTTTTCATCTTCCTTTAAATCAATTACAATACCGGAACTTTCATTCATTTCTATCATTTCATTTAAGAGTGATTTTATTTCATCAAGAGTAGGTAGGTCAAAATCTACTACGGTAATATCTTTTTGCAGTTCCAGAGGTAGAACAAGAGAAGGTGCAATAATTACAACATTTTTGGAAACATCTGCATTCTTTAAAGAGCCTGCAACATCACGGATTTTTCTAATAAGGTTATAATCTGCATTTCTGTTATTCAAACCAAGTAATGGGTGAATGTCCTTTAGTATCAGTATTGCCGGATTGTTGTAATTATCTATGAAATTAAGAGCGTCAATCGGCTCATTTCCATTATTTACGCTTTCCTGTCCGTCTTTTAGGTTCTTTTTTAATCCTTCCGTTGAACTCCAGATAAACACATCTCGCTTAGTTTTAATAGTTTTGACATTATTAGCAATTTTAGTGATAAGGTCAACAATTCTGATTTCTTCCCATGTTGGAATGTAGACGAAAGAAAACCTAGCCTTAAATAGGTTAGTTAAGTGTTGTTCAGTCTTTTTCAATCCTTCTAATGTTGCTGTTTGTGCCATTCCTTACCTCATTGCTTCTAAAACTTCCTTAAAATTCCCCATTCCGTTAAGAGAAATATTGTTATTCTTATCTATTCTTACTTCAATCTTGTTCTTGTACTTCGTGATAATGCTTTCATCATACTTATCAGAGAAGAAATAATAATTCTGGTTGCTTGAACCTACCCAAGGACGGCTAAAATCCTGTTTTTCTTCTTCGTATCTGCCGTCAATAAGGACATCAATATACTTTGTGAGTTCTTTAAAGGTTTCCATGCCGGTTAATTCACTGTATTTGTAGCCTGTAAAAACAACAACAGACAGCCCAATATCTTGAACTGCCTTACTGATTTCTGTAACTGCTTCTATTTGTTCCAGAGGTTCGCCGCCAAGGAAAGTTATGCCCTCTATTTTATCTTTGTATGATTTAATCAAGTCAATTAATTCTTCAACCTTATATACCGTTCCGCCCTCTTTATCCCACATTGCATGGTTAGCACACCCTTTGCAATGCAGGGAACAACCTTGAACCCAGATACAAAACCTTGTATTTGGTCCTTCGGCGGTAGTTATAGGAATGTATGAATTAATCCTAATATCCACCCTGCTGATACCCCTCATTATAGGTGTCATTATGGACTTCCTGCTGATGATATTCTTCCGTAAATTCAGAATAGACAGTCTTTGCACCTGTTAATTGTTCAACTTCCTTTATATAGTTCAAGCAGGATTTACCCTTGATACCTACAGTTTCTGACTCTATTCTTCCGTCCGGATATACTCGGATTTTAATTTGCTTGGACATTGTTGTTACCTCTGATACGGTTAAGAATTATATTTTGATTTTCCTGTGTATTTTCGATGTCAAGCCAACGAACAGGAATATTTATAAATAAATTCCCTATTTCTACTAATATTATCCAGTTATCAAAATTAATATCACTCTGTGAAATATTTGCATTATCAGCTCTTACAATTTCGTTAGCTATTCTTTCTGCGTAATTAATAATTCTACCTTCATTATTGCTATTTAAAACAACTACGGCATTACTAAATCTTCTAACTTGTTGTTCAATTCTTTCATCATTAACTCTTGTTAAATTATTTTTCTGTATTTCAATCGTTTCTGTAAAATTATTAATAAGTCGGTCAACACTACCCTCTATGATTCTGCACATTTTGTTTTTATCTATCCTTTCTTAACTTTTACACCGTTTTATCTATTTTGGAGCATAAAACTATTAAACCTTACAAAGTCTATATATCGGGCTTGTAAGGTTTTCTTAATTTTATAGGTTATGCACCATTAAAATTTTATTTGTTTGTGCTATAATCTTCTTTAGGTAGCATATACACCAGTATAGATAGACTGATGTATTGTAATATGGTGTATTTCTGGGAATTTAAAGCTCAAAGTTACTATATGACAGGTCAATTTCTTCCTGTGCTATTCCGATATAACGCAATGTTATAGCAGGGCTTGAATGGTTCAAGATTTTCTGTAACAATGCCACATCATTGTATTTCTTATAAAAATGATATCCAAAAGACTTTCTCATTGTGTGTGTTCCTACATTTGCCGTTATTCCGAGCTGTTTGCAGGCTTCATTTAGAAAACGGTAAACCTGTGAGCGGTCTAGTCTGCAATGTTTTTTCCCCAGAAAAAGCGGTTCGTTTTCCGCTAAGGAATAACTTTTACAGCGGTCATTAATTAAATAATCCTTTATCAATGCTTTCAATTTTGCATTCAAAGGAAAACGCTTATACTTACCGGTCTTCTTCTCCTTAATCTCAACGTAGTTTTTGCCCTCTACGTCCTCTACATTCAATCCTAGTATGTCTGAAACCCTAAGCCCTGTGTTAATGCCAAAGGCAAATATAAGGCGGTTTCGCTTATTCCTTAATGATAAAAACTCTTCAATCTTCTCTAAATCCTTCTTGCTCTTAATAGGTTCTACAACGTTTTTCATAATCTAATTCCTTTCTGCACCGTTTCACTTTTACAGGTGCAAACAAGAATGTATACGATTACCACTTTAAACGAAATTATTTCACTTCAAAAATTTTATCTAACTGTAAAAAATGTTTGCAACAGTTTAAACTGTCCAACGGTTATATTTTTTTACAGCTGGGATAAACCGAGCGTAGTTTAATCTTGGAGGACATTCTATGTCTAAAGTCAAGTATACATGTTACATACCGGTACGTATAGCAGCGCAATTAGAAGAACTATACGACAATGGCTACTACGGCATAAACGACTATATCGTAGAAGCCATAGAAGAAAAACTCGAGCGTGATGAACGCCTGAATGATGATTAGTGCTGCTTTGGGATTAAATAGGGTAGTTTTCTACCCTATTTAATTAGATAAAAAGTCTCTAAACTAGCAAAAATCTATGTTTAAACGCTACTCATGCCGGCAATTCCCACACTATATTATTGCCGACAGATTTAACGTTAGGTAGCAACGCTCTTTTTCTAGCGTTCTACCTACTTTATAACCTAATTTTAAGAAATAAACAAAGGAGGAAAGAATGTATTGGGTAAAAAAGTACAATGACGCTATTGTACAAGGCAAGCAACTTATTGGTGATAATGTAATGAGAGAAATTCTCCGTTCTACTTATTCCCATGTTCCTATATTGGAAGAAGTTAGATTCCCTGAATTTACAGCAGATATGCTTATTATATATCCTAAATATCCAGCTATTATGGGAATAGAGGTAAAATCTGATAGAGATAATCTGCTCAGGCTTCCGCAACAGCTAGATGGATATCTAAAATATTGTAACAAGGTTTTTGTTGCGACTACATTCATGCACAGAAAAGATATACTGGAAATACTGGCTTACGAAAAATATCAAGATGTAGGTCTTTGCTTCTATGTGATGGAAAATGGAGAAAAGTTTTTCTGGTTTGAAAAATTTCCTATAGGCTCTGATATTAGGAGGGGAAATGCTAATTGGATAAGCAAGAAACACCAGTTATATCAATGGAAATATATTCTGGAAATGATTTGGAAAGAAGAGTAGGTATGAAAACATCTGTATACATTAATCAAGACAATGAAAAGAAGTTGAGAGAACTTGTAAAAGCTAATCCGAAATTAACAACATCTGGCATAATAAACGAGGCATTAGATGATTATCTAAACCGATATAGTTTCGATACTTCTGAGCTAAGGTGCAAAAAAGAGTATAGGGTTGTAGTATTCCGTCTTCATAAAGAAGTTGTTAGATTATTAGTCCAACTAAAGAAGAATTTTTCTGCAAAGGCAGTAAATGAATTACTCATGACATTGATTTTACGAGAATTTGACAATCAATCAGGACGTACGAAATTCCCAGACCGTCTATATATGCCTTTAAAATATATTAATAAACTTATTTGCCAATTATCGAAAAAGGCGGATTTACTTAATGTTAGCAAAATTGAATAAGCTATAACGTAGATAATTACTGGAATTAGTAAGATTTGAGGTATTACCTTTTGAGAGGTGTTAAAACTTAGAAAACATCCTAAGACATAGGCAACATAAGAGATTTGGCGCTATTGTAGTTTACAGTTTCTTTAGATTAAATTTGTAAGTGGATACTAAATCCACGTAGGTACTACGTACCTTACAAATTTACCCCTCTAGTAATATCTAAAGTAACTTCTTTTGTAGTCAGTTTTTACTGTAATGCTTTAAGGTAAGGTTTCATATTATTCCTTTCTGCGCCCTAGGCACACTCTGTAATAATATTTTCTTTAGAGCTCCATTGAAGTAGTAAATCGACAACTCCAAAGAGGTTATTCTGGATTTCAACAGCCTGAGCGTTGGTAATCGGAGTCGCTTGGTACTGTTGAAACTCTTTCTTTGTTATGTCTATGAAGTTGTAGGTTTTTACTTGCTTCATTATTTTCCTCAATTTTTTTGCATAACAAAATGCCCCCATTTTAAAAGGCTTCAAGCATAGGAACTAGACCCATACTATAGGCTGGTGAGAATTTTGTTATGTGGCAGACGTAGTCATATATAAGTGTTTATTATGACAACCGCCTGCGGGTTGTTTATGAACTAATTATATCACAATTTTTCGATTTTGTCAACTCTTAAACCCTTGCTACAAGCGAGTTTGAGGCAAAGATACTATTTTACGCAAATTTTAAAATTTGTCAACTCTTTTTCGGAAATGTAAGCTATTACTGAATTGCCGTAAAATAATAGGGTGAATCTTTCAATTTATGCCACATTTTCTAATAACCAAGTTCTGAACTCGTAAATTCTGTGGTATTTTTTATTGCTCCTAAAGCTTTTAAAAATCCTCATCCGCCTCAACATCATCAATCTCCTGCTTATCCGGCTTTCCTATGAGAATCTGTGTAAGCTCAAGGTTAAAACCGATATCAACCTTTTCATTTTCGCTAAAATTCAATTTTTTAGCATATTCATCCGGAATAAGAACGGCAAAACCGTCGTCTGTTTTTAAAATTCTTGTTTTCATAAAAATTCTCCTGCTTTTATTATGAAAACATTTTGAACTTTAAAAATCGTCCTGCTGGTATCAAATGAAAGGCTATTATTGTTTTATACCGTGCCTGGCGTATTTATTTAAGTCTGCAAGCCTGCGCACTTCGTCAATTTCAACATTTTCGCTCCATCTTGCCGGACAAATGTCGATTCCGCCGCGGCGCGTGTAAAGTGCACAAACGAACAACTCGTCGCCCTTGTTTAACAAATCAAAAAGCCGTTTGTAAATCATTTCGACGCATTCTTCGTGAAAATGATACTCGGCGCGGAACGAACAAAGGTATTTTACAAGGCTTTCTTCTTTTATATGTTTTGAGGATTTGTAATAAATAAAAATATCCCCAAAATCCGGCTGGTGCGTTACACGGCAGTTTGAACGCAAAGAATCAAATGTTAAATATCGCTTTTGCTCTGCCGGAGCTTCTTCTGTTTTCAGCAGTTCGGGCGATTCTTTGAAATTTTCGATTTTTAAGCTGTTTTCGTCTACATAATCCAGTAGATTTACATAATCAGAAAATATTTCCTCGCGTTTTGCATTATTGCTTATAAAATTAATCTCAACCGACGTTTTTAGCTTTTCAGTCAGGTCTTTTTCTATTTTTTGTTTGCAAATGTCCAAACATTCCTGCCTGTTTTTGCCAAAACGGCTCATATTAAACGAATTCAGGTATAATTTTAGGGATTTTGATTCTACGAGGAACTCGTTTTTGCAATCGTATTTCATTTTCATCAAGGAAGTTACGGGCAGCCCGTTTTGGGTCATTGCAGAGAATTCATATGCGTGCCAGATGTCAACCCCCGCAAAAGGCAGGGCGTTATTTTTTATGCCGTACTGTTCACGGTTTTCAAATCGCGGTATTGCAACCAGAAATGACGGGTCATAAGATTCTGCACTATCGACCTTTTTGCCTAAAAATTTGGAGGCTGTTTCATTGGTTTTGTTTGACATAACATCTAATCTAGTGTCGCCTTAGGCGATTCTTACCTCTCATCAAATATGACTAAATGTCATATTTGATTCGGCAGAGTGCGAACCACCCAAGGCTCACGTTTTCTAATCGTCACTCAAAAAATTCGTTCACGTCTTCCTCTCGCAAAACGTGACATTTAGTCACCTTCCCGCTCTCGCCATTAGCGGGGCGGGCGGCAGAGTGTTCCTTATCACGAATTTTTCTCGGACATTTTTTATTTTAGAACGGTGAAGAAATTATATCAAAGTGAAATCTTCCGCTTTTCTGGTTAATTTCCCTTGTTCCAATTCCCCAGCCCCAGTAGAATCGGGCTGTCATGTATTTTGAAAGCCCTACTCTCAGCCCAAAACCTGTACTGGTTAAAAAATCATGGTTCTGCACATGTTGATCATGTTTAAAAGCCGCACCATGGTCAACGAAAGTGGCAAATCTAATATTGTCACGCATTGCATAGGTTTTGTACTTTCTTGTTTCTCTGTCTTTTGTAAAAGGCAGGCGAATTTCTTTCGGCAAAATAGGAATAGGGAAGAGAACTTCTATGCTCGTTACATAAGAAGAAGGCCCGAGCATTAAACTTTCGGAATAGCCTCTGACTGTGGACATACCGCCGATTTGGGATTGCTCGATAAAAGGAATGTCAAAAGGGCTGTATTGACCGGAGATTTTGCCGGTTAAGGCGATTCCGTTTTTAAAATATTTTATACCGAACAAATCGCCGTTGTATTTTGCAAAGTAATTATCGTGTCCGAGAATTCTGTCTTCAATAATGCCGTTTGTTGCGATGTGCGAAGTGTAAATATAGGCTGAATTGAATCTGTATGACGCATTAAAGCCTGTTGCAAGGTTTGAGCTGTTTAATTTTGTGTATTCAAAACCTCTGATGTCATTATTTGACATTTTTCGGTTCACGGACGCAATTGCGTTTACTGATAATCGTTCGTTTTGAATTAAAGGATGTGTTGCATAAGCAGAAAAGACATGAATTTTGCTGCCTAAATCCCAAACCTTATAATCCCCCCGCGTAACATCGGATTTACCGTACATATAAGATGCACCGAGCCTTGTTCCCTGCTTGTTTACGGGGAAATTGTAATCAACGTAAGGCGTAAATGATGAATGTGCGAAGTTTATTGCCCCGGTGAATCTGTCCTGAACGCCAAAAACGCTGTCAGTAGAGAGAATTGCACCACCTCTAAGCTGACCGGTTGCTGTTCTGCCGAAATTGTCCCAGGTTCCGGAAAAATGAACCGGAAACTGTTCTTCGGGTGCGATGATTACGTCGGTGGTTCCGTAGGCTTCGCCTGCTTTTAGCCTGGCTGTTAGTTTTGTGCCTCTGGCGTTGAGATTAAATTTGCGTAAATCCCTTTCCAGCTGCATCATGTTCAGTACATCGCCCTCTTTCTGGGTAAGTCTGGATTTTAGGAAAAAAGTTCTGTTGTATTTGTTGTTTTCAACTATTATCCGCCCGATTCTCGCTTCAAGAAGCTCGACATGCAAAGTTCCGCCTTTGAGCTCGGTTGCGGGAATATAGGCTTTTGCTGTTATACAATTTTTTTTTAAATACTGGGCGTTGATTAAGTTAATATAATTATTTATGTCTTCAGCTGTGAGGTCTTTGTTTTCAACAAGTGATTTGAATTTTTCAAGTTCTTCTTCCGAAAAAATCGCTGATTCACTAAACGTTACATTACTAATCTGGATTGTATTTTCGTCTTCAATCGTCCTTTCGGGCAATTTAAGTTCTTCTTGAATCAATGGTTCATCTAAATCAGCCTCGTCTTTGTATTTTCCAAAATTACGAAGCATATTGTAGTATTCCCGTGAACGATTTATGTCGCCCATTTCTGCCTGTCCGGGGGTTACATTGGGTAAAAGCAAATCTTTATTGACCGGTTCTTGTGAATCTTTATCATTTTCCGTGTTTTGAATGTGCGCTCTTTTAAATAATTTTTTTGTTTTGCTTTTTTGCTTGTTACCTGATTTTACCTGATTTTGGTCTTCTTCTAAAACGTTGTCCTTACCGGAAAAACCGGATGACGGCGTATCTGATTTTACCTGATTATTTTCTTCGGGTGTGCCGGCAGAAAGTGACGAAATATGCGCCAGCGGAACAACATCTTTTAACAATATTTCATCGGGCATTCCAATTTCGGTACATTTTGATGTCTGTGCGCTTAAAAAAAAAGAAAAGAGGACGCCGGATGTAATAAGAATCTTTTTCATAGATTAAAATGTATCACAACTTTTTTCTAATTCGTGATTTTGTTAAATAATTGTTACAAGATTGACTTTCTGGGTTTTGCTGAATTTTCTTTCACTTTATAATTATAAAAATCATAAAATTTTTACTAATAATTTACTAATAATGGGAATAGGAATTTATATGCTGTTAATTAATCGTAAGATAAAAAAGATTATCGCTTCAACGCTTATTTTTTCTTTTTTGTCGATGAATTGCTCTTTCGCAGTGGAAACGGTCATAACGCCGACCGGACAAACTGCAACCACGGTCACACCCGGCGCGGGCGGGAATTTTGATATCCATACTAATACGACGGTCGGTGACATTGGCGTAAACGCGTTCAATAAATTTGATGTCGGGCAGGGCGATACTGTTAATCTGCATTTAAATAATGAACAAAACAAGCTTTTCAACCTTATTTATGATAAATCCGCTTCCCAAATCGACGGTGTAGTAAATCCTATAAAAACGGCGCAATTGGCGGTAATGTCCTTTTTGCAAACCCCAACGGTTTTGTAATCGGCGAGCACGGTGTATTCAATGTCGGTTCTTTGACTATGATTACTCCGACCCGTCAGTTCCTTGATACTATTTTTCAAGACGGCGGGATTAAACAGCAGCCTCTCAATGATTTGATTTCGTTTTCGGTCGATTCGGACAGGGTTTTTCAAATTAGAAAAAATGTCCAGATGACAGATGACGCTGATATACAGATAAAAGGCACGATTAACGCGCAAAAAGGCGGTATTGATATCATTGCGGGCAGAAATGTCGGGATTGAAAACGGTGCAAAGCTGAACGCAAATACAAATTTATCCCCTGCGGATATGCTTGTAAATACGCCGTCAGAATCTTTCACTACTGCAATCAGCAACGGAAAAAACATAATTATTGTTTCAAAAAATAATTCGGATAGCACAAACGGCAAAAATCAGGTCGTAAATATTGACGGTATTGTTAATACTAATGTTGCTGCCGGAAATGCTGCTGATTTTAAAGGAAAAAATGCGGGCAATGTCTTTATTGCAGCACAATCTGACAAAGCCAACAATTCAGCCTCTGTTAATATCAATGAACATGCGCAAATTTCGGGCAATGATGTAGATATTAAAGCTATAAACAAAGTTTCTAAATTTGAACAAAATAATATGGGGATTTCTGACGAGCTGAAGTCGGATTTGTTCATTACGGATGATATTATTGAATATTTTGTTCCGAATATGTCCGATGTGGAGTCTTACGTGACCGTAAACAGCGGTGCAAATATTACTGCATTGAATGATTTGAACCTTTCAACGCTTTCTTCTGCCGATCTTTCATCTACATTTATGCTGGCTGCTTTGTGCGTAAATTATACAGAATTAAACGTTAATTCAAACGTTCTGGTAAAATCCGGCGCTAATCTGAGCGCAAGCAACCTTAACGCAGAGGCAAAAACCGATGTAAAGCTTGATGTTTCATCAAAAAGTTCCGGATTGCTCGACAGCAAGCTTCATAACTCGGTTGGCGACCTTGCCGTGCTGGTTTTAAACGAAAATATTGATACAAGCTCAATAATCGAAAAAAATGTTACCCTTGATATTGTAAAAGATATAGTTGTAAACGCTGATACAAAGAATTATGTCAGCGCAACGACAAAAAACGGAATAGTTCCTGTTCTGGATAAGAACGAACATGACGGATTTTTTGGTGCTTTTGCTGTAACTGTAATCGACGCGAAAACAAAAGCAGCTTTTGACTCAAATGCGGATATTGAGGGGAAATTGGATGTTACAGCCAATGCAACTGGCAGAATTGAAAGCAAAGTCAACTCAACAGCCGGCGGTTCGGGTGAATCCGGCCAAGTAGCAACCTGGGGCAAAACGCTGGTTAAAAATTTCTTGTTTACGGATGGCTCAAAAGGCAAATGGAGCCTTACTCATAAGCGTTATAACAAACTTGATGATGTAAAAACAAGAGGCGATGCGCAATTTACCAATTTTGACATTGCGGCCGGCATAAATGTTAATGTTACCGACTACACAACAGACGCGACTATCGGCAGCGAATCAAATAAGCCGGTAATCAGCGCCGGCAGGGTGAATGTTTCCGCAAAAACCGTTGATGATGCAAGCAATATTGCCACTGCTGCAATTGCCTCTAATGCCGCGACAGCAGCAGCGGGCGCAGTTTCGGTTCATATAAAAGATTTGAATACAAATGCCCTTGCAAACGGTGATTTTACCCTGACAAATACGGATTCTTCAAACAATGCGCTGAACATTTCAGCGCAGACGAAAATTAATCATCCGCTTTCGTATTATACGTGGGTGCAGGATTTCTGGGAGTCGCTGAATCTCAAAGAAATCTTCTCTCTCGAAACAATGGAAGAGCTTTTCAAAGCGCTTGCGGACGGAGTTACTCCGGACGGGCTGAGAGCTCCTGATATGACGCAGGTTTCGGATAAATTTAACATGCCCGATTTGGATTTTCTGTTAAAAGGGCCTGCAAACCTTGAAAACTTCGGGCTGGAAGGGCTTTATAATACATACGCTCAGGCTGCGGCAAATGCAAGAACCCGCGAGGGCTCAACTAAGGGGCTTTCGGGGGCAATTGCCGTTAATGTAATGGATACACTTGCAAATGCAGGGCTGATGGATGGCGCAAAAGTCACACTTAACGGCGCTTCCCGAGATTTGAACAAAGTAAGCATAACTTCTGACGTTTCAAATGAAAGCTGGGTAATGGCGGCTTTGTTTAACCCGCTTGAATTTTCAAATCTGATGATGCCCGGTGCCCGTGACGGTTCTGCCGCAGGAGGGGGAATTTCTCTTAACTATTCAAACAACGATTCAAAGGCTTTTGTGGGCAAAAATGCAATTATTTCCCAAACTTCGGGTAAAGCCGGCGATGTTACTGTAAAATCAACGTTTGACGGGAATTTTGTGACCATATCGGAGGGAGCTTCCAACGCAGATAATTCCGGCAGCTCAGGTGCAATAGGCTTGACCCTGCATGGCGGCGAAACCTCTGCAAAAATTGCCGACGGAGCACAGATTGACGCGAATAATCTTGTTGTCGAGGCTTCAAAAGACGCTGAATATATAAACACCGTTCTTGCGTTCTCACTTTCTGAAAAATCTATAGCTTTTGGCATTTCAGGTATTGGATTGTGGGATAATATTGCTGCTTATACCGGCGGAACGGTTACTGCGGACGGGAAAGCCGATATTCTTGCCGATTCTGACACGGTTATTGTAAACGTAAATAATAATATAGGGCTTGCAAAAGAAGGAACTGATCCGCCTGCCGGACAGCGTGAACCTGAGGACGCTTTGAGCCGCCTTAACGAAATGGGCAAAGGTTCCGGCCCGCATGCAGGGCTGAATGCTTCGGATATCGCAAATGCGGCGACAGGAGCGATAGAAGGCTCTGAAAAGGCGCAGTCAGCATGGCAGCAGGCAAAAGCTATGATTAAAGAGGTTCAGGATGTTGATGATGCGTTCAATGATTGGGAGCGCAAAGCCAATCCGGACAAGGAAACATCAGCTTATGCCGGTTCTGTTAATGCGAATGTTTCTGTTTCCAATGTGACAGCACAAATAGGAGAAAATGCTGTTGTAAAAGCCGGTTCGGATTTAAATGTAAAGGCAAATGTTGATAACATCACGGTTAATGAGGCCGGTGCGGTTTCTGCCAACGGAAAAACCGGCGGCGGCGGCGCTATTGTTACCGATGTGATTGTGAACGACGCAATTGCCTCAATAGGCAGCAATGCCAGCGTTGACGCAAAAAGAAATATGCTGCTTGATGCAAATCAGGATTATGTTGTTGTGCAGGCAGGGGTCGGCGCAGCTGTTGCAAAGAGTACGTCAGGCGCAGGAACCGTCGGTGTGCTTGTGCAAACAAATAACACAAAATCTCTGATTGGTGAAGGCGCAAAAATTAATCAAACTTACAAAGATGATAAAGCTGATGAAAACCAGACTGTCAGCCTCAATGCAAAAAACAAAAATGTAATTGTTAAAGGGCTTGGCGCGCTGGGAATTCAGGCCGGCGGGCAGGGTGCTTCCGGTAAAGTGGTCGGCGGAACGGTAGATACGAATGTAATTGTTAATAATGCAACTGCTGAAATTCAGGGAACAGCAGCAAATAAGGCTGTTGTTAATGCCACAAAAGATGTAAACCTGACTGCGGAAAATAAAAATAAAATTATCAATGCAGACGTTGCGGGTGCGGCGGCAATGCAGGGTACTGCGGCTTCCGGGCTTGTTTCTTCAAATATTGTCATAAATGAAACCTCTTCAGGCATAAAAAATGCAAATATCACCGCCGGTGAAAATGTAAATCTTACCGCTGACGCTGATTTTAGCGAAGTTGCGGTTGCCGGAGCTGTTTCTATCGGAAATCAGAACGCTTACGGCGCAACTTTGAGGGTTGATGTTATTTCTGACAATGTGAATTCAATTATTGAGGGCTCAACCGTTACTGCTGACAATTTGTCTTCACAAAATATAAATGATATGCACGCAGTGTCGGTTCTTGCTTCGGGTGCGGCGTCTAACAACGGAAATGCCGCTGTTGGCGCGGTGGGCATTATTGTTGACCATTCAACGCAAAACAACTACGCTTCAGGGTCAAATTTTACTCTGACATCGGGCCTTTTGGACTACAACACAACCCACAAAAACAATTTAACCGCTGTAACCGGCAACGTAGCTCTTGGTAATGCAGGAAGCTCGCTCGGCGGTTCATTATTTGCATTTGCAGCTGATAATAATATCAACACTTACCTTAAAAACACGGAAGTTTCCGCAAAAGCAGCAAGCGTAAACTCCTCCGCGGTTGATGATATCTATGCAATTACGGCGGGCGGCTCGCTTTCTGCGGGTAGTTCGGCTTATCAGGGCGCAATAAGCCTTCTTGTTAATACAGGAACCGTTCAGTCTTATGTCGATGGCGGTTCTGTTACTACAACAGGCAGTGCGAACGAAAAAAGCCCCGGTATAAAAATCAGTGCGGACAAAAATATTAAAAACAGGCAATATAACGGTCAGGTAAGCGGTTCTTTGAGCGAAAACGCTGTCGGAGGCGCTGTTACAACCACAATAAATACAAATACCGTAAAAGCTTATGCAAATAACACGAAACTTAGCGCGGAAAAGGGCACAGAAGTAGCTGCAAAATCAATAAAATTTGTTGAATCTACACCGGTCGGCGTTTCCGCAGGCACAGGAGTTGCAGTGCAGGGCTCTGTTGATACAACGGTGCTTACGGATGATGTTTTTGCTTATATTTCCGGCTCGGAAATATCTTCTGACGTAAATATTTATGCAAACAACGATACAACGGTAAAAACCATCCTCGGCGGAGCGGCAGTTTCAGGAAAAGGCGCGGTGGGCGCGGCTGTTTATACAAACGTAATTACCGGTGATACAAAAGCGTATATTTCTGATTCGCAGATTAAAAAGGATATTAACAATTTAATAGTTAAAGCAGATACGCACGAAAGCCTCAATGTGCTCGCAGCAAGCGGAAGTGTTTCAACGGGTAGCGTTGCTGTTGCGGGCGTTGTAAACACTCCGGTGATTACGCGCGACACAATTGCGTATATAGATAATGTTGATTCGATTACAAACAACGCAAACATCTCAAATATCGATGTTCAGGCGGTTTCCAATTCCGAAATCAGCCCGCTTTCAGGCGGAATAAGCGCCAGTGCCGGCGCCGGAGTTGGTGCGACAGCTTATACGCTTGTTTTAAACAAAGATGTCAAGGCTAATATCAAAAATTCAAAACTAAAAGCTAAAACCGTTAGTGTTAAAGCCGAAAACACAGATGATGACTATTCAATTACGCTTGCAGGTGGATTTGCAGGTCAGGCGGGCGTTGGCGGTGCTGTTTCCACTACGGTTTTTTCTAATGACGTTGAAGCCGGCATTTCTCAGACAAAAATCACCGAAGCGTCAAAAATTGACGTAAACGCAACCAATACAACAAACCTTGAAGCCATCACCGGCGGCGCTGGCGGCGGAACCGTGGGTGTCGGCGCTTCTGTAAATACAAATGTGCTCAATAACACCGTAAAAGCTTTCTTTGACGGCGGAAGTGCGGATGTTCGCGACGCTGTAACCGTTAAAGCTCAAACTTTTGATAATTTTATCAATACAGTTACCGTATCCGGCGCTGCGGGCGAGGTTGGAGTCAGCGGTTCGGTTAATACTAACGTAATCAGCAACTCCACTGACGCATATTTTAATTCCGTGCTAACAGGAACTTCCAATCTTACTGTCGCTGCGGCAGATATTGTTGATTTTAGAACAATTGCCGACGGCGCAGCAGGCGCAGGGATGGCAGGCGTGGGAATGACCGTTCTTGTGAATTCGATTTCCAACAAAGTCGCTGCTTATCTTGGCGGTGATATCACTGCTGCAAATATAAACTTAAATGCAAAAACTCAACAGACTTTTTTTGATATTTATGCGATGGGCTTCGGCGTGGGGGCTGTCGGCGGTGCAGGAACCGTTATGGTCAATACAATTGATAACACAACGCAGGCTTTCACGCTAAACGGCAAAGATAATGATAATAAACTGGTAATTTCAGCTGATTCGTTATCTGTTAATGCAAAATCAATTACGCATAACGACGCATTTACCGCTTCCGGCGGAATCGGCGCGGTCGGAGTAGGGGCGACTGTTTTTGTTAATAATATTACTAACAAAACAAAAGCTTTTACAGGAAAACATAATGATATTACAACAACAGGCGCGACTTCAATTGAAGCTTATTCGGAAAATAAATTCGGTGATTCTTCAAAAAGAAGCGGCGCTGTAGCAGGTGCCGTCGGTGCAGGATTTGCAATTGCCGGTACTGTTCTGACAAATTATGTGGAAGATAAAGTTATTGCCGGAATCGGCGACAATAATGTTTTGAGCTCAGGTTCATTATCCGTTGAGGCGAAAGACGATACAAGTATTTACAGCGTTGTAGGAAGCGGCTCGCTTGGTTATGCCGCTGTTGGCGCGGGCGTAAACGTAAATACCGTAAATAATACAGTGAACGCCTACATTGGCAATAACGGTATAATTACAACAACCGGCTCAGATGTTGTCGTGAACGCTGAAAACCGAGTCACGCTTGATAATCAGGGTTATATCATCGGCGGTGGAATGTATGCGCTGTCCGGTGGGGTCGTTATTTCCAATATTGGTAAAAATGTCGCTTCATACTCGGATAGTGATGTTAAAAAGAATGAGGATTCTGCCAATGCACAAAAACGTGAGGCTGTTGACTTTGCAAACTCAAAAATCGCTGAGGCAATAAGCGCAGCAGCTGAAAATACCGAAGAAGGCATAAAATCCGGAACCGTGGAAGTTACAAATTCAATTGAAAGAAACAACGCAACTTCTGCTTTTGTCGGAAACAACACAGTAGTAAATTCTGCCGGAGCTCTGGAGGTGACGGCGCTTGATGATACAAATTCAAATCTTGAAACATTCAATTTAAATGTAGGCTCGCTCTCAATCGGCGTTTCCGGTGCGGTTTCTAACACAAATTCTACTGTTGAAGCATTTGTCGGACAGGGCTCAAATCTTTCGGCAGCAGGCGCATTGACCTTGAAAGCTGAATCAAAAGATAACGCTACTGTTGACACAATGGCTGCAGGCGGCGGTATTGTCGGCGTTAGCAGTAATTTTTCTTTGATTAATTCCAACAAATTGACAAATGTATACACACTTTCCGGCTCAACAATGAAATCATCCGGTGCAGATTTGCTTATCAGCGCAATTTCGAGTGCTATTGCCAATTCTTATGCCGACAGCTGGCAGTTTGGCGGCATAACTGTGGGTGCGGCGATTGCACATGCTTCCGCTAATGGCTCAACAACCGTAAACCTCGGTTCCGATAACGCTATGGCGGGTAAAAACATAACAGTGAAAGCTGATTCCGCAACAAAAGCCGACTCAAATGCAAAAGCCGTTGTAGGTGCTCTTGTCGGCGGTTCCGGTGCTGAGTCTGAATCTGCTGCCGGGCAGACAACATCGGTAAATGCAGGTGCAAATTTGAATGTTGAAGCGCAAAATGTATTGAAAATTCACGCAACGGCTGACCACGAGGCTACTTCTGAGGCAAATGGCCGCTCCTATGGCGTTATTTCCGCCGGAGGTGCGGTTGCTGATTCGGAAATTAACGCGACTAACACCATAAAAATTGCTGACGCAACCAAAACAAGCAAAATCAACGCCGAATCAATTGAAATAGGCTCGGGATTAACCAACAATGCCGAATCTAAAACACTGGCAGGCGCAGGTGCGATTGCTGCGGTGAGCGGCTCGGGCTCAAACACCAAAATAACAGCAAAAAATGAAGCTCTAATCGGTAAAAATTACAATATTTCTACAACAAACGGAGATTTAGCAATTGCTGCTGCAACAACCAACTCTTTCCGCTCCTCAAATGATTCTTCAGCGTATGGAATAATTGCCGCGGGTGCGGGTACAATTAACAATTCGGTCAATTCGACGGTAAATGTAAAAAGTGATGCAAAATCATTAAAAGCTAAACAGGGAAAATTGTTCATCAACGCACAAAACGAAACGACAAAAGCAGATTACGGCTATGACCTGAAAGGCGGTGCCGGCGGGCTGGTCGGAGTTGGTGCGGCTGATTTAAAAACTTCGGTAATACATAATACAACAGCCACATTGAATGGCGATGAGGCCGCTGCAGATAAAGATATTGCCGTAGCAGCACAAAATAAGGTCGATGTGACCGAAAAGGTTGATATTTACGCTGCAGGTGCGATTCCTGTCACCACGGGGCATGCAAAAATCAACAATAACGGTGAAACAATAAATTCTACTGTTAATATCGGCAACAAACACGTAAAAGCCACTCAGGACACGACTTACAAGGCTTATTCCAATATTTCTCTTTACGGAAAAACAAATGTAACAGCAAGGGGCGTTGCGCCGATTGCCGATGGCGATTCTTATGTAAAAGCCAATTCTACAAACAAATTGAATATTAATTCAGGGTCTTTCACTGACGGACAGCGTGATGTTTATCTTGAGGCGTCCGCTAACAGCAGCGTAAATTCTTATATTGACACGGATTCAAAAGGTTTGATATGGGATTTGGGAGATGCAAATACCAAAGCTTATAATACGGTTTATGATGAAATAAATATTGCCTCAAATGCCAGAGTATCAGCGTTCGACAAGATGTCGCTGATTGCGAAAGCCTCTAACTCCGCAGTTGGCAGCAAATCTGCAAAAACAGTGTTCTATCTGCTGTTCGGTATCCCTATCACCATAAGAAATTCGGACAACTCTGACGGTTCAGACAAAACGAAGATTTCTTCTACGAACAATGTCGTTATTAATGGTGATGTTTCGAGCGGCGCCGGCGCAGTAAGAGAATTGCACCTCAAATATGATGAAAACGGACAGGTTGTTTACGACGGAAATATCGAATACGGCCAATATGAGCAGGATTCCGGTTTGACTGCCGATGCAATTGATGAAACCATCAAGCAGTCAGAAGGCCGCTATAACTCTGAAAAAGCTAATCTTGAGGCGTCACTTGCGGAAAAAGACAAGACAATAACCGAGAAAAATACGCAAATAACAACAGCTCAGAATAATATTAACAAAAACAACTCGCAAATTAGCACTTTGAACGGAAATATAGCGGATGCCGATTTAGCTTATAACAAAATTTCAACAACAGCCTACAATCTTGCTGAATCCGAGCTAACCCAGGCAAAAGCCGCTATTAATAATTCATCTTTGACGCAGGCTCAAAAATCAGCATATATCACGAAATTGAGCTCGGGAAGCGCGCTCACCTCCGAAGAGCTTTCCACAGTCAGAACGGCAATAACTAACTATAAATCCGGTTTGAGCGCGACGGTTGCCGAGCTCACAAATCAAAATACAAACTACACGACAGCAATTGAGAACCAGAGAAAGGATATTGAGAAACTTGGCTCGCAAAAAGATGTAATTTCTGACGCAATCAGCCAGCTTGAGGCTTCTTATAAAGAAGAAAAAGCCAGCCTTGAGGCGCAGAAAAATGCTGCAGGAAATCAAACCTTGCAAATTGCGTTTGTTGATGTGAAAAACACAAAAGTTCGTTCCGGTGAAACGGAAATCAAAGGTAATTTGTCAGGTTCCGGCACAATAAGCGCTCCCGGCGACAAATTTGTCATAGATATCCAGAATGATACCCTTTCAAATATTCGCGTTAACGATCTTGAGATAGAAAAGGATGTAAAAGGTAAAATTTACATCAACGGTTCGGATGTTCTCGGCAATAACCTTAACGGAACAAGAAACGGCGTCAACCTTAACCTCAGGAACGAATCCACGGGCCCTGCTATTACCATAAGCAACAATATTGACGCAAATGACCCGAGTTTCAATCTTGACCAGCAGAACAAAGCCGGCGATATGTACCTTAACGGCACAATCCAGAATGTCAGCGGAACCGCATATTTTAAAAACCTTTCAGGCAGCATTGTTTCCGAAGGCTCAACAATCGCAAAAAGCATTTCGATGTTTGTTCCCAACGGCGATATGTATCAGGGCTTCTCTGACCAGTTTATGGATGTTGCAGGAGCAGACGGCACGGGCTCCGGTATCTATGCGGGCGGGGATATTACGATTATGGCGCGAAGTATTAATGTCAACGGGCTCATAAAAAGTGGCACTGCGGACAAAAATGTCGTAATCAATGAGTTCAAAACAAGAAAAACCGCTGACGGATACGAACAGCTTGTCGGCGATAAGTGGGTTGCAATGGAAAAATCGCCCAATCCCCAGAAAAACTGGTACTTGATTACCGGTGACGCTCTTTCAGGGATTGATATGACAAATCCGGACAACCCTGAAACCATCAAAGCTTACTGGGATCCTGACAACAATCAAATCCAGCTTTTCAATGCTGAAATAACCGGCGGCGACGTTACTTTGATAGGCAATGTGGTCAGTACGGGCAACGGACGTATTGAAGTTGTTTCGGGATATGGGCATATTGATGTTGTGAACAACACGGGCATTGATTTGGTGACTAATGCACTCAATGCGGATAACAAAATTGACGGAAAAGTTACAATAAGGGACTTTTACGACGAAGCAACAATCAAAAATTCCGAATATTTTAAACAGCTTGAGGCAAAATATCAGGATAAATCGGATGTTGAACATACGGCATTCTGGGAAGATATATATAAAAACACTTATGAATACACCGCACAGCGTGATGACAACGGCAAGATTAATGTTTCCCAGAATCACTCGCATGCAAACGACAGCAATTATTCTCAGATAACTGTCAACGGAAATGAGGCTGTTTTCACGCCCGAGCAGAACGGCGGTTCGCAAATCCTTGACAGTACGACAAAAACCGAGGTTCGTTATGAATACATTAAAAAATCCTGGTTCTATGAGCTGTTTTTTGGCAAGCAATATCAAAAAATAACGGTCGTTACTGACGAAGAACAGTGGTCTGACGCAAAAAATCCTATAAAAATAAGCTTTAGCGGATATGATGAAGCGCAGGTTAATGTAACCTCCAATAATTCAAATATATATCTGAATAAAAACATCAGCTCGCTGCCCGGAACCGTAAATATTGCTTCCGGAGGCGTAATTCAAGATATAACGGCGGACAAGGGCGTTCATATTATGGGTAAAGATGTTAATCTTTCCGCAAAAGATGATATTGGTGCTTATGATTCGCTTTTGTTGGATAAATCTATAAAAATTGACCTGATGGGCGGAAAACTTACCGCTGCTTCCCAAAACGGTGATGCTTATATATCCGTAACAAGCGGAAACTTGAATAATTTCAATATTCAGGCGCTGAACGGACTTGCTTACGTAAATGCGGTAAACGGAAATATTGTGGCGGATAGCGCTGCTGTAATGAAAGCGAAAAATATTTCACTCAAAGCCGGAAACGGAGATATAAGCATAAAAACAGCGGACAATCTCAAGGCAGAAGAGTCATTTAATGCGCAGGCCTCCGGCAATGTAGATATTGACTATGACGGTGATTTGACAATCGGAATGATAAAATCGGGCGAGGATACTTCAATCTCTACGACAGGAAGCATTAAAAAAGGCGCTACAGCTACGGAAGATACTGCCAATATTGAAGCGGCAAATATAAAACTGACTTCAAAAGGCGGTTCTATCGGCGCGCTTGCTGACGGCGGGGAAATTACGGTAAAATCCTCAGGAACCGTGACTGCTGACGCGAAAAAAGATATTTCTCTTTATGCCCAGTCGAATATGTTTGTAAATAAAATAACAGCGGGAAATAATGTAAGGCTTGTGGCGGAAAAAGGCATAATAAATGCCAATGCCGGCGCTGATACCGAAGCTGCGCCGTATAATGTCAAAGCTAACAATTTGACCCTGATGGCTATAAATAATAATATCGAGAATATGAACATTGATATTGACGGTTCTCTTGAGGCTTATGCCGGCTACAGGGTTGTGAACGGCGAATCTGCGCTTTTGAACCCTGACAGTATCATTCAGGTCAACCAGCTTTCGAGGGTTTTCTCACAGCAGGAGGCTGATTCTATAACAATGGATGATGTTGCAAAGCTAAAAGACCTGAAAATCGACAATATTCTTGCGCCTAACGCATTTTTAACTTCTGAAAAATCCCTCCTTGCAGGCGCAAATATAATAAAAACAACTGATTCTATTGTATTTACGGCAATTAACGGCTCGGTAGGCTCAGCGGACAATTTTATAAATGTTGCGCAGGATGGTGCTGTTTCTGCCTACGCAAAGGATTCAGTTTATATTTCTTCTGATAAGGATTTAAAAGTCAAAGAAATAATGGGCTACAACGACAAACAGCGTACAAACTCCGCAAATGAAACCATAAGCATAAATGAACCGCTGAAAAAAGTCGTGCTAAAATCCGGCGGAAACATTATTGACGGAAATGACGAGTATTTTTCTGTTACATCTGACGGAGAAACAATACTTACTGAAAACGAAAAGCCTAATATTATAGCTCAATCCATTGAATTATATTCAAACGGCACAATCGGCTCCGGTTATGATGCGTTTGATGTTTATACTGTGGACGGCGGAGACGGTCTGTCAGTGAATGCGCCGGGCGAGGTGCATATTGCTTCGGTTTATGATATTAAGCTGGGCAATATAGAGGCCGGTGCAAACGTTGATATTATTGCAAAAGAGCTCGCTTATACTTCAAAAGACCAGTATAGCGAAGTTTATAAAAATATATCGGCTGACAGGATTTTGACAGATGCAAATCTCAATATTTCGGCTAAAAATGTTAATATTGAAGACTCTGATGTCAAAGGCACTGTTAAAATTGCGGCTCAAGAGGAGGTAAATCTTGTTTCGTCAGCAGATTTGAAGCTTGATTCTATAAAATCTATTGATGAAAACGGAATTCTTGAAAAAGTTAGCGTAAAAACAACTTCCGGCGATATTCTTGACGCAAACCAAAGATATGAAAAGCAGGATTTTGGCGGCGAAACTGTTGAGGATACAAAAAACGAAGAAGCTGTTATTGCGGCAAAAACCATCGTTCTGGATTCTGCTTCCAACATCGGAACTGCAACGGACGCGTTTGATCTGGAAACTGCAGCCGGCGGTGACGGACTTTCTGTAAAAACCGGAGAAAATGCCTTTATCAGCTCATCGAAAGACCTTGCACTGAACGATGTAAGTGTTGGCAAAAATGCTGATATTAAAGCACTTGAGTACGTGCATACTTCCGCGGAAGAATACAGTGAAAATTACAAAAATATCACGGCAAACAAACTTTCTTCCGGTGAAACAATGAATTTGACAGCTTCTAATGTTGAGGTAAAAGATGCCGGCAAAATCGGGCTGTTGAATATAAATGCCGATAAAAATGTTAATTTCAATTCTTCGGAAAACATAAATATCGGCTCAATTAACAGTATTTCCGGCGGATTTACGGAAAATGTTGAAATTTCGTCGAAAAAAGATATTCTTAACGGAAATACTGATAATACAGCGAATATAAATGCCGAAAACGTTAAACTTACTGCTGAAAATGCGGGCAGTGAGTCAACCGCTCTTGTGATAAACCAGCCTGCCGAAAACAGGCTTGAGCTCAATGCGAACAACCTCGCCAGCATTCATCTTGTCGGAGAAAATGCAAATATTTCTGAGATTAAGTCGAATAACTTGAAACTTAAGGCTGAAAATGACATAAATATTAACAATCTCACGGCAAATACTGCAAATATTTCGACAAAAACTACAAATCTCAGCGTAAATAATGCGAACATAAGAGATTATGCCGAATATCATACGATTAACAAGTTTGTTGTAAACGAAAACAGAACGACGGCTCCGAGATTCGACGCCAATGCCCAAATCCAGTCAAACGGCGCCTCATATTCTCTGGTCATTGACTCTTCCAATAATATCAAGACAAATAAGGAGTTTGTGACCCGTCAGAACACGGACATAAGAATAAATGATGATTATGAGCACCAGAGTATGGACGCTTCGGCGCGTGCGCTTTCTGTTAATACCGTTCAGAACAATACAACCCCGGGAGTTGCGCAAAGCGGTGCAAATCCGGAAATGTCCGTTGTGAATTTTAATGCTAACAAATATAACCAGAATAAAAACGGCGATATAATCAAAGAACGCAAAAAACGCACGGTTATTCTCGATGATGATGCAGAATCAGGGCTTACAGATACGGTCAAAAAAGAAACAAACGGCGAATATTCAAATGTTATTCCGGTCAATTTCAAAACTATGACAGAAATGCCCGTTGATTCGACTTCTGTGAGCAATTTTATAAGAAGTTTGAAAAAACTTCCTGAAAAAGACAGGAAAAAGATTATAGAAAAATTTGTCGATGAATATGTTCAAACTTCTCTGGGATACGCGCAATAAGTATGAAAAAAGAGCCTTTTTGAGGCTCTTTTTAGTACAAAACCGCAATTTTAAGGCATTTGTCTTTTTGATTTTTAAAAATCTCATAGCCCTCTTGAATATTTTCAAAATTCACGCGTTCGCTTATTAAAAAATCCGTGGAAATCTGCTTTTTCGAGATTAAATCAATGAGCTTTGCGCATTTATTTGCGTCAACGCCGCCGGTTTTAAAAGTCAGGTTTTTGCCGTACATGTCCGGCAGGGGAAGGGTTTGAGGGGCTTCGTACATTGCCGGAATCGCGACAATAGCATTGGCTCGGGCGATTTGCCAGGCCATTTTGAAGGTTTCGCCTGCGCCTGCTGCTTCAATCACCTTATCAGCCCCGCGGTTGTTCGTGAGGGCTTTTATTTGTGCGATTACATCCTGATTTTGCGGGTCAATAACATAATCTGCAAATTTTTGTGCCAGATTTCGTCGTGATTCGTTGGGTTCGATTGCTATAATTCTTTTTGCGCCCATAAATTTTGCACTTTGCATTGCGCAAAGCCCGACAGGGCCGGCTCCGATTATTGCGATTGTGTCATCTGCTTCTATTTCGCACAATTCCGCGCTCCACCAGCCGCTGGGTAAAATATCGCCTGCAAAAAGCGCATTTTCATCGCTTACATTCTCCGGAAGTCTTGTTAATCCGGTATCAGCGTAAGGAACCCTGACATATTCCGCCTGACAGCCGTCAATTGAGCAGCCCAGCAGCCATCCGCCGTTCTGGCAGTTGTTTACATAGCCTTTTTTGCAGAAAAAACATTCACCGCAGAAAGTTTCGCAATTCACCGAAACTCTGTCGCCGGGGTGCAGGTTTTTAACCTCTTTTCCCGTCAGAATAACCTCTCCGGTGAATTCGTGCCCCAAAACTGTTTCTGGAACGGCTTTGGACACTGCGCCTGCGATGATATGCAGGTCGCTTGTGCAGATGGAGGACATTGTGACTTTCACGATTGCGTCTTTTTCGTCAAGAATTTGTGGAATCGGCTTTTCCACGAGCTCCGTTGTGCCGTTTTTGTGCCAGATAAGTGCTTTCATTGTGGTTTTCATTGCTTTATCATAAACAATTATTGCAGTTATTTCAATAAATTTCACAAATTGGGGTGATTTTTGGAGGGAATTGTTATAAAATAATGTTAGATATTATGAAATGCCTCGGTAGCTCAGTTGGCAAAACAGGCGGTGAGCCTGTGAATAGATTAGGCTCTATCCAACGGAGCGGGGGCGATAAAATTGAATAAAAAAACTGAAATGCCTCGGTAGCTCAGTTGGATAGAGCGATAGCGTCCTAAGCTGTGCGTCGTTGGTTCGAGTCCAATCCGGGGTATTTTTCTTGACAAGCAGATATAAGTAGGCTGGGTTGAACTTTTTCATTCAACTGTATTTTAATGACAGATTTAGTCGGAAGAAAAACAATGTCGGTTGGGCATACTTGCCCAACAATACTAAATTTGAGCCGTCGGAAATAAATTAAAACTTTAAATTTGAAAACGGTTAAATTGGTCTTTTATTGGACAAATTATTTAATTTTGGTCCAAATTTTTGCACCCTACAGCTAATGTTTTAATAAAATTTAAAATATGAATTATATTGCGATAATCATATTTATGTGTGAAAAAATTAAAATTTGAAATAAATGATTTATTTGAATGTATCATAATTAATATTTTATTATCAAACATATGTAGATACACTTGTCTTTTATTATATAAATTAAGAAATTCCATAATTTGTTGTAAATATTCTATTTCAATATTTGAAAATTTTGCTGCATAAATAGAAAATTTATAATTCTTTTGATTAATTTTTATGAAATTCACGGGTACACTTTTATTAAAAACTCTATAAGGTATAATATAAATTTCATTATTAAATATTTTATTGTTAAAATTTAATTCTATAACTTGACCGTAAAAAGGAGTGCTTGTATAACGACAACAAGTACATTTAGTATTTGTATCTGCAATATAATAAGTTAAATTATTTATATTCCCGCTTAAAACGTTACGCACATCATACCATCTATCCCAATATGTGCCTAATGTTCTATTTAACGGAGGAGAGCTAGGCTCGAATTTCTTTTTATTATTATTGTCATACACTATCGATTTAACAATAT
>URFH01000027.1 GCA_900547155.1 uncultured bacterium | reverse complement strand
GACGAAAAATTCAAAGATAATAATATAAATAATAATAGTAATAAGCACGCCGTTTTTCTGTATAAAACTATTGTAACCCAAATATAATAAGAAAAAAGCTGTTCATAACATTGTGTAAAGATTGTTCAAAACTTTTCAACAACTTTCAAGAACTTTTTAAGTTATATACAGTTTTGAACATTTTGAAAAGTTATTAACAGGCAAATTTGACTTTTGAACAAGTTTTGAACAAGTTATCTACAGGCAAAAATTGACCATGATAGCTCAAAAAAATGGCATGGAAACATGCCCGCAGTGCATGTTTTAACAATTTTTAAAATCCTGCGGTTTTCGCTCATGAATCCATCTTGCATATTGCTGCTGTTCAAAACTCAGTGCAAAATTGTACAATGCGTCGATTAATTTTCTGCCGCTCGGTGATTTGCCAATCATAAAAAAATCCTCGGCCTTGTTTTTTGCAATATAAATTTCTTTTTGAAGAATTTTATCGACATTTGTTTTTGCCGGAGTTTCGAGCTTGTTTTTTACCCAGAAAAACAGCAGAAAAACCGGAGTTTTTGCATTTTTGTCCGAAATCGGGTCGTATTTTTCATAATAGGCCTGTAAAAATGTCGAAAATTCAGTCAGAATCATAGTTTTAATATTATATCACAATAGAAATTGAGTAATTTTCACCTGCCGACCCCTTTTTAATCGCCCCTCACCCGCCCTACGGGCACCCTCTCCCCCCGGGAGAGGGAATTAGCTATATTCCCCCTCCCCAACTCGGGGAGGGCCGGGGTGGGGAGCGATAAAAACAGTATTTATAAAGCTTACGACGGTCAAACTGCTTGATTTGACAGTTATTTTTAATTCTCCCCCCTCTTTTTTTAATCGTCCCTCACCCATTTTTCAAATGTTCGCAAAGCTCACATTGAAAAATTACCCTCTCCCGTCTGGAGAGGGGTTTAGCTTGGTTCTCCCTCCCCAACTCGGGGAGGGCCGGGGTGGGGGACAGCCCAGAGGGGTAAATTAGGAGAAGACCGGGGTCGGGAGCGTTTTTTCATTATCATAAGGCGATATGCGGGTATTTATACGCATGTAACCCCCTTATTTTTATTGTTAAACCCCAAATTCCTAAAAAATACCTAATTCCGTCTATCCGGTAATTTTTGAAGTAATATCCGAAATCGTCTTCGCAAGCGAATGATTCGTCGGAATCTCCTCTTTCACTTTTTCATAAGAATAAAGCACAGTCGTGTGTTTTTTCTCAAAAAACTCGCCAATAGCCGGAAAACTCTGCTTCGTCAGGTCGCGTGCAAGATAAATAGCAACCTGACGCGCCTCGGCAATTTCTTTCTGCCGCGCAGAACCTTTAATTTCCCTGGGCGGAATGTTGTAATGCGACGCAACAGCTTCTACAATGCCCTCAAACGTGATAGTTTTGGTCTTTTCCGAATAATTTATTATTTTTTTGACATTTTCAATGCTTAATTCGACCTCATTTATGCTTGCATAAGCCGTAACGCGGTTAAACGCGCCCTCAAGCTCCCTGATATTGCTTGCATAAACCGTTGCAAGAAACTCAATTACAGCATTCGGGACCTCAATGTTTGAACTTATTGCTAAATTGTTCAAAATTGCCATTCTTGTTTCTACATCAGGCACCTGAATGTCCGCCATAAGCCCCCATTCAAACCTGCTGACCAGCCTGTCTGAAATTGACGGGATTTCTTTCGGAGTTCGGTCGGAGGTGATGACGATTTGCTTTCCTGCGCTGTGAAGAGTGTTGAATGTGTTGAAAACCTCCTCTTCCGTGCGGGTTTTTCCGGCAATCAGCTGGATATCGTCAATCAAAAGCACATCGACTTTTCTGTATTTGTTTCTGAATTTGTTCATTTTGTCGATTGTGTCATAGCCGCGTGCGAGTGCGTTTACAACATCGTTTACAAATTCTTCAGCCTGAACGAATTTAACCTTTAAAGACGGCTTATTTTTAATAATGTAATGCCCGATTGCCTGCATAAGGTGGGTTTTCCCCAATCCCGGGCCTCCGTAGATGTAAAGCGGGTTGTATTTTATTCCCGGACTTTCGGCTACGGCTTTTGCGGCAACATAGGCGAGTTTGTTGTTTGCTCCGACAACGAAATTTTCAAATTTATACTTCAAATTCAAATTTGATGATTGCATTTGGGTTAAACTGTCGTATTTCGGGCGATTAGGCGTAGTTTCTTCTTCTGTTTTTTTGGCTTTGCTTTTCTTTTCGAGCTTTTTTTTCAATTCTTCGTCGAAAATTATTTTTATTTCGAGCTCCTTGCCAACAACGGATTTTATTGCGTTGACAATTTCCTCATGATGGTTTTTTCTGAGCATTCCGGGCGCAAAAGACTGCCCCGTGTGCACAACAAAATTGTTTTCGTCGTAATACTGGGGCTCAAGCGGCTGAATCCACGTGTTAAACGTCGATGGAGAAATCTCTTTCTCCAAAATAGCCAAAACCGAATTCCAAACTTCTGCAACATTTTCGTTAGTCATGCCAATATTTTATCTCAAAAAAGTTTTTAAATATAGTCAGGTGCGCGGATTGGTAGTTTTTGAGCCTGAAGGGGTAATTTTTTCTTTATTGCGGGGTGAAATATGTGAAAAAACGCTCCCTACCCTGCCCCTTGCTTTTCCCTACGGGATGTCCCCCACCCCAGCCCCTCCCCCAGTTGGGGAGGGAGGATAATTAAGATAAATAAGTAGGGGGAGGAAGAAACAAACTCAAAACCTTTTTCCGTCGCCCTTAATGACCAGGTTTTTTACCCGTTCAAAACCCTTAAGAACGCCTCGCCATATTTTTCGAGCTTTTTCTCGCCCACACCGCTGATTTCGCCCATTTTTTCCAGCGAATCCGGCTTTACGTAAACCATTTCCTGCAAAGTTTTGTCGTGGAAAATAATGTATGGCGGAATATTCTCTGCCCTTGCAAATTCCATGCGAAGCGCCTTGAGCTTTTTGAAAAGCTCCGAATCTCCCTCGTTTTGAATGTAAGAATCGAAAAATTCCTTTGTTTTCTTTGGTTTTTTAGCTTTCGGAAGCAGAATATTCTTCCTCAACTGAATATGAATCTCGCCCCTGAGCAGTTTTACAGCTTCTTTCGTAAGACTGAGCGTCATATGTTCGGGATTAACATCAATAAACCCCATAATAACCAGCTGACGTATAATCGACTGCCACTGGCGCGCGTCAAGGTCTTTTCCTATTCCGAAAGTAGAAAGTTTGTTATGCGAAAATTTCAGAACCTTTTCCGATTCTTTTCCCATCAAAATATCCACAACATGCGCGGCTCCGAACCCGAATCCGTCGCTTTTTATCCTGTAAATACAGGAAAGAACCTTCTGCGCATCAACCGTCGCATCGTAAGTTAAAGGCGGATTAAGGCAATTGTCGCAGTTTCCGCAGCCCATCGTAGGGTAATATTCGTTAAAATACTCAAGAAGCATTTTCCGCCTGCAAGATACCGTCTCAACATAGCCAAGAAGCGCGTTGAGCTTTCTTCTTTCGAGCATTTTTTGCTCCTCGGGGGCGGTTGAGGCGGTTATGAACATGTTCAACTGCACAATATCTTTCAACCCGTAAACCATCCATGCGTCTGACGGCAGCCCGTCGCGCCCTGCGCGTCCGGTTTCCTGATAATAAGATTCCATCGACTTCGGCAGGTCAAGATGAGCAACAAAACGCACATCAGGCTTATCTATGCCCATCCCGAAAGCAATCGTGGCAACCATTATGACAGAATCTTCCTTTATAAACCTGTCCTGATTAGCTTCGCGCACGGTTTTGTCCAGTCCTGCGTGATACGGCAGAACATTGAACCCCTCTTTTTGCAAAAATTCGGCGATTTCTTCCACGCGCTTTCTTGAATTGCAATAAACGATTCCGGAATCGTCGGGATGTTCGGTTTTTATGAAGTCAAGGAGCTGTTTTCGCTCTTTGTCCTTGATTTGCACGGTATAGCGGATGTTAGGGCGGTCAAAACTCGAAATAAAAACTTTACATCCATCCATGTGAAGATTTTTGATAATATCGTCGCGCGTAGCCTCATCAGCCGTCGCTGTGAGGGCAATTCGGGGGATTTCAGGGAAAAGTTCTTTCAACATATAAAATTTTGTGTATTCAGGCCGAAAATCGTGACCCCATTGCGAAACACAGTGCGCCTCGTCGATTGCAAAAAGCGAGATTTTTGTTTTTGAAAGAATCTGCTGAAAACTTTCCATATTAAGCCTTTCCGGCGAAACATAGACCAAATCCAGCCGGTTTTGCAAAAGTTCGTTTGTAATTTCCTCTTCCTGCGCAAAATTCAGCGTAGAATTTAAAAATTCAGCCCTGACGCCGAGTTCTTTCAGCGCAAAAACCTGATCCTGCATAAGCGCAATCAATGGAGAAACCACAACTACCACTCCGTCAAGACAAAGCGCCGGAATCTGGTAGCAAAGCGATTTTCCGCCGCCCGTAGGCATTAAAACAAGCGCGTCATTGCCTTTAAGAATATAGTTTATAATATTCTCCTGCTCGCCGCGGAAACTTTTGTAACCGAAAACCTTGTTTAAAACGCCCAGTGGTGTATTTTCAGAATGTAAGTTATTATGATTAATCACATACGAAAAGATATCACAAAACATGTCGTCTTGCAATTTTATCCTACCCGCAGGATGTTATTTCTATCATTGCGGGGCATGGAAGCGGCCTAGCGGGCTTAAGCTATATTCTCTCCCCCTATAATTATTCCCCCTCCCCAGCTCGGGGAGGGTCGGGGTGGGGTGCGATAAAAATAGAGGCCAGACTGCTTGATTTGACAGTTATTTTAATTCTCCACTCTTTTTTAATCGTCCCTCACCCATTTTTCTAATGTTCGCGCTGCTCACATTGAAAAATTACCCTCTCCCGTCAGGAGAGGGGTTTAGCTTAATACTCCCTCCCCGACTTGGGGAGGGCCGGGGTGGGGTGCTATTTTTCTTTTTTGCGTTGCCCCTCGCCCGTTTTTTATTCGTTCACAAGCTCAAATATTTTTTTACAAACCTCAAAAACCCTTGCTGCGCCCTCAAAATCCAGCATATTCGGGCCGTCGCAAAGAGCTTTGTCAGGGTCGGGATGAACCTCGAAGAAAAGAGCGTTTGCGCCTGCCGCAGTTGCTGATTTGGCAAGCGTTTCCACGAATTTTCTCTCGCCGGAGGAACATTCGCCCGCTCCGCCGGGCAGCTGAACACTGTGAGTTGCGTCAAAAACAACAGGGTAGCCGATTTCCTGCATAATCGGGATGGCTCTCATGTCAGAAACAAGGTTGTTATAGCCGAAACTTACGCCTCTGTCAGTGAAAAGGATGTTTTCGTTTCCTGATTCGCTCACTTTGCGCGCAAGCGGCGCCATTTGAGCAGGAGCAAGGAATTGCCCCTTTTTTATGTTTACAATTTTGCCTGTTTTGGCCGCTGCCACAAGCATGTCAGTCTGTCTGCACAAAAACGCCGGAATCTGCAAAATATCCGCAACTTCTGCAACTAAAGCTGCCTGTTCGGGCGAGTGAATGTCCGTTACAACGGGCAAATCGAACTCTTTTTTTACTTCTGCAAGAAGTTCAAGCCCTTTTTCCAGCCCCGGGCCCCTGAAAGAATTTATAGAGCTTCTGTTTGCTTTATCAAAAGAGGATTTGAAAACATAATTTATTCCCAGATTAGCAGTTAGTTTTTTTAAAAATTCCGCTGTTTTGAAAAGGATGTCCCTGCTTTCGATTGCGCACGGGCCGGCAAGGATTGTGAGAGTTTTTCCCCCGATTTCAAAATCTCTCAATTTTATCTTTTTTACTTCAACCATTGTATTTCCCTTTATTTTTTTGACAATCAATCATTACAAATGTAAAATAATTATAACATTAATGAAGAAAAATAGGAGATTGTTGGAATGCTTATAGAAGAGTTGTTGGAAGATGCCGTAGGAAAAGGCGCAAGTGATATTCATATCTCATCCGACCTGCCTCCTGTTTTTCGTATAGACGGCAAACTGGTGAGAACAGACCTCGAACCGCTTACATCGGACAATGTAGAAACGCTTTTGTTCCCGATTTTGAACAATGAGCAGAGAAGACGCCTTGAACAGGACTGGGAGCTCGACCTTTCATACGGAATTAAGGGAATCGGGCGTTTCAGGGTAAATATTTATAAAAACAAAGGCACTTACGCAGCCGCATTCAGAACGATTAACACCGAGGTTCCGTCTTTTGACGCTCTGGGGCTGCCTCCTATTGTTAAAAAAATTACCGAAAAACCGCGTGGATTGATTCTTGTAACGGGGCCTACGGGTTCGGGTAAATCTACTACTCTGGCGTCAATGATTGACCATATAAATTCGACCAGAAATGAACATATTTTGACGATTGAAGACCCGATAGAGTTTATTCATACCTCTAAAAAAAGCGTTGTTCACCAGCGCGAACTCGGTCAGGATACGCGTTCTTTCGCAAACGCACTGAAATCAGCGCTCCGTGAAGATCCGGATATTATCCTCGTAGGCGAGCTTCGTGACCTTGAAACTATCGGCCTTGCTATCACAGCGGCAGAAACGGGCCACCTTGTTATGGGAACGCTCCACACTTCTTCTGCAAGCCAGACGATTGACCGTATTATCGACGTATTTCCCGAGGCGCAGCAGCAGCAAATCAGAATTCAGCTTTCCAGCTCGCTTTGTGCGGTATTTTCACAAACTCTTCTGCCAAAACTTAATGAAGACGGCGAGAAAAAAGGTCGTGTTATGGCTCAGGAAATCATGGTCGTTACCAGCGCGCTGGGCAACCTGATTCGCGAAGGTAAAACCTCTCAGATGTATTCGACAATCCAAACCGGCGCCCAGCACGGCATGCAAACGCTGGAAACTGCTCTTGCCAACCTTTACAGGCAAAAACTCATCACAGCAGAAGACGCGCTTGCAAAATCCAGCCGTCCTGAAGAGTTAAGGAGACTTATCAGCCTTTAATTCGGGTGAAAAAAGCAAATTTTCAAAAAAGGGCGGTTTTTATACCGCCCCTTTTTTCACAATTAATTACCCGCAAAATGATTTTTTACAATTTCTGCAATGTCCAGAAGCCTTTTGCTTATTTCTGACTGAGAAAGATTTGTTTCTTTCGCAATCTCTTTTTGCTTCATTTCACGGACATATCTAAGGTAAAATATTTTTAAATACTCTTTTTCGGGCTGATTTTTTTGTGCAACGAGGACAATATCAACAACTTTCTGGAGCAAATCCTTTCTTACGAGTTTTTCTTCAAAAGACGCTCTCGGATCGGCAATATCATAAAGAACCTGTGAGATTCCGGCGGAATTGTCAAGTGTTGCAGGCGTTTCTGCTGCTTGTGCAGCTAGTGCCGGTTCTTCTTTCGGTGCCGGTGAGGCAGAAAGCGGAACTTCGTTTGTGCTGACATATTTGTTGTCGCGTCTTCTGACGCGTCCGGATTCTTTAAGCACGGTAAGAATCGCCGTGTTGACAACTTTGGAAATATAGCTTTCCAGATGGTCTTCGTCCAGTGTTTGGAACAAAGAATAAGAGCGTTTAAAAGTTTCAGAACAAAAATCCTCAAAAAGATCTTCATTTCCTGAAAATTTGTTATTACTTTTAACGAGTTTCTCTATAAGCTCACGTTGTTTTTGTACTGTATCCATTTGTGTCCGAATTTTTATTATACGGTTTGATGTAATTATTATACATCATATCATAAAATATTATATTACCACTAAATTTTAGAAATTCACAACAACAGAAAGGTTGTAATTTCCTTTGTAGTCTTTGATATTCGGCGCATTCACGTATTTTAGCGTTTCTTTAATACTTTGTAATACAACATTGTCAATTTGTTCGGAGCCGCTTGATTCCGTGACCTGAATACGCTTGATAGTGTTGTCTTTTGAGATTTCAAAAGACACTTTAACTTTCGGGTTGTAATTGATTTCTGTTGTGTAGGACAAATCGTTTTGCAGGTTCATCTGGAGATTTTTTCCCGCAACCTGCAGGTAATTTCTGAACGAATCGTCGTTTGCGAGGCTCTGGCTTACTTCCCACGAGATTTTAGTGATAGTAAGCGCCGCCGGCTGGTCGGAAAAGACATTTGTAATCGATTTGTTCAAATCCTGTGACATCGGAGAAGCCGAATCGTCCTTGTTCTGAGGCAGATTTGCCGCTGCATCCGGAAGAGAACCGTCTTGCATGGGCATGTCCGCATCAGGCAGCGCGTCCTGATTTGCCGCCTGTTTGTTCTGGTTTAAATAAAGGGCGGTAATGCTTCCTGTTGTTATCAAAAACAGCACAACAGCCGCAGCAATGAGTTTTTTAGCCAGACCGCCGTTTTTGCCGGGTTCGGGCTGCATAAATTCCTCCTGAGCACTTTCACCCTCGGCAGGAGCCTCCGGAGCTTCCTCATAAAGCGAGTCAATGACTTCTTCGCCGTTTTCTTCCTGATTTTCGCTTTCAGAATCGCCGGATTCTGCAATCAGGTCGAGATTGTTGTCATCAGCTGCTTCTGACTCGGTGTTTTCGTCTGAATCATCATCTGAAGAAAGAAGCTGCATTAATTCATCATCGAGAAGCCCCTGAATTTCTTCATTAACTTCGTTTTCTGGCTGTGTTTCTTCTACGGGTTCGTCGGACGGGGTCGAATCTTCGTCAATCAACTCGATTCCCGCATATTCAGAGATTTGTTCTTCGTTATTTTCAACAGGCTCTTCTTCAAGAAGTTCCGCAAATTCCGATTTTGGTTCTTCCGGCTCTTGAATGGTTTCTTCAATGGTTTCTTCGCCCGACTCCGGAAGAATTTCTTCAGGTGCCTCTTCAGTCAGCTCAATAGCTTCTGTTTCTTCCGAAATAACAGGCTCCTGCGCTTCGGGTTCGGCGGTTTCTTCCAAATCCTGTGAAAAATCAGGGATTTCTTCGTGTTCAAGCAAGCCGAGCGGTTCATCATCGCTTTCGAGCTCTGTTAATTCTTCATGTTCAGAGATTTCTGCGACAGGTTCTTCCGGCGCTGCTTCTTCATTTTCCTCAAAGGCCGGCTCGGGTTCAATTTCTTCCGGGTGTTCTTCATGAACTTCTTCCAGAACCATTTCTTCGTGCTCATCGAGCGTTTCAAGGTCTGAAAGCTCAAGCTCGTCGTGAGTTTCCAGCTCCAGAGGCTCTTCTTCGGCCGCAGCAAAAATGTCCTCATGTTCTGTTTCGTCAGTTTCTTCTATCTCTTCAACTGGTGCGGATTCTGCGGGAGTTCCCTCATCTACTGCCTCAGGAACGCTTTCTTCGTCAGATTCAAGGGTCATTTCTTCGGCAGCTTCCTCCAGAAGCTCCATTGGCTCATCTTCTTCAAGTGTCAAAGTGTCTTCTTCTTCGGAATCCTCAGTATTTAGAAGCTCCGGAGCTTCATTTTCTTCAACTGTTTCTTCTTCCTGTTCGGGCTCGCCGGGTGTTTCTGAAAAATCAGGAATTTCTTCCGGTTCGGTCAAATTCAGCTCCTCGCCTGATTCTTCGAGCTCGCTCAAATCGTCGATTTCTGCTGAATCCTCTTCATTTTCGGGCTCGTCTTCTATATTTTGGTCATCTTCTTCTGAAATTGAGAGCAGCGACAAATTGTCTTCCTCATCGCTAATATTCTCAAGCGTTTCAGCGGTTTCTTCCGCGGTTTCAATGACCAGCCCGGCAGCACCGGCTCCGGCTGCTTGCGCAACTGTTTCCGCAGCCTCAAGCCCTGTTTCCAGAGCAGCAGCGTCTTTAACTAATTCCAGAACAGAATTGGAAATTCCGGTTTCGAGAATTTCGGGTTCATTTTGTTCCTCTTGCTGCGAAGAAACATTGCCGGTAAGGACATTAAGCGTGCTGTCGTCCAAAAGTTCCGGATATTTTTTGACCTGTTCAATAATCGAATCAAATTCGCTGAACTCGCACAATCTTTCACGGCAAAGCGGGCAGTTCACAACATGTTTTATGAAAAAGATTTTTTCACTTTCGGAAATTTCTCCGTCAAGGAAAGAAACCGCCAGCTCAGCAGCTTTTTGGTGGTCGCCTGCAGCGCATTCATGCTCTTCGGTTTCAACTGATTCCACAGCTTTTTTAAAACCTTTCATGGAGTTGAGTTTTTTTAAGGGGCAAACGAGGTATTCTTCGACGGATTCACATTTTTCGGTTTCTTTTGGGAAAACAAAGCCCTCAATGCTCATTTTCGAGAGGTTTTTCTCCATTTTGACCACTACATAAAGGTCAGGCGCTGCGTCATATTTTTTATGGGTTTTCGGGATATAGAAATTTTCGTTGTCAAACGTTACTCTGACGTCGATTCTGACATTTCCAATATACAAATCGGCAAGCTCAAAATTTCCGGCAAACGACGGAACTTTAAAAAGGCTGTGCTTAAATGAAACGCCAAAACCGTCGGATTGCAGAGCTTTAGCGAGTGCCAGAGCTCCGGTTGCAAGAGCGTATGCGCGTTTTCTTTCCTGCGCGTTTTCGATTCTTGCTGCGGTGTTTTTTGCCATTTCTCTTAAATTTTTATCGATTTCTATGTTTTTTTTCATTTCTATTCCTCGTTTTTAATCCTTTATATTTATATAGATTACAGTTCTTAAAAAAATATTCCGAAATTTTCAAAAATATGTTATAATTGTAAAGAAATGTATCACATGTGGTGTTTACATTTCTTCATGTGGCAATATTCATGGTTTTTGTGTTTTATATGAGCAAGTCTCAAAAGGAGTGTTAGTTATGTCAACAAATTTCTCAACAATCGCCCCGCTCAGCGCCTCAACAATCTCGCGCGCACCCTCTTTTGTAAAAGAAGGAGTCGCAGAAACAAAAGCTGAGCCAAAGGCGGAACAACCCGTCGCAAGCAGCAGCATTTATGATGACGGCACCAAAAAGAAAAAAAGTCACTGGTTTTTGAAAACAATTGTTTCTCTGGCGGTGATTGCGGGTGGTCTTGCTGCTGCAAAAAAATATGTTCCCCAGCTTAAAAACCTTGATACTACTGTAAAATTTGCAGATGTCAAAGGTTACAAAGACAAAGCCCTCTACTTAGTAGCAAAAGGCGGGGAAAAAGTTATTGAATACTGGAATTCCGGTTACAACTGGGTCAAAAGCCTGCTGCCAAAAGGCAAAGAAGCCGCAGCAAAAACTGAATCCAAAGCTTAATCATTGAAAAAACAGCCTTTAGGGGCTGTTTTTTTATGGGGATTTATATATTAATACTATTAACCGCTCTCATTCCAACTTTCCCCGGCCCGGGAAAGGAGCAGTCGTTGCATTGCGCCGGTATTGCGTGCGAATGCGGGTGGGAAATGACCTTAAACCGCCTTGAAAACCCTCAAATTCCCATTTTTACAAGATTTTGCGGTGGGAACCGTTTCACTTTTCCCACCCTACAATTCACGCAGGCGCGGGGTTTGCTTAATTCTCCCTCCCCAACTCGGGGAGGGCCTGGCTGTGAAGCGGCTTAAAACCCTTTGAAAACCGGAGATTTAGATTTTTAGATATAAATTCCTTTTCACAGCATTTGAGTTTATTAAAAATGCTGTGTTATAATGCAACTAATGAATATAGTTGTACGGAAATCAGTTAAATTACTATTATTTTGGGCGCTAGTTTCGGCGTTTTTTGCCGCAAATGCCCATGCGGGCGTTTTTGCACCGCTCCAACCGGTTCCGGAACCGGAAGAAACAGAAGAACAGCCCGTTGACAATCCCGAGGTTCAGATAAACAACGAGGAACCCGCTCCCGCTGATTACGGGCTATTTCCGGGATTGCAGTATTACGGCGTTTCTTCGCCGGTTGTTGAAACAAGAACTCTTCAGGGCGGAACCACTGTGCTTCGCAGAGAAACAAAGCTCATGGAGGGCAAATTGATGTTTATGGGAGGTGATTTGCCCATAAAACTTCGCCCCGCACAAATAATTTCCACCGCAAACCCGCTTTTGAAAGCCGGTGATACAGTTGAATTTGTGGTTGCAGAGGATGTCTTTCATGACAAAAACCTTGTTGTAAAAAAAGGCACGAAAGTTACCGGTTTAATTCTTTCGCTCGTTGAAAACACTTATCATGGCGCGGCTGCGGAGATTACAATAGGGCAATTCGAGATAAAAGAAAAAGGAAACCGCACTTTTAACATCAAAGGCGTGATTGAGAAAAAAGGTTCAACCCACGAAAAAGCAATCAACAACTGGAGTTACATTATCGGGCCGGCTGTTTTCTGGATTAGAGGCGGCGAAACAAAACTTACACCCGAAAAAGACCAGTATACGCTTTATATCGGCGATTATGCACAAACCGAAGAAACACCGATTGAGGGATTATGATGAAATTATTCAGAACGTTTTTAATATTGACCGTAATATTTTTTGCTTTCGGGCTTCCGTCCGAGGCTAGAAAACTGGTTTTAAAAATCACTCCCGCCCAGAATATCTGCACAAAAGACGGCTCAATCCAAAAAGACGATGTTCTTGACTTTGCTGCTGCAGAAGATGTTTTGCGTGAGGACGGTTCCATTTATATTACAAAAGGAACACCCGTAAAAGCTATGGTTAGTTTTGTCCAGAGCGACGCATGGGTCGGTGACAGCTCGATTCTTGACCTTTCTCATTTTGAAACCAACGATGTTGAGGGCAATCCGATAGCTTTTGATTATAACCTGAAAATTACCGGCAAATACGGCTTATCCACCCCCTCGGAGCTCGCAAAATATTTTGTAAAAAGCTTTTTCTTTTACGCAAACCTTAATTATAAGCCCAATGAAGTCGTTTTTAACGTGCTTTTTGATGAATAGAGAGCCGGCGTAAAAAGATAGAATTTGCTTCACGCTTTAGAACGCAGGAAATTGCGTTAAGAGGCGGGGATTGTCCTTTTCCGTTCCGATTCCCCCGGGCATTTTGCGAAAAAAGAGTGAAATTTCGCTTTTTGAGCCCTCCTCCATAGTCACTCCAAAGAACAATCCCCGCCTCTTAACTTTACAAAATATAAAGCAGCAAATGTTAAGAAATATAAACCACCGAAAAAATAGAAATTTTTTTGATGATTTTTAAAGTTTCGGATAAAAATTTTTTATTTTTTGCAAAAATTTTTGCAAAAATTCTGCGATTGTTTAAAAAATAATAAAAAATTCAAATCGTTTTTGAGATTTTTCAATCTCCTGTAAACTGCTCTATACTTGAAAAATTGCCCTCCATGGTATTAAATGGGATAATCTGAATCGGGAATGATTTCCCGAAATTTATATGTAACAATGCCGACATTAAGGAACGAAAAAATGGAAAAAATCACAGTAATTGATTATCTTGTAAAAGAGCTGCAAAAACTAGGCGTGGAGGACTTTTTCGGGCTACCCGGGGATTATAACTTCAATATTCTCGACGCAATAATCGCCAATCCCGAAACAAACTGGATAGGCTGCACAAACGAACTCAACGCGGGCTATGCAGCGGACGGATATGCAAGAATAAACGGCTACGGCGCTGTTGTTACGACTTTCGGGGTGGGGGAATTGAGCGCGGTGAATGCAATTGCGGGAAGCTACGCTGAAAATGTCCCTGTTGTGAAAATTGTCGGCGTGCCGGCAACGAAATTTATAAAAAACAACACCTTGCTCCACCATAACTTCCAAAATCCCGACTATTACGCCTTTCAGCGGGTGTTTTCAAATGTTGTCTGCGCCAGTGCTTTTCTGGATTTTGATAATGCGAAAAATGAAATCGACAGAGTCCTTACAATAATGTTAAAAGAGCAAAAACCCGTCTATATTGCGGTTCCGATGGATGTTTGTTATGCGGAAATTGAGGACGAACCGCAGATTTTTGCACCGGAAAGTGATGAAAAATCGCTCAAAGAGGCTTATGAACACATTATTGAAGTTCTAAACAGAGCTGAAAACCCGATTATACTCGCTGATGGGCTGGTCGAGCGTTTTAAAGCAAAAAAAGAGTTTACGGAATTTTTAAAAGCCTCAAACTACCCCGTAACAACTCTTTTGATTGGCAAAGACCTCGTGGATGATGACTACGGGCGGTTTTTGGGCACATATCAGGGCGAAGATATGAATAAAAGCGCCTATAATGCGATTAAAAATGCGGACGCGGTGGTTTGCGCAGGTACGGTGATGAGCGATTTGAACACAATCCGATTTAGCGTGCCCGTGGATGCCAATAAGGCAATTGATATTCAGGGAAATTATACGATTGTTGAAAATGTGCGCTATGACAACGTTTTGATGAAAGATATTTTGAAAAAACTTGCGCGGGGCGTGAAAAAAATTGATACCCAAATGCCGGAAACCGGCTGCGGATACCTTATGGAGCGTGCGGAAGCTGATACAAAACTTGCTGCGGACAACTTGTATCCGCGTTTCCAGGAATTTTTGGAACCATACGACCAAATTTTTGCCGAAACCGGCATAATTGCTTACGCAATGGCGCCTTTGCGCCTGCCAGAAGGGGCTAAACTCAATAATCAAATACTCTGGGGCTCGATTGGCTGGGCTACGCCTGCGGCAATGGGCGGTGCGTTTGCCTGCCCTGAAAACCGGACAATCCTCATAACCGGCGAGGGTTCACACCAGCTTACGGCAATGGAAGTCAGTACAATGATGAGAAACGGCCTGAAACCTGTTGTTTTTGTCATAAATAACGACGGTTACACGATAGAACGCCTGCTTTCAAAAGACCCGACGGACTGTTTTAATGATATTGCGCAATGGAATTACTCAAAACTGCCGGATGTTTTCGCTGGCGAAGTCTGGACGGCTCAAGCGCGTACTGTGGGCGAGTTTGAGGAGGTTCTTGAGCAGATTAAAACTATTCAGAAAACAAAAATGTGCTACGTTGAACTTTTTGTTGATAAAATGGATGTATGCGAGCTGACAAGGCTTGCTTTGAAAGGGTTAAACAGCAAAAATCCGGTAAAGGCATAAAATGCAAAAGACAAAAACGCTTTTTGATGTAATAGGGCCTGTAATGATAGGCCCATCCAGCTCTCACACGGCAGGTGCGGTGCGGCTGGGGCTTCTGGCGGGGAAAATTTACGGCAAAACGCCCGAAAATGTGAAATTTGTGCTTTACAATTCTTTTGCCAAAACCGGCAAGGGTCATGGCACGGACAAAGGGCTTTTAGGCGGGGTTCTCGGGTTCAATGTGGATGATGAGCGTATAAAAAACGCCTGTGAAATAGCCCGTGAAAGAGGAATCGCCTATGAATTCGAGTTTCGGGAGGATAATAACAGGCACCCGAATTCTGTGGAGATAATTTTTGAAAATCCCGACCGGATGACGCTTTGCGGGAGTTCGCTCGGAGCGGGTGAGGTCGTAATCAACAAAATTAACGGTTATTCCTTTGACATAAAAGGCGATTTTCCTACGCTCGTGTTGATTTACAGGGACAAACCCGGCATGGTTTACCGCGTTTCTGCGCTGATTCAGGGGCAGGATGTTAATATTGCCACGCTGCATTGCGACAGGAGCGCAAAAGGCGAAGAAGCGTCGATGGGCATTTGTCTTGATTCGCCGCTTCCGGATTATGTTATTCGTGAGCTGCAAAAAATTGATGAAATGTATTTGATTAGAAATATTGAAGCGTTGGATTAAAAAAAATATGGAAAAAATAGAAACTTTTGAAGATTTAATAAGTTACAGCGATTCTTCGGGGAAAAAAATTTGTAAAATCTGCGAGGAGGCTGAGGCGGAACATTTTGAAATTCCTGTTTCAAAAGTGCGTGAAAAAGTTAAAAATCACCTCGACGCGATGAAAAATGCAATAAATATCGGGCTGGAATCAAAAGAAAAGTCTGCCAGCGGGCTGTGCGGGGAGGATTGTGCAAAACTCAAGGCCCATTATGAACATGGAACAACGCTTTTTTCAAAAACATATCAAAAAGTGCTTTTGTATGCGCTGGCTACGATTGAGCAGAATCTTCGCATGGGGAAAATCGTTGCCTGCCCGACGGCGGGTTCGTGCGGGATTGTTCCTGCGGTGATAATCGCGCTTTCAGAGGCAATTAACGCGCCGGAAGAGGAGCAGATTAATGCGCTTTTGACTGCGGGCATGATTGGAGAGATTGTTTCTCATAAAGTTGCTCTGGCGGGTGCGGTTGCCGGATGTCAGGGCGAGTGCGGCGTTGCTGCGGCAATGGCTGCGGGTGCTCTTGTTGAGCTGTACGGGGGAAGTTCGTCGCTGGTTGTAAATGCTGCTGCTTTGACGTTGAAAAATATTATGGGGCTTGTTTGTGACCCTGTGGCGGGGCTGGTTGAGGTTCCCTGCGTGAAACGGAATGCTTTTCTCGCCATAAACGCTGTTACGGCGGCAGAATTGGCGATGGCGGGGGTAAAATCCGTTATTCCTGCGGATGAAGTTGTGGACGCAATGCGGCAGGTCGGGCAATTAATGTCGCCCCATCTGAAAGAAAGCTCCGAGGCGGGGCTTGCTGTGACCAAAACCGGACTTGAGATTTCCGAGCGCCTTGCAAAGCAGTGGGGGCTGGCGTAGGTTAGAAATTTACGCTTTACCCATCAATTTGCGCAATTCGTAGATTTCCTCGATGTGTTTTTGCGACAAATCGTGTGAACCGCCCAGAATAAAGGAATTCAAATAAATCTGCGCGTATGTTTCAGCGGTTTCCATCTTGTAATATGCGTCTTTTATGTCTTTTCCGCCGATGATAATCCCATGATTCGCCATCAGCACCGCGTCATGCTTGTCAAAGAATTTTGAAGTAAATTCGACCAAATCATCCGATGAGGGCATTGCGTAGTCAGCGAGCGGAATTTCGCCAAAATAGAAAACATTCTCCGAGATAATCGGTTTTGATAAAGGTATGTGAGCCACTGCAAACGATGAAACATAAGGCGCATGACAGTGAATAATTGCGTTTATGTCAGGGCGCATTTCATAAATCCGTGCGTGGAGGTGTTTTTCGGAGGAGGGTTTCTTTTTTCCTTTAACAAGATTTGTTCCAAAATCCATAATAACAACATCTTCAGGGCGCAAATCTCCCAGCGCCGAGCCCGACGCCGAAATCATGATATTTTCGCCCAGCCTGACGCTGATATTGCCTGATGTGCCCGGTGTGCAGTTTTTTTGACCTAATTTTTTGCCGTATTTGATAATCGAAAACAGATTTTTAAATTCATATAAATTCATGATTCCTATCATACCAAAGTTTGAGTTAAAATGGTATAATGTAAAAGCAGGAATTAGAGTATGGTTACAGATACCTACATTAATTATGACGAGGTTGCGCAGTGGCTTGAAGAATACAGAAAGCTCAAAACCTCACCCAAAAAAACGCAAATGCAGAACCTTATCGCAATTGCGTGCATGCCCCTTGTAAAAAAAATTGCCCATACTCTCGCCAGAAGAAGCACCGACCCTATTGAAGACATTATTCAGGTCGGGAGCGTAGGACTTTTGAAAGCAATAAGGCTTTACGACGCGGGTGTGAGCAAAAATTTCAAAAGTTATGCAATGTACATGATTACAGGCGAAATCCGCCATTATTTGCGCGATAAAGCCTCCATGATTAAGGCTCCGAGGGCTATTCAGGAGCTTGCTTATCGTGTGCACAAACTCAGCGCGGAACTTGCCGATGAAATAGGTGAAAATCCTACAGAAATGGAAATTGCCGACAAAATGGATCTTCCTGTTCAAAAAGTTTCGGAGGCAATCGAAGTAGATAGAAGAAAACACCCGATTTCTCTTGACCAGCTTGCTTTTACAACAGAAGAGGAATATTCGACATGGGGAGATCAGATTGCGGATTTGAGCTACCAAAATTTGCAGAATTTTCAGGAGGACAGGATTCTTCTTGCGGAATCTTTGAAAAATCTGGACAAATCATACAAAGATGTCATTGATATGATTTATTTTCAGGAAATGAGCCAGACGCAGGTCGCGGAAAAGCTCGGTATATCGCAAATGCAGATTTCACGCAGGATAAAAAAGGCGCTGCATATGCTTTTTGAGATGATTAGAGAGAAAAAAGAATGATTTCGATTGAAACAGTTTTGGTAGTTTGGGTTTTTGTGATGGCGATTTGCCTCGGAAGCTTTCTGAATGTTGTTATTCTCCGCGGTTTCAGCGGTGAATCAATTGTTCTTCCGCCCTCAAAATGCCCGCATTGCTCTCACAAACTGGCGCCATGGGATAATATTCCGGTTCTTTCTTTTCTCGCCCTCGGGGGAAAATGCCGGTACTGCAAGGAAAAAATCAGCTTTCAATACCCGCTGGTTGAGCTTTTCACCGCACTGACGGTCACGGGGATTTATTTAAAATACGGATTTACGCTCAACACGCTGTTTTTAACGGCTGCCGCTGCATTGTGCATTGTGATGGCGGTTTGCGACATAAAAGAACGCATTATTTTCGATACTCATGCTTATATTCTGGGCGTTCTGGGGCTGATTTACAACTTTTTTAACATTGCAGGCACAAATCATACAAAAATAACCCTTTTTCTCGCCGGAATTAAGCTTACAATCTGGCAATCCTTTATTTATGCGCTTCTCGGGCTTGTTGCCGGCATAATAATAATGGAGGCGCTCGCGCGGATTCCGCAAATTTTTATCGGCAAGCGTGCTTTCGGAGAGGGCGACACATACATAGCGGGCGCGCTGGGGGCTTTTTTCGGGATTTCAAACCTTATTGTAATTATTTTGTTCAGCCTGATTTTTCAGGTGCTCATTATACTTCCGATGTTCCTGTACAAGCTTTTCAAACAGAAAAATTACAGGCTTTTCAGCGCTTTAATTCTTTTTTTGCTGCTTTTTGTTCTCATCGCTCTTGGCAATTTTTATGACGTGCTGGGCGAGGGTTGGCTTTACTGGTTTGCGATTGCGCTGCTTGCGTCGATTGGATATTATTGCTGCCGGGGCATTTTGACGGGAATAAAAGACGGAAACGGCCTGACTTACCTGCCTTTCGGCCCTGCGCTCATTCTCGGAGCGTTTGTGGTGATATTTTTTGCCGGTATTTGAATTTTTTAGCTTAATTCCCCTCTCCTGACGGGAGAGGGTGATTTTTCAATGTGAGCAACGCGAACATTAGAAAAATGGGTGAGGGACGATTAAAAAATAGCCAGTTCAAGCAGACTGACCCCTGCAAACCTCACAAATACTGTTTTTATCGCTCCCCACCCCGGCCCTCCCCAAGTCGGGGAGGGAGAACCAAACAGCCTTCCCCAACTCGGGGAAGGAGCAGTCGTTGCAATACGGCAGTATTGCGTACGAATGCGGATGGGTAGCGGTCACAAGCCATCATAAAAACCTGAAATTTACACTTTTGCACGTTTTTGCGGTGGGAACTGTTTTACTTTTCCCACCCTACAACTGCGAGAGCGAAAGAGTGCATATTTTCCCTCTCCCGACGGGAGAGGGTGCCTGCAGGGCGGGTGAGGGGGCGGTTAAAAAAGGGAAAATTCAAAAAAACAACCCGAAATTCCGGAGTTGCTTCGTAACAATAGAAAAAACTTTACCAATTCGCCGTTTGCCCCGCAATGACGATTTTTGGGGGTATTCCGGCATTTTGAAGCGGAATTAAGAGCAAATTTTCTTCAAATCCTTTTTTGCATTGTCCGAAATCTGCCTGAAACCGAACTTGTCGCGCAGAAAATTAATCATGTTGGGCGTGAGAATGTTTGCTGAACATTCCGGCAGGTAAATGTCGCGAATCCCGATGAGTTTGAGGTTAAAAAGGTGCGAAATCGTGTGAAGATTGCACTGCGTCATAAACATCGACACGGGAAATTTTGAAAGGTCAATATTTTCTTTCAATTTTTCAAGAATCTTGTAAATCAGCGAGGTATTGAAGTACGAATCAATGTGGAAAACATTCTCCCTGTCCGAGCTTACGGCGGTCGAAAGAACATAGCTTGTTTCGGGCACATTTGCCACCAGCTCGTTAAAATAATCCTGCGCAAAAAGCGAATGATTAATCAAACCGACGATGAAAAGATGTTTTATCTCGCCGTTTTTGATTTTTTCAATGATTTTATCGACTTTTTCCATAATTTTTTGCTCGTCATAACCAACAAGCACCGGAGGCGATTTTACCTCGTCATCAAAGCCTTTTGCGTCGATTGCAGCCTGAATAACGGGTGAAAAATCATCATTTACGATTTTTCGCATGCCTTTGCCGGAAATCGGATTGGTTGTAAAAATTCTGCCTCTAAAAAGCCGCTCAAATTTATGCTGGGCGTTCTGGGTAATGACGATTGCGCCTTTAAAAAGCGAAAAATCCATCTGAAAATTGTCCAGCGACTTTTGAAAATGCCCGACAAGGTTGGGATATTGGGCAAATTTCGGGTATGCGTGCGCAACAATCATCCCGTCATGAGTATAAATATTTATATCCTCATTTTTTGTCGCTTCCAGCAGCCTTTCAAAATCGTACAGATTTTGACCTGTAACAAGGATTGCCGGCCCCTTTTTAATCTCTGTTGAAATCTCCACGGGGCGGATATTTCCGTAATATTCTTCTTTTGCGCTGTGAAGTTTTCTGTGGATGTCAAAATTTGCTTTTGCAAAATCGTTTATTTTTCGTGTGAGTTTTGCCTCGTTAAAAGTGCTGAAATTCAGGCTGTTAAAGAGTTTTAAAATTGCATTTGTTTCCTGATTGCAGTCGGATTTGTAATTTTCCAGCTCAACAAGCCTTACGGCAGCGCTTTTTATGAGCTGCAGGATGATTTCCGTCAGGTTTTTGACATTTGTGCTCATGGCTTTGTTTCTCAGCACAGCCTGCCTTTCGCCCTGATTTATCATGCTGATGAAGTCAAAATTTTCGATTTTTAAGTGCGAATGCAAAATCTGGCAGTCGATATTTCTTTTTTCGCATACCTCCATAAAAACCCGCTCGACTTCTTTCTTTTCACGGTTAATTTCCCTCAAAAGCTGTTCAAATTCCTGCCTGTTAAACTCATAGCCGACGATGATTAGCGAAAGGTAGCGGATAATTTTGGATTTTAGTGCCGGATTGTCATATCCCAGCTCAAGCATTTTCACCACGTAATAGGTGATTTGCTTCAATTCGTAAAGCAAAATCTCCATCAAAGAGTACATTACAGGGTCAATGCTGCAATTTCCCTCGATTGCGCAATCGTTGAATCCGATATTTTCGTCAGCGTAATAGTTAAACATAATTTTCCCGAATCTAGCCCGTCCTCTGTGTAATTCCTTGTTTATGAGCGGCAATTGTATTTTAAACTCAATCATAATTTTTTCCATTAGAAAAAAGTTTAATTTTTATATTGGGCGGGAGATGGATGTAGTGTTGTCATGATTGTAGCGGTTGTTTGTCTTGAAAGCTCGCGATAAACAGCGTTGCGCCGCCAGCCTGCGCTGACGGCTCCAGCCTTGGCTCGCTTCCGCTAGGGGCACAGCCCCGTCACTCGATTGTAGACGGAATTGGGAGCTGAGCGAGGGCGGAAGATTAACACTCTGCACTCGCCTGCGCGGATGGGAGAGGGCATATTTTCCCTCTCCCGAGGGGTTAGCGGGCAATACAAAAAAGGACAGACCCGAAAAGCCTGCCCTTTTTCATTTGATGTGCGTAAATTAGTACATTTCCAGTCCCATGTAATTTGTTCTTGCCTGATTGGCAGTGGATTCGAGCATTTTTGCAAGCGCGTTTTCCACGAAAATTTTAACTTTTTTTACGTCGGCCTGAAGCTTCAAATAATTTTCTTCTTCAAGCTTCTTTAGAGCCAATTTGAACTTGTAAAAATCAAAACCGTACATGATAAATACTCCCTTTTGTTACTTTCTGTCACATTTAATATAACGGCATTTTGTGTTTTAAACTTTAGTACATTATGTTATATATTTACATTTGTTTACAATATACTTAGGTGCTATAATTTTTGTATGAAAAAGTTTTTGTATATATTCCTGTCAATGCTGCTATTTGCGGGCGTTTGCATGGCGTCGGTTCAGCCGACTTATGTTTCTACGGTGCCGAAAAATGTTTACGGCTTTTTGCAGGTGGAAAAAAATTTCGGAATTTACGATAAACCCGAAGAAAAAGCCCAACTTTTGGACTATATGTCATGGGATAATGAAAAAGTTGACCTCAATAACCATAAACTTTACCCGGCGCAGGTTTTCAGCGTTTTTGTGCCCAAAAGAAATTACGCTTTCTGCTATGTTATGGATGAAGAAAACGGATTTTATAAAATTGTTTATGACAAGAAAAACGGGCTCACGGGCTGGGTTAAGCCTGAAAAATCCGAAAATTTCTGGACGCTCAAGGATTTTTATACATATTTCGGTAAGAAAACAAGCCTTTATTACCTGAAAGACGTAGATATTCACACCCGGAACCTGCGCAGCGCCCCGTCAGATACGGCGCAGTCAATCGGCGGGTTCAATGTGGCAAAAAACATAAAACTCGTGCTCATAAAAGGAAACTGGGCGCTTGTTTCCGTGATTGATTACGAGGGTACCGTTCCCAAAACCGGTTTTGTCAAATGGCGCGACGCAGACGGGTCGGTGCTGCTGTTCCCTAAAATGGATTAATCCCGCACCGCAGCCGCGTACGGGCAATTATGTGAATAAAACTAAGAAAAGTTAAAAACTGAATAAAAAGCAAAATAAAAATAGATAAAAAACGGACAAAAAACCAAATCCAGGCCCGGTCTAAACAAAAACCCAACCCCCAACCCTGGCCCAAACCTCACCCCCCAAACTTTATCCTTAAACGTCACCCTGAAATTGCTTCAGGGTCTAATCAGCATGATATATATGTTTTTAACGTTGAAAAGCTGTTTTATGTTTTCTGGTGAGACCCTGAAACAAGTTCAGGGTGACGAAAAGTAAGCCGTCATTCCGGGCTTGACCCGGAATCGCAAGGTTGAAGTCGATGGACATTGACCTTGCGACCCTGAATCAAGTTCAGGGTGACAGAAAGCGTGATGAAAATGTTATAACATACGTTATAACGCACGTTATAACCTCATTTCACCCCTATATGTTATAATTGAGAAATTAACATAAGGAGAATATCAATGAAAATGAGCGACGAAAAAATTAAGGAAATCTGGGATATCATCAACATGCAAAAAGTTTCCCTCTACGCGGAAAAATGGCTGGAAAGCGGCGGAGACGGGGAACACGAAGCCCTGCTTACGCAAAACGAATACCTGCTGCACAAAATCCAAACCTTCTGCTTCAACAATCTCGGTCTTCCCGAAACTAAAGAAATCTAAATAAACGAAAACGCAAGAAGCAGGCTGATAACCAGCGTCAGAACCTGAACATTCGTATAATATTGAATTTTTTCATAGCTTGCAAAATGCCCGATTATGAACGGCAAAAACAGAAAAATCGGGAACATCGCCGCATAAACAGCGTTTCCGTTGTAAAGATTGCTCAACGAAAACCAGATAATCGAGATAAAATACGCGACCATCGTCACGCTGATAAAAACCGTAAAAAGTGAAAGGAATTTTACGCGGTTTTCAAACCTGTACAAAAGCAATTTTCCGAAAATAAAGCCGAAAATAAGAATTATGTTCGTGATAATTATTGCCAGAAGCGAGTTCGGGAACAGCCCGATGATTTTTGCGATTTCACTTAACATAAAGTTGCCTCCTGCGGCGCAAATTCGGAGATTTTGTTCATAAATTCAATACATTTTCCAAAAACAAAATCACGCTCATTGTCCATAACCACCAGATGATAGCTGTTTTCGAGCTGAATATACTCACGAATGCTTGATGAAATGTTTTTGTAAACAAATTCTGCACTTTTCGGGCTTGTAAGGTCGTCTTCTTTCGCGTGCATGAGCAAAACGGGCGATTTTACCCTGTGCATGTTTTTTTGAGCCGCTTTTGACATTTTTAAAAGCTCGTAAATGCAGCTCATCGGATAATTGTCCAACGCAACCGTGTTTTTCTTCTGCAAAGCGGCGATTTTCTTCCTCAGGGTTTCGTTTTTCAGCCCGTAAGGCTCTCTTTCGGGGAACGAATAATAATAGCGCAAAATCGTATGCAGCCCCATGGGCATTAAGAAATTGTACCACGGAATCGTCCATCCATCGAGGAAAAGCGTTGTAGAAAGCGAAAGAATGCCCTTTACATCATCATATTCGGACGCAATAGCGAGCGCAAGCACCGCACCCATGCAAAGTCCGCCCAAAAACACTTCGTCGTACTTTTTTGACAAATCCCTGTAATGGCTGGTCGAATCAGTGTACCAATCCTCCCATTTTACGGTTTTTATGCTTATCGGGCTGGTTCCGTGACCGGGCAAACAATAGCAAAACACGTCAAAATCCGCCTCAAAAAGCGCTCTGCCGAGTTTTTTCATTTCAAAAGGGCTGCCCGTCATCCCATGGAACAACAGGACAGCTCTTTTACAGGATTTTTCATGCTTGAATTCAAAATCTAAACTTTCAGCCAATTTTTAACCCTTTGTATGTCTGGCAAACAGCTGGTCAATCAATTCAAGCGCCATGTCGATTTCCTCATCCGAGAAATAGAGCTGCGGAACGAGCGTGATGATATTTTTATAATATCCGCCGTTATTTAGAACAATACCGCATTTTTTACCTTTATATGTGAGGTTTCCTTTCAAGCCGTCTTCGATAATGTCGTCACAAAGCTTTTTCGCCGGCGTAAATCCGTCTTCTTCGGTAACTTCAATGCTCAAAGCAAAGCCAAGACCGTTGACAGTACCGATATTTTTGTATTTTTTCTCTAATTCTTTCAGTCCGTCGAGGAATTTTGCGCCTTTTCTTGCGATTTCGCGCTCAAGCGTTTCTCTTTCTTCCTCAAATATCGACATAACTTCATATCCGGCGCGGGTTCCGATGGGGTTAGCCGCATAAGTCGAATGAGTTCTGCCGGCTGGGAAAACTTTCGGGTTTATGAGCTCTTCTTTTGCCCACATTCCGGCAAGCGGGTTCATGCCGTTTGTGATGGATTTTGCAAAGGTCATTGCGTCGGGTTTTACGCCGAAATGTTCCATTGCCCAGAGTTTTCCGGTTCTGAAACATCCCATCTGGACTTCATCGACCATAAATATTATGTTATGTTCGTCGAGAACTTTTTTGAGCTCTTTAAAATAGCCTTTCGGGGGAACAATGTACCCGCCTGTGCCCAAAAGCGGCTCTGCGATGAATCCGCCGAATTCGCAATCTTTTGTTGCAGGGTCATAAATGCCGTTATATTCGCTTTCAAAGAGCCTTGCGAACTGTTTTGCGCAATACATGTCGCAGGATTCGCATTTTTTGCCGTAAGGACATCTAAAACAGTACGGGAACGGCACAAAATGCGCTGTATCTGACATATGACCGAAGTGTTCGCGGTAGCGGTAGCTGGAAGTTACGGCTGTGGTGCCGATTGTTCTTCCGTGGTAGCCGCCCATGAATGCGAACATTCTGGGTTTTTTCGTGTAATTGCGGATGAGCTTGAGCATATCTTCGTTTGCCTGTGCACCGCCTACGTTAAACTGTACGCGCCCTTTAATTCCGTATCTGTCGAGGTTTGCCAGCGCAATTTTTCTCGCAAGAAGCGCTTTGTAGTCATAAACGAATCTTGAAGAAATCTGGGGCATTGAGCTGTATTGATCCATAACAGCGTCGAGGATTCTTTTGTTTTTGAACCCGAGGTTGCACGCAGAATACCACATTTGCAAATCAAGATAAGGAGTTTCATTGCCGTCGTACATGTACGAGCCTTCGCAATCTCTAAAAATGGTCTGTTCATCGTGATAGTGAACCGTATCGCCCCATGAGCAGTATTCTTTGTCTATTTCTTTGATTTCGTCATCCGACAAATTGACTCTTTTTAAGCAAGTATCTTCTTTAGTTGCGAGCATTTGAATCTCCTTTATAGTGTTTTTAAAAATTCCGGTATTTCTTTAAAAGAACTAAACCCAATCAAACCATTTTCTGCGATTTTATTCTTTTTACAATACTCCAATAGTCTTCCCTTGGCAAATATTTTGTCAGCTTTTTTAGAAGCACAAAAATCCGAAACCCCGTCACCAACGTAATATACGGCTTTTGTAACATTTTTTCTGTTTTTTATTATATTGCACTTGCACATCCCTGCTCCTGTCCTGCATTCGGGGTTGGTGTAGGGGAAAGTGCAGAGAAATTTCCCGTTTTTAATTTCAAGGTGGTTTGAAAAAACTTTTATGTCATTTAGTCCGTTTTTTTCGAGGATTCTGTTTATAAAATAGTCGAATCCGTCTGAAACAATGCAAAAATCAATATTTTCAGCTTTCACAAATTCCATAAATGCTTTAAAATGCTCATCAATTTCAATGCTGTCAATGAAGTTTGAGATTTCTTCGTTCGTGAGCTGCGGAATCAACTCCATCTGGCGCGAGGTGCATTCGCGCGAGCCAATTTTCCCGCTAATCCATTCTTCTTCCAACTCAAGCCATTTTTTGTCTGCATAAACGCGTAAAAATTTGTTTAGTGTGTCTTCTTTGGTAATAGTTCCGTCAAAATCGCAAAAGATTTGGAGTTTATTCATCAAAAATCCTCTCTGTATAAGGATTATAAAACAAAAACTGGAAAAAATCATAAAAACTCATCCAATAAAGCAAAAATCTGCCCTCCCTCATCCGTCAGGAGAGTGTTTAGCTAGATTCTCCCTCCCCAAGCGGGACTCTGCCGAGCAAACGATTGAGTATCGTTTGTGAGAGGGGGCCGGGGTGGGGGACAGCCCGGAGGGGTAAATTAGGAGAAGACAGGGGTGAGGGCCTGCCCGTAGGGAAAAATCAGGGCCGGAGTAAGGAGCAATTCTTGAAAAAACCCGCAATCTTACCTCAAAAACTCCTCAAAAGACTTCTCCGGAACGATTTTGAACCCGCAGCCCTCAAGCATTTCAAAATTTCCCGACAAAATCCTCGTATCATAAACCGGATAAGCCCTGCAATAAAGCGACCGCCAGCGGTAATCTTTGCATAAATTGTCTTTTCCGAGCGATTTGCAGGTGAAAAGCAGCGTGCCGTCTTCTTTTGCCCCGCTGATGAAAAAATGGTTGTATTTTTTGTCCCATTCTTTCATTTTTTCAAACTGTTCAGGGGTTTTTATGTAATTTTCGCCTATCAAAAACGTAATATTCTTACAGCAGGCGCCGCATTTTTTGCATTTGCCCGAGAGTTTGTAGCGCGAAGCACGTTTTGAGCAGAACAAGGAAAAATACTGTTTTAAAAGCCGGAAAAATCTCATCCCTTTACCCAAAAATCGTTTCTCGCAAGCGGAATATCAAAATTATCAAAACTAAAAATCTGCATAAAATAATACCCCTTTTCTCCGAGCACAAAGTAATCAATAAAATAATTTTTCGTTGTATCTACGTGAAAATCGCGTGACTGGTAGATTTTGTAGCCCCAGTGGTTGGTTTTGTCCTCTTTTTTGACAATTTGCACGCGAATGTATTCGTTTTTGAACCCTTTTGGCAAAATCAGCACGTAATGAATCTTTTGCCCGACGGCAAAATTGCTTGACGGGTAATTTACGGTTTCTTTTGTAATCGGCTGGGAATTAAAATACAAAAGCGCGTCATTTGAACATCCGGACAGCACAAACGGCGCCAGAAACATAAGCAGTAAAAGGAAATTTTTAAAAATCTTTCTCATTTATTTAAATTTTCGATTTAAGGAAATTAACCCTGTCTTTGAGCTCTGATTTTAATTTTTCGTCGGTTGAAAGGTTGATGAATTTTTCATAATTTTCGACCGCTTTTGCGTAATCCTTTTCCGTTTCGTACGCCATAGCCAGAGTGTAGTATGCATATGGATATTCGGGGTTTATTTCCAAAATTGCGTTCATTAGCTCTTTTGTTTTCTCAAAATTCTTCTGCTCCGCGTAGCAAAGCCCTGCATTGAACATTGCGTCAACATTTGCGGGGTTGACTTTCATCAGATGTTCGTATTGAGCAAGCGCTTTTTCGGTTTCGTTGTTGAGTTTGTAGGTATTTCCGAGCTTTAGAATCAGCGCTTCGTCGTTTGGCTCGGTTTTGAGCGCTTTTTCGTACTGTTCAATGGCTTTTGCGTAGTCTTTTGACTTCAAATAATTATCTCCGAGCCCCTCGAGTGCGTCAGCGGAATTTTCGTCGATTGAAAGCGCTTTGTTGTATGCAGCCTGCGCTTCAGCGTCTTTGTTGTATTTTGAAAGCGTTCCAGCGTAACTTACGATGGTTTCTTTGTTTTCAGGATCGATTTCAAGTGCGCGTTCGTACTGTTCGATTGCTTTGGACTTGATTCCGAGCTCGTCATAGGAGCGCGCCATTGAAGTAAGCGCTTTAACATCGTCTTTTTTCAAGGCGGCTGCTGATTCGTAGCAGTTTATTGCTTTTCTCTGGTTTCCGGCCTTTGCAAATGCGTCGCCCTGAGAAAGATATGCTTTTGAGAGGTATTCTTTGACCTTTGGTTCGGCTTTTTGGGAATAAAGGCTTTTGTAAATCGCGATTGCGCCGTCAAAATTCTGCATTGCATGGAGCGCAATGGCTTTATTGAACAGCACATTGTAATCATTTTTGCTTTTCAGCAGAATTTCGTCATAAATTTTGATTGCCTGCGTGTAATCCTTGTTCAGGTGGTAACTTCTTGCAAGTTCGCGTTTTGCGTCGTCATAAGCCGGATCCGCCTCAAGAGCCCTTGAGAAAAATTCAATAGCTTTCGGGTATTGCCCGTTTTTTTCGTAAATCACCCCCAGATTGAACAACGCGCCGGAGCTTTTCGGGTTGTGAACGAGATATTCCTGATATTTTGAGATTGCGTCGTTAGTTTTGCCCATATCAGCCAGAAGATTTGCATAATCGAGCTTCAAATCCTCCAAATCCGGTTTAATTTCAAACGCTTTTCTGAATTCAATCAGCGCAAGTTCATTTTTTTCAAGTTTTACATAAGCAATCGCCATATTTCCATGCGAAGCGTAATCAGAAGGGTTTGCCTGAACGGCTTTTTTCAGCATTTCAACAGCGTTTGTGTAGTCGCCCGAGCGCAGCATTGCAAGCCCGTAATTTGCATATTCTTTGAAGCCTGCAGGATTTTTTGTGTAAAGATTTGCGTATTCGTCTGCAGCGTCCTGATATTTTTCGAGTTTCATGTAAATTGAAGCGATATTTTCACGCGCCTCGGTGTTGTCAGGGTAATAGCCGAGGAAAGTTTTGTAATATTTGACTGCTGCGGGGTAATCTTTTTGTAAAAACTTAACGTTTCCGAGATTCAGGTAGTTATATTTATACTCGGGGAAGATGTTCAGCGCCTGAGAATAAGCCTGAAAAGCGCTTTCGTAGTCATTTTGCTGCTGGAGGATATTTCCCATGCTTATATAGACAACAGCGTCATTAGGCTTGATTTTTATCGCTTTTTTGTAAGCCACAAGCGCGTTTTGCCAGTCGCCTATTTCAGAATACAGGCCTCCGAGCTTTATGAACAGGATTGCCTCGTCGGGCGAGGTTTCAATAGCTTTTTTCAGCTGGTCAATTGCCTGCAAATAGTCGCTTTGCTTCTCAAGTGTGCTTGCGTTCTGGAAATATTTGTAAGATTCAGAACTCATCTTTGCATCAGCGCTCATCGCGCCAAGCGCCAGAACAAGGGATATTGCCAGTATTAGTTTCCTCTTCATGCTTTCAATTATCGCCTTTTTTAGTAAATCAGTCAAGTTTTAAGTTTTTTGGGGGGCGGGGTGTGAAATAACAGGGTTTAGCTTAATTCCCCCTCCCCGACTCGGGGAGGGGCGGGGTGGGGAGCGATAAAAACAGTTGTAGGGTGGGAAAAGTGAAACGATTCCCACCGTAAAAACGTGCAAAAATGTGAATTTTAGGTTTTTGTAATGGTTTGTGACCGCTCCCCATCCGCATTCGTACGCAATACTGCCGTATTGCAACGACTGCTCCTTCCCCGAGTTGGGGAAGGGTGCTTGATTTGACCATTATTTATCCTGCTCACCAACAAGCTTTTTATAAACCTGTGAATTAATCTCGCCGCCAATAAGCATAATCAAAGACGTCCAGTAAAGCCAGACCATAAGCATTGCAAACGCCCCGATTGCCCCATAAACGCGGTTGTAAGTGTTGAGATTGTTAATATAAACCGAAAACCACCAGGAGCCCAAAAGCCAGAATACGCAGAAAAACAGCGTTCCCGGCAGGGAGGATTTGCTTTTGATTTTTTCATGCCCCCTTGTTGCGGGCAAAATGTAATAGTTCAAAAACGCCATAAAATAAAGCACAACAAAGGAAACAGGCCATCTTGTTATCATGACGATATTTATGAAATTGTCGCTCATGTGGATGAAATTCAAAAGGAATTGGAGGATGATTTTGCCGAAAATAATGAGGTTTACGGAAATAAACATCACAAAAGCGTTGATAAATACCATTAAAACCGAAATTATCCTTGTAACAATCAGATTTCTGTATTCTTCTATGCCCAGCGCGCGATTCAGCCCTTTTATGATTACGAAAATCGCATTAGAAGCAAGAGCCACGGTCACTACGAACCCGAAAATCGCCAGAAGACCGCCTTTTTGGAAAATTACGACCTCCTCGAGCACCTCTTTTATCAGCCCCACGGACTGATTCGGGGCGACTGAATCCAGAAAATGGATAATCGGCATCATTAGCGATTTTTTCCCGAGCCAGCCGAAAAACGACATCACAAAAAGCATAAACGGAAAAATCCCGATAGCAAACCAGAACCCCATCTCCGCAGCCATGCCGAGAAAATCATCGACAATAACACGCCTGACGAGATTCACAAGATAATTTTTTGTACTGTTCACTATTTCCATAAAAATCCGTAATGCCCTACATCAATTTTTCTATTTCTTCAAGAAGCTTGTTTTTTGCGACAACCAGCGGTTTTTTGATTGTGCAGCCCGCCGCAAAAGTATGCCCGCCGCCGTTGAAAACGGACGCAACCCTGCTCACATCAATGGTTTTGCTGCGCAGGCTGACTTTTGTTGTTTGTTCGTCAACTTCTTTTGCAACAAACGATACCTCTGTTGTGTTAATCTGCCTCAAAGCCTCCACAATCCCCTCTGTGTGGTCGTTTTCAGCATTAAAACGCTTCATATCTTCATTGGAAATGGTTACATAAGCGATTTTTTCACCCGCTGCAAACCCTGCATTGGCAAGGCAATACGCCTGAAGCATAACCATCGGCTTTGGCTTGGATTCGTAACAAAATCTTGAAATAGAAGCGGGATTTGCGCCCAAATCGACCAATTCAGCAGCTTTTCGGAGTGTTTGGGCCTTAGTGTTTTCAAATCTGAACCCGCCCGTATCCGTCAAAATCGATGTGTAAAGGCAGATTGCGGTATTTTGGGAAATTTTTATGCCGAGCTCTTTTAAAATGTCAAAAAGCACCTCACCCGCAGAAGAAGCGTCAGCATTGATAAAATTGACCATGCCGTAACCGTTGTTTGTCTTGTGATGGTCAATATTCATCGTGGTTTTTGCGGATTCAAAAATTTTCAAACCGTCAGTCATGCGGTCTTTTGCGGCAATGTCGATTGCGATTGCAGTGTCGAAATTTTCGTTTTGAATTTCTGCTGCGCGCTTAACATTTTTTATTTCAGGCAAAAAATGGTAAATATCGGGCACTTTTCCCGCAACGACCATTGTAGAATCCTTTGAAAACTCCTCACGGAGGACGTTATGAAGCGCAAGCATTGACCCGAGCGTGTCGCCGTCGGGGTTTACGTGTGAAAAAATTACGATTTTCTCTGCTTTTTCGATTGTATCCGTAAATAATTGATAATTCATAATTTTTATTCTTTAATAAAAAAATTATATAACAAAAATAACGGAAATTAAGGTTAATTATGCTTATTCACGCAATCCTCCTAATCGCAATGCTTTTCGCCATCGTCGGCTCCTGCGTTGTGTTCACAAACGCAATCGAACACCTCGGAAAAGCCTGCAATCTCAATGATGGCGCTGTGGGAAGCATTCTCGCCGCAATCGGCACGGCTTTGCCGGAAACAATTGTTCCGCTCGTGGCAATTTTTGGCGCATATCTTTCAAAAACAAGCATTTCCACCGGTCAGGACATCGGAATCGGCGCGATTCTCGGCTCGCCTTTTCTGCTTTCAACGCTGGCGATGTTTGTGACGGGCGCTGCGGTTCTGGTTTTTTCAGGGATGAAAATCCGCGCTGTTTCGATGAAAACAGATTACAAAATCGTTTTTCGTGACCTGCGATTTTTCATAATTAGCTATTCTGTTGCCATTCTGGCGGGTTTTGTGGGAAATTATCCCGTAAAATGCCTTATTGCAGCCTTTTTGCTGACTTATTATTTAATTTACGTTTTTCGGACAATAAATCGTTCGCTCTGTGAAATCGAGGGCGGTTGCGAGCTTGAGGAGCTTTATTTTCAGCGGATTTTCAGAAAATACAACATTTTTGTAATCGGTATTCAAATAATCCTCGCAATTGGCGCGCTTATTTACTTTTCTCATGTTTTCGTTTTACAAATCACCTATTTTTCGCACGTTTTTCATCTGAATCCGCTGATTTTGAGCCTTTTTCTCGCTCCTGTGGCAACAGAGCTCCCTGAAATGTTCAACAGCGTCATCTGGTCAAAATCCGCCAAAGACACGCTCGCGCTGGGCAATATCACGGGCGCAATGGTCTTCCAGAGCTGCATACCGACCTCAATCGGCATTCTTCTGACCCCGTGGGTTTTTAATCAGACCTCAATCCTTAATATTGCCCTTGTTTTTGCCTCAAGCCTGCTGCTTCTGGGGTATTTGAAAATCAAAAAACGGGTTTCTCCGGCGATTTTGCTTGCATGCGGGGCTTTTTATGCGTTGTATGCGGTGTTGATTTTTGTTTAGTACGGATTTAAACGGAGCCTTTCGTTAACTCCCATTTTTTGAAATAAATTCAAAGCTTCTTCAGCCATTTTCTCATGATTTTCGAGCTTATTTTTCTAATGCTCGAAAAAACTTACATTGAAAAATTTCCCTCTTCCATCAGGAGAGGGTGCCCGCAGGACGGGTGAGGGTTTTCCCTTTAGGGAAAAACAAGCGCCTGCCCGGAGGGGAAAATCCGATTAGGGCAGGGGGTGGAGAGCGATTGTGGACAAATTCACCTTACAGCGAAACTTTCTCCATCACTTCATCCGGAATATCAAAATTCGAGTAAACATTTTGCACATCATTGTGCTCCTCGAGCCTGTCCATAAGCTTCAAAAGGCTGGTTGCGACTGCGGGGTCTGTTACTTCGATTGTGTTCTCCGGAAGTCTGGAAAGCTCGGCAGATTTGTGCGTGAACCCTAATTTTTCAAGCGATTCTGTCACAATCTGGAAGTTTTCTACCGCGGTAATTACCTTGTATTCGTCTTCTTCGTCCAAAAAGTCCTCAGCACCGGCGTTTATCGCTTCTTCAAACAACTTTTCGTAGTTTGTGCCCTCTTTATCAAAGGTAATTACGCCTGCCTGCTTGAACATCCAGCCTACGCAGCCGGTTTCGCCCATGTTTCCGCCGAATTTTGTGAAATTGCTGCGCAAATCGCCCGCAGTGCGGTTTCTGTTGTCGGTCATGGCTTCGACAATGATTGCCGCGCCGCCCGGGCCGTATCCTTCATAGACAAGTTCTTCATAATTCTCAGAAGCGCCCTGTCCGGAGCCTTTTTCGATTGCGCGTTTGATGTTGTCGTTCGGAAGTCCGGCTGCTTTTGCCTTTTCAATCGCCGTTCTTAAACGGAAATTCGCTGCCGGATCAGGGCCGCCGAGTTTTGACGCTACGATGATTTCCATCGAAAATTTCTGAAAAGCCACGCCTCTTTGTGCATCGACTTTCGCTTTTTTGTGTTTAATTGTTGACCATTTTGAGTGTCCTGACATACATTTTTCCTTTTTTTCATATAGGGCGGGAGCCCATGGCTATTTTATCATGATTTTAGTGTTTGTTTAGGGGCACAGCCCCGTTTCCAGTCCTTGGTCTGAGTGTACTCCCTCCCCCTAAGTATTTCTGAATTATCTTCCCTCTCCGCTGGGAGAGGGTGCCCGGAGGGCGGGTGAGGGCTATCCCGTTAGGGAAAACCAGTAGAGGCGAGGGCTACCCCGTAATCGCCCCTAAACTTGCGCTCTGTACTATTTTAGCATACTTCGCAAGATATCCTTTATTTTCTTTTGGCTCCGGCGCTTTGAATTCCGCTTTTCTTGCGGAAATCTCCGCTTCATCAACGCAAAGCTCAATTTTTCGCTCCGGAATGTTGATTTTTATCAAATCACCGTCCTTAACAAGCCCGATGAGCCCGCCCATCGCCGCTTCCGGACAAATATGCCCTACGCAAAGCCCGCGCGTTCCGCCTGAAAAACGCCCGTCCGTAATAAGCGCAACTTTGTCGCCGAGCCCTTTTCCGACAATCATCGAAGTCGGCGCAAGCATTTCACGCATGCCCGGGCCGCCTTTCGGGCCCTCATAAGTGATTACCACAACATCGCCCGCAGCGATTTTATTCCTGTCAATCGCCTCCATTGCTGCTTCTTCGGAGGTGAACACCTTTGCTTTGCCCTCAAAAACAAGACAATTGGGCGAAACGCCGGAAATTTTAATCACCGCGCCCTCAGGAGCAAGATTTCCGCGAAGTACGGCCAGACCGGGGTTTGAGGTGATAGGATTTTCCATTGTTTTTATGACATTGTTGTCAGCCCACGCCATTTTTGCGATTTCGCTGATTTTTAAGCCCGAAACGCCCTTTGTGTCTTTCAATTCGCCGGTATGACCCCACATTGTCTTGAGAACAGCGGGAATTCCGCCTGCGTTGTGCAAATCAGTCATTGTCGGCAGCGCGGACGGGTCGAGTTTTATGATTTGCGGGATTTTGTGGCTTAATTCGTTAAAATCGTCCAAAGAAAGCTCGATTTCACCTGAATTTGCAATCGCAAGCAGGTGCAAAATCGTATTCGTTGACCCGCCGAGCGCCATATCAGCGGCAATTGCATTTCTCATTGAATCGCGCGTGATGATTTTTGAGGGGGTAATATTTTTTTCGACAAGTTCAACAACTTTTAGCCCTGATTCAAAAGCAATCCGGCGTTTTTTAGCGGAAACAGCCGCGGCAGTAGCGCAGAACGGCAGGCTCATGCCCATAACTTCTGTGAGGCAAGCCATTGTGTTCGCCGTATAAAGCCCCTGACAGGCGCCTGCGCCTGGGCAGCATTCGTCTTCAAGCTCGGTGAGGCGTTCTTTTGTGATTTCGCCGTTTGAAAATTTCCCGATTGCCTCAAAAGAGCCGCGAATCATTGTTAAAACTTCATTTTTGCTGCAACCGTCCATCATCGGGCCCGCTGTGACAACGATTGCCGGAATATTGAGCCTCATTGCAGCAATAAGCATGCCCGGTGTGATTTTGTCGCAGTTTGTCAAAAGCACGAGCCCGTCAAGCTGATGAGCTGACGCAACGGTTTCAACGCAGTCAGCAATCAAATCGCGTGACGGCAGGGAATATTTCATGCCCTCATGCCCCATTGCGATTCCGTCACAAACGGCAGGGACGCCGAAAATGAAAGCCTGACCGCCGCCCGAGTGGATTCCTTTTTCAATCTGGCGCTCCAAATCGCGCATTCCGGCATGTCCGGGCACGAGGTCGGAAAAGGAGCTTGCAATCCCGATAAAAGGACGTTTCATCCCCTCTTTTGAAACGCCGGTTGCGTACAAAAGCGCTCTGTGCGGGGCTCTGTGGATACCTTTTTTAACATTATCGCTTCTCATATTCTTTCCTTTGTCCTTGTGTTTGAGGGTTTGTGATTATTATACAACAATTTTTGGTTTATTATGAAATTTTCATGCTAAATGCGGGTGAATCCAAATAATAATCAATTCAAGCTGCCTTAAAACCGCTCCCCACCCCATCCCCCTCTCACAAACGATACTTAATCGTTTGTTCGGCAGAGTCCGTGCGGGGGAGGGAGCAGTCACCAAACTAGCTTAAAAAACTCAAAATCACTCCCTATCGTAACCTTCCCCAACTCGGGGAAGGAGCAGTCGTTGCAATACGCCAGTATTGCGTACGAATGCGGATGGGGAGCGGTTTTAAACCATAACAAAAAACTGAAATTTACACTTTTGCACAATCTTGCGGTGGGAACCGTTTCACTTTTCCCACCCTACAAATCAACAATCTTAAAACTGCTTCCCACACCGGCTGAAAAGCAAACAACTACCATCGTCCCAACACCGATTTTGGCTCCTGACTAATATAAAATTAAAAAGAGCAGCCCGTAAGCCGGGTTCTGTTTTAGATAATCATCTGTCTGCGCGCACGGTTGCCCGTGAGCTTTAGCGATTTGTTTAAAGACGGCGGACAGCCTTAACCTTTAGTTCAATCTTGCATCCAATCGGGGTTTACCTGAACGGTATTTCTCAATACCGCCGGTGAGCTCTTACCTCACTATTGCACCCTTACCTGCGCTTTCGCACATAGGCGGTGTATTTCTGTGGCACTATCCTCGCGGTCGCCCGCACCGGACGTTATCCGGCGATTTGTCCTCGGATGCCCGGACTTTCCTCACAAACCGGCGGTTTGCGCGATTATCCGGCTGCTCTTTCAACTATTTTACTATCAAAAACCTCAGGTGTGCAAATAAAAATTACCCGGGTGGGTAATACAATATACCCGACTGTCGAATAGGCATAAGAAGCGTATTTTAGTATCATTGAACCGATAAAAATGGTGTAACATGAAGAGATTTATGACATTGCTGTGTTTTTACGCGGCAGGACTTTGCGCGTTTGGCGCGCATTGCTATCCCGAAAAAACCTACCAGCAGCACTGGTGCAAAATAAACGGCGGAACTCAGGAGGTTATCCTTTTTGATAAAGCAAGGGTGGACTGCCTGACAAAAACGCATGCAATTGAGTTCGATTTTGCGCCAAAATGGGCGGAATCCATCGGTCAGGCGCTCTATTATTCGATTGTAACCGGAAAAACCCCCGGAATAGTGCTGATTATGGAAAACCCGAAAAAAGACCAAAAATATCTCGCCCGTGTAAACTCTGTTGCGAAAAAGTACGGAATTTCCGTGTGGACAATGAAAACATCGGATTTATTTGTACAGAAAAACTGCGCTGTTCGCTAGAGCGTTTTTGGATGTTGATATAATGCCCGAATCCCTTGAGTTAAGCCGCTTTGTCCGCTTTTTTGGGGAGTTTTTCGCTGATGTAGTTTGCAACCGGCGTTAAAATAACAGGGCCGACAAATCTGTAAATGGTTGTAAAGATTACCAGCGGGCCCAAAAGGCGGATGGCCTGTTGACGTTTTGCGAGCAGTTCTTCTGACATTTGGGGATTTGCTTTTTTGTAAATTACTTTGAATTTGTCGAGCATTTTGTTAACTTTTCCGTCAATAATGTAAGCGCCTGCAGTACAAGCAATTGCTGTAATGCCCTGATTAATAATCATTGCGGGTTTCTGGTCTTTTTCAATTCTTTTGGACGCCGCGGTCTGCTGCATGTAAAAACCTGAAAGCAAAAGGCTTTCTGCGGCAATCAGGTGCGGGAACCACTGTTTTTTCTCGCCGAGCCAGTTAACAAAGCGTCTAAAACCGTTTGTGTCGGCAATTTTTCCAACGCCCTTAGCAATTCCCTCTGTTACGGCAGCTCCGGGAAGCCCTTTGAACGACGGATTTGCTTTGAAATTTTTGGTATTGTTAATATTTCTCGCTGCTGCGCCCGCTGCCATGGCTGCTGAAACGCCTGCGAAGTTCTGGAATGCTTTGTTATTAGTTTCATCGCCTTTAAAACTCATCATAGAGTATTCGATTTTTGCTTTTGTTGCCGGCGGAAGCTCATCTTGAGCTTTATTGAGCCCCAATCCTTTCAGAATCGGCTTAATAATGGCAATTGTCAACATTGCGCGGATTGGCAGGAACAAAGGCTGATGAAGTCTTGTTGCTGTTTCTTTGAAAACACGTTCTTTTGTGTAAGCGCCGTCGGTTTTCATGTATTTTGCGGGGTTTTTGATAACTTTCATTACACCGCGTTTTAAAGGTTCGGCCACTGCAAACGTCATGCCCAGCCCCAGAATACCGGTAGCGATTGAGTGAGCAACCTGAGAGTTGTTTTTCTTCTTTTCGGCTTCATCTTTTGCCGGAATAATGAAAATCGACAACGGGCGCAGAACCGAAGTCAAAAACAGTGCAATAATTCCGTCTGCAATGAGCGAATTTGAGGAAATAATATCCAAAAATTTGTTAAATGCGCCATTTTTTGCGAGTTTTTCAGCGATTTGTGTTCCGACTTTTGCGCCGCCTTTAAAACTCAAACGACCGCTCGGATTTTCTCCGGCGGTCGTTTTGTTCGCACTTGTATTCACATTTATTTTGTCACACTCTTGCACAGTCGTATTCTGGCTCACTCCGCTATACACTCGCCCGTGCTCCTGTCCCGGGCCTTTAAACCTCGGACTGTTGGGGTGAGAACCCTTGTATGTGGAATGTAGTGTGTTATTAATTATCATAATTTGTTTGGCTCATGCAATCTGTGTGCATGCTTAAACTCTAAGAAAAGAATTATTTGCTAATTATACACAAAAAAATAAAAAAAGGTAACAAAAATTTTACAATTGTTTAATATTTTATCTCATGATGCAAAATACTACCTTTATCGCTCCCCGCCCCGGCCCTCTCCCAGTCGGGGAGGGAGAATCTAGCTAAACCCTCTCCAGACGGGAGAGGGTAATTTTTCAATGTGAGCAACGCGAAC
>URFH01000026.1 GCA_900547155.1 uncultured bacterium | reverse complement strand
TTTCTCGCTGATTGGGCGGAGGAATCGGAACGAAAAAGAAATATCTTTCTCTTTTTACGCAAAATCACCCATCCCCTGCCAATACATCAACAGAAAGCGGATTTCTGAACAATCCCCCCAAAAGAATCCTCTTTAAGAACGATAGTAAGTTTCCTAATCTGTTGTAAAGTATTATATAAGTATTAAAATATAATAAGTAACAAGATATTATCGAGAATTTTATATGAAAAAAGTTAAATTTACGAACCTTATCTCGGATATTTTTTCCACATCGAGAGTAATCAACCTGTTGATATTTCTGGCGTTCACAGTGCTTTTGACCTCTGTTTTGTGCGCAAAATACTTCCTTTTTCAGAGCATTATCGGCGATGACGGAACCAGCAAACGCGATGTCGTTGCATATAAAACAATGAAAGTCGTTGATACCTTCAAAACCGACCAGTACAAAAAGGAAATGGCTCAAAAAATTGAACCCGTCCTTACACCGGCGGAAGACAGCTACATAAAAAACAATTACAAGGCGCTTGAGGCAAATATTCTGAAAATCAGAAGCAAAAAAGGCGATTATCAAACAAAAAAAGACCAGATGAACCTGCTTTTTGATTTTGACAACTCAAATGCATATCGAAACTACATTTTGAACTACCTGATTAACGCAAATGACGACAGGGTTATGAACACTTTCGGAAAAGCCGACAAAACTCTGGACAACCTCCTAAAACAGGGCGTAACAGAAAAAGATTTTGAGCTGGACAGGCTAAACAGCATGATTCTTCGCAATTCCAACTTTGAAACCTCAAAAGGCGAAATGCGCGTTATTTCTGCACTGCTTGAACAGGTAATTGTGCCAAATATGGTCGTAGATGAGGTCGCCACGGAAATTGCAAAGAAAAACGCAGTAAACTCAATAACTCCCGTGACCGTAACCTTTGAAAAAGGCGACAAAATTGTCTATAAAGGCGAACTCGTAACAAAAGTAAAACGCGACGCGCTCCAAAAAGCCGGATATAACGTCCTCGAACTCAATCTGAAAGGAATAATAGGCATTTTCTGCCTTGTTGCGTTCGGAATAATCGCGCTGATGTATTATTTGCAGTATTTTGAGAAGAAATTCCTTAATAAAAACTACCTTTCAATTACGGGGCTGCTTGCACTTGTTATGGCGGGCTGCGCAACCCTTTTGCCGGACGGAGCCTCGTTTTATTACCTGCCTTTCCCTGCTTTTGCAATTTTGCTTTCAATCTTTACAAATCCGAGGGTTTCTTTCCTTTCCTCGGCTATTTTGATAATCATTATTTCAATTTCAATGCAAATGCCGCTGCAGCCCGTGGCTGTATTTCTTATAGTTTCATTAATTTCCGCTATTGCAACCGCAAAAATAAAATATTCACGCCGTTTTGACCTTTTAAAAATAGGCGTGGAGATAGCACTCGCAATGCTTTTCTTTATCCTCGATGTTTATTTGATTGAAAACTGCATAAACCCGATTGATACGGGATTTATCTGGACAAATGCGCTGATAGGCTTTGTAAACGGGCTCCTTGCGGGCGTAATCGTGCTCGGAACAATCCCGCTGCTTGAAAGCTGGTTCAAAATTGTTACCCCTTACGGGCTTGCAGAGCTTGCCGACCACAACCAGCCGCTTTTGAAGAAAATGCAGCTTGATGCGCCGGGCACTTTTTCGCATGTTTTGATGGTTTCAAACCTGTGTGAAGCCGCAGCCGAAGCAATCGGCGCAGACCCGGTGCTGGCAAGGGTTGGCGCAATGTACCATGACATCGGAAAACTCAAAAGACCGCTTTTCTTTGTTGAAAACCAGACTTATTTCGGCATTGAAAACCCGCATACGAAGCTGAACCCCAGATTGAGCAAAATGGTTATCACAGCTCACCCGAAAGACGGTATTGATTTGGCGAAAGAATACGGAATCCCGCCGGTTATCCAGAATTTTATAATCCAGCACCACGGCGACTCGGTTGCGCGCTACTTCTACAATCAGGCAAAACAGGAGGAGGGCGAAGAAAAAGTTACGGAAGAACAATTCCGCTACACCTGCCCCCGCCCGAACACAAAAGAAACGGCAATTTTGATGATTGCCGACGCGGTAGAATCCGCCTCAAGAACCCTGAAAGACCATTCTGCCGAGGAATTGGACAATATGATAAATAAAATTATTCAAGACAGGCTCAATGACGGCCAGCTCTCTGACAGCCCGCTAACTTTGAAAGATTTGAAAACAATTGCCCAGACTTTCTCAAAAAGCCTCCGTGCAGCGCACCATCAGAGGATTAAATATCACGAAAACATAATTCAGGAACTCGAAGAAAAAGCGCTCAAAAAGAAATTTGTTGCGCCTGAAAAAATCATTTCGGAAGACGAAGAAAAAATAGAGAAAAAGATTCAAAAACGATTGAAAAAGGAAAATGAATAGACCCGAATTGAATATATTTGTCGAAGACACTGTTGAATCAGGGCTGGACTTAGGAAAAATCACAAAAAATCTGCAAAAAATGACAGATTTCTTCCTCTCAAAAGAAAACCTTGTCCAAAACTCCTGCCTGAAAGGTTATGACTGCGATAGGTTGTGTTTTGACATTGTTTTTTGCAATAACGAAGAAATTCACCGCATAAACAAAGAATATCGAAACATCGACCGCCCGACCGACGTCATATCGTTTGCAATCTTCGCTGACAGCGCGCCGGAGGAGCGGTTTATCTTTGATAATGAGATAAATCTCGGTGAAATCATCATATCTTTAGAAAAAACCCGAACCCAGGCCGCAGAAAATGGTCAAACTTTTGAAGATGAGCTATACTTTTTATTAGCACACGGAATTCTTCATCTTATGGGCTACGACCACCGGAGCGAAGAAACGCTGTGCGAGATGTGGGATATACAAAAGGAAATGACAGGGGAAATTGATGTCTAAATATGCTTCAACAGGGTATTTCAGAAGTTTTAAAAACGCTTTTAACGGGCTCAGCTGCGCTTACAAGTCACAAAAAAATTACCGTTTTCACCTTTTAATAGGGTTTATTTCCCTGCTTCTCGGCATTTTGCTAAATTTCAAATGCCTTGAATATTGCGTTTTGATTCTGGCAATCAGCAATGTCATCACAGCAGAACTTTTCAACTCTGTAATCGAATTTACGCTGGACGCATACTACAAAAATAAATACTCAAAACTCGTAAAAATGGCAAAAGACCTGTCAGCCGGCGTTGTTTTTATCGCCGCAATGACAAGTCTTACAATAGGTTTTATACTTTTTGCCAGAAAAATTCTGATACTGGTTCTTTATTGATTTAGAGAGGGAAAGTTAGTTCCATTCGACGCGAACATAGCCGCTTGCGCCCCTGCCGCCTTTTCCAAAGTTATCTTCGCTGCCCAGTTTTTTGTAACCGCCGCCTCCGCCGCCGGCACCATACATATCAGAAGGAGCAACTGCAAAACCATCGTTTACATCCATATCGTTTTTGGCATTTGTGCTGCCCGAACCGGCATTGAGCTTGCCGCCGAGGGGAGATTCTTCTCCCTCAAGCCCGGCAACGCTGCCCGAGTTTGAAACATTAACAGCTCCGGCTTTGCCGCCGGCACCTCCGGTTGCAACAGCATAAGTGCCGAAAGCACTCGGCTGTCCCTGCTCACCATCAGCACCCTTTTCTCTGCCGCCGGCGCCACCCGCCCCGACCTTGACAACGACTTGAGATGGTAAAGACTTCATTGATTTGTAAATTACTTCGCCGGCTCTTCCGCCGTCTCCGCCGGTAAGAATATCACCTTTTAATAAAGCTACGCCGTTATTTCCGGAATCAGCCTTGGTTCCCATACCATATCCCAGTCCACCTCTGCCAAAAAGAGAAGCAGAAGTAGCAATGTCCGTAAATTCATTTATCTGATTCAAATAAGAGGAGCTCAAAAATCTATTCTGGCAACCGCTAGTCTTGGTAGGATCGCCGGCAGGCCCTCCTGAGGCAACCAACGAACCTGTATTTACAACAGTAAGCACACTTTCCATTCCGGGCGCAGCAGAATCGGCAGTTGAATCCGAACTGGTTGGAGTATATCCGCCGCTACCGCCGATACCGGCTGACAAATGAACCTGCGTGCCCTGATTCAGATACAATGAGCCGGAAGCAAACCCGCCTGCACCGCCGTTACAGGCAATGGAAGTCACACGATTCTGGTGGCTGGCGCCGCCGCCTCCGCCGCCAACCAGCAGCCAATTATATGTAGCAGTCATTGGCACCTCACCGGAAACCGGGTTTCCGTATGAAGAAAGTCTAAAATTGTTGTCACTTCCGGCTGCCCCGCCGCCGCCTCCGCCAATTACCAGAATAGAGTATTCTTTTACGCCTCCTTCAGGACGCGTAAACACGCACCTATCAGTGCCTGCGCCGTCAGAGCTGACATGCTGCCCGTTTGAATTGAGCTTGCATTCCCAGTATCCACCCTCAACCCTGGCATTGGCATTGAGTTTTTTTCTGGTTATTACCGGCATAGACATCACAACGACCAGTGAAACCACCAACATAGTGACAAGAACTTCTGCAATTGAAAACGCATTTATTGATTTTTTTATCATAAATTTGTCCTTTACCATTCGACAATAACTATACCGGCAGCACCGTTTCCACCGGCTCCTGCATAGGTAGCGCCGGTAGCGTTTGTACTGTTTGTACCGCCTCCGGCACCGCCGCCTCCGCCGGCACCATAGGTCATATCACCTTCAGAACCGCCAAAGAAGTCCAATCCCCAGGGCTGAACGTAACCATTCTGAATGCACAGCACATAGAACTGCAACACGCCTTTAGACATAACATTTAAAATCGTTAACGGAGTATATGCGCTCATACCATTGTCGCTGGTTCTTTTATCATTACGTCCGCCGTAAGCGCAGTCGCCATGACCAGCCAAATTTGCGTACAAAGGTGCATATCCGCCGTTTCCGCCGGGGAAGTATGCTCTGTTTCCGACATAAACTATGCCCGTCTGGATAGCATTAACTTTGCCGCCTTTGCCGCCTTGTGCATACATTAGAGAGCCGAACGATGAATCTCCGCCGTCGCCGCCATCAGTATCAGAATCAGCGCTGCTGCCCAATCCACCGGCACCGGGAGATGCGGCAGTACGCGTCAGCTTTTTAAATACCGAGGTAACAATTTTTCCGGCTTCACCGCCGCCACCGCCGGCAAAACTTGTGTAGTGGAACTCGGCTTGACCATCGTAACCGTCTTCTGAGAGGTATGATTTAGAGCCGTCCTCCAGTTCGTATAGTTCTTTGCCTGCTCCACGGCCGCCTGCGCCCGGGCCACCGATTTCTTCGGTTGTTCCGTCATCGGCAGTTTCAGTTGTATAGCCAGCTGAGCTGGGTTCATCGGCATTATAGCCTACATTCGGGCCGGAACCGCCCGTGGACATTACACATGCGGGGAAGCCAATCGTATATCTTCTTATTACACTTTTGCAATTTGTTGTATCTTCATCGATTTCCTGATAAGGAATTTCTTTTTTTATTGTTTCAGTATATGTACCGCTACAGCTAAAAGTATCACCCTCTCCGGAGGCAGTACAGCCAGACTGTGCAGAACAGGAGCTTGCATCGGAAAATTCAGAACAAGAATGATCTTTATATTCGTACTCATATCTTATTCTGTCGTAAACTTTTCTTTGGCAATTACGGGCAGGAATATCTTTGTAAGAAACCGAGCTGTAATAATCTCTTGAATTTCCTGCATTTGCCCCTGAAGCATAGTCCCCTAGAGAAGAAGTGGAGCTTTCGCCGGATTCACCAAATGCACCAACGACTTTACCTTTCAGGTAAGTACCTTTTCGGCTTCCGCCTTTACCAATGTAGAAATAAACCGACTGCCCTTTACTCAATTTGATAGTACGCGAAGTTGAGCCGCCGCCGTATGCACCCTGTCCGGGCCAATTCCAGCAGTTATCGGGATCATCAAAATTGCCCTCTGACCAACCTGCTTGAGAAAAGCAGAAAGGATTGGGGTTGCTCATATCGAGATATTTTCTCACATCCTGAGTCCCATTTTCAGCAGCAGAATTTGAATATAGCACACTATAATCAAAAGAGGGGTCCGCATAGTCCGTTGTTCCGGGATTTTCAAATCCATTATCGGCCTGATAACGTCTGGGGAAAAAACTATTCATAATCGAATCATAATCTATACCCTCCGGTGAGCCGCAGCCCATTCCGCCGCCGGAACCGCCGCCGCCGGTGAGAGAAATATAATAAGTACCGTCCTCAGGTGCAGTAACATAATACCCGCCTGCCTGATTTTCCGAGAAAACCTCACGGAATCTTCCTCCGGTGCCGCCGGCACCACCGCCGCCACCGCCGACTACTGTTACTCTAAAGTTTTCAGCTCCGGCAGGAGGTGAAAATATACAGTTTGACTCTTGCCACTCGTCAGGAACTCCGTTTGTATAAGTTCTTGACATCAAAGAACCATTATAAGTGCATTCCCATTTCCCGTGAACTTCTACGTTTCTGTGTTTTTTGGTTATAACGGGAATCATTGCAGCTATAATCAACGATGCAATCAACAATGCAACGAGTGCTTCAGCAAGAGTAAATCCGTATCTTTTCTTATTCATATTTTGCTCCAAAACTATAATTACCAGGTTACGATTACAATACCGGGCGCGCCGTTTCCGCCTTTTGTCCAGGTTCCGGTGTCCGCATCGGCACCGCCGCCTCCACCGCCTCCGCCCGGAGTTGCTGCGGCAGCACCGTCAGTTTCACTGGTGCCTCCGGCGGCCGGAGACGAAGAAGAATAGCCGTCAACAAGGTTTGTTGGCATAAGTGATTTATAACCGGCTTCGCCGTTCGCCTTGTGGTCAGATTCAGCCAGCAGAGCTCTTTTTTGTCCGCCCTCACCGCCGCCGGCAATTACTTTTGAGCCAAATCTTGAGGCAGTTCCCGGTTTTCCGTCGCTGTCAATAGTCTGTGCACCGCGGCCGCCTTTACCGACAACTACTTCTGTCACGCCGGGGCTCTGGTAATAACGATAAAAGCCCAAATCGCCGGGTTGACCGCCACCGCCGCCATAAACTCTTAAAAGCTGTATCAAAGCAACGCCATCGCAGCCGTCCTGACCTTCACTTTGGAAGCCGCGGCCGCCGCAGCCGGCGTTATTATAGCCGCCGGGGAGTTTATTGGCTATTTCCAGATTTCGGTTTTTATCTCTGTCTTTGTTATAGAGTATGTATGCGCCGTATCTTTCGTCGTTTCTATAACCATTTATACCTTTCACTGAGTCAGGAGAAAACGTACCGGGGTTGCCTCCGCCTCTATTTTTGCAGCCCACAGGGAATTTTGGCGTTCTGCGGGCACCACCGCCGCCGCCACCTGCAACAAGACTCAAACCATCGCCGGAAAAAGTTGTATCACCGCCTTGACCGCCCGTATGTGAACCGTTTGCGCCATTGCCATGAACGCCAACAGTCAATGAATAGCTGGCATTTTTGTTAAGTTGAAAATAATCAGCAATCAAAGCAGCAGAACGACCGCCCATATCGCCGTTTCCGCATTTCCAGTTGTGGCCGCCGCCGCCGCCGCCGCCGCCGACAAGAATTATATAATAATCGCCGTCGAAAGTCGGCTTTACAGTATATTGCCCTGTGGTATAGACCTGCTGGTTTTCAAGGCTGGAATATCCGGAAGCTCCGCCGCCCCCCCCGCCGATTACAGTAACATTGAATCTGTTTACTCCGGTAGGTGGTTCAAAGGTACAGGAATTTGTAGATGCAGAGCTGTTTGTTGCAGCATTGGAGTCCATTATGTGGCTTCCTTCGTAGCTGTCCCTTGTGCACAACCAGTAGTGTGTTTCATTGTTTGCCCGGAGTTTTTTATTTTTCTTTGCAATAATAGCTGTACTCAAAGCTACAATTATTGAAATAATCAACAGTGTCAAAAGTGCTTCCGCAAGTGTGAAACCGCCCCTTTTATTGTGCAAAACCAACATATAAAGCCCTCGTAATATTTTCTAATGTATTTAGTTATAACGACACAAAGTCATGATAACTTTAATATTATTATGAATATATTACAAGAATTTTACAATTTTTTGCAACACAAATTAACTCTTTTTTCAGAAAAAAAGAATTTAAAACCATTTAACCCTATTAATTTTTTAGTTTATAATAGGATTAATTCCATTCAACACGTACAATTCCGCTGGCGCCCCTGCCGCCTTTACCGACACCGTAATCCGATGTATCCATACCCGGCAACGGTCTGCCAACCAAACGTTTAAAACCACCTCCTCCCCCGCCTGCGCCGTATAAATCACCAGCAGGTGCAACAACGCCATTATTATTATCCATATTATTTTCAGCATTTTTGGCTCCGGTACTGCCTTCATAAAAGCCGCCAAGCGGTGAAGGACGACCGTCTTCGCCTTTAACAGTTGTTTCTGTAGTAGTAACCGCCGCTGCTTTGCCGCCATTACCGCCCGTGGCAACAGCATATGCACCGAATGCACTGGGTTGACCCTGATAGCCGTCCTGACCGTCAGTTGTACCGCCGGCTCCGCCAAGTCCAACCTTGACAATGACCTCTGAGGGCAGTCTTTTAATAGTTTTATAAACAACATCTCCGGCATTGCCACCACCGCCGCCGGTAACCATAGTACCGCGCACAATCGCAACACCGCTGTTACCTACGCTGGCCTTAACGCCGCATTTAGAGCCATCTCCGCCTCTGCCAATTAATGCAGCAGCAGAAAGACCAAAATCAGTAAAATCTGCGACAGTGCTCTGTGCTGATGAGCTAATTGTTCTTGTGGCACAGCCGGAATTCTTTTGATAATCGCCGGCGCTACCACCGGCAGCCTCAAATGTACCTGCAGTAGAAGAAAAAACACTTTTATACCCTTGTTGTGCAGTCGTAGCGACTTCACCAGTCTGTTGAACAAAGTCTTTAATACTATCACTACTTGCAGCAGTATATCCCCCGCCGCCACCGCTTCCTGCAGAAAGGTGTATCTGTGAACCTTTTGTTAATCTAACAGTTCCACTGCTGACAGCCCCCGCTGCGCCATTGCAGCCAACAAGTGCCGTATTTTTATAAGAATAATAGCTGGCTCCGCCGCCTCCGCCGCCAACGAGCAAATAATCATAATCAGCAGTTTCGGGGACTTCGTCCGTAACCATCTGTCCGTAAGAAGATACCTTGAAATTGCCATCACTACCTGCAGCACCGCCGCCGCCTCCGCCTATGACATAAACAGTGTATTCGGTTGCGCCGCCGGAAGGACGAAAAATACAAGATTTTCCATCAGCGGAAATCGAGCCGTCAGAAGCTACGGCTTTCCCGTTTGCATCAAGAGTACAGGTCCAAGAACCGCCCTGATATTGAGCATTGGAATTAACTTTTTTTCGGGTAATTACCGGAGCAGACATAATCACAATCAACGAAACTACCATCATAGTTACGAGTACTTCAGCTATTGAAAATGCTTTTCTGGAATTTTTTATCATGTCTTATCCTTTACCATTCAACGATAACAATGCCGGCTGCACCGTCACCGCCATTTCCCGCATATGTCACATCATGGTTCATAGTACCTCTTCTTCCGCCACCGGCACCGCCGCCGCCTCCTGCGCCATAGGTCATATCACCCTCAGGCCCTCCAAAGAAGTCCAATCCCCAGGGTTGAACGTAACCATACTGAATACATAGCATATAGAATTGAATCACGCCTTTTGTCATAACATTCAAAGCTGATAACGGAGTAAACGCGTCCATACCGTCATCGGAAGTACGACCGGAATTTTTTCCGCCGTATGCACATTCACCATGCCCGCCAATATTTGCGTACAAAGGTGCATAACCACCGTTTCCGCCCGGGAAATACGCTTTGAGGCCGGATTCAATCAAACCGCTCTTGACTGCTTCGGGTTTACCGCCACGGCCACCTTCAGCATACAGCAGGTCGCCAAAACTTGAGTCGCCGCCGTCAGTTCCGCTTTCACCGGAGTCAGCCGCGCTGCCTGCACCTCCGTATCCGGGGTAAGCTCTTGTACGGGTAAGCTTTTTGAATATAGATGTAACCATCCTGCCTGCTTCACCGCCTCCGCCTCCGGCGAATTCAGTGTAATAAACTTCTGCGGAGCCATCCAGCCCGGATTCACCGAGATATGATTTGTTCCCGTTTTCATCAAGGTATGTATGCTGTCCAGCACCCCATCCTCCGGAGCCGGAACCGCCAATGGTTTCAGTTTCACCCTCATCATCCTCACTGGTCGCATTTGCAAGCTGGGGTTCATCTGCAGTTATCCCAAGGCTGGGCTGAGGGCCGCTTCCGTTTAGTGAAGATACGCAAGCCGGAAGCCAGTTTGAAATTCGTCTATATGCGCGCTGGCAGGTTGTTTTATCGACCTCAACAACCTGATAATTAACAATTTTTTCTTCTTCAGTGTTATAATTGCCATAACAGTATGAGGAACCCGCGGTGCCATAAATAGCGCAACCGGAATTTTGGGCCGCACAAGCAGCTTTACATGTATCAGTAGTACAATAAAAGTTGCTGCCGGAGCCATCTACAGACAAATTGGAGATTTCGGACAGACAGGAGTGATATGTTGTTTCAATTTCGGTTCTTTGCTTGTCAACAACAACATTTTTGCAGTTTTTAACCGGAACATCCTTGTAGGAAACAGTAGTTCTATATCTGTAATTCCCCGGCTGCGCACCGGAAGCACTGTCCCCAAGAGAGGTATATGAAGTTTCACCTGCGCTGCCCATAGAACCGACGAGTTGACCGCCTAACTGGCTAACTCCTGCCGTTCCGCCTTTACCAACATAGACCATCAAAGACTGGGTTCTTTGCAAATCGACTGTTCTTTCGGATGACTGACCGGCATACGCGCCCTGACCCGGCCAATTCCAGCAATTTTCCGGGTTTGTAAAATCCCATTCTTTCCACCCGTCACGAGTAAAACAGTAGGAATATGAGGAATCTTGCAAATAGGGTTTAATATCTGACAAAGTGTTAGAATAAAGCACACTGTAATCAAAAGTGTCATCTTTAAAATCAACAGTTCCGGGGTTTGCAATCGTGCCATAACCGGTGTACTGGTGAGGGAAATAGCTGTCTATTGATGACTCATAATCAATATTTTCAGGAGTACCGCATGCCATTCCTCCGCCGGCACCGCCGCCGCCCTGCAATGCAATATAATAAGTACCGTCCCTAGGAGCGGTTACAACATACGCTCCATTATCCTTTACAGAAAGCACTTTTCTGAAACGACCTCCGGTTCCGCCGGCACCGCCGCCACCTCCGCCAACAACCGTAACTCTAAAATTTTCAGCTCCGGCCGGTGGTGAAAAAGTACAGCTGGAATTTTCCCACTCTCCGGGAATTCCGTTTGTATAGGTTCTGGAAACTGTATTTCCGTTGTTGTATGTGCATTCCCATTTCCCATGGGTTTCAACTTTTCTGTGTTTTTTGGTCAAAACCGGAATCATTGCAGCAATAAGCAAGGATGCAATCAATAATGCAACCAGAGCTTCTGCAAGTGTAAATCCGTCTTTTTTCTTTTTCATATCTGCTCCCAAGCTTGGATTACCAGGTAACTACTACAATTCCGGCTGCACCATTGCCGCCTGCCGACCATGCTGAACTCAAACCATCAGCACCGCCACCGCCTCCGCCCGCCCCGGGGGTTCCGCCGCCGGCTCCCGCAGAGCTGGCTGTGCCGCCCGCAGCTGCACTTGAGTATGAATAATCATTCACAAGGTTTGTGGGCAAAAGCGACATATAACCGTCTTCACCTAATGATACGTACCCGTCCATAACAGTGTTAGCCCTGGCTTTACCGCCACGGCCTCCTGCGGACACAATTTTAGTTCCGAATCTGGAGGAAGTACCGTCTTTTCCGTCCTGATCGGTTTGAGTTGCACCGGCACCACCTTCACCAACGAAAACAGTAATATCACCCGGTGAATATTTGTACTGATAGAAAGCAAGACTGCCAGCCTGCCCTCCACCGCCGCCATATGCAGTCAGCCGCTGAACAAGCGCTATGCCGTCTTTCCCGTGCGCTTTGCCTGAATCTTCTCCATTTCCGCCGTTTCCGGCTTCTTTATAACCGGTAGGCAGCCAGTTTGCAACACTTTCATTTTTGCAAGAACCTGAAGAGTTGCAGTTAAGAACAGCACCTATTGTCGCGTTATTATCGACACCGTTTGTACCGCTTACGTTACTTGGAGAGAAAGTTCCGGGTGAACCTCCGCCTTTACAGGAGCAAGTCGGACGCCATCCGCCTTTTCTTGTACAACGGTTACCGCCACCGCCGGCTCCGGCAACATAAGAATATCCTCCGCCGGAAAAAGTGGAATTTTCGCCGTCTTTTCCGCTGTGAGAGCCGGTACGGGTTCCTCCACCGTTGCCGACAGTCACGACATAAGTTGTATTTTTATCCAAATTCACAAAACTATGAATCATTGCAGCAGAATGTCCGCCGGTGTCATTTCTGTGGCAAACACTTTTTTTACCACCGCCGCCGCCACCGCCGCCGATTAAAATCAAATAATAAGAATCCGTTTTAAGCGGTTTAAAAGTGTATGTGCCGGGAGTGAAGACTTGTTCGGATTCTCTGCTTGCATATCCCGACGCACCACCGCCACCGCCTCCGATTACGGTAACATTGAACTTGTTTACACCCGCAGGCGGCGAAAAAGTGCACGAATCAGCAGTATGCGAGCCCGGTGCAGGATTATAGTTTGTGCTTGACGTATGAGAGCCATTATAAGAGGTTCTTGTGCAATACCAGTAGTGAGTCTGGTTATCAGCTCTAAGTTTTTTATTTTTCTTCGCAATTATCGCAGTGCTGAGGGCAACGATAATAGAAATAATTAAAAGGGTAAGAAGTGCTTCAGCAAGGGTAAATCCTAATCTACCAGCCCCCCCCCCATGAGGGTAAACGCGCTCACAGCGCGGGTTTTGAGGCTTTTGAATTTGTTTTTTATACTATCCAATCGGGCGTAAACCTTTCATCATATCTTCTCTTTAAGTTTAACATTTATTAAGTGTTTTTTCAACATTATGATTGGGTAAGATATGATAATCAGTTTAAAAAATTACAGTTTTCCTTTTTTCAGGCGTGAAACTATAATCGTCGCCACGGCAGAAACCGCCAGACCGATAACAGGCCATGTATAACCTGCTTTTTTCTCGGTATGAGCCCGTTCAATGCTGCGCGCGATGTCAGCTCTTTGGGTATCATAATTATATCTTGCGATATCTTTCGTAACGGGACAAGCTCCTGTGCAATTTGCGGGGTATGCGAGATTTCCTGAATTTGAAACAGTTGTGTTCATAAAACTACCTTCTACTTCACTACATATTTTTATAAAAACATTTTGTTCAAAAAAATTGCCTCTCACTTTGCAAAATAAAAAAAATACCCTATAATGAAGTAACAAGTTTTAATAATTAATAAGAGGGTTTATTATGAAAAAGGCATTTACTCTTGCTGAAGCATTAATCGCACTGATGATTATCGGTGTAATAGCGGCTCTCCTTTTGAGAACACTAAACAGGGTCACACCTGACAAAGAAAAAGTTATGTATATAAAAGCATACCATACGCTTGAGCAGGTTGTGGCGGACACAATAAATGACCCCTCTAAGTATGACCAGGAAATCGGAGCAACATCTGCCGCAGACTTTAGCCAGGCACCTCTTGACCTCTGGGGAACATCAATCTCCGGTGCAAGCGGCTGCAACTCGGTAGGTCAAAGCAACGCTCTTTGCTGCTTTATGGCGGATAAAGTTAATATTATCGGAACAGGCAATTGCAGCGCAAATGACAATTTTACCACCACAAACGGTATAAAATGGTCGGGTGTAAACGGCGGTTCTTATCCGAAAACCATTACTGTAGATGTAAACGGTGATGAGGACGGAGGCACATATTCGATTATAGTAAATTCTGACGGAAAGGTTTACCCGCCCACCGGAGGAAAAGAAGAGGAATTTTTGCAGGAACAAACAAAAATCCGTTAATAAAAATTCAGCCCGTGCGGTATAAACTGTTCGGGCTGTTTCTTCAGATAAAATATAGTCATCCTGAACTTATCAGAGAGCCGCGGCGCTGCCGCACAAACAAAAGATCGTGTGTCATTCTGGACTTGTTTCAGAATCCCCGGCAAAGCCGGTCAACAAAAACCGGTCAAAGAGAAAAAACCAATAAACAATTAATAAAAGGAGGAAATTGTGGAGAAAAAACAAATTGCAGACATCGGCGTTTTTGGCGGTTCGGGATTTTACAAATTTTTAGACAATATTGAAGAACTCAGAGTGGAAACACCCTACGGAGCCCCGTCAGACAGCGTTTTCATCGGGCAAATCGGCGCTCACAAAGTCGCATTTATGCCCCGCCACAACAGAAACCACACAATTCCCCCGCATTTAATCAATTACAGAGCAAATGTATGGGCAATGAAATCCCTCGGCGTAAAAAGAGTGATTTCGCCCTGCGCAGCCGGAAGCTTGCAAAAACACGTTGAACCGGGCCATTTTGTAATCTGCGACCAGTTCGTTGACTGGACAGACGGAAGAAAATCAACCTTTTTCGACGGCCCGATTGTTACTCACGTTAGCGCGGCTGACCCTTATTGCCCCGAAATGAGAAAAATCGCAATTGAAACCGGCAAAGAGCTCGGAATCACAATCCATCCGACCGGAACAGTGGTTGTAATCAACGGCCCGAGGTTCTCAACAAAAGCAGAATCAAAATTCTTCACATCTCAGGGCTGGGAAGTAATAAATATGACCCAATTCCCCGAAGCATATCTCGTAAAAGAGATGGATATGTGCCCGCTGAACATTTCTTTGATAACAGACTACGATGCAGGGCTTGTCGGCGAAGTTGAACCGGTTTCTCACGCAGCGGTAATCAAAGTTTTTGAAGAAAACAACCAGAAACTCAAAAACCTGCTTTTCAAAATGATAGAAAAACTCCCTGTAGAAAGAGAAAATTGCGAATGCGAAAAAACGCTTTCAGGTTCAAGGGTTTAAGGAGAAAAAATGCAGGCAGTTGCTGAAATAGTAAATCTTTTATTTGAAATTTATTTTTGGATTATCATTGCGCGAATCTTTTTAACCTGGATTCCGTCAATAAACTGGTACAATGAGCCGTTTAAGACAATGGCTGCGGTTTCTGACGTTCTTCTTGAGCCTTTCAGAAAAATAATCCCGCCCATCGGAGGCATTGATATTTCGCCAATGCTGGCGTTATTCGTGCTTTATCTTGTTCGGGTGCTTGTTATCAGATTGCTGCTGATGATTTAACAAAAAACCTTTAATTCTGCCCCCTGAACCCGTTTCAGGGCCGCAAACATTCTGAAACAGGTTCAAAATGACGCACGATGTTTTTGTTTGACCGGCTTTTGCCGGAGATTCTGAAACAAGTTCAGAATGACGTCTAATTTAATTGCTAAAGGAGAGAAGTATGCCGCGTCCAATGACGATTACAGAAAAGATTTTTGCAGCTCATGCGGGGCTGGATGAGGTAAAAGCGGGCGATTTAATCACTGCAAAGGTTGATATTACGCTAGCAAACGACATTACAGGCCCCGTGGCAATAAAAGAATTCAAAAAAATCGGTGTTGACAAAGTTTTTGACAAAGATCGCGTTATTTTTGTGCCCGACCACTTTGTTCCGAACAAAGACATAAAATCAGCCCAGCAGGCAAAGGAAGTTCGTGAATTTTCAAAAGAACAGGGGCTTACGAACTACTTTGAAGTCGGCAGAATGGGCATTGAGCACGCTCTTTTGCCCGAACAGGGGCTTGTTACGGCCGGAGATTTGATTATCGGTGCAGATTCTCACACCTGTACTTACGGCGCGCTGGGAGCGTTTTCTACGGGCGTGGGCTCGACGGATTTGGCCTGCGCAATGGCTTCCGGCGAAACATGGTTCAAAGTTCCGTCCGCAATTAAGGTCGAATTCACCGGAAAACTCAACAAATGGGTGAGCGCAAAGGATTTGGTGCTTTATTTAATCGGCGATATCGGCGTGGACGGGGCACTTTACAAAACCCTCGAAATTTCCGGCAATGTAATCGAAGAAATGGACATGGACGGGCGTTTGACGTTCTGCAACATGGCAATTGAAGCCGGCGCAAAAAACGGAATCATTGTTCCGGATGAAAAAACAAAAGAATATCTCAAAAACCGCTCAATCAGAACGCCGGTTTTCTACACAAGCGACGCAAATGCCGAATACGAGAAGGTTTTGACCTACGATGTATCGAAAATCGAGCCTACTGTGGCATTTCCGCACCTGCCTGAGAACACAAAACCGATTTCTCAGGTCGGGGAGATAAAAATTGACCAATCCATCATCGGAAGCTGCACAAACGGACGGCTTGAGGATATAAAAGTTGCCGCTCAAATCCTTGAAGGGCGCAGTGTTCACCCCGATGTGAGGCTTATTGTCTTTCCCGGTACGCAAAAAATCTACCTTGAAGCAATTGAAAAAGGATACATCCAGACAATCATAAAAGCCGGCGGCGCAGTTTCCACGCCGACATGCGGCCCTTGCCTCGGCGGTCATGCGGGAATTCTCGCAAAAGGAGAACGCGCAATCTCGACCACAAACCGGAATTTCGTAGGCAGAATGGGGCATACAGAAAGCGAAATCTACCTTTCCTCGCCCGCAATCGCCGCAGCGAGCGCTGTTGCAGGAAAAATCGCTTCACCGGAAGATTTGTAGCCATCAAAACCGTTATTTATCAATCATATAAAAATCTTCCGGCAATTCATCTTCTATCATCCGGACGAATTCAGACGGTTTCATATTCAAAGCCTCCGCAAGGCGAAAAATCGTCGTGAGCTGCGGGTCTTTTAAGCCGCGTTCAAAGGTATTTACTATAGAAATTGAAATATCGTTTTCAGAGCTGAACATAAACTGACTTTTCCCGCCGCGCAGCCTTTTCAGTAGCTCGCCGGCAGTTTTGCATATTAGTTCTTTTTTTGATAGCTCTTGCATGAATTCAATTTTAAAGCTATAATTCCTCTATCGCTTTCACGAACGTGATAGGTCAAAAGGATAAAGCTAAAATTACGGAGGGAATATGGAAGAAAAAAGCAAATACGAAGATTTGTTAGAAAAGCAGGAAATCAGCTCCCTAAAAGACAAAATCGCGCTTCCGATTCTTCTTGCGGTTACTATTCTTGCCGCATATTTGACTTTTAAGCCCACAGCTGACGTCGCTTATATTGACAGCGGTTATTTGGAAAATTTAAAAACCTGTACGCCCTACACAACAAGCGGAAAAATAAACCATCCGGCGAATTCCTCCTCAACAAGCACAATTAAAGGCTACAAAGACGGAAAATGTATTCTCCAGACAATAAACGTATTTATTCCGAACCGGATTTTAGCCTCAAATTGCGCATTATCAGACGCGCAGCTTGAAGAACTCTATAAAGCGGGCGGATTTAAGCAGAAAAAAACTATTAAGAAATTCAAAAAAGAACACGCATGCGGTACTTTCAAGCTGAAAAACCAGAACTGGGTTCAAATAAAATAGTCTATAACTACCCCGCAAACAAGCTCGATGCGGGGATTTTTTTATATATGCTCGACAATTTTATACAAATCCTCGCCGCCAACCGCTTTGTAGATGTTTATTGAGGAGATAATGAGATTTATTTTGTTTATCACCTCTTCTTTTTGAACAAGAAGCTCGCGCTCTGTCCCGTATAAAACGTCCAAATCGGCAGCAGCGCCAATCCGGCGTTTCTGCTCAAGCAAAGAAAGCAGATTTTTTTCGTATTCAAAACGTTTCAGGCTGTCTTCGTAATTTTTTTGCGCAGTTTCTGCGCCTATGAGCGCGTCATTCAACTCCTGAAACGAGGTGAGAATTGTTTTTTGATATTTTTCAACAGCTTCTTCGTACTCGTATTTTTTGAGCTTCAAAATTGCCATTTTTCGGCCTCCGGTGAAGAAATCAAACTGAGGAAGCAGCCCTGCTGCCGCCATTTGAGCCGGATGGGAAAATAACTTGTCAAACTGATAAGCATTGAACCCTAACTGCCCGTAAAGCACAAATTTAGGAAGAAAATCACGCCTTGCAGCCTTAACATCATAACCAATTCGTTTAATATTGTTTTCCGCACGCAAAAAATCAGGACGGTTCGAGATAACATCGGAATCAAAATGCGACGGAATATTTTCAAGAGGTTTTACCGCCCCGAAACCCGCTCTATCAACGCCCGAGCCCGGTTCCGACGCAAGATAAACCTCCAGCTGATGAATCAGAACAGATTGCTGGTTTTTAAGGTTGTTCAATTCCTCTTTTACATAAGAAAGCGCTTTTTGCTCGTTAAGAACCTCATTTTGCGTGCAAAGACCGTTTTCAAACTTAATTTGCGTCTTGTTTGCGATGTCCTCCTGAATTTTTACGACCTGTTCCTGAATCCTTATGAGTTCATCAACCCTGATAAGGTTAAAATATTCCGCAGCAAATGCCGAAGTCAGCGCAATATAAGTTGCACGCTCATCCTGCTGAATCATTGCGAGCTGTTTTTCAACGCTTTTCGTCCGAAATCTGTTCATTCCCCAAATATCAACCTCATAGCTCATTGTCAGCGGGAGCTGAAGTTCGCTCTGTTTAAAACTCGGAATCATCATATTTCCGAATTGGAGATTGCTGGATTTAAGATTTCTGGCAAGACTTCCATTAAAAGAAAGCTCCGGAAGTTCGTTTGCAAAAGAAATTTTAACGAGTTTTTCGCCCTCTTTCACTTTGAGCGCTGCAATTTTTAAATCATGATTTTTTTGGTACAAAGTTTGAACATGCCCGCTCAAAACCGGGTCATTGTAACGCTCCCACCATTCAAGATTTATATATTGCTTCTTATAATCCGCCGGTTCTTTTGCGGCCTTGCAAAAACCCGTTTGCGGACAAAGAAGAAAAAGCATAAACAGAAGTGTTATTAATTTTTTCATACGCTGTCTTTCGTTTTCGGCTGTTTTAAATTTTTTTTATTGACTTATTTTTTCTTGTGTTATTATAATAACACAAGAATTATTATAAATGAAAAAAAATAAAAAAACACTATGCCGCAAAATTTCTTAAACAAAAAAGTATTGTTCACGCTGATGACAACAGGCGTCCTGTCAAGGATTGCGACTCTTCAGATGTACGCAAAGAACAAATTCCCGATTACGCCCGAACAATACCTTATTCTTTCAATTCTCGTTGAAACAGGGGAACTTTATCAGCGGCAAATCTGCGAAATCACATACAAAGACCGCCCGAATATCACCAGACTCATAAATATTCTGGAAGCGGACGGACTGGTAAAACGGATTCATGATGTGAACGGCAGAAAAGTCAACAAAATACAGGTTACGCAGGAAGGCGCAGCGCTCCATGCCAGAATAAAACCCCACATGCTTGAGCTGAGAGATGAAGCTGTCAGCGGGATTAAAAAAGAAGAACTGGAAACCTGTTTTGCAATTATGAACAAAATGATAGCTAATTTAGAGAAAAAGACGAAACTTCATACCTGATAGAGAGGATTCAAGATGGACAACGCCGAAAAAAATAACAAAAAACCGGCACAAGAAGAAAATAAACCGGAAATAAAAACAAAACCGCAAATATCTGACAATGAAGATGAGGAAGAAGAAGATACCCGCCCGAGTTATATGAAAAAAAGGGTAATCGTGCCAACAATTACGGCAATAATCTTCTTTTTAACCGGAATATATTTCATTATCCACTCTTTTTATTATCAAGAAACCGACGACGCATTTATTGAGGGGCATATCGTGTCAGTAGCGCCGAGGGTTGCGGGCCCTGTCGTAAAACTCCTTGTGGATGACAACCAGCCTGTTAAAAAAGGCGATTTAATTCTTGAAATTGACCCGAAAGATTATGAAACCGCCCTTGCGCAAAAAGAAGCAAAACTTGCGGAGGCCAAAGCAAACCTTAATATTGCAGAAAAGAAAATAACAGAGTCACAGGCAGACCTGAATCAGTCAACAGAAGACATTTCAGCGTCAGAATCAAAGCTGGATTTTGCAAAAAAAGATTACAAAAGATACACGGACATGCATAAAGCAGGAATAGCCTCAAAACAGGACTACGACCAGAGCAAAACAGCCCTCACAGTCGCACAATCCGGTCATAATGCCGCACTTGAGCGCGAAAGGGCAGCACATTCTATGCTCCAGAGCGCAAAATCAAAAAAAGACGCAACAATTGCTGAAATTAAAAGGCTGGAAGCCGAAGTTGAACAGGCAAAACTGGATTTATCCTACACAAAAATTTACGCCCCTCAGGACGGGCTGATTACAAACCGCTCGGTCGAACAGGGCAACTATGTGCAGGTTGCGCAGCCAATGCTTGCCGTTGTGCCCGAAAAAATGTGGATTGTAGCTAATTTTAAAGAAACACAACTCGCAAACATGCGCCCCGGGCAGCCAGTAGAAATAAAAGTGGATACCTACAGAGGAAAAAAATTCAAAGGCAAAGTTGACAGCATTCAAAGGGCTACAGGCGCCAAAGCAAGCCTGTTTCCGCCCGAAAATGCAGTAGGAAGCTATGTAAAAATCGTCCAGAGGGTTCCTGTAAAAATCATTTTTACAGAAGATATTTCAAAATATAACATTGTTCCCGGAATGTCAGTCGTTCCGGAGGTTAAGGTAAGGTAAATGACCGCAGTCGCAGAAAAAACATTGCCTGAAAAGCCCGTTCCCAGAGATGTTGTGCCTTTGTGGTTGATTGCGTTAACAATTCTTCTGCCAACCTCGTTCGCAATGCTTGCAACTTCGGCAACAAACGTCGCAATCCCTCATATTGCCGGCTTTTTCGGCTCCACACTCGACGAAGCAAACTGGGTAATCACAAGCTACATGATTGCAAACGCAATCCTCATCCCGCTCACGGGCTGGCTTGAAAATTTGATGGGAAGAAAGAATTTTTTAAAGGTTTTTATAACGATTTTTACAATCGGCTCCGTGGTTTGCGCTTTTGCGCACAGTTTGAACCTGCTTGTGCTCGGCAGGGTTATTCAGGGCATTGGCGGAGGGCCGATGATGCCGATTTCGCAGGCAATTTTGATTGCGGCGTTTCCTTTTGAGAAAAGAGGGCAGGCAATGGCGCTTTTTGCGCTTGCGGTAATGGTTTTTTCAATACTGGGCCCGACTTTCGGCGGTTTTATCGTGGATAACTCCGCTTGGCAATGGATTTACCTTGTGAACATTCCTATCGGGATTTTTTCGGTAATTCTCGTTCATTGCAACATTGAGGACACAAAAAACCGGAAAATCCCCGAAAAAGTAGATTTTGTGGGCCTGATAGCTCTCGTAATCTGGCTTTTTTCAATGCAAATCGTGCTCGACAAAGGACAACAGTACGACTGGTTTGATACGACGTGGGTTTGCTGGTTGACAGGGATTTCGGTGTTTTCATTTATATTTTTCGTTGTTTGGGAGCTGGAATGCAAAAATGCAATCGTAAATTTGCGCGTTTTTAAGGATAAAAACTTCTTTATCGGCACGGTTTTAGGCTCTTCCGTAAATATGATTATTTATGTAACAATCGTGCTTCTTCCGCAATTTTTGCAGAGCCTTATGGGTTACACAGCTATGCTCAGCGGCTTTTCACTTGCGCCGAGGGTGCTTTCCTGCGTCGTAATGCTGGCTGTAATCGGGAAAATGGTCGAAAAAATTGACAACAGGATACTTATTTCCGTCGGATTTGTGTTTCTTGCGCTTTCGACGATTATGTATGCAAATTTGAACCTTTCGATTTCCTTTGTTTACGTTGTTTTACCCAATATTTTGATGGGCGTAGGCGTAATTCTTGTGTTTATCCCTGTTTCTGCGCTTGCACTGGGAACTTTGCCCAAAATGGAGCTGTCGAACGGTGCGGGACTCCACAGCCTTTGTAAATGCGTAACAACAGCCTTTGTAATATCTATGTCCTCAACGCTTGTTGCGCGACTTTCTCAGGTTCATCAGACATATCTTGTGCGGAATCTTTCGGATTTTAATCTGGTTTTTCAGCACAAAATGAGCGCAATGACCCACCATTTTATGGCTTCTTATCCCTCAATTTTCGCTGCACACAAAGCCGGTGGACTATTTTACAAGCAGCTTTTAACCCAATCGAGGCTTATGGCGTATGTTGATGTTTTTGAAATCTTTGCTTTGATAGCGATTTGCCTTGTGCCGTTTGCGTTTCTGCTGGATGTTGATTTTAAAAAGCAAAATAAATCGCGTTCTTAGCAGCTCCCTCCATAATAAAACCCCGCCCTATATAAAATACCTTGAAAAGATGAGCCCGCGGGCGGGATTTATCGCTATAATATCCTTGGAAAAGTCTGCCTTTATGGCGGCTTTAATTGGAGAAACAATGAACTGCCCGAAATGCGGTACAAAACTAAATGAGCACGATTTAAACTGCCCTAATTGCAAAAAAGTAATCAGGCTAAAATGCCACGCCTGCGGACAGATTACCACAAAAAAAATCTGCCCCTCCTGCGGCACGGTTCTCATAAACAAATGCTACAAATGCGGAAGGCTTAACCCTGCGCAACTCGAAAATTGCCCCTCCTGCGGCTTGAATATAGAAGCCAGCATCGGGCTTCGCGAAGCAATAATCGAGAATTTCGCAGCTCTGACCATCCAGCTCGGTGGGATGGAAGAGCTGAAAACAATTTTTAAAAATGAAAAAACAGTAAAACAGTTCAGGAAGAACTTTTACGAACTTTTGAAAAAATTTGCCGCAGAAAAGGATTTGCGCGTGCAGATTCTTGATGACACGTATATTATTCGTTTTTGCAAAAGCTACACTTTTGCCGAATCTGCCTCGGAAGCCATTGATTTTGCGCTGCATGTTACCCAGTTCGCCGCCCAAATTAACCAGAAGCTGTATGAAACAAAAGGCGTTTCAGTCCGGGTAAAAATGGCGGTTCAAAAACGCGATGTTTATATGAAATCGAGCGGATATCACGCAGGGCTGAACATAAACCTCATGTACAATGCAGGAAACAAGCCTCATTTGTTCAACAATATTCAGGTTCTTGCGGATTCATATATTTATCAGGCATTGAAAACCAAATATCCGTTCCAGTCCCTGAGCGCGCTATACGTGAAAAAGCACATGGTAATGTTTTTTGAGCTTGTTTTATCAAAACTGATAAATCTCGAAGAAAAAGAGGAAAATTCCGCGCTCGAGCTCCCCAAACGCGTAGATTTTATACCGGAAGAAGAGGAAAACGACGAAAAACTGATTGATTTTTCAAGCCTCACCTGCTCTTTCCTGAAAGTTAAGCACGAAAATATTTTGAACAAAATTACAGAAATTTTCACTAAGGGGCTTAAAAACCCGATAGTTTGCGTCAAAGGCGATGACAGAAGCGGCAGGCTGATGAACATAAACTGCGAAATTACGCCGGAAATCCTGAATTGTGCAAAAACTGTGCGATTCGGCTGCCTCGAAAGCCTGAAATATACGCCGTTCGGGTTTCTGCGGTCGCTTATGTTTGCCAACTCTGGGCTGACTGAGTTTGATGTAATGGCAAACCCGATTCTTGTGAACAATATCACCGCCGATGACGCCCTGCGCAACCTGCTTACAATAAGCAACCCTCAGCACCTTCACCCCGAAGACGCGCATTACGGCTATTTTGAAGCGTTTTCGAGATATTTTTCATCAATTAACGAAAAAACGGTGTTTATTGTTGATGATTTTCATAATATTGACGAAAGTTCGCTTGAAATTCTGAAATATTTAATAGAAACCAAACAGCTCGGCGAAACCGGCTTCCTGCTGGGTCACAGCACTGATTTTTCACTCCACAGAAATATTTACAAGCTCATGACCTCGCAGAATTTTTACGAGCTCGAGCTGAAACTTTCTTCAAACAAGGCTCTTGTCACAGACCGCAGAAAAGAGCTGAAAAATATCGAAAAATCTTTCTATTTTGAAAAAATCCTCGAAAATACCAGAGGTTCGGCGTTTTATCTTGCTCAGGCGCTCAATTATCTTGCAGCTGACGGGGTGCTTTCAATTGAAAAAGGGAAATATAAGGTCGAAAATGACCGCATGATAGTTATTCCCGAAGATATTGACGGGTTGATAAAAAGAAAGCTCCTTGTTTTGAAAGATTCTGCTTTTGAAATCTACACTGAGGCGCTGCTTTTGGGCGAGCGGGTTCCGTTTGATATTTTGAAAAACACGGATGACTTGAAAAAATTTGTAAAAGACCTGAAATTCCTGGAATCAAAAGGTTTTATAACTATTGAAAAAGAAAGAATTGTCAGAATCAACAATTACACAATCTGCCGCAAAAACCTGCAAGAAGCCATTCAGCCGGAGGTTCTTGCGCAAATATCGTTAAATCTGAGCAAAAATCTTCTTTCAAAATACCCCGACAATCTGCCTGTTAAAGCCCAAATCGCAGAACTTGCGGGTCAGAAGAAAGAGGCGTTCAACATCTGGCACAATCTTTCGGAATCAGCAGAGCAGCTCGGGGATTTTTCGGCTTATTTGAACACCACAAACAAATATCTGTCGCTTGTTGACAACGTAATCGACCCTGACACGGACAAAACCGTTGAGCAGATTAAACTTGAGGTCTATGAACACGTAAGCTCAATGCTTTATAAGTTTTATCCCGAAAAAATCCTCAATTTTCTTGAACTTTTGCTCGAAAACCTTGAACAGGGCGATGATGAGGCAAAAATCAAGACAGTTGCAAACAAACTCGTGCAAAGCTGCCTGATTAGCGGGAATTACGCAAACGCGCTCGAATACGCAGGAAAAATCATCTCAAGAACCCCGAAAGGCTCATTCAACCCCTCAAATAAAAACTTCAACCTTAACTATTTTCTGATAAACCTTGTCACGCTTGAGATTTATTACAATCTTGGCCGCCTGAATGACTGTATAGAAGCTGGAAAAGAGCTTTTCAGGCACATTGACCTCAAAAACCTGCCCGAAGAAGTTCTCCCTGAAGGTTTTTCAAAAAAACAGTTCAAAGATGCAATCGCCGAAGCGCTGTTTTTCATCAGTTTATCCAAAATTATCCAGCGAAACAGCGATTTTCCCGCCTTTATCGAACATCTCAAATCCGCGCTGCCCGATGTGTTGTGCTTTAAAACGCTTGCCCTGTTGGAAAAATCAATCCGCGGCGAAAATATTGTGGCCGAGCTCGCCTTATTGCAAAATGCGCCTCTTGAGCAGGACAAATACGCAAAAGCTTTATACTGGCTAATTTGCGGGCTCGAGTCAATGAAAAAAGGCGATTTTGAAGAGCTCGGAAATGTTGTTTATCAGGCAAAACTCACAGCCGGCTCCTCCAGCCTTTTCCAGATTGAATATTTCTGCGATTTGCTTATCGGATTTGCTTACCAGAAAATAGGAAGCGTCAAAAAGGCAAAACAAATTTACTACAATGTGCTTGAGCTCGCCTCTGCAAAAGGAATCAAAAATATCACATATTTGTGCTGGTATTTTATTGCCGGAATCGAAAAAGACACCGGAAGTATTGAAATGGCAACCGGAATTTTGAATAATGCGGCAATAAGCATTGAAAAAGACGAAAATATTTCCGAAGTTTTCATTCTTCTGTTCAAATCCCTCTCCGCCCAGATTCTTTTCGGCGCAGGAGAATATGAAAAAGCGGCAATTTGCATAAATCAGGCTTATGAAATTACGCAAAAGTATTCACTGGACTTAAACAAAAAGCTTATCAGCGCGATTCGGGCAAAAACGGCGGAAAAATTGAAATCGATTGAATCTAAATAATCAGGGCGGGTGAAAAGCGGGTGTTTGAAGCCGGAAAATTTACTTTTCCGTTCCGATTCCTCCGGGCATTCAACGTCGGAAGCCTTATCTCAAAAATTTTTGAGCCCTCCCCCATAGTCACTCCAAAGTAAACTTTCCGGCTTCGGTTTTTTGCTATTTTGGTTGAAAAACGGGGGATTTTAAGATTATGCGTTCTTTTTGTTGTACAAAACAGAAGAAATCAGCGCACAAACGATAAATACGAGCCCGATTAGCCCTGTTATAACCTCGTGAACCTCTTTGAAAGTCGAAACAAACATCAAAACCGCAAGCGCCCCGATTGCCCAGTGCGCGCCGTGCTCAAGGTAGCGGAACTGCTTAAGCGTACCCTCTTCCACAAGCAAAATCGTCAAAGAACGAACAAAAATTGCGCCGATTGAAAGCCCGATTGCAATAATCACAACATCCTTGCTCAACGCAAACGCGCCCAGCACCCCGTCAAGAGAAAACGAAGCGTCAATGAGCTCCAAATACATAAAAGAAACAAATCCGCCCGTTCTCGCAACAGTTCCGACCATTTTAGCCGCTCGCTTTGCCTCTTTTTCTTCAAGAAATTTGCTGACGCCCTCAATAACGAGGTAAAGAATAACGCCGCTCATCCCCGCAAGAACAACGCCCAGCCTGTGTTCCTCAGAAACATAAGACTGCGTGACAAAAATCGCAATAAGGGTCAAAACGGTTTCTATTCCGTAAACATTCCCCGAATGGCACAACGGTTCTTCAATACAGCGAATCCAGTGAACATCTTTTTTCTCGTTGAAAAAATAATGCAAAAACAACATCATCAAAAACGCCCCGCCAAAAGCCACAATTGGCGCATGGGTTTCATGGAGATAATGTGAATAAAGGTCAGCATTATAAACGGCCATTTTTGCAACGGCAATCATCGAAACTTTTGCAAAAAGCGCCACAATCAGCACCGGAAACAGCAGCCTCATCCCGAAAACAGCAATAAGAATCCCCCATGTGAGGAATCTGTGGCGCCATTCATCGGTCATATGCTCCAGTTTCATTGCGTTTACAACAGCATTATCAAACGAAAGGCTGATTTCCAGCACGCTCAGAACGATTACAATAAAAAGACTTGCCAATCCCGAGCCCGGATGCATGTGTTCAGCCCAAAAATAAGCTCCGACAAGCCCCAGCACCGTCAACACGATTGATTCACCAAAATGTTTCCACATAAGCGTTCCTTAGCTTCCGTATCATTATAATAATAGCCTATCCCCCCGAAAAAGGAATAGGCAATATATATGAAATAAACAATTTTGCAGATAAATACCGGATTAAATTTTGATAAGCAGCATTTTTGCCTTAGAAAGCGCAGAAAGCGAATGCGGCGTGTTTTTCTTCATCATGAGCATTTCACCGGTTGAAAGATTGAACTTTTCATTATCCACAACAAACTCCATATCCCCCTCAAGAACAAAAACGACCGCATCAACAGGCGACATGTGCGTTTTAATCTCCGTACCACTATCCAGCGCTTTCAAAGTGATTGAATATTCCCCGTCTGCGTAAAGAACCTCGCTTACGATGGTATCTTGAACATAATCTATTTTTGCTTTTACATCAAATGGCTGCATTTTTTCCTCCTTTTTTCTGATAAAACCATTTTTAACCCGTAATTTAGCCGCAACATCCCCTTTTCAGCCATGTATTTGCAGGTAATGCAAAAAATTTACTTATAAATAAGAATAGATAAACGCAGGAGGCGGGAATTTGTTTTTTCAAGGCATTTTTCGCCAGAAAATCCTGAAACATGCGGAAAGCGGGTGTTTTGATTTTCCGTTCCGATTCCTCCGGGCACTCAACGCCAAAAACCTTATCTCAAAAATTTTTGAGCCCTCCCCCATAGTCACTCCAAATCAAAACACCCGCTTTCCTCCCGCACAACAACAAAAAAGGAGAAAAAATGGAAAAAAGAGAAGATGTTTACCCCAACAGAGGGCTGCACGAATACGGAAATGTCGAATTTGCCGACCCTGTAAACAAAAAATACCCGATTGACACCCCCGAACACATAAGAGCCGCATGGTCGTATATCCACATGCCACGTGACTTTGAAAAATACTCCGCAAAAGACTTAAAAACAATCGAAAACAGAATAATCAAGGCATGGAAAGAAAAAATCGACCCCGCAGGCCCGCCCGAAGCCCGAAAATGAACATTCCCACTTAACAAATCGCCACAATTGCGCCACTCTTAACGGATTTGTAATATAATTGGAGAATCAACGTTTGAAAGGCAATCAAGAATGGAAAATACTTTATCACAGTCGAAAATCTGGCAGGGATGGCATATATCAGACGACCTTATGGAGGTTTTTAACAGCAGCAAAGGCGTAATTGTTCCGGAATCACGTACGGAATTAATGGAAATGGCCGTCGGAGGCAAAGACAACGTTGTTTTTGACGTAGCATACGATACAGGCGCAAAAGGCACTATACTTGAAGCCACCGTAACAAAATGCAAAAACGGAATCGCCGTAAATTACCCCGATCCCTATATGCGCCGCCGCGACCCCAACTGTATGGTCGTAAACAACATCGCAATGACCGACAAAATCCTTTTTGAGGACAGATTTAACAAAAAATTCTCTTCAATCAGGACAGAAACCCTTAACTGGCTTGCCTCAAACGAACTTATCCTTGTACCTTTTATGGCAGGCGGCGCAAAATACGGCTATCCGGCGCTCATGGTTGCCCCGAAAAACGCAGCATTCTTCGCTGCAAGCATTTATGACCTGCAAGGGATGATTCCGGTTGACAAAATCGAACGCCATTTTGAACCAAAGGCAATAATTTACGTTGCCCCGCCTTTCAGGCACACTCATTTCGGCGGAAAACAGGTTGTTGTGCATAATAACCAGAATTCTATCCACGAAGTTTTTTCATACAACCTCTACCCCGGCCCGAGTGCGAAAAAAGGCGTTTACGGCATTTTGCTGGCTCTGGGGATAAAAGAAGATTTTGTGACAGTTCATGCTTCGACCGTAAACATCACAACCCCGTATGACAACGACGTAAGCATACTCCACGAGGGCGCTTCCGGCAGCGGAAAAAGCGAAATGCTCGAATATGCGCACCGTGAAGAAGACGGACGACTTCTCCTAGGGCGAAATGTCGTGACCGGCGAAGAAAAACACCTCGCGCTGTCGCAGGGTTGTAAATTGCAGCCCGTAACCGATGACATGGCGCTTTGCCATCCCGGTTTTAGAAAAGACAACGGCCGCCTTTCGGTCATTGACGCGGAAAAATCGTGGTTTGTGCGAATTGACCACATAAAAAAATACGGCACCGACCCGCACCTTGAAGAAGTTACAACGCACCCCGATGAACCGTTGATTTTCTTCAATCTTGAGGCTCATCCGGACGCAACCTGCCTCATCTGGGAGCACACGGAAGACGCACCGAACGTAAAATGCCCGAATCCGCGCATAATCATCCCCAGAAAGCAGATGAAAAACATTCAGGACGGCCCGATTGAGATTGATTACCGCAGTTTCGGCTTGAGAACACCGCCTTGTACAGCAGAAAACCCGTCTTACGGCATTTTCGGAATGCTCCACATTCTTCCGCCGGCTCTGGCGTGGCTCTGGAGGCTTGTTGCGCCCAGAGGGTTCGCAAATCCGAGTATTTCTGACGGTTCAAAAACCACCAATATAAATGAGCTAAAAAGCGAGGGCGTAGGCTCATTCTGGCCTTTTGCTACCGGCAAAAGGGTCGATTTGGCGAACATTTTGCTCGACCAGTTCATGAAAACCACAAAAACCAGAAACATTCTCATCCCGAATCAGCACATCGGCTCGTGGGAGGTCGGTTTTATGGCGCAGTGGGTAATCCGTGAATATCTCGCAAGACGCGGTATGGCTTCATTCAAAAAATTGAACCTGAAACCCGCAAGGCACCCGCTTGCTGGCTACATTCCGGGCGGAATTCATGTTGAGGGCACGGCTATTTCGCAAAAATTCCTCGATGTAAGCAACCAGCCTCAAGTCGGCGCAGCAGCCTACGACGCAGGCGCAAAAATGCTTGAAGATTTCTTCAAATCAGAGCTGAAACTCTACCTGAAATCCGATTTGCACCCGTTAGGCAAGGCAATTATTCTTTGCTGCATGGATAACGGCACGGTAGAAGATTACGAAAAGCTGATTCCCGGGGTTTATTAGCGCAAACCCCTCCCATAAGATGAATTTAGCAGGATTTTTGACATCTGCTACCGTCCATTTTGTTAAATTTTGTAAAGCATTTTAATATTTCCTAAAGAGAGAAAAAAAAATGCCGATAGTACAATAGTACGCGTCAACACAAAAGGAGAATTAAAATGATAAGAAATTTATCGAGTTTTATGGCTAATAGGCTTAGTTTTGAGAAAGCCGACTTGAAAAAAGATATTGAAAAGGTTGAACAACAAGAAATTGAAACGCTCGGGCTAAGTTTTAAGCAGCAAGATGATAATAATTATAATGAAATCTCGACAGAAAAAATTGATTTTGCTTTCAAGAAGTCATCAATTTACGAAAATCTCGTATCAACGACCCAATCAGAGCTTAAAGATTCAATAACAGCTTTAAAAACCGACACTATAGAACCCGAAACAGACGCTACAGAGCCGGAAGCAGGCGCGAGCGAACCTGCCCCAAACACAACAACCTCCACTTTAAAAGAAACCCTGACGCAGCTCGGGAAAAATATTGATAATTCAATGTTTTCCAGAGATTATGGAGAACACAACCAAAAAACCTTTACCGATTTAGAGATATTGAACAATATTGACAAACTGAAAAACGACTCAAATCCGGAAATTGCGGCAATCGGAAGCGCAATTGCCGGTGTTTTCGAGCAAACGGGCGTAGGATACCCGAAACAGGCAAACAATAACAAAGATTCTTTGGCTTATAATATACGCATAAATACTTATCAGGATATCGTTCTGGAAACGATTTTTGCAGCAATAAAAGGTGAAGAGCTTGACCCGGAAAACAAACAACTTTCTGTTAATTATGTAGGCAAACAACTCGGTATTACCGTTGATGATTTACTGGCTCTGGATAAAAACGGCGATGGCAGCATTGCAGAGGAAATAAAAGCACTTTTGAGCGACGAATCCTTTATTAACACGCTTGAATTCAAAATCCAAAGACAAAAAAATAAAGAAGAAAATATCAAAATAATAGACAACCTTGATACAGCAACGAATTCAGACGGAATAATCACCGTAGAAGAACTTGAAAAGCAGTTTGGTAAAAATGAAATCGCCGACTTGTTTAAAAATGCGGATGGCAGCGTGGATAGAACGCTTATGATTGCGCTCGGCGGCGAAATGACTAAAGACGGAAACTACACAATCAACGTAGCCGCCCTCACAACCCACCTCTATCAAATGGACGCCGATAGAGATGGAAAAATCACTCAGGAGGAAGTGGAAAAATACAAAAAAGAATCTGTTGTTTATAAACATGTCGGCTACAACGTAATGATGGAAGAAATGGAGCGCAGCAACGACAAAAACGGCAATTTTGATAACAAATTCACGCTTGATGACATGGAAAAATTCATCAAAAACAATCCAACCGCAACAACCGAACAAAAAGAATTTTTCAGCGTTATAACAAACATTAGAAACCAAAAACTCAAGGAATACATAATGAAACAAATCGGCGGCGGCTCAACAACAGTCACAATTGAACAATTCACAAAAGCTGCTGATTCAGACGGCGACGGTATTGTCACAAAAGAAGAATTGCAGGCCTATGTCAACAAAATGACATCACAATACAACAGTACAAGACAATAATACTTCAAAATGTTCACTTATACTAAAAAAGCGGGGCTTTCCCCGCTTTTGCCTTATTTTTTTGCCCTGATAAGCCCGAGCACCCCGTTAATAAAGGTCAACGGATGAACCGGACAACCCGGAATATAAAGGTCAACAGGATATTTTTCAAAAAATTCGCGGTCAATCTCCGTGCTGTCTTGGAAAATCCCGCCGGAAATCGCGCAGGCACCGCACACAATAACGAGTTTTGGCGCGGGAACGGATTTGTAGCAATCCTCAAGCGCATAAGCCATGTTTTTTGTAACCGGCCCTGTAATGACAATCCCGTCAGCGTGACGCGGCGAAGCAACAAAGTCGATTCCGAATCTTCCCATGTCAAAATTGCAGTTTGAGCAGGCATTTAGCTCCATTTCACAGCCGTTGCAGCCACCTGCGGATACCTGTCTTAACTTGAGCGAGTTTGAAAATACGGAAGTGATTTCATTGCGCACTTCGATTGCTGTTTTCTCAAACTCCTCTGCGCTCATACCCTCGGTTATCACGAGGTTTTCGCGTTTTGAGGCGGAAAGTTTGTAAAAATTTGAAAATTTGATTGCGTCAGAATTGCATTCCGCCTTGCAAACATTCTGACAGGCTCCGCAAAGCGTGCATTTTCCCAAATCTATTGAAAGCGGATTGAGCTTGAGCGCGCCCGTGGGGCAGGCCTGTGCGCATTTTGTCAAATCCCGTCCGTCGTTTTTCAAAACGGGCAATCCTCGAAACTGTTCTCTCATCGGAGCGTTCGGAATGTCCTTTATGAACTGTTTTCCCTGATATATTCTTGATTTTAATGTATCAAACATGTTTATATTCCTTTTTTTAATTGTCATGCTGAACTTGTTTCAGCATCTTGCCGGCGCCCGAAAGCGGCTTTTATCGTTTAATCTACAAGTCATTTCCGCAATACGAGAGGTTGAAACTCTTGTTGCAAAGCGGAAAGTCGGACACGCCGTTGTTTCTGACCGCCAGAGCAAGCCCGAACCAGTTGTTGAAAGACGGGTCTTTTATTTTGTATCTTGTGAGCGCGCCGTTGGCGTCCGTCATTGCGATATGAACGACTTCGCCCCTCCAGCCCTCAACAATTGAAATGACAAAAGCGTCTTTTGCGTTTTCTTTGTCAAAAACACCGTAACCACAGTTAATCGGCTCATTTTTGAACTCTTTCAGCTTTTCAAAAATCTTTCTACAAATCGAAAGCGACTGAATAACCTCTTTGTAGCGCAGTTTGAACCTCGAATTAACATCGCCGGCGCCATGGAACGGACTTTTTTCAATATTGAGCTCTTTCATCCATTTATCGGGAAAATCAAAGCGCGAATCAAGCTCCACGCCTGACGCTCTCGCCGCCATGCCAACAAGTCCGGCTTCCTGAGCGCGTTCTGTGCTGACTGTTCCGGTTTTTTCAAGCCTTGACATAACCGTGGAGTTTTTAAGCATTGTTTTTGCCATTCTGTCCACGTCTTTTTCAACTTTTTCAAAAGTTTTCAGCGCACGCTCAATTTTCTCATCGTCGAGGTCAAAATTAACCCCGCCTGTCGTGATTAAGCCTCTGCCGAAGCGGCTGCCGGAAAATTCGAGCATTGTGTTGATGACGAGGGTTCTGGTTACGCCAAAAACCGACGCACCCATAAGATAGGCGATATCACCCGCAATCGCACCCAAATCGCCAATATGAATTGCGGCTCTTTCCATTTCAAGCGCAAGTTTTCTAATTAATTGCGCCCTGTCAGAAACCTTTATCTCTTTTAAAAGCTCCATAACTTGAGAAAACGCGGTATTGTAAGCAATTACGCTGTCCCCGCAAACGGATTCTGCGAGCTGGTTTGAGGGATGTTTAACCATCATATCTTCAACGCCCCTGTTTTGATAACCGAGCATAATTTCAAGGTGATAAACGGTTTCCCCGTTGCACATAAAGCGAAAATGTCCGGGTTCTATGACGCCTGCGTGGATTGGCCCGACAGCAACCTGATGAACTTCATCGCCTTTCATCTCAAAAAACGGATATTTGTCCTGATTTTTGCGCACAGGCTTGAGCCACGGGTGGTGGAGCGGTTCTATGCCGAAATCTTCATAAAATTCCCGCTCAAAAATATGAAAGGACGGAATTTCATTTGTAATGCACTCATAAGCCTTTTCCTCAGCCCCGAAAATTGCCGAAGCAACATAAAGCTCGCCCGCTTTATCGTCAGCAAGCACAACAAAAAGCTTTACGCGCCCCTCGCCCCAGTCTTTGCCGAAAAATCCGACAGGACGTTTGTTCAGTTCAATAATTTGCGCCCTCAAATCCGACATGCGCATTTCAGGAATGTCTTTGAGGTTTATTTTTGTATTATTTGTTGTTTTTAGCCAGTTCATTGTTTTTTCCTTCTTCTTGTCACCCTGAACTTGTTTCAGGGTCTGTCCGGCTTTAATGCCAAAACGACAGGTATTTTTTCATTAAAATCCCGCAACCGCGCAATTAATTACGCCCTGCAAAAACAGCGGAATGTAAATTCCGAGCACAAATACGATTATGAGCATTACAAACTGCGGAATGTACATCGAAATTGTGATTTTCTTTTTGTTTTCCTCAAGAATTTGCGCCTTGTCCTCGCTGATTTCGCCAAAAGTCATCTTGACAACAGCTCTGCCGATTCCGTAAAGCACAACCGTCAGCAGGAATACAAACAAAACGCACAAAATATAATGATGGTCGAGAATCATCTTCTTAATCATTATAAATTCACTGATAAAAAGCACCGAGGTCGGAAATGCGCAAATCGCAAGGAACGAAAGCACCCACAACCAACCCGTTTTTCCGTCAGCGCTCATCAAACCGCTTATTGACTTGATTCTTTTTGTGTCAAAAAGCTCAAGAATGTTGCCCGAAGTCAAAAAGAACGAAGCTTTTGCCAGTGAATGACCTATCAAATGCAATATAACCGTAAAATAAGCCGCCCCGCCAAGCGCAGTGCCGATTGCAAGGATACCCATATTCTCAATTGAAGAATAAGCGAGCATTCTTTTGTAGTTTTTGATGTGATAAACAAAAACCGCAGTAACAAACAGCGACAAAAAGCCCATTACGAGCAAAATCAGCCTTGCATATGAATCACAGTGCGCAAGTGACATGATTTTGAACACTCTGACAATCACAAGAAAAGCAGAATTGAGCAAAGTTGCGGACAAAAGCGCTGAAATCGGGGACGGTGACTCGGAGTGAGCGTCCGGAAGCCAGAAATGAACCGGAGCAAGCCCCATTTTTGCACCAAAACCAAAAACCATAAACACAAACGCCAATTTTAGCCAGAACGGGTCAAAAGACTGCGCATACTGGTAAAGCCCTGAATAGGACATTGTGTTTATTGCTCCTGTTGAGATGTTCAAAAAGATTATTCCGACAAAAGCCAGTGCAATCCCGATTGAACAGATAAAAACATATTTCCATGCGGCTTCGATAGCGCTTTTTGTACGGTTGAAATAAATCAAATAAGCGCTTGTGAGGGTCGTTGCTTCGACAAGAACCCACGCAAGCCCCAAATTCGTGCTCAAAATCGTTCCCGTCATAGAAAGCACAAAAGCCATCGTCATAATCCAGTAAAGACAGATTTTTTTGTCTTTTATTTTTATATTATTGAACGAGGGCAGGTGTTTTGAATAGCCGTTGTTGTAAATCGTCACCATCAGAAAAACAAACGACAAAACGAGCAGAAAAATCCTGTTCGTGCCGTCGATTGCAAAGTATGGGATGGTGATTTGCGCGCCTTTGTCAAAAACAAGAAAAAGCGTCACAACAAAATGCAAAATCGCATACAAATTGAGCATGAGGTTGTCGAAAAATCTTTTTCTGACAATCAACATCAAAATCCCTGCAATTATCGGAAATATTAAAATTGAATTAATCATTGTATTCATAGTCCTTTAACTCTGATAAATGTGAAACTTCCAAATCCTTGAACTCCTTGTTGATTTCGTTCACAAAAAGCCCGAGAATATAAACCGCGATGAAAACATCGAGCAAAACCCCGAGATTGACCAACATAGGCATTTCTTTTGCAACAGAAAGCGAAAGTAAGAAGATTCCGTTTTCCATTGTGATGAATTCGATTACGTTTGAGATGATTTTGTGCTTAATCGTGATAAGCCAGAGGCTGATTATGATTGTTGCTGCCGAAACTCCGAAGTAAAGCGGCGAAATCATCTTCATTGAAGAAATAAAGTAGTTTGAAACAAGAAAACCGCCCAATAAAATCACACTCGCAATCACCAGACAGTAAAAATGCGGAATATTCGCCGCAACATCCCTGTTTGCGTGGGTTTTCTTCAAAATTCTGTACAAAAACCACGGGATAATTATTGATTTCACAACCAGCGTTTCAATCGTTAAAAACGCAAGATTCAACAACGGCGTGTGTTTGTAGCCGCAAAGGCAAATCAAAAAAAGCAAAATTCCCTGCGCAATGAGTATTCTCACGTGAGAAATAATCCTGCTTGTTGCCGCCAGATAAAGCATTGTTAATCCAAAAAGTATTATAAAACCGTTTTCCATTTAAATTCTAACCTCCAAACATCCTAGCAACGACCAGCGAAAGGACAACAAGCGCGAATGAGCTCATTATGAAAATGAATTCAAAAACATGCGACATTCTTATCCTTGCCATCGCAGATTCCACGGTTCCGATGATTATTGAAATCGCAAAAATTATCAATAAATAAAGCAAAACCGAAATTCCTGCGCCGGCGCTGTTCGGAATCAAAATATTTGCAATCAAAGATGAAATCAAAAGCATTTTCATTGCCGCTCCCCAGCTTATCAAAGCCAAATCAGAAGCCGAGTTATCAAGAATCATAACCTCGTGAATCATCGTCAATTCAAGGTGCGTAGCGGGATCATCAACCGGAACTCTGCACCCCTCAATCAAAATCATCAAAAACAAAGCCAGAACCGCAAAAATTGTAATCAAAACACCGTAACTTCCGGCGCTCGAAAGGATATGAGCGAGGCTGTCAAAGGTATAATTTCCGCTCATTGCCATTATTGACGCAATAATTATGAAAAATGCCGGCTCAACAATCGAAGTAAAGCAGGCTTCTCTTGATGCCCCCATTCCTTCAAAGCTGCTGCCCGTATCCATTGCGCCGATGAGCGAGAAAAACTTGCCAAGCCCCAGAATATAAGCAAAAACAATCAATCCCGCCGGAATATTTATCAAAGCGCTTCCTGACGCCATCGGCACAAACAGCGCAGCAAACAAAACCGACGCAATTGCGATAATCGGGGTTATTCTGAAAACGACCGAGGTGGTTTTGCTTATGACAAAGTCCTTTTTCATGAGTTTTACAAAATCATAAAGCGGCTGAAGCACAGAAGCGCCTTTTCTTCCGCCCCAGAAAGCTTTTGTTTTCTTAATCACGCCCATCATCAAAAAAGGCACGACCAGAAGAATTATTAAGTTTAAAATTTTCATCAGCATTTTTATTTTTCCTATTTCTTCTCTTTTTCTCCCTCTCCGACGGGAGAGGGTGCCCGGAGGGCGGGTGAGGGCTATCCCGCAAGGGATTCCCCTTTGATTTACACAAACATACACCCTGCAATTATCAACACAAGAAACAGCAGTCCGTATTTTATGTAAGTTTGCAGATTTCCGTTCTGGATTTTTTCAAATTTTGACAAAAACCATTCATCAAACTTCAAAAGCGGGTTCAGAACGTAAGCTTCTTCTATATCCTCGATATGCAGGCTGAAATGCGCGCTTTTCGGGAAGAGTTTTTTGGGCTTTTCGATGTCAAAAACCTTTTTGAACAACGGTTTTAACATTGAAAGAAACGGGCTTGCATAAGACGACGCGGTGTATTGCATGTGGTTGTTTGCCCTGTTGTATCCGCAGCCCCATGTTTCGTGAAGCTCGATTTTTCTGCCAAAAACCATCTTCAAAATGACAAGCACGCAAACAAATGCCAAAAACGCAAGCGCAACAAACGAAATCGTCTGCATAATTGAAGCAGGTTCGGCAACAGCAAGCTCGGAACCGCTCAAAACAGCAACCGGTTTAACCAGCATTTTGAAAACATACTGCGGAAACAGCCCGATAACCAGCGTAAGCAGCGCTAAAAAGCCCATCGGAAGAATCATTGACATTTCCGTATCGCTTTGCGGCTTTTGAGCGGCTTCGCTTCTGGGCAGACCGAGAAAAATTATGCTAAATGCCTTTGTAAAGCACAAAATCGCCATTGTTCCGACCAGAGCCAGCCCCGCAATCGCAAAAATCAAGGTTGTGAACGCAAAGAAACTGTTTATAGAAAGCCCCTTGAGCATTCCGAAATAAACAAGAAATTCACTGATAAACCCGTTAAAAGGCGGCAATCCGCAGATTGCAACAGAACCAATTAAGAACAAAACCGCCGTATAGGGCATTGATTTTATCAGTCCGCCGAGGATTTCGATGTTTCTTGTGTGAGTTTTTGTATAAACGCTTCCTGCCGAGAGGAAAAGAAGTTCTTTAAATATAGAGTGGTTGAGAATATGAAGAATACCGCCAGCAAATCCCAGCAAAGCAACAATAGGATTGTGATAAGCAAGACCGAGCATGCCCGCGCCGATACCGATTCCGATGATTCCGATGTTTTCAATGCTGTGATAAGCCAGAAGCCGTTTCAAATCGTGCTGTGTAATCGCATATAACACGCCGTAAAGCGCAGAAATCACAGATATTATCAAAACTGCGTAGGAGATGAGTTTTGAGGGGGTTCCGATTAAAGAAAGGGTTCTCAAAATCCCGTAAATACCTGTTTTAATCATCACACCGGACATTATTGCACTGACATGGCTCGGTGCTGCGGGGTGCGCGTCAGGGAGCCAGTTGTGAAAGGGAACAAATCCCGCTTTTGTGCCGAATCCGACGAAAGCGAGGAGAAATACCGCGTTTGCGAGGTGCTTATTGCTTTGCAAAACAGCTGCAAACGAAGCAAAATCAAGGCTTCCGGATTTGATTGCACAAAGCGCAAACGCAATGATAATAAAAAGAACCGAAATGTGCATAAATACGAGGTATTTTATTCCGGCTCTTAAAACTTCTTTTTTTTCGCTTTCAAAAATCACAAGGAAGAACGAAGAAAGCGACATTATTTCCCAGCAAATCAAAAACATCAAAGCATTCTGGCAGGTTACAACGAGAATCATCGAAATGATTAATCCCGCTAAAAATACCATGTGCGCGCCGATTGTTTTGCCTTTTTCAAGGTACGGTTTCAGGTAGCCTTTTGCGTAAACCACAGAAGCAACACTCATTACGGCGATTACCACGATGAAAAACGCGCTCAACGGGTCGATTACGAAATTTACGCTGCCAAAAAGCGGATTGAAGTCAAAAGTTTTAGAAATTGTTTCTCCTGAAAAAAGGACTTTAAGCGCGGGTACAAGCGCAGAAATTCCGCCCGCCAAAATGGCAATTATTCCAATAAAATAACTTATCATAGATTATTCCATCCCAAAGTTGTCTTAATTCTCTCTTTTTTTAAAAAAGTTCAGCTGTGTGTAACGATTCTGTTTTAAATCTAACAAATCAGCATGTCAAGGAAAATTTTTATCCGGGAATTTTTGAAAAAATTGGAGTTATATACTAAATTGTTCTTTCCCGGAGCCGTGGAGGGCAGGGATGGGGAGCGGTTTTAAGGTTGTTTGATTGTAGGGCGATAAAAGATGTGCGGTCATTCCGAACTTGATTCGGAATCGCAAGGTTGAAGTCGATAATCACCGCCCTTGCGACCCTGTGGAAAACCAGACATTTTTCACAAAATCAAAGATTTTGGAA
>URFH01000025.1 GCA_900547155.1 uncultured bacterium | reverse complement strand
AACGCTTTTAAGTTTTAAAAGTACACGGAAGGATAAAAGCCAGGGAGAAATTGTAAAAGATTTCTCTCTGGCTTTTTAGCAATGAAAGGAGAACAAAATGCACTGGATTTTCTTGTTTATCGCCGGCCTGCTGGAAATTAGCTGGGCTGTTGGGCTAAAATTTTCACATGGATTCACAAAACTCACACCGGCAATCTTCACAGTTGCGTGCATGATTTTTAGCTTTTATTTTCTGGCACTTGCGCTGAAACAATTGCCTCTGGGCACTGCATACGCAATCTGGACGGGTATAGGAACCATCGGAACCGTTGTTTTCGGAATAATTTTATTTAAAGAACCTGTTACGATATTAAGGCTTGTTTGTATCGGGTTTATTGTCAGCGGAATTGTCGGTTTAAAGCTGATTACGCACTAAAAACCGGTTTTTTGCGCGGCTGCGTGCGAAGTTTTGTGAGTTTTGCGAAGAACTATTAAAATTACTCCCGCCAAAATCAGGGCAACCCCTGCAATTATCCTTGGCGTAAGCTCCTCATGAAAGAAAACCACGCCGAAAAATATAGCTGTCAAAGGCTCAAGGGCGCCGAGAATGGCTGTTATGGTAGAACCTACGAGTTTTATTGATACGGTGATTGTTTCGAGCGAAATAATGGTCGGGAAAACCGCCAGAGCAATTGCAAAAAGCCATAAAAGCGGATTTTCCGGAACCTGAAGATTTGTGAATGACTTGAGGTTGTAAATGTAAACGGAAAGCCCGAAAAACATTATGTAAAAGCTCAATTTGTCCGGTTTTATGTGTTTTACAGGCTTTATGTTCTTGACGCCAACAATATAAAGTGCATACAAAAGCGCGGACGAAAGCACAAGCAAAACCCCTTGAAGATTAAGCGTGACGCCGTCCTTTCCGTTGTAAAGAAGTACAATTCCAAAAGATGTAAGCAAAATCGCGCTTATAACGGTTTTTGTTATTTTTTCTTTGAAAAATATCGCCATTATGATTGCAACAATGACGGGATAAATAAACAAAATCGTGCAGGCAATTCCGGCCGCAATGTACTTAAAAGCCTGAAAAAGCGTCAAAGATGAAAACGAAAAAAGCATTGACAAAAAGAAAATCGGAAAAAACTCTTTTTGAGTTATTTTTAAGGAAACTTTTTTCACGAATTTCAACCAGATTCCGTAAATCACAACAGCAATCGCGTATCTGTAAAAAAGTACGGAGTTCACTCCCACCCCCGCAGCAAATAAAGGCAGCGCAAAAAGCGGATTTGTCCCGTAGCTTGCAGCTGCAATGGCTCCATTTAATATTCCGACGGCTTTTCTTCTCATTTCGGCTCCTGATGATGGTTTTCGGGGTTAATTTAACATTCCTTTTAAATACTGACCGGTGTATGAATCGGGACATTTGATTATTTCTTCGGGAGTGCCCTGAAAAACAACCTGTCCGCCTGCATTTCCGCCCTCGGGGCCAAGGTCGATAATATGGTCGGCAATTTTGATTAAATCGAGATTGTGTTCAATAATCAGAATCGTATTTCCGGAATCAGCAAGCTTGTTGATGATTTTAATAAGCTTGTCAAGGTCATACCAGTGCAAACCGACCGACGGCTCGTCCAAAAGGTATAAAGTGCGCCCTGTTGCCTTTTTGTTGAGCTCGGAGGCGAGTTTTATTCTCTGGGCTTCGCCGCCGGAAAGGGTTGTGGCGCTCTGACCGAGCTTTATGTAGCCCAAACCTACGTCATAAAGGGTTTTTAGCCTTGATTTGATTTTCGGGATGTTTTCAAAGAAAACGTATGCTTCTGCAACGGTCATATCAAGCACATCGGAGATTGTTGCGCCTTTGTATTTGACTTCAAGGGTTTCTCTGTTGTAGCGCTTGCCTTTGCAGACGTCGCATTTTACATAAACGTCCGATAAAAAGTTCATTTCGATTTTTATTACGCCATCGCCCTTGCAAGCCTCACAGCGTCCGCCTTTTACGTTAAAACTGAACCTTCCGGGCTGATATCCGCGCATTTTTGACTCATTTGTTTTTGCGTAAAGGTCACGAATGTGGCTGAATACGTCTGTGTAGGTTGCAGGATTGGAGCGCGGGGTTCTGCCGATGGGGGATTGGTCAATATCAATGATTTTGTCGATATTTTCAAACCCCGAAATCTCATCAACGCCCTGCGGTTTGGGCTTGTTGCCCCTTAATTCATGCAGCGCATATTCTCTTATCAAATCAATCATCAAAGACGATTTTCCCGAGCCTGACACGCCTGTAATCGCAACAACTTTGCCAAGCGGAATATCAAGTGAGATGTTTTTCAGGTTGTTGAGGTGTGCATTTTTGATTTGCAGGAAGTTTCCGTTGCCTTCTCTGCGCTTTTGGGGCACGGGAATAACCTTTTCGCCGCTCAAATACTTGCCGGTTATGGATTCTTTTGATTTTTTTATGTCTTCAAGCGTGCCTTTTGCCACAATTCTGCCGCCATGAACGCCTGCTCTCGGGCCGATGTCCACGATATAATCAGCATTGCGCATTGTGTCCTCGTCGTGCTCGACTACGATGAGTGTATTGCCCAGATTGCGCATATTTAGCAGAGTTTTGATTAATTTGTCATTGTCGCGCTGGTGAAGTCCGATTGATGGTTCGTCAAGAACGTATAAAACGCCGGAAAGCCCGCTTCCTATCTGTGTCGCAAGCCTGATTCTCTGGGCTTCGCCGCCGGATAATGTTCCAGCCATTCTGCTCAAATCTAAGTAGCCCAAACCCACGTCAATAAGGAATTTCAGCCTTGCCCTGATTTCTTCGAGAATCTGTTTTGCAATTTCCATTTCAAAATCAGAAAGTTCGAGAAAAAGCGATGAAAAGAACTCAAAACTCTCTGAAATGGGCATATTGCACACCTCAAAGATGTTTTTTCCCCTGACTGTCACGGCTAAAGCAAATGGTTTCAATCTGGCGCCTTTGCACTCAGGACAGGGGGTTGTAACCATGTACTTTTGAATTTCTTCGCGCCAGTATTCGCCGGAGGAATCGTTGTATCTTTTTTCAAGGAACGGAATTACCCCGCAAAACCGCATTTTTCTGGTTTTGTAGCGATGTGTGCCGAATTCTTTTACGCGTATGTCCAGCAAATCGCTGCCCGAGCCGTAGAGAATGATTTTTCTTTGCTCTTCGCTCAATTCTTCAAACGGAGCGTCCATATTTATCCCGTAATGAGCGGCAACAGAGCCTAAAAGGTCGACATAGTAGGATGTTGAGGTTTTGCTCCAGGGGTAAATTGCGCCCTGTTTCAGGGATTTTCTGCGGTCAGGAACAACAAGGTTCGGGTCAATCACAAAATCCGCGCCCAGCCCCGAACATTTCGGGCAGGCTCCGTACGGGCTGTTAAAACTGAAAATTCGCGGTGCAAGTTCTTCAAAGCTCAAGCCGCATTTCGGGCAGGCGAGTTTTTCGCTGAAAATCATTTCTTTTTGCCCTACAACATCCACTGACATCAGCCCGTTTGCTCTTTGTAGCGCAGTTTGTGCAGAATCTGCTATTCTGGACTTTGCGCTTTCTTTTACGACGATTCTATCTACAATAACGTCGATATTGTGTTTGTGCGTCTTTTTAAGTTCTATATCTTTGATGTCGATTTCGTCGAGGTTGTAAATTTCATTGTCAATTCTTACCCTGACGAATCCGTCCTGTTTCAGTTCGTTTATCAATGAAACAAATTCGCCTTTTTTGCCTCTTACAACAGGGGCAATAATCTGGATTTTTGTTCCTTCGGGGAGTTTCATTATTTTATCGACGATTTCGTCAATGGATTGCGGTTTAATCGGGTCGCCGCATTCAGGGCAGTGCGGAACGCCGATTCTGGCGAAAAGCAGCCTTAAATAGTCATAGATTTCCGTTACTGTGCCGACTGTTGAGCGAGGGTTGTTTGAAGTTGATTTCTGGTCGATTGAAATAGCCGGAGAAAGCCCCTCGATGGACTCGACATCGGGTTTGTCCATTTGCCCTAAGAATTGGCGGGCATAGGTCGATAGGCTTTCAACATACCGTCTTTGGCCCTCTGCAAAAATCGTGTCAAAAGCGAGCGAACTTTTTCCGGAGCCTGAAACGCCTGTAAAAACAATGAGTTCATTTTTCGGTAGTTCTAAGTCAACATTTCTTAAATTATGCTGGTTTGCGCCTTTTATAATTATTTTGTCATTCATGTTTCGATACTCTTTTGTCCATATTATTTCATAAGAAAATATGAGTTTCAAATTTTAATTTTTGTTATGTTTTTGGGGTGGGGGTGGGTGTGTGGCGAAAATGGTTGGAATCTTATTTTCCGTTCCGATTCCTCCGGGCAAATATTGTTGAATGTTATTTTAAATGGCTTCTTGTGCCCTTCCCCATAGTCACTCCAAATAAGATTCCAACCATTTTCTTGAACTTTTGTTTCACTCTCCTTGGGGAGGGGGGCGCCTGCGTGAATTATTTACACCCAGCACAATCAAAAACAAAAAAGAGGACTAAATAAGCCCTCTTTTCTATTATTTAATAAAACCATCAATAAACTACTTGATATTTGAATAAGTCCAAGCGTCCATATTCGGCTGGTCATTGATTGACGGGTCAGAAGTCATTGAAGCGTCAGGATTCAAGCCGCCTTCTTTTGCACTTTCGTGAGCAATCGGTTTGTATATCCTGTTGAAGTATTCAATAACCATTCTGTCAGAGTTGAAGTAAGCTTCTGATGTTCTGACAGCCTGTCTCATCATTCTTGCCCATTCGAGCTTGTTATCGTAGTAAGTTGGAATAATCTGGTTTTCAATGATGTCCATAATGCAATCATGGTCTTTCCAGTGTCTTTCTTCCCACGGAATATCATCGTCAAGGCCGGGATATTCAACCGTGTAGCCGTTGATTCCCGGGAAAGTTCCCTCAACTGTCCATCCGTCATAAATAGAAAGGTGAAGAGCACCGTTCATGTTTGCTGACATGCCTGAAGTTCCTGAAGCTTCGAGCGGTCTGATAGGCGTGTTAAGCCATACATCGGTAGCTCTTTTCAGTTTTGCGCTCAATTCAAGCTCATAACCGGCAAGAACTGCAACGTTTTTGATATTGTAGGATTTGTGAAGAATGTTGTTGAACATTTCACGTCCCATTGCGTCATCCGGATGGAATTTACCTGCAAAAATCAATTGAACTTTGTCTGCGTTCAAAAGCTTGAGGATTCTGTCCATATCCATGAAAATAAGCCATGCACGTTTGTAATCGGCGAATCTTCTTGCCCATGTGATTGTCAAAACATTGGGGTCGAATCTTTTACCCGTAGTGTTTGCAATATAGCTGAAAACTTCTTTTTTCATCTCGATTTTTGCATTGAGCAAGTCTTCAAGCGTCTGGGCTTTTGCAATTCTTTCATCCTGCCAGTAGTGGAGGTTTACAGCGTTGGTTATCGCTCTAATCGGGCATCTGCCTTCAACCCATGACCACATTTTGTTTGCAACAAGGCCGTGAAGCTGAGAAACTGCGTTTGCAATGCGGCTCATTCTTAAAGCTGCAACTGTTAATGAGAAGTGCTCACCGCCGAGCTCAACAGCGCGTTCTCTTGAGCAGCCTGCGAAGAAGCCGCCCTCAAGAAGTGTGTCAACCCAGTGAACTTCGTTGCCCGCGGCAACAGGTGTGTGGGTTGTGAATACAACTTTTCTTTTAACCTGATCAAGATCGCCGTTGTATTGTCTTAAAAGTTCAAATGCAGCAGGAAGAGCATGACCTTCGTTCATGTGAACACAGTCAAAATCGTATTTTATAGCCTGTAAAAGTCTTACACCGCCTACGCCGAGGACAGTTTCCTGCGCAATTCTTATTTTTTCGTTTCCGTCATAGAGTTTATGGGAAATCGAACGTGCCCATTCAGAGTTTTCTTCAACATCTGTTGTTAAAAGGTATACAGGGCATGTTCCGAAGAGGCTGGGGTCAACTCTGAACGCCTTTACAACAACTTTTTCGCCAAAAATGTCAACAGTAACGGAAGCGTCAACGCTTTGCAAAAAGTCATAATGTTTTCTGATGTAAGCTACATCAACATTTCCCTCTTCGTTAATTCTCTGATTATAATAGCCATAAGACCAAAGCATAGTTACGCCGACAATAGGCAATTGAAGATAGCCCGCAGACTGCATGTGAGAGCCCGCAAGAAATCCAAGACCGCCGGAATAAGTACTCAAAGACTGGTCCATTGCTATTTCCATTGAAAAATATGCTACTTTTGGTAATCCCATAATTCTCCTTTGATATTACTATCCTAATCTATATCGTTCCCTTTATAACAATAACATAGCACAAAATCAACTAAAATTTTATAGCCCTGAGAATACCTTTGCAGCCGGTGTTTTCAGGTTTTGTTAATCGTTAAGTTCTAGTTACAAAGAATTAATCGGTTTTTGCTAAATCTAATCCTGTGGAATTAGAATTACGGGTTTAATTGAAATATTCACGTCCTGCCCGGAGCTTTTTCTGTAAACAAGGAGATTCAGCGCCTGATTTTTGTGAAAAAGGTCAATTTTCTCCTTAAAATCTTCAATTGTATCGATTTTTTCGCCGTCAACAGCAAGAATTTTATCCATTTCTTCAATTCCCGCAAGTTTTGCAGGTGTAAAGTCCAGCACATCAACTACATAAACGCCGTTTTCGTACTGCAAAACCCCGAACCCGAGCATTTTCTCCGAGTTTTTATATTTTTGTACAATCTTGCGTTCTGTGAGGAATTTGCCGATGCTCTCAAAATCGGCAAGCGAAAACATACACAGAAACAGCAAAACTCCTGTATAAAGCCTGATGTTATCCATAATCGTGTTTTTGACCTGCTGCGCAGGATTTTTAACCGTTTATTTTGGAGAAATCAGCCAGTTTTTCGAATTTTTCTTTTGCCAGAGCAAGGAGTTTTAATCGATTTTCCTTGATTTTTTCATCTTTGTCCATAACGAGCACGTTATCAAAGAATTCATTAATCACGGGCACTGCTTTTGTGAGTTCTCCGAATAATTTTTCATATTCAAGGTTATCAGCATTAATCGAAGTTATACATTCCATAAGCTGCGTTTCAAACGGGCTATTAAACAATGCCTTATCAGGTGAATTTGAATCTGCCCTGGCTATACGGATTATCCTGTTGGCGGCTTCGTTTACGGGAGCGAATTCGGGCAGTTTTTTGATTTTTTCAACGACTTCAAGCCGCAGGGCAAAATCGCCCAAATCAGAAAGCGCATCTTTGTTCGACAGGCAAGCCTCAACAACGTCATGCGAATATTTGTCATTGTAATAAATTGATAAACGCTGCTCAAAGAAGTTTTTTACTTCTTCGTAAAGCTTTTGCGGAGCCTCAACTTTTACGGGCAAAATAGAAATCGATTTTTTAATCAATTCTGTAAGATTTACTTTCAAATCCTTTTGAATAATGGTTTTCAAAATCCCGAGCGTTGCGCGGCGGACGCCAAGCGGGTCAGCAGAGCCGGTTGGTTTTTTGCCCTCTGCAAAAACAGCGCAAATTGTGTCGATTTTGTCTGCAAGTCCGACAATCTGCCCCTCAATTGACTCTGCAAGCTCAGAATCCGCGCCCAGCGGGTAATAATGTTCTTTTATGCCCTCAACAACCTGAGGCGCTTCGCCAGAATTGAACGCATAATCCGAGCCGATAAATCCCTGTAATTCAGTAAATTCAAACACAAGGCTCGTAACAAGGTCGGCTTTGCACAAAAGTGCGGTTCTTTCGATGGTTTTTGACTCTTTTCCGAGCTCTTTTGCGATGTATTTTGAAAGTTCAAGGATTCTGTAGGTTTTATCGTACATTGAGCCCATTCCTTTTTGGAAAGTGACCCCTTTTAAGCCCTCAAGGTTGCTTTCAAACGGTTTTTTCGTATCTTCATTGAAGAAAAACACCGCGTCATCAAGTCTTGCCTTAACAACCCTTTCATTTCCGGCTTTTATGTTTTCAAAATCGTTTCCGAGGAAATTTGTTGTTGTAATAAAGCTGTTTATCAATTTTCCGTCTTTGTAAAGCGGGAAATAGCGCTGGTGAGTGGCCATAACGGTTACGGTCACTTTTTCCGGCACGTTCAGGTAGTTTTTGTCAAAATTGCACACAACCGGAACCGGCCATTCCGTGATATTTGTAACTTCTTTCACAAGTTCTTCGTCAAGAACGACCTGCGCGCCGATTTTTTCCGCTTCGGCTTTTGCTGAAGAAATGATTTTTTCTTTTCTTTTTTCGCCGTCAACAATTACTTTTGCGTCAAAAAGCGCATTTTCGTAGTTGTCAGGGTTTTTGATTTCGACTTTTGAAGACGCAAACCTATGTCCGCGCGAGAATCTTGAGGATTCAACATCAGCAATCTTTATTTTCAACTCATCATTATCAAAAAGCGAAACAACCCATCTGACAGGCCTTTGGAATTTCACATCCAGCCCGGCCCATCTCATAAAATAAGGCCCCTGCATTTTCAAAACGAGGTTTTCAATGTTTTCAGCGAGAACATCTCTGGTGAGTTTGCCTTTTTTCTCGATTTTGGCATGGACATAGTTATCTTCTTTGTACAAGGCGGACGGTTCAACGCCGTTTTTGCGAGCAAACCCCAATCCTGCCTGCGTGAGGTTTCCGTTTTCATCGAATGCAATATTCGCAATCGGCCCTCTGACCGTTTTAACCGTATCCGGCTGTTTTTCGTTCAAACCGTCTATAATTACTGTCAATCTTCGCGGAGTGCCGTAGGTTTTTACGCTTGAAAACCCGATTTCGTTTTCTTTCAGCAGTTTTTCAAACGCTGCTTTCAGCTGTTCCTGACCTGCGTCAATAAACTTGTAAGGCAGCTCTTCCGTTCCGATTTCCAGTAAATATTTGCTCATTATTATTAAATCCTTTTTCTTCAAACGTCTTTTTTTATGAATTTTTATCAAAATCACCTGCAAAGCGGGCAATATTTCAAATTAATTATATTACAAAATAATATTGAGCAACAATACACCCCAAAAACCTTTTTCCAACCCGGGGAGGGAGCAGTCGTAGAAATACGTCAGTATTTCATACGAATGCGGAAAGGGAGCGACCCCAAGCTATATTAAAAAATAAAAAATTCCCATTTTTCACAATCTTGCGGTGGGAACCGTTTCACTTTTCCCACCCTACAATTTTTTGTCACCCTGAACTTGTTTCAGGGTCGCAAGGGCACGAAAATCACGTTTCCGGCGGCAAGATTTTGGCTTATTTACTTCAATCTGGCGATGCTGAAACAAGTTCAGCATGACGGCGCGCTTTTTCCCTCCCTCCAATTAAGCAATCCTTGAATTTACCTCTTTCCCCAACCCAGGGAGGGAGCAGTCGTAGAAATACGTCAGTATTGCGAACGAATGCGGATGGGGAGCGGCCCAAACCACTTTAAAACCTCAAAATTGGCCGGTTACAAAATATTCTTCCCGCTCTCGTCATACATTGCGCGCCTTTTTTGCGCAATTTCTTCAATTTTTCCCTTGTAATCACTCCCCAGAAGCTGCATAATCGAGGCCGAAAGCAGTCCGAGCGATTCTTCAATATTTTCCCTGTTCAAAGAGACCATATCCGCAGCCATTTCAGTGTTTGACATCGCAAGCCGCGTCATATCCCGAAAACCGCTCGCTGCGAGGAGTTTTGCGTCATTATTTTCCTGAACTGAGAGCATTAAAGCCTGCGAAACCAGCATTGGCATGTGGCTAATCAACGCTGCTGCCCTGTCATGCGTTTTTGCGTCCATTATTACCGGATGAGCCCATACGGATTTAATTATGGTCTCGATTTTGTTCAAATCCTCCGGCGTTGTTTCCTCTGAGGGCGTAATAACCCATTTTGCCCCCTCAAACAACTCCTTAAACGAATGCTCAAAGCCCGTGTGCTCCGTTCCTGCCATGGGATGGGTTCCAATAAACTTGTACGGCCGTTTTTTCTCCATAACAAACCCTTTCAGGCTTGCAACATCTGCAACAATCGTGTCCGCAGAAACAATATTTTCAAGCCTGTCAAGAATTTCAAGCGTTTTGTTCATCGGAGTGCAAACGAACACAAGAGCGCATTCTTTAAGCCTGTTCGGGTCTTTTGTGACCTCGACAGCATAAGGTTTTGCAGCTTCAATTGTGCTGTCGTTTCCTGTTACCGCGATTTTTTCATAGCCGTGCAGCGCTTTTAAAAGTGAGCCCCCGATTAGCCCCAGTCCGTAAATTCCGATTTTCATACTTTCTCCTTTATTAACAATATTTTAGCATATTTATTAAGTTTTGTTTAGCAATTTGCACCGCATGGAAAAAATCTGCATAATTTAATTATTAATAGTCTAACCATTCCTTTCTTGACTTATGCGGCTTTTTAAAGTCGCATTATTTTTTTATACAGTCGGGGAATGCGTGATTTTTCAAATTTGGCGAGAATAAGTACAATTACAGAACTAAAAAAGGAAAAAATATGACTAAAAAGGTGCTTATTGTTGTTACGAATGCTGACAAACTCGCTGATGGAACGCAAACGGGCGTGTGGCTTGAAGAATTTGCCGTTCCTTTTTTGATTTTTAGAGATACGGGCTATGAAATTACCGTAGCCAGCATAAAAGGCGGCAAAGCACCGATTGATGAGGGCAGCCTTTCCTGCTCAAACCCGATGGAATGGGATGAAGCTGCAAAATTCCTTGAAAATACAAAAAAACTTGAGGAAGTTGATTACAAAAATTTTGACGCAATCTTTTTCCCTGGCGGGCATGGGCCGATGTTTGATATTGCGGAAAACGAACTTGTTGCCGAAGTCACAGGCCATTTTTACAATACCGGAAAAGCAACCAGCGCGGTTTGTCACGGGCCTGCGGGGCTTCTTGGCGCAAAAAGAACCGATGGTGAGCCGATTGTTAAAAACAAAAGGGTAACTTCTTTTACAAATGAGGAAGAAAACATTGTAAAAAGAACCGAACTCGTTCCGTTTTTGCTGCAATCACGCCTTGAACAGCTGGGAGCTGAATTTACCCAGCTCAAACCCTGGGCAGAGCATGTTATTGTTGATGATAACCTGATTACCGGACAAAATCCGGCCTCTGCAATTGCCGTAGCCGAAAAAGTTATAGAATATTTGAACCAGATTGGCTAAAGGAGCGCATCGGGAAGAATTCTTTTTAATATACCGTTAAGTTTATTTAATCTTTCTTCGTTGAAATATGTGTTCACAACAGAGCGGTCGCAATAGGTGCGTTCAACATTGAGCGTCATTCCTTTTTGCGGGTATTGGCTTTTGTACCTCAATATTTCACCGGGTTCAAACTCGTAGCCCTTTCCGTCTTTGCCGTAAGCGAGGCGCATGGAAGTTATTGAAGGTTTTTTAGTTTTTTCCAGATATTCCAGATTCAGGGCTTCTCCATAAAAAATATTATTAATTTTTAACTCGGAACCGTTTTTTTCTTTTATCCTAATTTCTCCGGAGCTTTTCGGAAAACGGTTTAGTGTAATAGTTTTGTTGTTTATTGTTTTTGTATAGACTCCGTCAGGGCCCTGTTTAAGTTTTTGGGCGATTTTTTCCAGAAGTTCTACGTTATTTTTCGAGATGGCTTTTGCCGGCAGCATTCCGAAACTTACCTGAGCGGTTTTGTTAGTGCTTATGCTTTTTTCGGCCTGAAAATTCTTGTTTGCTTTGTAGTATGCCGGTGTGTATGAAATTTTTGTCAGCATAGTTTCCCCTTTTGTCTATCTGATGTTATAAAATCCCTGATAAAATTTTTTTGTCAATCTTATAATTTATATTACATAAAATTTGCAAAAAAATGTGAAATTTGAGATAATTTTTACAATGAAGAACTTAAGCAAACTAATTTTTTCGGCCGCAGCAATGGTAATAACGGGAGTTCAGTGCGAAGCACTCGAGGTCGTTTACCCTAAAAACCCGACGGTAAGCGTGAATGCTTCCTCGACGTTTTTTGTGGGAAGCACTACGGCAGGTTCAACGCTCACAATCAACAGCAAGCCCGTAAAAGTCTGGGAAAACGGCTCGTTTGTTGAGGTTGTGACCCTGCATGACGGCGAAAATGATTTTGTGCTTGAATCAACTACCGGAAGTGAAAAAACTTCGGTAAAATATTCAATAACAAAGCCCCCGAAATCCCAAACCGTAAAACAGGAGCCCCCGCTTGAAGAATTCGGGGAAAATGAGTATATTTATGCGCTCGTTTTGTGCGACCACACTCCGCTAAGAGCCCGTCCGGACGAAAATGGCGCCAGAATAACGCATTTGGACAAAGATACGGTTTTGATGATTAACGGTAAAAAAGGAAGCTGGTACAGAGTTGTCCTGAGCCCTGATAAAACCGCATGGGTCGCGGAATCAAAGGTTATCAACCATTCTTTAATAAATGAAAAGCTTCACGCCACGGTTTGCGACGTTGTTTTGAGCGAGGATAAAAATTACGAGTACATAAAGTCCTCACTTGACATAAAAGCTCCGTTTTCCGTGAAAGAAGTGGAGGGCGGGCTTGAACTGGAGATTTTCGGCGTCAAAAACAATGCTGCTGACAGCAAAATCTTCAAACCCATGACCGCAATAAAAAATCTCGCGATTGCAACTGCGCAAACCGGAGAAATTTCTAAATATTTTATTGAACTTAACCAGAAATTATGGGGCTATGATTGTTATTACGATGGAAAAAATCTCGTTTTGAAAATCAGAAAAGAACCCAAAATTGACGAAAAATCTCCGCTGAAAGGGATTGTGATAGGGATTGACCCCGGGCATGGCGGGTGTGATTCCGGCGCTGTCGGGCCTACAGGCGTTAAAGAAAAGGAAATTAACCTTGATGTTGCCCGCAGATTGAAGCAGGAGCTTGAAAAATCAGGTGCACAGGTCGTTATGACACGCACTGATGACACAAATACCCCGCTTTATGAACGCCCGAAAATGGCAAAAGACGCTGATGCGCTGGTTCTTATAAGTTTGCATGCAAACGCGCTCCCTGACGGTGCTGACCCTTACAAAAAACACGGAACTTCGGTATTTTATTACAATAACGAGGCAAAACTGCTCGCAAAAACCTTGCAGGAAAGGCTGATTGCGGATTTGGGCACGGCAAATGACGGTTTTAACCGCTCCAGCTTTGTGCTCACGCGCCCGACAATGCCGTTATGCGTGCTTCTGGAGGTTGCGTATATGATTCACCCGACCGAATATATGCTAATGCTGGATGAAAACTTCAGGCAGAAAGCCGCAGTTTCAATTAAATCGGGGCTGGAGAAATATTTGATTGATTCGAATGCAAAACCTGTTGATTAGGCACATTATGGAATTAAAATTAAAGAAAATTTTATTGCTGTCATTTGCTGCCGCGGTTTTTTTTCCGGGAGCTGTTTTTTGTGATGATTTTGTCGATGATTCGATAGACAGCGCAATCAGGGCAAAATACAACACAAAAAAAATAGAAAGCGACCTGCTTCCTGCGCTTCCGAGCGAGGCGGACCCTTTTGATACTACGATTGATGCTTTTAGCCCGTCGCCCGCGGAGTCACCGGCGGCTTTGCCTGCTAAACCTGAAAATCCGTCTCCTGTCACGATTCCGGCTAAGGTCACAACTACGAATACCCCTGCGCAAAATAGCGTAAAATCCACTGCTGTGCTCAAAAAAGGCAAAAAATTCAGGGTAAAGCTCCAAAATGCCGTTTCTGACAAAACAAAACCCGGTTCAAGAGTAAGTTTTGTCAGCACAGCGCCTGAAACATTCACATACATAACAATTCCGGCGGGAACTGTTTTTAAAGGCAGAATTGTTGATTCCCATCAGCCGTATATCAGCGGAAACGGCGGTTTGATAGTTATTAAGGTCGACGAAATGGTCTATAAAGGCGCAACTTACGAAATTGACGCAAAAATCAGCGTCGCAAACGACAAAAAAATTTTTCTGAACAACATAAAAGGAAAACGCAAATACCTTCAAAACATGTGGAATTCCACAACTTTCGGGAGCAAATATCTCAAAAAAATGTGGAAAAGTTCCTGTAAATTTGCAAAAAAAGGCGGCATAAACCTTGTAATTGCGCCATTTCCGACCGCTGCGGGGCTGGTTGTTTACGGCGCTAATGTTGTTTCCTCGCCTGTTATTGCACTTTTCACAAAAGGCGGCTCAATTTCAATACCAGCAGGCGCAAAGTTTGTGATTCAGCTTAGAGAGGACGCTGTTATTATTAAATAAACCGTTTTAAGGCGTCTTACCTGCATTCCAGAACATCAACCATAAAGCAGGGGTGTTCTTTGAGCTTTCTTTCCATGTCTTCAAACTTCAAAAATCCTTCCTGCGCGCCAAAATGCGAAACAACCGACGCCGCATTTACAGAGGCAAGCATAAGTGATTTTTCGATGTTCCAGTTTGTGTATTCCAGCGCTGCGGTGAACGTAGAAGAAAGTGCATCGCCTGCTCCGAGCGTGCTTACGACTTTTGCGGGGAATTCCGGACATCTGTAATATTTTTTGCCGTCAAAAGCATATACGCCGTTTTTGCCGTCCGTAATTATGACGATTTTTGCGCCCATTCCTTTTAATTCGTCAAGCATTTTGACAATATCGGGGTGGATTATTTCGTCCGAGAACTTTTCTGACTTTGTGTCGGGGCGAACTTCGATTTTTGTGACCATTGAGGCTTCTTCTTTGTTCATAACAACGACTTCGGCGGTTTTAAAGATGTTTTTGAAGTACTTCATCCCCTGCTTAAGGCTTGAGGAACCAGGATTTATGGTTGTGTTTACGTTGTTTTCTTCCGCAAACCTTGAAATAACGTCCAGAACCTGACCGGATTCGCCGTTCAAAGGCGCAATGTAAAGCCATTTTGCGTTTTTGATTGCCTCAAAATCAATTTCTGCTTCTCTGATTGTGCCGTTTGTGCCGCGGTGCGCAAGAACGGTTCTGTTGCCTTCAAAACTTACAAGAATAATGGAAAAACCCGAGGATTCGTCTTCGCTGACAATTACGTTGGAAATATCTACTCCCGCCTGCTCCATTTTTGAAAGAATATTTTTTGCCTGAAAATCTTCGCCGATTTTGAAGATTGCCGAGGTATCGAACCCGAGATTTGCGAAATTTGAGGCCGCATTCAGCCCTCCGCCGCCCACAGCCGTTTTAAAACCGTTAATTTCCATCTTTGCGCCGTACGGGTACGCCATAAACTCGTTTTGGCAGTTTTTTGTGTTCACGGAAACGATATTTGCATCGTCACATTCAATAAAAGCGTCAATTGTTGCGCTTCCGATAGTAATTACGTCATACATATGAATACCTCTCTCAAATTCGGGGTTTTACGCCCTCGGATGTGTTTTATCATACACCATTTTCAACCGTTCTGTCGATACGTGGGTGTAAATCTGTGTGTTGCTGATGCTTGCATGCCCCAGAAGCTCCTGCACAACGCGTAAATCCGCACCTTTTTCAAGCAATTTCGTTGCAAAACTGTGACGAAAAACGTGCGGTGTCACAACCTTTGGAAGCTCGATTTTGTGGACAATTTCCTTTAAAACCATTCTGATAGTCTGCGGCTGGAGCCTGAAACCGGTTTTGTTTATAAAAACAGGGCTTGTGCCGTCGGATTTTAGCTCGCCGGGGCGTTCTGTGACCATGTTTCTTGCGAATTTTATATATTTTTCAAGAAAATCTTTCGCCCTGTTAGAAACCAGCACAATTCTTTCTTTGCTGCCTTTGCCAAAAACCGTTATTTCGTTTTCTTCAAGGTTCAGATTCTCAAAATTTAAATTGCTCAGCTCGGAAACGCGCATGCCCGTAGCGTATAAAAGCTCCAGAATCGCCCTGTTTCTGTAACCTGCCGGCGTGTCGATTTTTATATTGTTCAAAATCTGTTCAATTTCCCCGCCGGATAAGAATTTCGGCAGGCTTTTTGACTTTTTCGGCGAATGAATGCTGTTAATCGGGTTGCTTTCCACGACCCGTTCTCTGTACAAATACCGGTAAAAAGTGCGTATTGCGGAGATTTTTCTGGAAAGCGTGGTTTTAGAGTAGTTGAATTTTTGGATAAAAAGAAGATATTCTTTGACTTTTGCGTGATTTACGCTCGCTGCGGGCGTTTCGCCGAGCCAGATAAGGTACGCGAGGATGTCTGAATTGTATGCGCGGATTGTGTGTTGCGAAAAATTCCTCTCAACTTCAAGATAGACACAAAAATCCTTTAAATAGCTTTTTGATAATTCATTTACTCCCATAACCCGATTATACCACAGCGCAGCCTTTTGGCCTTTTTGTAATGTTAACTTTTATTAACTTTTTTAACCCATTTTTTGACTCTGAAAAAATCCTCATTATAAAAAAAGTATGAGCAATATGAATATGATAAATCCGGCGAACTATTACAATCCTTTTGCACGCTACAACTACGTAAGCAAGACAAGAGGCGCCTACATACCTCAGGACATGCAGCTTCTTTCCTCACAAAACATGGAAACTGTACAAAAATCCTCCAATATCTGGAGCGAAAACTACGACGCGGAAACGGATGTTATGCAAAGTATCAACACGCAGCCCCCGAAAGCTGAAGGGAACGAAATTTTAGGATTTTTCTCCAATCTATTCAATATCAGGTCTGACAAAAACTGATAATACCGAAAAACTTTAATAATTGTTTTTTGGTCAAAAAAAGCCGGCAGATATAATAAACTGCCGGCTTTCCTTTGTTGATATTTTGAAATTAAACTCTGTCTTTGATTTCCTGTTTGAGTTTTTCGGCGAATTCGTCGAGTTTAAATGTTCCGATAGGACCTTCGCCGCGTTTTCTGACTGCAACGGAGCCGCTTTCGATTTCCTTGTCGCCTACTACAACAACATAAGGCACTTTTTTGTCCTGAATTGCCTCTCTGATTTTGTAATTTACGCTTTCTGAGCGGTCATCGAGGTTTACGCGGATTCCGTCAGCAAAAAGTTTTTTGTAAACCTTTTCCGCATAATCAGCATGTTTTTCCGTAATCGGAACAACCGCAACCTGCGTAGGAGCAAGCCAGAGCGGGAATGCACCGGCATAATGCTCAATAAGAATACCGTGAAAACGCTCCATAGAGCCGAAAATTACCCTGTGAAGCATAACCGGAGTTTTCATAAGGCCGTCTTTGTCCTGATATTTGATGTCGAAACGTTCAGGCAGGTTGAAATCAAGCTGAATTGTTGCACATTGCCATGTTCTGCCGATTGCGTCTTTGACTTTGAAGTCGATTTTCGGGCCGTAGAAAGCACCATCGCCCTCATTGATTTCATATTTCATTCCGCGTCTGTCCATCGCTTCTTTTAAGCCGGCTTCTGCTCTGTTCCAGTTTTCAAGCTCGCCTACGTAGCTTTCGGGGCGCGTTGAGAGCTCAACTTCAAAATCCATCTTGAAAATTGCCATTGTATCGGCAACAAAGTCAATAATGGCGTTGATTTCGTCAACAAGCTGTTCCGGAGTACAGAAAACGTGAGCATCGTCCTGCGTAAAGCCCTGAACGCGGGTCAAGCCGGCAAGCGCACCGGATTTTTCTTTTCTGTAAACGGTTCCGAGCTCTGCCATTCTCAAGGGCAAAGAGCGGTATGAGTGGCGGTTTGCCTGATAAATGAGGATATGGAACGGGCAGTTCATCGGTTTTACAATAAACTGTTCGTCATCTTCATTTTCTTTTTCTATGAAGAACATATTTTCACGATAGTGGTCAATATGCCCTGAAAGCTCCCAGAGCTTGGATTTTGCAATTTGCGGAGTATTTACGATTACGTATCCGCGTTTTCTGTGCTCGGTTCTCCAGTAGTTTTCGATTTCTTCTCTTACAACAGCAAGATTCGGGTGCCAAAGAACCAGACCGCCGCCGATTTCTTCTCTTACCGAGAACAAATCGAGTTTTGTACCGAGTTTTCTGTGGTCGCGCTTTTCAGCTTCTTCAAGAAAATGCAAATAGTTGTCCAAATCCTCTTTTGTCAAAAACGCTGTTGCGTAAATCCTCTGGAGCATTTTGTTTTTTTCGTTTCCGCGCCAGTATGCACCTGCAACTTTTAAAAGCTTAAATGCTTTGATAAATGAAGTGTCAGGAATGTGCGGGCCTGCGCAAAGGTCGTTAAAACAGGGTTTTCCGTCTTTATCTTTTGTTATGTAAAGCGTCGGATTGTCGTTTTTGTGCTCTTCAAGGAGTTCAGCCTTGTAAATTTCGCCCTGTGCTTTGAATTCGGCGATTTGCGCGTCAACATCAGGGATAACGTATTTTTCAAAGGTGTGTTTTTCCTTGATAATTTTTTTCATTTCATCTTCGATTTTTCTAAGGTCGTCTTCTGTAAAAGCGTGCCCCTCAAGGTCAAAATCGTAATAAAAACCGTTTTCAATAGCCGGCCCGATAGCGAGTTTTGCTTGCGGAAACAGCCTGATAACCGCCTGCGCCATGATGTGGGAAGTCGAATGGCGCATTACGTGAAGCGCTTCAGGGTCTTTTGCCGTAAGGATTTTTACCCTGTCATTATTATTTAATGTCGTGGTAAGGCTTTTCGTGACTCCGTTAATATCTATTGCGAGAGCGTTTCTTGCTAGCCCTTCGCTGATTTTTTTTGCTAAATCCATACCTGTGGAGTTTTCCTCTACGCTGATTTTTGAATTGTCGGGTAGAATTACCTCAATGTTTGACATCTTTTTCCTCTTTCTTTCTTATCTGTACTCAATCACCAACCTTGTGAATGTGCACGGGGGACCTAGCCCTTAATACCTTTATAACACCATTAAAAATCTATTGCAATTTATAAATTCTTGTAATATAATTTAAAAAAAATCAATAATTTGTAATATTGTTAAGCTAATTTGAAGTGACATTACAAATTTTTTTTAGACAACCGGAAAAGAAAGCAGGAATTGAAAAATGAGCCCAAACACTGAAGTTCCCGAACAAGAAGTAAAACAAAAAATTTTGATAGCCGACGACGAAGCCAGTATCAGAAGAATTCTTGAAACAAGGCTCGGAATGATAGGCTATGACGTTGTTACAGCGGCTGACGGCGAAGAAGCGGTCGCTATGTTTAATAAAGAAAATCCTGATTTAATTATTTTGGACGTTATGATGCCGAAAATGGATGGTTACGGCGTTTGCCGCGAAGTCCGCAGAACTTCGGATGTTCCGATTATCATCCTTACAGCGTTAGGCGATGTTTCTGAAAGAATTACCGGCCTTGAGCTCGGCGCTGATGACTATGTTGTTAAACCTTTCAGCCCGAAAGAGCTTGAAGCCCGTGTAAAAACCATTTTAAGAAGAACAACAAACAGAGAAATCGCTCCATCTACCGGAAAAGTTACAAAAAATGTTATCACAACCGGAAATATAAAAATCGATACAGCAAGAAGACAGGTTTTCAGAAAAAATGAGAGAATCCGCCTTACAGGTATGGAATTCAGCCTCTTGGAGCTTCTTGTAAATAACTCTGGCCAGGCTTATTCAAGAAACGAAATTCTTCAATATGTTTGGGCTTATCCGCCGGATCATCGCATTGATACAAGAGTTGTTGACGTTCATATTTCAAGATTGCGTTCAAAACTCGAAACCGACCCCGCAAATCCTGAATTGATTCTTACGGCGCGCGGAATCGGATATATGTTCCAGAGAATTTCTTAAAAAATTTCAAAAAAGGCCTCAAATCGGGGTCTTTTTTTACTCAAATCAAAAACATTGGGAATTTATTTTTCTAGCTCGATTCGCTGCGCTCATAGGCGACGAAAAATAAATTTCCAATGTTTTTTCAACCCTCAACATCCAAAGAAAAGCGTAAAGAATAATGTTTTTAAAAACCGTTAAAGCGGCGAAGCCCGTTAGGTTTTGAAAAATATTATTCTTTACGCTTTTCGCCCCTGTAAAAACTAAAAAAATCTTATCCCAGCGCCTCGTTCAGCTTTTCTTTATAAAATCCGACAATCTCAACCATGGCGTGCAAAAGCAGTGCTGTAATTTCGACCTCATCTTTCCATTTGCGATACGAGCATTTGGGCGGGAAAACAACAAGCGGATTGGAGGGAAAATCCCTGCAAATCTGCGGCCGGTTTTCATAATCCGTGCAAAGATTGTCAGAACCGACCTTCGGGCAGTGATAAAAGCTTATTTTCTTGTCCTCCGGAAACTGTTCTTTTATCAGCGCGATGTAATCGGGATAAATTTTTGCCGCTTCTTCCGCAGATTCATACGGGAGAAAAATGCTGACGAATTCTGCGGCGAATTTGTCGCCGTTTTGGGCTTTTTGCTTTAATTCTTCGTAACTGAACTCTGAACTCGCAAGATTACAGCAGGAAGCGCACATTGAGCAATGAGAATCATTGCGTTTTGCGTTTATTTCGTTAATTTTTTCCAGAATGTCTTTGGAAATCCCGTCTTCAAGCAGATTTTTAGCCGCCTCCTGCCAGAAACGCATGCCGCATTCAGGCGGAAGTTTTGTGAACAAATCAAGATTCTCCGGGTCGATTCCGCAGTTTTTTGTGCAGTGATTGCATAAAGAATTCTTTTTTAAAGCATAAAGCTTCGCATCAATCGCCTGAGAAGCCTTTAAAAACAGCTCTCTGTAGATTTTTCCTGTTTTTTGCAGGTCGTTTTTCAGCGTGTTCATAATATTAACCTTACCACAAGCCTGTCCGTATAAAAAAAGAGCCGTCATCGGCCCTTTTTGTCATTTATTAGTCTAAATAGAATGAAGTAATAACCTTGTGGCTTTCTTTTGCGTACTCAATCGCCTTGTGGAGCGTGTTTGAGGTGTGAGAAAGGAAGCAAATCAACTGCTGGCAGTCGTCAATAATCTCTCTGTTGCAAATTCTGCTTGCGTCAGCGAGCGTCATCATCGCTCTGTCCGCATGTTCAATAATATTCGGAACGCCGATGAGCTGATCCTGCACGTCAGAGGGCTGTTGGCCGATAGTCTGGGGCAAAATAACCTTTAATTTGTCAGGATTTGACTTCATAGCGCCTCTGATTGCGGCTGCGTTTGTTCCGCTTGAGCCGCCGGAGGTGATAATTGTATTGCCCTGAGAAACAAGTGCCGCTGAAATGGTTTCTATCAACTGTTGATGTGTAATTGGCAGGTTTCTGCTTCCTATGATGGCTATGCGTTTAGCTGATTGCCTGATAGTAGCAAGCTCCATAGCTAGCTGGTCAACTGTGTTTGCATCTTCCTCGGAAACTGTATCCAAATCATCTGCCGGAACCATAATCGTTGGTTGTTTTTCTTTCTCGTCTGACATTCGTTTTTCCTATTAAATTAAATATTTTACTTCACAAAATTTTTTGATTATCATAATAATATCATATATTCTTTAAAAATACTAGGAATTTGTTGGGGAGCATGGAAGAGTTTTTACAGCAGCTAAATGAAAAACAACGCGAAGCCGTTGTTGAAAAATACGGAAGCCTCCTTGTGCTTGCGGGCGCAGGGAGCGGAAAAACAAAGGTTTTGACCAGCAGAATCGTTAATCTTGTCAAGTCCGGCGTAAGCCCCTACAAAATCCTCGCTGTAACCTTTACAAACAAGGCCGCTAAAGAAATGCGCGAGCGTCTTTCCAAAATGCTCGGCGAAGAGGTCGTAAAAAAGATGTGGGTCGGCACTTTTCACAGTATTTGCGGCAGAATTTTGAGATTTGATATTGAAAACTATAAAAGCCCCGACGGAAAAGTCTGGACAAACAACTATGTAATTTACGACGAAAATGATTCAATGGCGCTGATTAAAGGGGCAATAAAAAAACAAAATCTCGACGAAAAAGTCTATCAGCCCAAACTTGTAAAAGCCGCAATCAGCAACGCCAAGTCAAAAATGCAGGATGCTTACACATTTTCGACCAGAGCGCGCGATTATCGCACACAAAAGATTTCTGAAATTTATGAGGATTACGAAAAGCAGCTTCTTGCTAATAACGCAATAGATTTCGACGATATGCTGCTTTTAACCGTGAATTTGCTCAACACAAACGACGAAGTAAGGCAAAAATACCACGAACGCTTCACTCACATCCTTGTAGACGAGTTTCAGGACACAAACATAAGCCAGTATACGCTGATAAAATCAATTTATGCCAATAATCGCGCAGAATCTGAGCTTTCGGACAGAAGTTTGTGCGTTGTGGGCGATGTTGACCAGTCGATTTACAGCTGGCGCGGCGCGGATTACAAAATTATCCTTAATTTTCAGGTGGATTTCAAAAATACCAAACTTATCAAACTTGAACAAAATTACCGTTCGGTTTCGACGATTCTTGACGCTGCAAACGCAATAATCGTCAATAACACCGAGCGCGTAAGCAAAAACCTCTTTTCCACAAAAGGAAAAGGCGAAAAAATCGTAATTTACGAGGCTCAGGACGAAGCAAACGAAGCAAATTACATTGCAAACAAAATTCTTGATATTTCTGACCGTTTGAGCGATATTGCGGTGCTTTACAGGACAAATTCCCAGTCCAGAGCCATTGAAGAAGCGCTAATCGCCAACGGAATTTCGTACAAAATGGTCGGAGGGCTGAAATTCTACGACCGTAAGGAAATCAAGGATTTAATTGCTTATTTGAAGCTTTTGTACAACCCGCATGATTCGCAGAGCTTGAAAAGAATCATAAATGTGCCAAAACGTTCAATTGGAAATACGACTGTCCAAAATATCGAAAAAATTGCGGACGAAAATAACCTTTCGCTGTTTGAAGTGATGAGCGATATTGATTCATACGAGGAGGTTAAGGCCGCTGCGAAGTCAAAACTAAAAGAATTTGTGAACCTTTACGCCTCGCTTGCCGAAAAGAAGAATGCGCTGCCTTTGCCGGAGTTTATTGCGACGGTTATTGAGGATTCGGGGTATTTGAGGGAGCTCAAAGAGGAAGATACCGAAGAATCGCAGTCAAGAATCGAGAATTTGCAGGAATTGATTAACGTTGCGAGGGAATTTCAGCCTGATGAACCGGAAAATGTGCTCGGCGAGTTCCTTGCGCAGGTTGCTCTGGTCAGCGATTTGGACGCAACGGCAGATATTGACAATTCCGTCACGCTTATGACGCTCCATGCGGCAAAAGGGCTTGAATTTAAGAATATTTTTCTTGCCGGACTGGAAGAAGGCATTTTCCCGCACAGCCGTTCTTTAAATACCAACACTGAAATGGAAGAAGAACGCCGCCTGATGTACGTTGGCGTCACCAGAGCAGAGGAAAAATTGTGGATTACCTACGCAAAACGGCGCCAGATGTGGGGCGAAACAAGATATTACAGCCCGAGCCGCTTTTTGCAGGAAATTCCGGATAATCTCACCGAACGCCATGTAAGTGAAGAAACCACCCAATCAACTGCGACCTTTAGAAGCGCTGTTGAAAAAATTAAAACCGACCAATCCGGCTATGTGCGCCCGTCTTCGGGGTTCGGGAAAGGTTTTGTAGCCCCGAAACCCTACCAGAATACACAAAGTATCAGCAAAGTCGTAAAACCCGCTGTAACGCACAAACGCGAGCCTTTTATTGTTAAAAGCGCGCAAAACAAAGCAAATGACGAAGAAAAAGTCAAAAAACTGCTTGAGGACAACCCTATTAAGCGTATGCTTGAGGAAAAACGCCGCAAAGAGCGTGAACTCGCCGAATCTTCCGGCTCTTCAGCTTCCGGCGGAAAAACTTTTTCCACAGGCGACAGAATTTTCCATGAACGCTTCGGAATCGGGCATATTGAAGAAATAAAAGAAATCGGTTCTTCGACTATGTACATTATCGATTTTGGAAAACAGGGAAAAAAGGCTGTTGACGCCGCATATTCAAACCTTAAAAAATTCTAGCGTTACATTATTTAACAAATCTCCTGTATTGCGCAATTTTGAGCGTTCAGGTACATTATTCAGTTATGAAAGTAGCCAGCTCAACAACAATCAGTAATTTTATCAAGGCACTGCCCCTAAAAAAGGCAGAATTTTCCATAAAAAGTTCATTAATGAAAATGCCCGAAGATATTGCGGCTTTTTCTGCACATAAACCATTGACCAGAGCTGAGCTCTGTGGAAAATTTGAAAAATACGGGCTGGATTCTGCTCTTGTTGGCAAAGTTGTGAACGATTGCGATACCCGGCCAGAAATTCTCAATAAAGTTTTTGAAAATATAAACAGTGTTTTCTCCGACAAAGGAATAAAGCCGGCGGAGTGGTTTGAGGCGCTGAAATATACAGGGGCTTCGCCTGCTTTTACTCGTGAAAATCTCCGGCAGCTCGAAAAAATAGACTTTTCCGGATTAGGCGCTAAAGTCGGGCCTGTGGAAAAGCTCCTTGCTCTTAATTCTGTAAAATCTTCTGAGGAGCTTGGCTTTGTGCTGATTGCGCTCGAACCGATGAAAAAAGAGATTCGCCCTCTGGATTTGGCGTCTGTAACCCCGGATATGGTTAATTTTTTAAAAAATGTTATTGCCGGTTCTGCTCCAATCGGACAGGACGCTTTCATTTCCCTTGCCCGTGCGACAAAGAATATAAGATATCCTTATGAATTTTTTGTTGAAATGCAAGGCAGGGCTTCATCATCGGCTAGGAATTATGATGTTATAAATAATGTCCTTTTTGGTGCCCAATCAGCTGCCCATAAGCGCGCCGCAGAAAGTTTATTCAAAGAAACCGGCGTAAAAGTGCACATGGACAACAATCTTGACCCGGAAAATATTGAATATTTGCGGGAGTTTATAAATATAACAAGGGCATCGGGCGATGAAATTCCCAAAAATGTCTATATAACCAACCTTATTCCCGAAAAAACAGCTGGCGAGTTTGCGCACACCGAGGCATTTTTCACAAAACCCGTCGTTAATCTTGATGGTAAGGTCAACGAAAAACGGCTTTCCACCATGGCACATGAAAATGCGCATTTTCTGGATTACAAAATAAACAAAAATAACGGCTATGCGGCCAATTCAAAGAGCGCAGCGGAAACGGAAATGGAATCAGACCTTATGGAGTTGTTTGTCAGCAGTTATTCCAGAAAAAACCGCGAAGAATTCATTGCTGAAATCAAGAAGCTTGCATTTGAGGGGAAAATATTAAAATATAAAAATAAATACGGCCAGACCGTCTATCGTCGATACTTTTCCGAAGAAATAACCGATGAAATTGCCGATGACATGAAACCTCATTTTGCATATTTGCTGAGAAAATACCAAAAATTCAACGGCCCATTGATTCGCGATTCCATACTGCCGGTTCCCCCGAAAAATACTGCTTCCAAAGCGGCAAAAAATTACGTAGAAGTGACACAGCGTGATATAAATACCGCAATGCCGCCTGATTTCTATTATTAAGCATAAACTATGAGAAGAAATGCCCGCGTTTTGAGTCGAGCGTGATTTTATCAAAGGAATAAAGCCGCGCCGGACGTTTTGAGCCTGATTTTGTGAATTCGTTCAGCTCTTTCAGGATGTTTGCGGAAAGAAATTTCTTTCTGAAATTACGTTTGTCCAGTTTTTTTGCGAGAATAAGTTCATATGACTTTTGGAGTTCTGTCAAAGTGAATTTTTCCGGCAATAGCTGGAAAGCAATCGGGCAGAATTCAAGACGCTCTCTTGTTCTTTTCAATGAATATTCAATAATCTCTTTGTGGTCAAAAGCGAGTTTTGGCAGGTTGTAAACGGGGTGCCATTGAACTTCTGTAATCTCCTGATTCGGCTCAAATGAAAGAACGATGTCATCAGAGCGGATGAGTGCAAAATATGCACAGGTTATGACCCTTGAATCAGGGTGACGAAGCGGATCACCGAACGTATAAAGCTGCTCGAGGTAAATATTTTGAACGTTTGTTTTTTCTTTCAAAATTCTGATTGCCGCAGCGTCGATAGTTTCGGAGATTCTGATAAATCCGCCCGGAATAGCCCATTTCCCTTTGAAAGGTTCATGAGCACGCTTAACAAGCAGAACTTTAAGTTTGTCATCTTTAATCGTAAAGATAACAACGTCGGTCGTGACCTCATGGGTTTTTGTTTCTTTAAATGCTCTGCTCATAATCTTTTTCTCTTACACAACATTTTAAAATAAAAAAGGCATTTTGTGTAATTTCAAAGAAAAAATTTACAAAATGCCCTTTTTATAACTGATTAATTCATTACCTCTAAATAGCCTCCGTAAGCGGCATGATGGGTAAATCCAGCTCGGCTGATTCAGAGCGAACCTGTTTTATAACATTCTCGCTTTTGTCAACAGTGACAGCAGTGTTGTTTGCAGGAACGGTCTGAGCCTTTTGTTTTTGGAATTTTGTAATAGCGGGGTCAGGATTTGCTTTTTGCATATTATATTCGCTCATAATATTTCTGACGAATTTTTTTGTTTCTGCAAAAGGCGGCATTCCCTTGTATTTCGCTACATTTCCGGGGCCTGCATTGTATGCGGCAAGCGCCAGCTCAACAGAACCGAATTTCTGGTACATCATTTTGTAATAAGCAAGTCCGCCCTGTATGTTTCCGCTTAAAGAGTACGGATTGTATCCGATTCTTTTGGCTGTGGAGGGCAGAAGCTGAAAAACTCCCACTGCTCCGTACGGGCTTTTCTTTTCGTGAACAAAACCTGACTCCATCTTTGCAATACTCAGCCCCAGAGCAGGGTCAACCCCCATCTCAAGCGAATGTTTTACGATGTACTCTTTCACGGTCATCTTTGATGCCGGAGCTGCTTGTGATTGTTCGGGATTTGCAAACATGCAAAGATTGAATAGCAAGGTTATTGTTAGTAACTTTCTAATCAAATGATAATCCTCTGTTTTGTACTTCAGGGTCGCCGGGTTTCAATTGTTCTCTTCTGTATATCCCGTTAAGGGTCCCGTGCGAGGTTTCGGTTTTTCATTTTTTCAGGTTGACGGCCCGAATACTCTGAAAAATTTTGAACTTGATTTCTAAGCTCTTGTATATAGTACTACATAAAAATTAAAAATCAAGTCGAAGGCGTTTTCAGGGTTGAATCTGCGCCGATTTTTCCCTCAACGATAATAGTTTCACGCAATTGTAAAGATTTTAAATTAGCCCGCTGGCGATAGTTTGTGTTAATATAAATTTTAAGCTCGGGAGGAAAATTTTTCATGCCAAGAAAGAAAATAACAGAAATCGTGCTCGACGTTGAAACTACGGGGCTTGATTATACAAAAGAAAGAATTATTGAATTCGCTGCGGTGAAGCTGGTGAACGGCGAAATTACCGATAAATTTGAAACTCTTATCAATCCGCAGCAGCATATCAGAAAATCCAGCATCGCAATCCACGGCATTACCGAAGAAATGGTTGCTGACGCGCCCACTGAAGATAAAATCATGCCTAAAATCTTCAAATTTATCGGAAAACACCCGATAGTTGCGCACAATGCGATTTTTGACTGGAGTTTTTTGAACGAAGCCTCAAAAAGGCTTTACGGAAAACCGATTGAAAATGCAAGAATTGATTCTCAATTCCTTTTTAAGGAAGTTTATCCGGATATTGAATCACCCGGGCTTGAAAACCTCATGCTCAAATTCAATGTTGAATTCGATACGCGCCACAGGGCCATGGCTGATACAATCGGGCTTGCAATGGCGTATCCCCGCCTTAAAAAACTTTATGACAAAAAATACGACTGGCAGCTCAAACAAATCGACAATATTGAATACCTTTTTGAGCGTTATTTGCGGATTCAGCAGGCTGTGCAGACCATGCAGTCGGAAATGCAGGATTTAAAATCCATTTTTAAGCTCTATTTTGAAGAGGGCGGCGAACCCGTTACTGCTTTGAGCGGCGAAACAATGATTTATCAATCAAAACAGTCTTTTGGCTATGATTTTATTCAAATTAAAGACATACTCGACGATATCGGCTGTTTGCATAAGGCTGTGAAGCTCAACAACGGCTTTGTTGACAGGCTTGTTTCAGGAAAAAGCCTGGATGAAGAAACAAAAGAAAAAATCAAAGCGGCCCGCTACGATTTTTCAGAAACAAGAAATATTCAGATTTTAAAACCTGAAAAATGCCCGAGATAAGCCTTATTCTTCTTTGAATTTTCTCGGCGAAACGCCGTTTATCCAGTTGGATTCGATTGTTTCAAGAGAAATCCCCTTTGTTTCCGGAACAAAGAAATAAACAAAGAAAATGCACAAAAGCGACACAACTGCGAACATCCAGAATGTATTTGCCTCGCCGATTCTGTGAATTAAGGGCAAAAATGAAAATACTACGAGAAAATTGAACGCAAAATTAGCCACGGTGCAAAGACTCATGGCCGCACCCCTGATTCTGAGCGGAAAAACTTCGGAAACAAGAATCCAGCCGATAGGCCCGAGGCTGCATGCAAAACAAATTATATAAGTCGCAAGGCTGCCCACCGCAACCCATTTTAGCGCGCCGCCCAGAACTGCCTCAAACTGGAATGCGCACCCGAGCGCAACAAGACTGAGCATAACGCCGGTTAAGCCGAAATAAAGCAGCGGTTTTCTTCCGAGTTTGTCGGTGAACGCGATTGCAACTATTGTCATAAGGAAGTTTATTATTCCTATGCCCATTGCTGCGTAGATTGCGCTGATATTTGAATCAAATCCGGCTATTTTGAAAATTGTCGGCGCGTAGTAGATTATTGTGTTAATTCCTGTGCAAATCTGCGCAAACATTATCCCTACGCCCACAACAAGCGGCATAATCATCCATTTTTTGAAGCTGAATTTTTTGCCTTTTTCTTCAAATTCGCCTTTGAGCGTTGCTTTGATTTCGCTTATGCGCGAATCTACATCAATTTCGGGCTCAATACGTTTGAAAACCTTTTTTGCTTCTTCATCTTTGTTCTTGCTGAGCAGCCATCTGGGCGTATCCCCGAGAAAAGAAATTCCGACAAGAAGAATTGTTGCAGGCAAAACTCCTGCAAAAAGCATCCAACGCCAGTTGTAAACAGCAGCCGCAAACGCGCCGTTAATCAGGTAGGAAAAGAGAATTCCGGCGGTGATTGCCCACTGATAAAGTGATACCAGCATTCCTCTGATGTTTTTAGGCGAAACTTCTGAAAGATAAAGCGGTACAACAAAATTTACCATACCAACAGCCAATCCGACCATTATTCTGGATAAAATAAGTATTTGAACGTTAGGAGCAACCGCGCTGAGTATTGAGCCGGCAATAAAAATGATTGCAGTCGCTATTATTATCTTTTTTCGGCCGAAAATATCTGCCATAACGCCGTTTGCCGCCGCGCCGATGACCGCTCCGATTAAAACCGAGCTTACGAGAAAGCCCTGTGTAAAATCGGTCAAATCCCAGGTTTCATTTATAAATAAAAGCGCACCCGAAATTACGCCTGTGTCATAACCGGACAAAAGCCCGCCCAGCGAAGCCACAATTGCAACAACATACAGCCAAAAGTGCACAATTTTCATATATAACCCCAACTTTATCTATCTATTTTTATGATTTCATTTTTTTAAGAAATGTCAACTGTTTTGTTACAAATAGCAAAAATTTTTATTCACTGATTTAATAATAAATGTATAGACATCCGGGGAAAATATGGATATAAAAAAATATAACGCTTCGCCCTCATTTAAACGTGTATATGTTGTTTCTCATGAGGCGGAAAAATTGTTGAAAAAAGCCGACAGAATGGTAAAAGCCTCAAATGCAAAATTTATGGACGTAAATATTCCCGAAGGCCATAAAAAGCCTCTCTGGTCGGTTCTTTCCGAACATTTGACAAAACGCCAGAAAGATAATGAAAATGATATAATCATTGACCTTTACGAAAAGGGAAAACAGCTCATATCAGTTATGATTGTTGACGCTAAAGGCGAAATCAGGAATAAATGGGTTGTAAACCCCAAACCTGTTATCGGAAAGTTCAACGAAGTCTTTCCGCCAAAGGATTCTTTAACTTATTCTGCCTATAGAAAATCTCTTGACCCCAAAGAATACGGAAAATCTGAATTTTTCAATATAATCGACACCGCGGAAGTCATTGTTAATTCTCTTCAAGAGGAATTCTTAAAATCTCTTCCTGCACAAAAAACAAGTATAAAAACACTCCCAAAACCAGCAAAACCAAAGCGCGAGCCAGAATTTAACGCTTTTAAACCTCATATCTGGCGTCCGTTTGAGGCTTGTGCTGAGATGTTTGAAAAGCTTGAAAAACTTCCTCTTCATCCCAGAAAAACAAATCCTCCGCGTATTAAAAATATTGATAAACTCCCGCGTAAAGCCAAAAAAGAGGCAAAACGAAAAGCGCTTTAAAGCAGTATTTATTAATTTTTGTAAACATTTCTAATATTTCCTAAAGAAAAAAAAAAAATGACGATAGTAAAATAAAAGCGTTATTATTTTTTTTTAAAGGAGAATGCTATGTTACAAAAAATTGCCAGAATACTTACATTGAACTTTGACGCAAAAGAACTCAGGCTAAATTCCGGGCTCGAACAGGAACCGGAGGTGCTTTTTGATGACAATGCTGCGAAAGATGAAGCTGACAGATTTCAGTCTGACACTTCGCCTAAATTGGCTATAAAATATCCCCGGACTTTTGTTTTGCCAAAACCCGTTGTCGATGAGCCGCTTGTTATTACTCCATCTGCGGACGCTGATTCGCCTCAGGTGACGCCGCCGGCAGAGAATTCGGCGACAGAAGTTCCCGCAGCCTTTCAAGAAACAGAATCGGAAGCTTCGCCCACAATAGCTGATGTTGCGGACAATGTAAAAGATGCGGTTGATGAAGTTCTTGATGATATAGATAAAATAATCAAAAAAGCCGGCTCAAATAAGCTACATACAGAGTTTGGGATGGATAAAGACGGAAATATTGTTTTTCAGGAGGCTAACACAAAGGCTGTATATGATGAAATCTTTAGCCGTGTTAAAAAAGAAATTCAGAAGCTTGAAAAATATGGAAATATGAATCTTCTCAATGCACTGGGCGGCGATGATGTGCTTGAAAAACTTGTACAGTCTGCATGGATGACAACTTATAATTCTTATAATTCATCACAATCAAATAATACAGAGGATTTTGTTAAATCTGTGCTCAATAATTTAAATAGTATGCTTACAATGCTGGAAAAAAGTCCTGAAATGCTTGAAATATTTACTCAGCGTGGCTCTTATGCCGACAGTTCGCTGACAAACGGGCTTAAACATTACAACACAAATACAACCTATGGCGGCGATGAAAAGATAAATTATTCCGGTACAATTGCTCAATATGCTGACGGGACTGTCCATATTGACAATACAATCGATGATAATGATTATCAACAGACAATGGAACCGCTGCTTGAAAGGATTATCGCAAAATACCCCGACCTTGACCCTGAATATTTGACTGAAATCTTCCGAACAGCACAAAAAGATGCGATTGAAGCTTTCCAGAAAAACGAAGCTGACTGCCCTTACGGCACGGGTAACAACAGCGGACGTGTAGAGGATTATTCAAAGAACTGGGGCGGCAAGGATAACCGCAAAAAAGATGGTTCTGTGGCGCATATGGACCAAATAGTCCAGATGACCTTGTATAGCTTTGATAAACTCTTGTATCAGGGAATAATCAAAGACGGCTCTGCTGCGTTAAAGAAAGTTGAAAACGCACCTGAAACTCCTCCGGTCAGTGATGTAGTAGCCGAAGCGGGTGAAAAAGAAGTAAATCAGGAGCTTATTGACGCGGCAGATTATGCCTCGGACGCTCTGGATGAAGTAATTGACGATATTGATAAGATTGTTGATAAAGCAGGCTCAAGCAAGATTCATACGGAATTCGGTATGGATAAAAACGGAAATATTGTCTTCCAGGAATCTTCAACTAAAGCCGTTTATGACGAAATCCTGAATCGTTTTACAAAAGAAATCGGCAAACTTGAAAAATACGGCGGAAAAAACATACTCTCCGCGCTGGGCGGTGAAGCAGCCCTCAACAAACTTGTACAGGCTGCATGGATAGAAGCTTACGGCGCCTTTAATTCATCGCAATCCAATAATACAGAAGCCTTCGTAACAAAAGTCCTCGATAATCTTGAATCAATACTCAAAAATTTGCAGTCAAATCCGGACTTGATGGAAACTTATTCTCAGCATACTTCCTACGCTGATACCGCTCTAACTGATGAACTGCCGTACAGCAGCACCAAGAAAGTCAATTACGGCGGAAAAGTTGTGCAATATTCCGACGGTACAGTTCATATTGATAATACAGCCGGGGATGTGGCTTATCAGGGAGCAATGGAGCCTCTTTTGCAGCGGCTTATAGAAAAATATCCGAATATTGACAAATCTCAAATAACAAGTCTATTCCGTGCCGCGCAAAAAGCCGCTCTTGCCGCAATGCAGGGTAATACAAACGATTGTCCGTATGGTACGGCTAATAACAATGGCCGCGTCGAAGACAACACCAAAGACTGGAGCGGCAAAGATAACCGTAAAAAAGACGGTTCTGTTGCTGATATGAGCCAAATTCTCCAGATGACATTATACAATTTTGATAAACTTTTCTATGCCTACCTCAATACATAGTTTTTAACCTGTATTTCCCCGAAGCAACAGGCTTCGGGGATTTTTTATGCAAATAACCTGTTGCAAATAAGTTAGTCCGGACTTACAATGTAAGCATGGCAGAGAATAAAAAAATAATGACACTTGACCGGTTATCACCCGGAAATGATGCGTTTATTTCCTCAATTGAGTGTGAGGATAAAGCATTGAGAAGTCATATTCTTGATATGGGGCTTACTCCCGGTGTAGAGGTTACGCTCATAAAAACTGCTCCGATGGGAGATCCGCTCGAAATCCGTTTGCGGGGATATGAGTTGACCTTGAGAAAAGATGACGCAGCAAAAATTACTATTACTGATATACATGATGCCCATAACTGCCCAAGAAAAAACAAAAAATTTAAAGAAATCGCTCACTCTCAAAAAGGTGAAGAAGTTAAATACAAAACGCACAGAAAAAATAAAATACCTCTTAAAAAGCAGCTTTGTTTTGCTCTTGCAGGCAACCAGAACAGCGGAAAAACAACGCTTTTTAACAGATTGACCGGTTCAAATCAAAGAGTCGGAAATTTTCCCGGTGTAACAGTTGATAGAAAAGACGGAATAATTAAGGGGCACAATAATGTTACTGTGACGGATTTGCCGGGAATTTATTCACTTTCACCTTACAGCAGCGAGGAAATTGTTACAAGAAATTTTATTCTGAATGAAAAACCGGATGGAATTATAAATATCGTAGATGCTACAAATATAGAACGCAATCTTTTGCTTACTATGCAGCTCATAGACCTTGATGTGCCGATGGTTATTGCTTTGAATATGATGGATGAAGTTGCACAAAGCGGCGGCAGTATTGATGTAAACGGGCTTGAAGATATGCTCGGGGTTCCTGTCGTGCCTATTTCTGCCTCAAAAAACCAGGGAATTGAGGAGCTTGTTGAACATGCAATAAATGTCGCCGGATATGCTGAGGCTCCGGGGCGAATCGACTTTTGCGAGCCGGAGCAAGGCAAAGCGGGGGCAATGCACAGATGTATCCATTCAATTATTCATTTAATTGAAGACCATGCAAAGAATGCACAAATTCCTGTGAGATTTGCTGCTTCAAAGCTCACCGAAGACGATTCACTTGTTCTTGAAGCGTTAAATCTGGACGAAAAAGACAAAGAAGCCTGCGAAAAAATAATTTCTCAAATGGAAAACGAAACCGGCATGGATAGGCAGGCAGCACTTGCTGATATGCGCTTTTCTTTTATTGAGCGTTTGTGCTCTGAATTTGTATCAAAACCTGAAGAAACGATAGGTCAAAAAATTTCAGCGGAAGCAGATAAAATCCTAACCGGAAAATATACGGCATTAATTGCTTTTCTCGGAATTATGGCACTTATTTTTTATATAACATTCGGCCCTTTGGGCTCTTTTTTACAGGAGCTAATGGAAATCGGAGTAGAAAAAGTCACAGCAATTACAGATTCCGCTTTGAGCGCCTATGGTCTGAATCCTGTCGTGCATTCGCTTATTATTAACGGCGTTTTTGCGGGAGTTGGGAGTGTTTTGAGCTTTTTGCCGTTGATTGTTGTTTTGTTTTTCTTCCTTTCTATCCTTGAAGATACCGGATATATGGCGCGGGTTGCTTTTGTAATGGATAAACTGCTTAGAAAAATAGGTCTTTCGGGGCGGAGTTTTGTCCCGATGCTGATAGGGTTCGGGTGTTCTGTGCCTGCAATAATGGCTACCCGTACACTGCCATCTGAGCGTGACAGAAAAATGACAATATTTTTGACTCCTTTTATGAGCTGTTCTGCAAAACTCCCAATTTATGCACTTTTTACTGCTGCATTTTTTTCGGAGAATCAGGTTTTGGTTATTTTGAGTCTTTATTTAATAGGGATTGTCGTAGGTATAATTTTTGCTTATTTTATGAAATTTTTTGTTTTTAAAGGTGAGCCTGTTCCTTTTGTGATGGAGTTGCCCAATTATCGTATGCCCAGCGCATTGAATGTTTACAGATTAATTTACACAAAATCAAAAGACTTTGTTACCAGAGCTTTTACTATTATCTTCTGGGCTGCGATTGTGATATGGTTTTTGCAGACTTTTGACATTCATTTGAATCTTGTAAATGATTCTGCTGACAGTCTGCTGGCTGTGCTCGGGAATTTGATTGTTCCTGTATTTAAGCCGCTCGGGATTGATGACTGGCGAATTACAACAGCTTTTTTGACCGGTTTTATGGCGAAAGAAAGTGTTGTTAGCACTTTGACCGTGCTTTTGGGCGATGTTGAGAGGCTCCCTGAGGTATTTAGCAGGCTTAACGCGTTTGTTTTTCTGGTTTTTTCGCTGCTTTATACACCCTGTGTTGCCGCAATAGCTACTGTAAAACGTGAACTCGGGCGCTCTTATGCTGTTCTTGTCGTACTTTTGCAGTGTACAATAGCCTGGTTCGTCAGTTTTGTTGTTTATTCAGCCGGCATGTTTTTAGCCGGTTAGATTTTTACCATCCGGTAGCCTATTCCTATGTGCGTTTTTATATATTCCGGAGATTTTAGCTTTTTTCTGAGATTCGTAACAAATACTCTCAACGACAGCTGGGAGTCACAGCCATTATCATCCAGCCAGATTTCTTTTTTGATGTGGTTGTGGGTAAGAACTTTTCCTTCATTTCTTGCAAGCAGGCAGAGCAATTTATATTCAATCGCGGTAAGATGAACTTCTTCTTCCTCAACATAAACGCAGCCTTGTGCAAAATCAATTTTCAAACTGCCGTTGATAAACACAGAGGAGTTCTCCTGCTCTGCGGATTTTGAGCTTTTGTGCCTCAATGCAACCCTGATTCTTGCCAGTAGTTCGTCAGTATTAAATGGTTTTGTTAAATAATCATCAGCTCCTGAATCAAGTGCTGTTATTTTGTCTTCATTGTCTGTTCGGGCGCTTACAACGATAATTGGAGTGTTGGAAAATCCTCTGATTTTTTTGATAACGTGGATTCCGTCACTATCGGGCAGCCCTAAATCGAGAATTAATACATCAGGATTATATGATGTAAATTTCAAAATTCCCTCAGTTGCGTTTGACGCTGTTTGATAGTTGTAATTATTAATTTCAAGAGTGGTTGCTATAAGGTTTTGAATTGCCTTATCATCTTCAATTACAAGAATTGTTCCTTTATTCATAAAAATCACCTTCCAGCTTAAATGAGAAAATTGAACCTGCGGGTGTGTTGTTTTTGACTGTAATTTCTCCGCCATGAGCGTTAATTATTGATTTACACAACGCAAGCCCCAGCCCGAGTCCGCGTCTTCCGTCTGCAACAGTATTTTTGACTGTATAAAACATGTCAAAAATGTTATTTTTCTCTTTTTCCGGTATTCCGGCCCCCTCATCGCAGACAGAAACCTCTATATCTCTGCCGTTTGCTTTTGCTTTAATTGTGATGGTGCTCTTTTGCGGGGAATACTTCATTGCGTTATCAACCAGGTTAAAAATTACCTGAGAAATAAGCCTTGCATCCATCTTTGCATACAAATTTTCGTCATCAATAATAGGTACAATATTAAAATTCTCTTTTTTTCTTCCCAAATGTGAAAGCGTTTCTTCTATTACATCAGAAATAGATTCTGATTCTTTGCGGATCCTGATTTCACCTTTGTCAAAACGTGTTATGGAGAGTAAATTTTCAACAAGATTCAAAAGCCATATAGAATCGTCATAAATGTCTTCGAAAATATCTTGTTTTTTCTCCTCCTGAAGAAGCTTTGCGTTGTTCAAGAGGAGTTCTGCATTTCCTGATATTCCTGTTAGCGGGCTTCTCAAATCATGAGAAATTGCTCTTAATAGGGTCGAGCGCAATTCCTCCTGCTTGTGTTTAATCAAAAGTTCATTTTTACTTTCAAGTATTTGTGCTTTTTCAAAAGCCATTGATGCTTCCCGCAGCATTGCAATTAGCAGGCTTTTCTCAAACTCGCTTATTTCCTTTTTATTTATTACTGCAATTGCAAATATTGTATCATTATTTTTTATTGGGTAGCTGATTTCTTTGTTTTCGAGTTCGGCGTCCTGCGGGGAATACAAGGAAACATCACAATCCAGAAGTTTTTTTAGTTGTGCAGTTGTGGCTTGTTTTATTTCTTCTGTGTTTTGTGCCTGTTGCAACATTTGGCTCATTTCGAGCATAACCTCTGTTCTGTAAGCTTTCAGGTAGGACTGTTTTGCGTCGAATTTGATTTTTTTAGTAATACTGCTTATAAAAAATCCCACCAGAAACATTATCAAAAAGGTAATTTGGTAGCTATTATCAATGGAAAGCAATGTCATGTTTGGTTTTGTAAAAAAGAAATTGAAAATTAATACAGCTAAAATTGAGGAAACAAGGCTGTAAATTTTGCTTTCAGTAAAATACGCTATCAGCATAACTCCGAAAATATAGACCATAACAATATTTGATTCGCTGATTCCGAGTTTGTAGAAGAGTCCGCTTATTATTGTTGCTCCGCATAGAATTAGTGCAGAATCAAGACTGTCTTTTATATTAAAAGAGAATAGTTTTTCTTTTACGGGGTTTTGGCCGAGATATAGTTTTTGCACTTTGTCCGGTATTACGTAGATATCGACTTCAGGTGTGTATTCAATAATTTTATCTACAAAATTGGGTGGCGTAAAGAAGCGGTTTGCGCGGTATCCCGAACGACCGAGCACAATTTTGGTTACTCCGCTGGTTTTTGCATAATTTGATACCTGATAAGCAATATCATCCCCGCTGATAGTAACCACCTTTGCCCCGCAATGCTTTGCGAAAGCTGTGTTTTGTTGTAACCTTTTTTGATTTTCTTTTGATAAAGTTTTGCTTCTGGCTGTTTCAATGAACAGTGCTGTAAAAACAGCGTTAAAAACTTTTGCCATTTTTGCGGCTGTTTTAATGACTCTCGGGTTTGATGGAGAGCTGGAAAGGCAAACCAGAATGTGTTCTTGGTGTTTTTGTTTCTTCATAATGAAATTATATCATCTGAAGTATCAAGATTAAATTAAGCTTTTTTATCGGGTGTTAAGATGGCATTAAGATTCGTTTTTGGCTATTGAAAAGCTTTCATAGGGTGAATAAAATGTGTTAGCAATTAGTAAAAAAAAGAAAATAAAATGAATATAGCCAAAACAGATTTTAGAACAAAAGTTGCAGCATTTACGGGAAGCGCTGTTGGCGTAGCCGGGGCAATGGCTTTGATTGGTCGCAGGCATGGTATTAGAAACCGCATAACATTAAACCATCCCCAAAAAATGCTTAAAATGCTGAAAGAAATAGAACTCAAAGAAAAAGATGTAATAGAAATCGCCGCTTCATCAGTTTTTTGCGGCTTTGCTGCCGGTTCAGTGTCTGACAGAAGAAATATCAAAGCCAAAGCAAAAGAGGGGATTGTCCAGCTGGTTGGGAATTACATCATTCCGACAATTGCTGTTGGTGCAGGAATAAGGTTAAATAAGGTTCTTAACACAAAATTTAACTTTCCGCCAATTACCGGAGCGATACAATTTTTATTTGGTTTTGTGGGCCTTGTTGCAGGCGTTGTTGCAGGTAACAGAATTTCAAGGAAAATGAATTCACATATATTTAAAGAAGATGAGTACAGAAAGCTAAATTGGAAAGATTGGGCTATGCAAAGTGACAATGTATGCCTTGTTGCTTCAGTATCGAACGCCGGAACCACGCTGGCAAAGGCTGCTTCGGGATTTATTCCGCTGGCTCATCTTGCACCCGGATATCAAACAGGTATAAAAAAATGAAGCTGTTAAAAAGTAAAAAGTTAAAACTAAATCCATTTCAAGCAATAGTTTTTGGTTTTTTGAGCTATGTTGTTATCGGTGTTGTGCTAATTTCTATGCCGTTTTCTCAGAAAATTGATGTTTGTTTTGTTGACAATCTTTTTAATGTTGTTTCTGCAATGTCAACTACCGGACTAACGACAGGTTCTATTTCAGAGCTATACACACCTTTCGGGATACTGGTGCTTTTAGGCTTGATTCAACTCGGGGGGATAGGTTATATGACCCTGACATCTTTTTTGATGCTTTCCACGAGCCGTAAAATCCCTACGCACAGAGTTAAAGTACTTTCAGCTGAATTTACAATGCCTGAGACCTTTGAGCTGAAGCAGTTTGTCAAAAGCATAATTGTATATACATTTTTAATAGAACTTGCCGGTACTGTTCTGCTTACTGCACAATTTGCTGCGCTTGGTATTGAAAATCCTTTGTGGTCAGGGCTTTTTCATTCTGTTTCGGCTTTTTCTACAGCAGGTTTTAGTATTTATGGCGATAGTTTTATCCGATTTCAGGATGATATTTTTATAAATCTTACAATTATCTTTTTGTGTTATTCAGGTGCAATCGGGTTTATTGTCCCTGTCGATGTGTATAGAAGAGTTACGGGAAAAAGCCGTGAAATAACTTTCACATCTAAAATAATTCTAATTATAACTGCTCTTATTGCAATTTTGGGCACTGCTATTTATATTTTTGATTCCGGCTCCGGGCTTCTCCAGGCGCTTTTTCAGGTGATGGCTGCTTCAACAACATCAGGATTTAACAGTGTTGATTTGTCAAAATTGCCTGATGCTTCGCTTCTTGTGCTGATTTTTGCAATGATTATCGGCGCATCGCCCTCAGGAACCGGCGGCGGGCTAAAAACAACCTCAGTTTCTGCTATTCTCGGTATAATTTCCAGTGTAATCCAGGGGCACCCTGAACGCATAACATTTTTGAACAGAGTTATTCCCCCTAACAGGGTAATGACAGCCGCCGCAGCAGCGACCGGATACATGTTTCTCCTTTTTCTCAGTACTCTGTTAATGTGTATTTTTGATTCTCACTCATTTATGGAGCTATTTTTTGAAACTGCCTCCGCACTCGGAACTGTTGGGCTAAGTTTGGGAATTACAGCGGATTTAAGTACGATTGGCAAAATTATTCTTACATTTACCATGTTTTTTGGACGTCTGGGAATTCTAACACTTGGAATCGCTTTTTTTAGAGTAAAAGAGAGCCATAATATTGTTAGAGCGCAGTCTGATTTGGCTGTGTAGTTAATTTGTTTTGGCGGGAGTAAAATCCCGTCTTTTTTTGATAAATTAAAAATGTCAAAAAATAATATTTACGAGTTTTAATACAGCCGAAAGGCGGACAAATTGAAAACAAAATTGATAAATAGTACAACTTCAACCCAGCTCGCCAAAGGGCGAAATCTTAAACCTTTAAGTGAATACAGCGGTGTGATTTTGCGCCTGACGGCTAAAGAAAAGAAAGAAATTTCCGACCTCAAAGCTGCTATTGCAAGGCTGGAGTGTGACTTATATGACTTGCATAAAAATGTCAAAACGAGAATGCCGCAAACAAAACTGAATTATTTCTGGAACAAAATTATTGTTTGTGAAGGCAAAATTGATACTCTAAAGGCGACAATTAGAGAGATTATGGTAAATAGGCTGAATAAACAAAAGGCAAAGCAAAAAATATAGATTTATCATCCTCAGAAAATGGTAGTCAATCAATTTTTTGTATAAAACCATTGCAGTTTGTTAAAATTGTAAATTTGTAGATTCTGCTATTGACATGTGGAAGTTTAAAAATAATTCTGATGTATGAAAAATTCCTTTGTTTTGTGCGTTTTCGGGGATGGGTTTATTATTAGAACAATAATCGATGTAACGATTTGTAACAAAATAAA